>NZ_JACAQL010000006.1:0-67075 GCF_013385245.1 Pseudomonas sp. IPO3747
AAGCCGGAGTGCGGGCACACCGAGCATTAGCGAGGTGCCGAGTGGTGGGGCGAAGACCTTTTGGTTACTTTTGGCTGGGCCGGCATTCCGGGCGTTTGCCAAAAGTGACCCGCTGTAAGAGCGGAACCATAAGCCGCCGTTACCGCAGCAACGGATATGTACACCAAAAGCGCCGACATCACCTAGGCTTCTTAAGATCCCCCAACGGATCATAATCCACCTTTTTCCGCTGCTCCTTGTCCTTATCCAACGGCGCAATCGCCGGCCCAACAGGATCAACCTGCGGGTCCGACACATCAGGCGAATCAGGATCAAACCCCAACTCATTCTCGCCGCTGGCATGCTCGCCCGAACCCGGGCCTTTCGGATGATTACTCACAGTCACCTCCTGAACCTATAGCGGGCGCGCCCTGTCATGCAGGTTTTCCAGGTCTTCCTCAACCCGCTCCACATCATCTTCGTCCTGACGCTCGGCCGGGTCATTGGGCCGCAACGCATCGTTGTCACGCTCCTCCTCTCCCGGCGTACGGTCAGGGTCAGGTGTACCCGGCGGCGGTTGCTTGTACTCAGACATAATGGCTTACCTCAAAAGGGCTATACAGATTTAGAGAAACCACCCCAAGCCATCGTTCAACTTGTTTGCCCAAAGCATGCGAAGATGCCACCCCGCCTTTCTTGAGACCTGACCCGGATGTTCGAGCTCAAACCCTGCGACCCCGCAACCTTCCGCCAACAAACCCGCCGCAGCACGCTGATCATCGCCGTGCTGTTCATGGCCCTGGCCATGCTGCTATCAACCCTGGCGGTGATGCTGTTCGGCGAACCCGGCGGCGATAATTTGCGTTTCAACATCGGCGGCGTATTCGCCGGGGTGCTGATCACCGTCGCCCTGGTGCGCGGCCCATTTTGGACCCAACCATGGCTGGCGCCTGCAGTGTACGGCTGGCAGCTCAAGCGCAACCTGATGCGCGTGACCAATGTGATGCACACCCTCAAGGACCGCGCACAGGCCAACGACCCCACTGCCCTCAAAGTGCTGCGTTTTTACCACTTGGGCCTGACGCAGATGCATGACCTGGACGCCAACTCCAGCGCCCAGGCGCAACTGGTCGGCGAGATGGAAGCCCATAGGGCGAAAATGCAGGCACTGGGCATCGACACCGACCAAACCCGCTTCGACCCCGCCTGGCTGGAAGGCTTCAAAAACCCATAATCAGTTGGAAACCTTCGCGCGCCAGCAGAACACGGCGCTGACGGCAATCGCCGCGCCTGCCAGACCGAACACCCACGGCGCCGACGCCACCGGTAGCAGCAACCCCGCCATCAGCGGCCCAAGGCCAGCGCCGACATCGCGCCACACCGCGTTGGAGGCCAGGGCCGAAACGCGCATCGAACCAGGGTTGCGCTCAGCCACCAAAGTGGTCACCAACGGCAATTGCAAGGCGCGCAGCACCAGCACCGCGGCCGCGCCGACGATCACCCAATAACTGCCAAATGCCGTCAGCGCCAAGGCACTCAAGAACGAAAACAACAGCAGCATCGAGGTGGCACCAAAACGCTGCGCCGCACGCCCACCCAGCGGGCTCAGAAGCATCTCCGAGGCATAGCGCAGTGCCATCAGGCCGCCGGCGATCAGTACCGCATCGCCGCCAAGAATCTTCTGCGCCTGGATCGACAGGCCAAAGATAAACAGCCCGTCCAACGCCACGCCTTCGATAAACGACCACACCGCCACGCTGTCCGGCCACTTGAAGCGGCGCCCGGTGCTGTGCAAATCATGCCCGGCGGTCGGCAAACCACGTGCCACCCACACGCCCGCCAGGCAGCAGCCGGCCAGAATCATGAAGATAGGTCGCGGCCCGGCCCACAGGGTCAGCCAGCCCCCCAGCGGCAGCGCCAGCATCGGCCCGAGGGCGATCACCGCCCTGGAGCGCCCTGCCCTGCGCGCCGCGCCCGCAGGCTCAGAGGTGGCCAACACTTGGGTCGACAGGTTCAGCGCGGCAAAACACAGGCCCCAGATCAGCCGCAGCCCCAACAAAGCGGCAAAACCTGACAGCATCGAGTTGCCCAAGGCGCACACCGTGGCGGCACCGGCGGCAATCATGCAGGTCAGCCGGTCGCCATTACGGGCGTAGAAATTCAACACATGGCGGTAGCCGAAAATCCGCACCAGGCGGTTGGCTGCGAGCAACACCCCGGCCTGGGCCAGGGTGATGCCAAAGGCCTGGGATTCCATGGGCAGCAGCAAGTAGAGCAACACATCACTGGGCAGGCATAACGCGAGGGTCAGTGCGGCACGTCGGGAGGTGGTATCAGCAGTGCGTAGAGCCAGGCTGGACATAAATCTGAAACATCCCGAAATATTCAGGCCGCCACGTTAGCGTTGCCGCCGCGTGTTTTACAAGGGCTAAACCTTGTGTTTATACGGCAACAAGCGCAGCCCACTGGCCACACTGCCCACCAGCGCAAACCCACAGCCCAGCCACAGCGCGTATTGCGGGCCGCTGCCCAGGGAGAGGTGAAAGCAGAACGCCACCAACGACGCCCCCAGCGTTTGCCCCAGCAAACGTGAAATCGCGACGATGCCACTGGCCCCACCGCTGCGGGCCAACGGCGCGCTGGTCATGATCGCCTTGAGGTTGGGTGACTGGAAAAAACCGAAACCGGCGCCGCACAAGGCCATGCGCCAGCCAATATCGAAGGCGCTGGCGCCGCTGCCCAAGGTCGCCAACGCCGCCATGCCCGCGCTGAGCATCAGCAAACCGATGCCGCACAACAGGCCCAGCGACACACGATCCGCCAGCCGCCCCGCCACCAGGGCCATCACCGCCACCACGGCAGGCCACGGCGTCATCAAAAAACCGGTTGCCACCTGGCTGTGCCCCAGCACCGCCTGCAACAGAAACGGCAGCGATACAAAGGCCAGGCCCTGGGCGCTGAACGCACAGATGGCCGTGAGAGAAGACAGCGCAAACACCGGGCGCTTGAACAAGTCCACGGCCAGCATCGGCGCCGGGTGACCGGCTTCACGGCGCAACAGCAATGCGCCGCACACCATCGCCAGCGCAATCAAACCGAGGGTCAGTGTGCCTTGGGCGCCATGCACCGCCGTGCCCAGCCCCAGCACCAACAGCGCGAACAGACCAGCACACAACAGCGCCGAAAACCGATCGAACGCGTGACCGGTCAACGGCAGTGTCGGCAATGACCGCAGGCCCAGCCCCAGGGCCAGCAGCCCCAGCGGCACGTTGATCAGGTACAGCCAATGCCAGCTCGCCACCGACAGAATCGCCGACGCGGCGGTCGGCCCCAGCGTGAAGGCCAACCCCACCACCAGCGAGTTATAGCCCAGGCCGCGCCCGAGCATTTTTGACGGGTAGATATGCCGCAACAACGCCGTGTTGACACTCATCACCGCCGCCGCCCCGAGCCCTTGGGCCACCCGCGCGGCAGTCAGGGTGAGCAAAGAACCGGCCAACCCGCAAAACAGCGACGAGACAATAAACAGCAGCAAGCCGCCGAGGTACACGCGCCGGTGACCGAGCACATCACTGAGCGACGCGAACGGCAGCACCGTGGCGATAATCGCCAACTGGTAGGCGTTCACCACCCAGATAACCGAGGCCGAATCAGTGCCGATACCTTGTGCCAGCGTCGGCAGCGCCGTATTGACGATGGCGGTGTCCAGGGTTGCCATGCCAATGCCCAAAGACAAGGCGATCACCGCCGGCAAGCGTTTATTGGAAGGCAGCCCATCGGCAACAGAAGACATGAACAATCCGCACAGGTGACAAAGGCCCTTAGATTAAGGGTTGCGCGAATTTTTTTCAGTGGCCGATTGCCTGGCTGTCCGAATTTTCATGTTTGGATGGCTAAGACTATCCAGACCTTCGCTGCGAACGGGGCTGTAGTGGAGAACTGGCTTGTTGTGGCGAGCGGGCTTGCCCCGCGTTGGGCTGCGAAGCGGCCCCAAAACCTGGCTGACCAGGTCCGTCAGGAATACCCGAGGTGGCTTCACTGGGAGTGCTTCGCACTCCAACGCGGGGCAAGCCCGCTCGCCACAGGGTCAACGATCAACTCACTGCCTAACCACCCGGCCAGGTATTCACCGGCCTGGGCCACTCCCGCCTCTTCACCCAGGCGCGCCACCAGAAACTCGCACAGCCCGGCAAAGCTGCCGTCGGCCTGCAGGTGCAACACGGCCTCAAGCTCCAACGCACTGACCTGACGTAAACGTGAGGTGTACTGACGCCGCCACACTAACAATCCACCTGCCTGTTCCAGCATCATTGCCTGCGGCGCAAGCGCGTCTTGCCACAGTGCCGACCAGATAGCCTCAGCATTGGTAGTCAGCCCATGGCAGCGCAACGACGGCGTCAGGCGCAAAACGGCGCTGTCCCAATCCAGCTCGGCCAGGGCTTGCAACGGCAAGGGCGTCGCATCGGCGGCGACAAACGCCTCATTCAGCGCCGACTCGATCCAGGCCAGTTCATGCACATCCGGGTTATTCGGCAATACGGTCTTCAAGGTCGCGTAAAACCCTTCGGGATACGCATCCAGGGTCCAGGCATGCGGGGGTTGCTGGTCGATATGGGTAATGCTGGCCGCCAGAAACGCCTCCTCTCCCAGCCAACGTCGCACAATCGGAAACGCCTGTTCCAGGCAACCCACCAGCTGCGCGCGATAGTTGTTCTGGTACACCGCCAGGCCTGCGTGCCGGTCGCCCAACAGTCGGGCCGAATCATCCGACGCACTCACCAGCCACGTGTGAAATGCCTGCTGCCACTGCGCCAGGTTCATTGCGCCAGCCCCAAAGCCCGCGCCATTGACAGCTCCTCAAGCAATTCGGCCAGCGGCGGGATGGCATCATCGCGCTCAATCATCGTGGCCACCGGCCCGATTAGCGCTATGGCCTTGGCATACAAATCCCAAACCCCGGCGCACACCGGGCTGTCGTGGCTGTCGATCAACAGCTCACGGCCCTGGCTATGGCCGGCCAAGTGAATCTGGCGCACGCGCTCAGCGGGAATGCCTTCGAGAAAGGCCAGGGCATCAAAGCCATGATTGCTGGCACTGACAAACACATTATTGACGTCCAGTAGCAACTCGCACCCCGTGCGCTCGGCCATAGCGGCGATAAATGCGCATTCGCTCATGCTGGCACCGTCAAACGCCAGGTAGCTGGACGGGTTTTCCACCAGCAGCGTGCGGCCCAACACCTCCTGGGCCTGGTGGATATTGGCGCAAACGCGGTCCAGAGCCTCGTCCGTATAGGGCACCGGCAACAAATCGTGGGCATTGAACCCCCCGCTGCGCGACCAACTCAGGTGGTCGGAGACAAACAGCGGCTCCACCTCATCCACCAGCGCTTTGAGACGCCGCAGGTACTCCGGGTCCAGCCCTTCGGCCGTGCCGATCGACATCGACACCCCGTGCAGCGCCACCGGGTAACGCTCGCGAATCTGGCGCAGGATGTGCCGTGGTTGCCCACCTGCGACCATAAAATTCTCAGAAATCACTTCGACAAAATCCACGGGCACCAAGGTTTCCAGGAAGTCGCAGTAATGCTCCTTGCGCAGCCCCAGGCCATAGCCGGAAAAGCGCGGGTTAAATGTCGGCATCATCGGTACTCCAGCAAAAACTGTGGCGAGGGAGCTTGCTCCCGCTCGGCTGCGCAGCAGTCGCCCGTTTCTGGAGGCGCTGCACAAGCAAGCTTGCTCGCCACAGGAAGGCGTTATTTCGGCTCAGTCAACGTGCCACCGGCCTTGAGGCATTCAGACGGCGTCTTGACGATCACGCCCTCGCCCTTGCAACTGTTGAGGCCCTTGCAGTCGTGCTTGGCGGTGGCGCACAGGCTTTCGCCCTTGCAACTGTTGACGCCGTAGCATCGGCCGGGCTTTTCCTGCTGGTCGGCGGCGCTGGCGGCACTGGCGAATGACGCCGACGCCATGGCAATCAGGGCGGCGGCGGCGGCGAGGCTCAGACGGGATTTAAGTGCAGTGTTCATGGTTATTTCCTTTTGAGGTCTTGTGTGGGGTGAGAGGGATTATTTGATAACGGAAGCCGCGTCTTCGATGACCTTCGCCACAGCCTCAGGCTGGGAGATGTACACCAAGTGGCTAGCCTTGATTTCGGTGACCTTGGAACCCGCGCGCTGGTACATCCAGCGTTGCAGCGCGGGGCTGAGCGCACGGTCTTCGGTGGACACCACGGCATACGTCGGCTTTTTGTGCCACGTCGCCGCCCACACGGTGCCGCCGAACAAGGCGGTGGTAGCCGGCACTTGGGAGGCGGCCATGAAGTCGGTGCGGTTGGGGGTCAGGTCGGCGGCAAAATCGGCGTTGTATTTGCTGCGATCAAAGAACAGGTGGCCGTCGCGACTCTGCTTGATGTCATCGCTGGGCGCCGGCATCGAGCCGATCAACTGGGCCATGTTCTCGCCCACTTCCGGCTGCAGCGCCGAGACGTAGACCATCGACTTGACCTTGTCGCGGTCGCCGGCAATCGAGATCACCGCGCCACCGGAACTGTGGCCCACCAACACCACGGGGCCGACTTGTTGCTCCAGCACTTCACGCGCCTCGGCCACATCCGCCGCGAGGTTTTCGTGGCCCTGGTGCACCACGGTGACCTTGTAGCCCTTGTGAATCAGGATGTCGTGCACCACACGCCAGCCGGAACCGTCGACAAACGAGCCGGGCACGATCACCACACTTTTGCCGGTGCCGGGCTGCGGTGTATCGGCCGCCTGGGCCAGCACGGGGACAGTCAGGGCCATGGCCATGGCCAAAGAAGAAAGCATGCGCATCGGGTATCTCCATCAGGGTTGTTAAGGTTTGCCGAACAGGCGGCGATCCAGCGACCACGCCCCGCCGCCATAGGCCAGCAGCGGCAGCAACAGGCCCGCCCAGGTCAGGTGCGTCGGCCAGGCCTCGGGGTATACGAACACCTCGATCACCAGGGTCATGCCCAGCAGCGCGGCGGCCGCCGGGCGCGTCAGCAGGCCCACTAGCAGCAACAGCGGAAACAGGTGTTCGGCGTAGGTCGCCAGGTGCGCGGCCCAGTCCGACGGGATCAGCGGCAAGGCGTATTCCGAACGGAACAAGGTGTAGGTCGACGGTTTGAGGCTCATAAATCCGCTGACCTTGGTGCGTCCCGACAGGAAGAACACCGCTGCGATGCCCAGCCGGGCCACCAGCAACAGCAGCGCTTGGGGCAACAGGCGCTGGATCACGGCTGTTCCGTCAGGCTGCCGAAGCCTTTGGGCGTCTTGATCTGGGTGCAGGTGCCCTTGTCGACCAATACCCAGGCGTTGCCCTGGTAATCGGCGGTGGCGGTACCGGCGCACGAGGTGCCTTTACCGGCAGCGCAGTCGTTGGCACCGGCGAGGGCGACGCCGAAGCATTTTTCCTGGGGCTTGGCGTCGTCGGCATGAGCCATCGCCGCAAAGGCGCTGAGGGACAGGGCGAAAGTGGCCGCAAGGGCCGCGTAGGGTCGCTTCATCGGTGTATCTCCTGGCTTGACTGAGTGTGGCCAGGGCGCGTGTGGCGGTGGGTGACCGCCTGCGCCAGCTGGTGAACAGAGTTAAAGCCAGGCGTGTATCCGCTCTGTGTCGCCGACACGCCAGAACGTCATGCCGATGTATCAAGGTGGTGCGGGGATACTTTGTAATACAAAGCCAATAAACCACCGCCAAAACGCCAGCGTTTTAGTCGGCATCCCGAACGACACAATTAGAAATATTCGTGTTTCCGAACGAAGGCATTCGCCGGTCGCCAACGACCCTAAAAATCACCATAAATTTCATATGGTTGTTGTCATCTTTGGTACATGCCAACTGGCATACATTCTGCTTTATCAGGGTTTCTGGTAATAAAATGTTTCAGCTTTGCGACAGTCTCATCCTCCGGGACATGCGCTGTGATACGCCCATAACAACGACTACGCCCCAAAGGAGGGCGGCCTTTCCAACGTTTTGATCGACATCAACTTTCCAAGACTGCTGCTGCACATCTGTACCCCAAAAAGGGCGAATGGCCTGATCGCCAATAACAAGCCCGACTATAAAAAGGACGATTTGATGAGCTCGAGCAAGAACCACGCGGTGTCCTTGATGGACGCCGATCACCCGACCCCGGCAGCCGCCGAGAATGTCCTGGGCTTTGGCCCCTTCCTGTTACTGGCCAGGCAGCACGTGCTGCTGCGTAACGGCGAGCCGGTCAGCCTGGGGAGTCGCGCCCTCTACCTGTTGATCGCCCTGGCGACCCGCGCCGGTGAATTGCTGGAGAAGACCGAGCTGATCGCCTTCGCCTGGCCCAAGGTGGTGGTGGAGGAATGCAACCTGCGTGCACAGATCGTCGCATTGCGCCGGGCACTGGGCGACGATGGCAACTTCAGCTATATCGTCACCGTGCCGGGGCGTGGTTATCGCTTTGTGGCGCCGGTGACCGTGCAAACCGCCGGCGAAGAAAGCCTGCCGGTGCTCTGCGCACGCACCGAGGAGCCCGCGCCGCCAGTGCCGTCCTGCGAGGTCATCGGCCGTGACAGCTTGATTTCAAGCCTTGCCGAGCAGTTGCTCAGCCAGCGCTTCGTCACCCTCACCGGCCCCGGCGGCATCGGCAAGACAACCGTGGCCACCGCCGTGGCGCAGCGGCTGGCGCATGAATCCAAGCTCGACACCTGCTTCGTCGACCTGGCGCCCGCCACCAGCGGGCAATGGGTGGCCGGTATGCTCGCCAGCGCCCTGGGGATCCAGACCGTCAGCACTGAACCGCTGCCGACCATCGCCGCCGCCTTGGCCGAACGCCGTCTGCTGCTGGTACTGGACAACTGCGAACACGTACTGCCGGCCGCCGCCGACGCGGTGGAGACCCTGCTGCGCTGCGCCCCACAATGTTATGTACTGACCACCAGCCGCGAACCACTGCGCGCCGACGGTGAGCGGGTGCATGATTTGGCGCCACTGGAAGTGCCCGACGAAGGCACCCGCCTCAACGCCAGTGAGGCAATGGCCTGGTCCGGCGTGCGCCTGTTTGTCGAGCGCGTGCGCGCCCTCGACCCCGACTTTGTGTTCAACGACACCGACGTGGCAGCCGTCTGCGCCATCTGCCGCAAACTCGACAGCAACGCGCTCGCCATCGAAATCGCCGCGGCCCGGGTACGGACCTTTGGCGTCCAGGACCTGGTCGGCCTGCTTGACGGCAGTTTCCGCCTGCAAATGACCGGCCGACGCACCGCCCTCGCCCGCCATCGCACCCTCAGTGCCACGCTGGACTGGACCTACTCGATGCTCAGTGGTGACGAGCAGGCCATGTTGCGCCAACTGGCGGTGTTCACTGGCTCCTTCACCCTGGATGCGGTCAAGGCCATGACCGCCAGCAGCAGCCTGGACCCACGCAACGCCCTGCCGTTGCTCGAAAGCCTGATGGACAAATCGCTGCTGATCGCCGGTGAGGCGCAGTTGCTCAAACGCTATCGCCTGCTGGAAACCACCCGCGCCTATGCCCTGGAAAAGCTCGAAGAACACGGCGAAGTCAATGCCACCAGCCGACGCCACGCCCACTATGCCCTCGGCGTATTGCAAGAAGCCGGGCAAACCCTGGACGGCCTGTCGCCAGACACCTGGATCGCCCTCTACGGCCCCGAAAGCAGCACCATTCGCTCGGCTCTGGACTGGGCCTATTCCGCCAGCGGCGAGCTGCCCCTGGCCATCGAACTGACCCTGGGCGGCGTGCCGTTATGGTTGCGCCTGTCGCGGGTCAGTGAATGCCGAACCTGGGTCGACAAGGGCCTGGCCAGCGACGCCGTTGCACCCTTGGCCGTGCGTCAGCGCATGCTGCTGCAAACCGCCCTGGCCAGCGTGCTGATGCTGACCTACGGCACCGGCGCGGAAATGCGCGAAGCCTGGCGCCAAGTCCGCGAAGATGCCCGCGACCTGGGCGATGCCGAACACAAAATGCGCGCCTTGTGGGGCCTGTGGACCGACCGCTGCGGCTGCAACCAATACACTGAAGCCCTGGAACTGGCCGAGCGTTATATCGCCCTCAACAGCGGCGGTAATCAGCAATTGCTCGGCAAACGCATGCGCGCCGTGGCGCTGTTTCATATGGGCGACCTGCTGGGCGCGCGGCAAAACATCGATGAAGCGCTTGGCTCGCCGTCGGCACCGCGCTCGCACATCATCGACGTGCATTTTGACCAACGCATTGCCGCCCGTTGTCTCAAGGCCAAGGTGCAATTGCTCGAAGGCGACGTCGACCCGGCGCTGCGCCTGATCGCCAGCTGCGTCGACGATGCCATCAGCCTCGACCACCCCGCCACCCTCTGGTACACCCTGTGCCTGGGCGCACTGCCGCTGGCGCTGTTGGCGTCCAACCTGCCGCAGGTGCGCTATTACCTGGGCCTGCTGCAAAGCAGCACTACGCTCCAGGACTTGCCGATCTGGCGGCAATTTCGCCTGTGCTTCGAGAACATCCTGCTGATCCGCGAGGGCTCACCGGAAACGGGCGTGCCGCAACTGGGTGAAGCCTTGCACCACCTGCAAAGCCAGGGCGACAGCCAGCTCTACAGCCTGCTGCGCTGTGAATACGCCTTGGGCCTGGCGCGCCTGGGCCTGGAAAAACTGGCTTTGGAGGTGTTGGAAGATACGCTGCAATTGGCGATTGGCCATCATGAACGCTGGTTTGTGCCGCAGATGTTGCGGATCAAGGCGCAACTGATCTTGCGCCAAGGTCACTATGGTTCGGTTGACAAGGCCAAGGTGCTGCTGCGCCAGGCGTGGGTGGATGCGCAGTTGGCGGGGGCGCATTTTTGGCGGGCGCAGATTGCTGCTGACTTGGCGCGGTTGCAGGAACCTAAGTTGCGGATTGCTGCGTTGCCGCGGTTTCAGCATCGGTAATGGGGTGGGTATATATCCGTCATTTGGGTAACGGCTGAGTGGTGTGTTGGGTCAGATCAGGCGGGCGGCGACCAGCCAATCCGCCACGGCCTGGAATGAGGCGTCGGGCACCGGGTCACCGGGTACGGTTCTGCGCGCAATCTCCGCCGCCAAGGCCCGGTCCGGCGCATGCGGGATGCCTAAATCATAAGCCTCCTGCAACATCAGCAACGCCTCCTCCGGCGCGGCGCGGCAGACAATCACTGGCACCGGCGTTTCGCCGCGCACATAGCGCACGCCAATCACCCAGCCATCGGTAGTCCCGATCATCATCGACGCACGGCCCAACCCCAGCTTGGTCGCAAGTGCCTGCATTTCATTGCGCTGGCGCCGGCGCTCGCTCTTGATCAGCGGGTCGCCGTCGATGTCCTTGCGTTCACGTTTGGTTTCGCTGCGGGTCATTTTCATGTCGCGGCCGAACAGCCAACGCTGCATTAACACGTCAACGGCGCCCACGGTGATAAAGGCGCACAGCACGGTAAACACCAGCGGCTTGAGCACCAGGAAAAACGTCGACTCCATGCATTCGGCGCCACAGCGCGAAGACTCCATCAGCGCCTGCAGCGCGTGCTTGCCGACCACATAGAACGCAATCGCCAACACGTGCACCTTGACCAACCCCTTGATGAACTCCACCAGGTTACGCAGGGCGAAGATCTTCTTCATGCCCTCCGCCGGGTTGATGCGCTTGAACTCCGGCTTGATCGGGTCTACCGAGAACACAAAGCCGCGCATGGTGATGATATTGGTCAGGATCACCACCCCGGTGGTCACCGCCATCACTGGCAGGGTAATACCGATGATCAACTGCTCGGCATGGTCCAGCACCCGCGGCCACACGGTGGCGAACGGCTCGATATAGATTTGCGCGGTCAGGTCGATCAGCGCCGTCACCTGGGCCATGGCCCGTGGCGCCAGAATCGAGATGCACAGGGTGCAGAACAAAATGACCATGCCCGACACCAGGTCCTGGCTCTTGGCGACCTGGCCTTTTTTGCGCGCGTCGCTGAGCTTTTTGTCCGTGGCCGGCTGGGATTTCTCTTCGCTGGTATCGGCCATGGGCTACTCCATGCCCGCCAGGGTTTTAAGCAGCTCGACGGTGCCACGAAACTCGGCCAGTTGGTCGAGCATCAGCGGGATCAAAAAGCCGATGTAGATCACCATCAGAATCGAGAAAAACAGGTTTTTCACCGGCAACGACAAGTCGAAAATATGCAGGTTCGGCGCCATCCGCGACAGGTACGCAAGCATCAAGTCGGTGACCAGCAACGCGATCAGCAACGGCGAGACCATCAGCACGCCAACCCGCATGATCTGGTCGAGGATCGACAGCACCGCCAGCAACGCGGAGCTGGCAAATACCGGCGTAAATGCGGTCACCGGCCATAACTGGTAACTGTGGTAATAGCCGTCGACCATCAGGATAAAACCGCCGGACATAAAGAACAGCGTGATCAGCATCACCGTGAGCAAGGTCGACATCACGCTCGACTCGCCGGTGGACAGCGGGTCCACCAGCTGCGCCATGGTCGAGCCGCGTTGCAGGTCGATCAACTCCCCCGCCACTTCCGCCGCCCAGAACGGAATGCCGAACAGCAAGCCGATCAGGATGCCTATCAAGAACTCCTTGATCAGCAAGCCGGCGATAAACACGCTGCCGTGTTCGGGCATGTGGGTCAGCGCATCGAACACCGGAAAGAACATCGGGATGGAAATCGCCACGGCCACACAGCCGCGAATCATGCCGGTGAGGCCCAGGCGGTTGAACGCCGGGGTGATCACCACCACGCCCATGGCTCGACAGGCGGCGAGCGAGGCAGAACTGATCACCGGATAGGCGACTTCCAGGAACTGCGCGGTCAGGCTGGCATCCATGGGCGGTCAGCGCGTCCACATCGGGAAGTTGTCCAGCACCTGGCCACCCAGTTCCGCGACTTGCCCGGCCAATACCGGGCCGAGAAACACGATGGTCAGCAATACCGCCACCAGCTTTACCACCTGCGGCAGGGTCTGGTCCTGGATCTGCGTCAGCGCCTGGAACAGCCCTACGCTCAAACCCACGATAATCGCCACGCCCAGCGCCGGCGCCGAGAGCATCAGCACCGTCATCAGTGCCTGTTTCATCAATGACAGGAACACATCCTGGCCCATGGGTCGTGCCTCAGCCGTAACTCAGAATCAAACCGTGCATCAAGCGCGACCAGCCGCTCAAGGACACGAATAAAAAGATCTTCAGCGGGATCGAAATCAGGTTCGGCGAAACCATCGACATGCCCATCGCCATCAGCACGTTGGACACCAGCAAGTCCACCACCAGGAATGGGATATAGAGCAAAAAGCCGATCTCGAAGGCCCGCGTCAGTTCCGAACTGACGAACGCCGGAATCAACACCACCAGGTCATCGTCGCGCAAGTCGGCCCGCGCCTCCGGCGACCAGATGGTCTCGGTGGCCTGCACAAAAAAACCGCGCTCGGACTCGTTCGCAAAGCGCTTCAAATGCGCCTGCAAGGGCGGGCGCAGCGCATCGCCCAGATCCTTGAGCTGCTCCACATGCTCGATATTAAGGTCGCGGCCCTCCACTTGCCGGTACATGTCACCAATCAACGGCGTGGTCACATACACCGAGAGGATCAGCGCGATGCCGTACAGCACCAGGTTCGGCGGGGTCTGCTGCACACCGAGGGCGTTGCGGATCAGGAACAGCACCACCGAGATCTTCATGAAACCGGTGAGTGTCACCACCGCCAACGGGATCAGCCCGATCGTCGCAACGACCAGGATGATCTCGATCAGGTTGGGCTGATAACCGGTCATGGGGTGGCGAAACTCAGCAGGCGCACACCCAGGCCGTCACCGATTTTCACCAATTGGCCCTGGCCGACACGGCGCCCGTTGACCATCAAATCGACGCTGTCCACGCCGGGTGTATTGAACTGCAACAAGCTGCCGGCGCCCAGTTCACGCAGTTGCGCCAGGGTCAATTCCAGGCTGCCGACCTGGCACACCAGTTTGAGCGGCAGATCATCCAGGGCCGCAGCCGCATCAACATCAGTCATCGTGTTCTCCATCTGCAAAAGAGGTGCTTGCAAGGCTTCCTGCAAGCGCAAGACTTCACCCTGGTATTGGCAGCGGGCCTGCAGGCGACCCGCCAGCTCCAGCAGCAAACCCGGGCCGGGTTCGAGCATCAGCACATCGCCGGGGCGCAGGCTGCGCAGCTCACCGAGGCTCAAGTGCTGCTGCCCGGCCAGCAGCGCCAGGCTCTGGCGCAGGTCGGGCAATGGGTCCGGCTCAAGCTGGGCGTGTTGATCCAGCAACTGCGCCAACAACACGGCGGCGCCTTCGCTCAGGTCCAGTTGCGCGTGCGTGGCAGGCTGGTTGGCGAAGGACAATTCCAGCGCCAGGTGCAGCGCATAAGGCTGTTGGTCTTGCGGCGCTTCGAGCAATTGCAGCGGCTGACCCAGCAGCGGTTCGAGACGCTCGATCAGGTCCAGTACCGCCAGTTCCAGCAGCAATGCACGCGGCAGCGCCGGCAGCAGTTGCACGTCAAACTGCAACGCCAGCGGCACCAACACCTGCTCCAATGCCGCAGCCGACAGCCGCAAACGCACTGGCGCGCGACCAAGCAACAGCAGCACCTCGCGTGCCGCATCAAGCGGCTGCGGTTCAGCGGCCCAGTTCACGCGCAGGTCTTGCCCGGCGCAGCGGCCCCGCCAGGCGCGGCGGCGCCGGTGCAGTTGGTTATGCAGCGCCAGCAAGGCCGGGTCGTAGTGCGTCAACCATGGCGACAGCGGGTCGGCAAGGGCTGCAATCATGTGCCGGTGCCTTCATCACGCAGTTCACCGACGCGGCGCTCATCGCTTTCACGCCCTTCCAGCAGGCTCTGCCAGGCATCGGACTGACGCTGGCGGCTCAGGCGTTCCTGGCGGAACAGGTCGCGCTCACGCTCCTGGCTTTGCAGGGTGGTGGACACGTGGCTCACGTCGTTTTCCAACTGCTGCTGGTCATCCGACAGCCCACGCAAACGGTCCTGAGCCGCCTGCCAACTGGCTACCGACAAGCCCTCGGTGAGCGAGGCGTACACCTGACGGGCTTCCTCGGCAATTGCCTCACGGTGCAGGCGCAGTTGCTCCTTGGCATCGGTCAACACGCCATGGGTCTGCTCGCAGCGTTGCTGCTGGGCGGCCAGTTGGCTGGCAGCACGTTGTTCGCGCAGTACCCGCAAGGTTTGCAGGGTGCGCAGTTGGTCGGTTTTCATTGGGCGTTCTCCTTTCTAATGCCAGCGACTACCGTTTCCGGATCAGCGAAGATCGACTGTGGGAGCTGGCTTGCCTGCGATAGCGGTGTATCAGTCACAACAGGGCTGACTGACCCACCGCTATCGCAGGCAAGCCAGCTCCCACAGGGTTTTGCGTGTATCTCGATTGCGCGGCTCATGCCAACACCTGGCGCATGTGCATCAGGGTCTGTTCCAGGTTGCTGGGCTCGCCCGCGTTCTGGCGCAGGAATGCTTCGATGGCGGCGTGGCGTGCAATGGCTTCGTCCGCCAGCGGGTCGCTGCCGGCGGAGTACTCGCCCACACGGATCAGCATTTCGATTTCGCCGTAGCGCGCCATCAGCTCACGGATTCGCATGGCCAGGCGCTTGTGCTCCTCCCCGGCGACCTGCTCCATCAAGCGGCTGCGACTGCGCAGCACGTCCACCGCCGGGAAGTAATTGCGCTGGGCCAACTCGGCGCTCAGGGCGATATGCCCGTCGAGGATCGAACGCGCTTCCTCGGCCACCGGGTCGCTCGCGGCATCGCCTTCAGTGAGCACGGTGTAAAGCGCGGTAATACTGCCGGTAGGGCCGGGGCCGGCGCGTTCGAGCAGGCGTGGCAACGCCGAGAAGAACGACGGCGGGTAACCGCGACGGGTCGGTGGCTCGCCCACGGCCAGGCCAATTTCGCGCTGGGCGCGGGCAAAACGCGTGAGGCTGTCCATTAGCAGCAATACATTGCGGCCCTGGTCACGGTGGTATTCGGCCAGGGTGGTGGCGACGAACGCGGCACGTACACGCTCGGCCGCCGGGCGATCCGAGGTGGCGACCACCGCCACCGTGCGCGCGCGCGCCTGGGCATCGAGTTGCACGTCGAGCAACTCGCGCACCTCCCTGCCCCGCTCGCCGATCAGGCCGATCACAATCACATCGGCTTCGCTGTTACGGATGATGCTGGCAAGCAGCGACGATTTGCCCACGCCTGGCTCGCCAAAGATGCCCATGCGTTGGCCCTGGGCCAAGGTCAGCAAGCCGTCGATGGAGCGGATGCCCAAGGCCATGGAGCGCACGATCAGCTGCCGCGAAAACGGTGCCGGAGGCTCGGTGTGCAGCGGATAGCTTTTCAGGGCCAGAGTCAGTGGCAGGCCATCACCGTCGAGAGAATCGCCCATAGGGCTGATCACACGCCCCAACTGCGCATCACCGACCGCCACGCCGAGGGTTTCGCCGGTGGCGGTGATCTGCGTGCGGGTCGACAACCCTTCCATCGAGCCGATGGGCGACAGAATCGCCTCGTCACCATCAAAACCAATGACCTCGGCACTCAAGCTGCGGCTGCTGCCGGGATCGCGCAATTGGCACAGCTCACCAATGCTCGCACCGGCCACGCTGGCGCGCAGCAGCACGCCGCGAATGCTCAGCACGGTGCCGTGCATTGGTCGCGGGCGCGCCTGGGCCAGGCGCTCAGTCAGGCGTGGCAGCAACTGCTCCAGGTTCATGCCACACCTTCTTCGGCAAAGGGCAGCAAGCTGCGGCGCAGGGTTTGCAATTGCGCGTCCAGGCCCAGCTCCACCGAGCCGGCCGGGCTGCTGAGGCGTGCCTGGCCGGCGCCAAGCTGTTCATCGGCGTCCACTGCAAGCGCCAAGCCTTCAAGCTTAAGGCGTTGGCGCAATGCGTCGACCTCGGCGGGTGGCACCCACAGTGTCAGTGCCTGGTCCTGGCGAAACGCGCTCAGGGCTTGGCGGGTGCAGCGCACGACGCGCTCGGCGTTATCCAATTCGCCCAGCACTTCACGCACGATGCCCAACGCCAAATCGGCCAGCGAAGTCTCCAGGCTGCTCAGGTAGTGCTGCACCTGGGATTGGGTCTGCACCAGCAATTGCGCGACCTGCTCGGCACCGGCCTGCCGGGCGCTTTCAAAGCCCTCGGCGCGGGCGGCGTGCAGCCACTGGTCGCTGTCGGCCTTGATCTGTTCGGCCTGGTCTTTGGCCGCTTGCAGGAAGGCAAAACCGTCGGTCCACAACGCGGCTTCTTCGGCCCGCAAAATACGCGCAGCCGGACGGCTCGGTAGTTCATTCATGGGGCAACCTCCTCGGCCAGCAGGCAAGCAGCGGCGGCCTGGACGATTTCCAGGTCACGCGGCACGCGTGCGCTGTAGCCCTGGGGAAAGTCAAAACGCAAGCGCAGCCAGCCTTGCCAGTCAGCGTGCTGGGCCTGCAGCCAGGCGGCGACACAGCCAAGGCCGTCACGGTCGATGGCTTCGATCAACTCGGCCGGTTCACGCAGCAGATCCGCCGCGCCCCCCAGTTGGCGCAGAGCCAGGGCGGCCACAAAGACCTCGGCGCCGAGGCCTTCACGCAGCTCATTGACCACCTCGCGGCGGATCTCACGGCTCAAGGTTGCGCCGTGCCAGATAGCCCCGCATAACCTCGGCAGGCGCGCAAATTGCGCAGGCGACAGCAGCAACACCGGCAGGTCGGCCGCCAACGGCGTGACCAATTGCTCGATCGGCGCCAACTGGTAGTGCTTGACCAGCAACTGCTGCAGGCGCGGGCGAAAACGTGGCTGGGCCTGCATGGCCTGCAACACGTCATCTGGCAGCTCAGCGGCAAAACACGCGCCCAGGCTAGGCCCGCGCACAAACTGCAAAGGCTCGGCGATCAACCCCTGCCAGCGTTCGAATAAACTCATTCACCCTCCTTGAGCACATACAGCGCCTGGGACTGGCGCCGCGCCCACTGCTGGCGTGCCAATACACCGAGGGCGCCAAGCGCAATCAGCAACAACGTGCCGAACATGAAACGCGCCTGAGGCACGTTGTCTTCCAGCATCCACAAGCCCATAAAGCGCGCCAGCCGTGGTTGTGCCGGGTTCTGGCTGATGGCGACAGCTGCCTTGATCGCCGTGACCGAAACGCCTTCGTAGCTCAGGCCGGAAATGCCGTTGGCCACCAGCGTCTTGATCTGCGGGATCAGCGTATTGATGTCGGTACCCGGGTCGTAACGCACCAGTACCGAGGCCGACGAGGGTGAAATCACGCGTTTGAGCAGGTCGTTATCGGGCAGCACCACATGCACGCGCGCAGCGACGATGCCGTCGATCTGCGACACCGAATGCGAGAGCTCCTCGCTCAGCGCATAGATCATCTGCGCGCGCTCCTGCACCGGCGACGACACCAGGCCGTTGCCCTTGAACACTTGGCCCATATTGGAAAAGCTCTGTTGCGGCAGGCCGGCGTTGTCGAGCAGCGTCATGGCTTCGGCGAAACGCTCCTCGTCGACCACCACTTTGAGCTGGCCGTTGTCCTGGGTCTTGCGCTCCGCCGGTATACCACCGCGCAGCAGCACCGCGACCATGGCGTTGGCATCGCGCTCGCTGAGGTTGGTATAGAGGTCGGTGTTGCACGCCTGCAACAGACTGGCCAGCAGGCCGATCAGCAACAGGCGCAGGGCGCGGTTTGGGCTTGGCATGGCGTTATTGACCCTTGAGCAGCGTGTTGGCGGAGCCGGAAATCTGCGTTGCACCGCGCACCACCATCTGGGTTTCGATGGAGTAGTCGAACATCTTGCCCAGGGAATGGACGATCTGGTCGACCTGCTGCTCGCCGACTTTTTTTCCCGACTCAGCCTGGGGAGAAGCACTGGCCGTGCGGATTTCGGCCTGCGCGGGTGGCGGCGCCGAGGGGTTGTTGGTGAGCAAATCCGCACGCTCGGAGAACGCTCGCGAACGGTCGATAAAGCTGTTCATGCGCTCCATCAAGCCCGAACCGATCTGGTGCGGGCTGGCGCCCTCGGGCATGCCCTTGGCGGTGTTGGCCATGTGTTCGAACAGGTTCTGCGAGACCCCGGCGGGCCCCGCACCGGCGGACGGCGGCAAGGCCGTGGCGCCGGCGGCGAGACTGATAGTCATAGGGGCCTCCTACTCGTCGTCGTCATCGGACATGGCGTCGTTCAGCAGTTCTTGCATCTTCGGCATGATGATGAACTGGCCGCCGATGGTGACGGCCTGGGTGATCAACGCATCGTTGAATTTGGCGTCGTCGGCGTCCGAGGTGTCCGCCGGTTTGTCGGCGGCCTTGGCGTTATCCACCGCGGCATTGAACTTGGCTTCAGGGCTGGCGCCACCGGGGGCGAGGTTGCTGTCTACGGCCGTTACGGACATGGTGCTGCTCCTTTACTGGGTTGGGGTTTCGGTACTGACTTGCGCGCCGCGAAACACCCGCACACCCCGCTCGCGGGCCACCGGGGCGGCCACGGCGTTGGGTTGCAGGTGATCGACGTGCTGTTGCACCAGCGCCAGGTACGGCGGTGGCCCGGACACGAACACTTCATCGCCTTCGGGGCCATTGCGCATCGACAGCTGCTGGCCGAACACATCAAGGGTGTTGAGGTAAGCCTGCAATTGGTCGAGGTTCAATGCGCTGGCCTTGAACAGTTTTGTGCCGATCTCATCGTTGGCGTTGAGGTACAGAAGGTTGCCGTCGAAGTACCAGGTCAGGCCGTTGGTGTTGCACAGGGTTTGCAGGAACTCACCGGCGCTGGCGGCGCGAATCGTGCTGCGCGCCTTGCCGCGCACCTTGTCCGAGAGCACCACGGGGATGTCGAGGTTGTGGCCGAACTCTTCCAGTGCGCCGCGCACATCCTGGTCGACCAACACGTAGGCATAGGGTTTGGAAAACCATTCGGGCGCTTCGGCCGCGTGGGCCAAACTGGCGCCGAACAGGCATAGGATGGCCATGAAAAATATGCTTACATGGCCTGCGCCTTCGCCCGACGAGTTGTGACGATGACCAAGAATTTCCTGCTTGCCAGTACCCTGCTGTTGGCTGCCTGCTCCAGCAAACCTGCGACCGATTCCGACAAGTCCCTGCAACTGGCCAACGACCTGAACAAGCGCGGCGATTACGCCAGCGCGGCTGCGCTGTACGAGCGCGCCACCCAGCAACCCGGCGCCGGCATCGACCTGTGGCTCAAGCTCGGCCAGGCCAGGCTCGACGCCAAGGACGCGTCGGGCGCCGAGCGCGCCTTCCAGCAAGCCCTGGGTTTGGACGCCCGCAACGCCGACGCCCTGCTCGGCCTTGGCACCGCGCAGTTGCAACTGGGCAAGACCCAACGCGCCGTCACGGCGCTGGGCCAGGCCGCCGAGATCAACCACCTGCCGGTCGCCTACACACGCCTGGGCATCGCGCAGGTCTTGAACGGCCAGGCCGTCGCCGCACAAACCGCCTTCGCCCAAAGCCTCAGCCTGCAACCCGACAACCTCGACAGCCGCTGCAACCTGGCCCTGGCTTATGCGCTGGGTGGGCAATCGCAACAGGCGCTGGACACCATCGCCCCCGTCACCCAATCGCCCCGGGCCTTGCCACGGCATCAGCGTAATGAACTGTTGGTGATGGTGTTGGCGGGGTATGAGCAAAAGGTTGCCGGGCTGGCGCTGGATGATATTCCGGCGGCTGAGCGGGCACAGTTGGTGACCGAAGCCAAGCGCATCAAAGCGATCAGTGATCCGGTGGCGCAAGCCAAGGAGCTGGGGTTGGTGGACCCGCGCTGATACACGACCAACCCGCTTTTGATCTGGCTTGTGATCTGGCTTTTGATCTGCTTTTGATGTTGATCTGAGTCGCCCCGTTAAACCACGCTGGCCGAACGCAGGCTTTGGAGCGAGGGTAACCCGGCAGGACGCCGGGTTAGCCGCGCTGGGCCAAGGATGGCCCATCGCGGCGGCCCACGCTCCAAAGCCGGAGTGAGGGCACACCGAGCCTAAGCGAGGTGCCGAGTGGTGGGGCGAAGACCTTTTGCTTACTTTTGGGTCTTTCCAAAAGTGAGCCGCTGTAAGAGCGGAACCATAAGTGGCCGTTACTACAACAACGGATATGTACGCCGACTCACCGCTATCGCAGCGGTGCGGCGATCCGACAAGCCAGCTCCCACAGTTAGACCGGGTAGCTTCAGTTGGGTAGTGGTCGACCATGAGGCCGCTTTCGCGAGCAAGCCCGCTCCCACATTGGGGCCTCATTGCTGGCCTCCTGCAGCGCCGGCCTTGGCTTCCTGCTGGTCCTTGCGCCGCTGCAACTGCTCGCGGTCGAACCCTTCGATATACACCTGCGCTGCCCGGCCCACCGGCGCGGCCATTGCTGGCCCGGTCGCGCGGCCCTGGGTCAGGTCCTGCTTGCGCTCGACCATCTGCATCAGGTTCAAATTGTTCGCGCAGCCCAACGGCAAGGTCGGTTTGAAGTCTTCATCCAACCCAATCTCATCCTTGGCCGCCGGTTGCTGGCACTGGCTCGGCACGCCATCGGCGCGGTATTCGGGCGAGTAATACGTCGGCGCCAAATGGGTCTTGCAGCCCACCAACACCAAGGGCAACAGCATCAACACACGCAAAACAGTCATGGCAGGCCCCTTAGTCAATTCATGTAGAAACCGAACGCCCCGCCGCTGCGCGGTCCGCTGGCTGCGGCGGTGGTCGGTAAGGCGTCCAGGGGCGTGGCCAGACCGCGACCGCGTACCGGCTCGACCAGGTACGGGGTAATCAGGATCACCAGTTCGGTTTCATTGCGTTGGAAGCGCTTGGAGCGAAACAGGTTGCCGAGGATCGGCAGGTCGCCCAGCAATGGCAGTTTTTCGATGTCCTGGCTGCTCTCGCGCTGGAACAACCCGGCGATGGCGAACGTCTGCCCACTGCCGACTTCCACCCGCGTGTCGGCGCGGCGCACGCTGAAGGACGGCACATGGAAATTGCCGAAGTCCACAGTGCCGCCGCTGACCACGCTGCTGACTTCCGGGCGCACTTGCAGGGCGATGCGCCCGTTAGGCAGCAAGGTCGGGTTGAACAACAACGACACACCGAAGGACTTGTATTCGATGCCCACCAGGTCGCGGTTGACCGGCACCGGGATCGCCACTTCGCCACCAGCGAGGAAGCTCGCGGTCTGGCCGGTCATGGCGGTGATATTCGGCTCGGCCAGGATCTGCAAGATGCCATTGGCTTGCAGCGCATCGAGCATGCCATCGATATTCACATTGCCGGAACCGGTGCCCGCCGTCGCCAAGCCACCGGCCGTCGCTGCCGCCAATGGGCCGCCCGTGATCAGGCCGAAGGAAAACGTGCCGTTATTGAACATCGCGTTCCAGTTCACGCCGTAGTGCAGCAACTCGGAACGCGACACTTCGGCAAAGCGCACCCGCAGGTTCACCTGGGCGGCACCGGCATATTCGCTGGTGTTGATCGCGCTCTGGAAACCTTGGCCCTGAGGGTTGAGCAGCGCGTTGAGGTCGGTGGCCTCGGCCACCGAACCGAGCGTGCCCTTGGCAATCAGGCGGTTGCCGGCGCCGCTTATCTGCGCACCGTTGCCGGGGTGCAGGGTCTGCATCGGCGTGGTCACCGCCTGGCTGTCACTGCTGACCGAAAGCGTCAGGCTGGCCAGTTGTTTGCCGTCGTTGCCCAGGGCTATCAGGCTGGTGTTGCCCGGCGCCTTGCCGAAGATATAGATAGTGCCGGGCGACACCACTTGCAGGTCGGCCACATTGGGTTCGGCCACCAGCACCGAATCCACTGGCGCCACGAAATGCAAAATGCGCCCTTCACCGGACGCCAGGTTGATCGAGCCGCCAGCACCTCGGGCAATGTCCTGGGCCTGACTGGCACACGCAATCAAAGCGAGTAACAACACACAAAAACGCATCATGAGGCAGACGCCAGGGGAGTGACAGAAGCCGCAGCAGGCGCGCGGCGATTGGAAATATCGGTGAGGCTGATGGTCACCAGCGCTTGCAGGTTGTACTCGGTGGCCAATTCGCGGAACGACAGCACCGCCAGTTCCAGCTCGCCGCGCAGTACCAGGCGACGCAAGCTGCGGCGCAGTTCCGGGTGCACCAGCAACACGGCGCTGTTGGCCTCACGGGTGTTCTCGCAAGCCTGACGCAGTTGCGCAAGCAAGGCGCGGCTGACGTCTTCGGGGATCAACTCGCGCTGCGGCTCCTGGCGACGCAAGGACGCACGAAGCTGGTCTTCCAGGCCCGGCGCCAGTACCAGTGCGCCGATCACCCGGTTGCGATCCGCATACTGATGACTGATCTGCCGCGCCAGCGCTGCACGCAAATGCTCAGCCAGGCGCCCGGCATCAGTTTCACGCGCGCCCCACTCCACCATGGCTTCGAGCAAGGCGCGCTGGTTGCGGATCGACACGCCTTCGCCGACCAGCAAGCGCAGGGTTTCGGCCACGCGTTGCAGCGGCACCAAGCGCAGGGCCTCTTTGACCAGTTCGCCGTAAGTGGCTTCGGTGCGCTCGAGCAACAGACGGGTTTCCTGGATGCCGAGGAAGTCCGCGGCATAGCGGCGCAGGCTGCGTTCCAGCACACCGCGCAGCACTTCGTCAGGCAGCAAAAAGCCGATGCCGGCATTGCGCAAGGTGTCTTCGTGCTGACGCTCGATCCAGTGCGCAGGGCGGCCATTGAGCGGCGAATCGGCTTGTACGGTAGCGATATCGAGCAACTGCACATGCACCGGGTCGTCCTGCAACAGCAGGCAGTTGATCGGCAATTCGCCCTCGCTCACCGGCACGCCTTCCAAAGACACGCGAAAACTGCCCGGCGTGGCCTTGGCTTCCATGTAGATGCCTGGCACTGGTACGTCCACGCCAAGCTCGGTGCGAATGTCGTGACACAGCGCTTCGACACGCTGGCGCAGCATCTGGCGCGGCGCGCTTTGGGACAGGCCGCTGCCGAGGGTCAGCAGTACACGGGTGTCGGGCAGCAGGTTGTCATCCTGTTCGACCGGCACCTCGACCACCGGCTCAGGTGCTTGCACCAACGCTTCAAGTTCACCCTGGGGCTGACGGGCCTGCCGGCGATACATCAAAAATGCCGCACTGCCAAAGGCTAAGGACAAACCGATAAATACCCAGGTCGGAAAACCCGGCAGCAGGCTTACGCCGATCATGATCAGCGCCGTCAGGCCCAGCGCACGGTAGCTGGCGCCCAGTTGCTTGATGATCTCGCTGCCCAGGTCGCCGGCCTCGCCGTCGCTGTTGACGCGCGTCACGACAGTGCCCGCCGCGACTGAAATCAACAGCGCCGGGATCTGGGCGATCAGGCCGTCACCCACGGTCAGCAGCGAATAGGTGTGCACCGCCACGCCGAACGGCATGTCGCGTTCGAGCATGCCGATCAGCATGCCGCCCAGCAGGTTGACCGCGAGGATCACCAGCCCTGCGATGGCGTCGCCTTTGACGAACTTCATCGCGCCGTCCATTGCGCCGAACATCTGGCTTTCCCGCTCCAGGCGCGAGCGCCGACGGCGGGCTTCGGCCTGGTCGATATCGCCATTGCGCAGGTCGTTGTCGATGCTCATCTGCTTGCCGGGCATGGCGTCCAGGGTAAAGCGCGCCGCCACTTCCGCGACGCGCTCGGCACCTTTGGTGATAACCACGAACTGCGCCACGGTGATGATCAGGAACACCACCATGCCGACCACCACTTGCCCGGCAATCACGAAGTCACCGAACGCCTTGACGATATGCCCGGCGTCACCGTGCAGCAGAATCAGGCGCGTGGTGGTGATCGACAGCGACAGGCGAAACAAGGTGCTGAGCAGAATCAGCGGCGGCAGCGCAGAGAACTCCACGGAGTGGCCGATGTAGAACGCTACGATCAGGATCAGGATGCTCAGGGCAATATTGAGGCCGATCAGCATGTCCACCAGGTAGGTGGGCAGCGGGATGATCATCATCACAATCGCCATCAGCATAAACGCGACGATGATCACGTCAGTGCGCTGCGCAGCCATGCGCGCCACATTGTTCAGACGATTGAGTACGCTCATGGGTTGGCCCTGCGTGCGGCTAAGTAGCGTTTGAAGCACTGGCGCGCTTCGTCCTTGCGCTCGCCGTACCACAGCGCACGCGCGCGCAGCAGCAACAGGCTGGCGGACTCACCTTCCAGCGCCACCAGGCGGTCGAGGGCGCCGAGTGCCCGCGTGGCATCGCCACTGTCGGTGAACGCCAGCACCAGCGCGCGCAACAGCACGCAGTCGTGGGGCGCGACACTGACGGCAATCAGCAACATCACCAGCGCGCGCTGGGACTGACCATTGCGCCGGTACAGCTCGCCAATGCCCTTGAGCAGTTGCACGGCGTCCTCGTTATCGCGGGCCATCAGGCATGCACCTGTGAGCGCTGCTGTTCGAGGTTGCGGCGCATCTCGATCTCTTCGCTGATCAGGTCATGGGCCAGGGCCTTGATCTCGGGCTCAGCGTCCAGGCTCGGCAGGATGTGTTCCATCACATGCTCCAACAGCTCCAGGGAACGCGCGCTGCCGAACAGCAGGGAGTCCACCCCGGCGGCGCTGGTGAGGGCTTCGAGGTCGCTGCGCAGCGAGCGGCGGGTTTGGGTCTTGCGGGTCTTGAGCACCGCTTCGAAGGCGGTGGCCTGGCGTGAATTGACCGGGCGAATCGCTTCGATAGGCGCGCTGCGCACATCACTGGGAATTAGCGGGCGGGGTTCGACTTTCATGCCGGGGCCTGTTGATCGTTCCCACGCTCTGCGTGGGCATGCATCCTGTGACGCTCTGCGTCACCTTGCGCAGGGGTCACGCATTGCGCTGATTTCAGGACGCGGAGCGTCCGGGGCGGCATTACCACGCAGAGCGTGGGAACGATCATGTGTATACGTCCCATAGACCGACTCATAAGGTGAAGGTAAAGCGCTCATCGCCACGGGCGAGGATCACTTGGTTGTTCTCGATGCGTTCCAGCACCCAGTTGTCCGCCAGCGCAGCGCCGGGGTACAGGCGCTTGCCGCTGTCATTGATCACGTAGGGGTGGGCGCCGAACCACACGGCCTGGAAGCGCACGCGTGGGCTCGCGGCATCGGCACGCGCGGCAACGCGGGGGTTGAGCACGATCTGCTGGCCGTAGCGCTGGTCGAAGGCTTGTTGCAGGGCCAGCCATTGAGGCTTTTGTGACTGTTCGAAACTACCCTCGGCGCTGAGCTGGCCGTTGCTGTTGGTGACGCTCACCGCATCCAGGCGGGCGGCTTGCAACTGTTGCTCCAGCCAGGCTTTGGCCTGTTCGCGGGACGGCTGCTTAATCGCCGGCACATCGACCACTGCCGCCGCCTGCGCCAACGGCGGGTCACTGCGAAAGGCCAGTGCCCCTGCACAGATAAACAGCAGGCCGAGCGCGACAATCCAAGGCGTTAATCTGCGCGGAGCGCGGGGTTGTTCTGCCTCTTCAGGCAGCGCCAGGCTCACACCGGAGGTGCCGATGCGCAGTTGCAAAGGCAGTCGCGCGCGATGGCCATTGCCCCGGGGAATTCGCACAGTGCCGGCGACCAGCACCTCACCGCCCAAGGCTTCGACCGCCACATGGCCGCCCTCAAAACGCAGGCGCAGGTGCAGGCCGGCGATACCGGGGTCGCTGAGCACAAGGTCGGCCGCGAGGTCCGCGCCGATGGTGTAGACAGGCTGATCAAGCACCAGGGAACTGCCCTGGTGCAAACCGGCGGTCACAGTGAGGGTCGGTGCGCCAGTCGCAGCCACCGGCCCCAAAGAAATCAAGGCTGTCATGTGTGGGTTTGCCCCCTTGAAAATGTGCAACGGGGTCAAGAATCAGCAGGTAAACGGGCAGCGCCAGCGCCGCCCGTTTGGCAAATCAGTTCTGCGGACGCTGTTTGGTGGCGTCGAGCTCAGCTTTTTTCGCGGTGCTGATTTCGGTGATCTTGGCCGACTTCTCGATAGCCATGTTGAAGGTCGCTTCCATCTTCGCGATAGCGTCGTCGGCGCCGCCGGCTTTTACTGGTGGGACATCAGCCATGTTCATCTCCTTGCATCGATAGGGAAGTTATTCAGTTGCGCAACAGCAAGCTGAAAGTATGCAAACCCGGTAAATGCCCAAAACGTCAGACAGTGAGCGTTCGAACCGTCGTTGGTTTGCATGGGGGCCATACTACTCACGAACAAAACGCCTTCGTTGTGAAAGCTTGTGAAACGTTTCGGCTACAAGGTGTGAATTGTTTGGCTCAACCCGGCGTTGAAAAAAACTCATGCCGGTTCGCCCGCGGAACTTTTAGCGAAACGTTCAAACAAGGCCAAAGCCCCATATTACGCGGCGTTGCACGCACACCCCCGACATTCTCTTGATCAATAGGCGGCAGGTTTACAGCGTAAAAACGCGCAGTCCGTCACGACGTCGACGTCTTTTTTGTATCGACTTCACATTTTTCGCTAATAGCCTTTTGCCCAACTTCGCAGATATTTCCATTTGTAACAAAAGCGACTTACTCATCGCGTTTCATAGCTCGGCGCGAGCGACCTTAATGCTCGCGGGCAACTAATTTCCTGCGCCTGATTAGTACAGATGCACTAATAGCTAAATAGTCAGTGTGCAGGCCCTGATATATGAAACAACTTCCAGGTGAGCATGTATGCCAGCGATCCCAAGTAGTCGTGACCCTGCGCAAACACCGGGCACAGACGGCTCGCAGAAAAAATTCGAAACCGCGTTGTACACCGCCGTCAACCAGCCGACCTTCGACCCGTCGAAGATCCGCGGCCCGTCGATCCCACTGCCCTATCAAAACGTTCAGGCGCCGGTGAACAACAGCATCACCTACACACCGTTGGGCAGCGACAAGCCAGTCACTCTCAAGCAGAGCGACAACCCGCGTCTCTACGAAACACTGGTCAACCAGTACAACACCCAACAGAACGATGCGAGCTTCGAAAAAAACCTCAGTGACAGTAAAGCGGCCGGCTACACCCAGGCCGATGCGAGCACCGTGGCGCCGGGGCTGGGCAACTACACGGCCATCGGCAGCCCGACTGAACTCGGCCCCGGGCTGATCCGCTATGAGACCGCCTCGGGTGACAAGGTGGTGGTCAGCCAGAAAGACACGCCGCAGCTGTTCGATCAGGTCAGTGGCGACTTCACCAAGCTGTCGGCGATCAATGCCAGCGGCGCCGAAGGCTATCGCCTGGCCGGTGCCAACGAGAGCATCGACCCAGCCACCCATATCGGCCCGCCCGAGGAAGTCGGGCCAAGGTTGATCCGCTACCAGACCGCGTCCGGCGACAAAGTGATCGTGTCCCAGGACATCACCCCTGCCCTGTACGACCAAGTGGCCAAGCTTTACGCCGGCACTACTGGAGCGGCAGGCGCCTGCGATACTTCGTGGGTCGACAACTCGTCGTTCGGCGTGTCCGGCGCCAAGGACTGGAACAGCATCACTGGTAACACCAGCACGACACCGACCAAAGAAGAACTCGACCTGAACCGCCCGCGCGCCGCCGCACAATTGCTCTCGCAGAACTGGGACGCCTGGGGCCTGCACGGCGCGCCGATCGACTTTGCCAACCCGCCGACCAGCTTGCCGCCCCAGGCTCAGGCCGTGCTCAAGTACGTGGCCAGCAGCCCGAACCTGATGGCCGCGCTGGACAGCGGTGGTCGCGGCAAAGCCGACAATGTGATCACCCATTCCGACGTTGACCATTTCATCAGCAACACCAACAGCGATATCGGCGCGGCGGCGAAGTCCTATGGCAGCTTTATGGGCAGCCACCCAGGCGACTTGGCCAAGGCCAACGCCAAGTCCGCCGCCATCGTGATGGCCAACGAAAGCCTGGTCGCCAGTTCCGGCACCGCCATGCGCCCAGGTGACAACCAGCGCAGCAACGACGGCATGATCCGCCCCGATAACCTGCAAGCCCTGGGCAGTGATTCGGCCTTGAGCAACGAGCTGACCGGCGCTGCAGCAATGTGGTCGCGCCCCGGCCTGTTCCACGCCCTGGAAACCGGCGGTGACAACCCCGCCACCGGCAAATCCGACAACATCGGCACCCGCGACAACATCGGTGCGTGGCTGGAGAAACAGGCGCCGAAAACCGACAGTGACACCCTGACCTTCCTCGACGGCGCCGCCACCCGCGATGCCGTCGCCGGTGTGGATACCTCCAAGCTCACCGCCGATATCCTTGCCAACCCGCAGAACTACACCGGCGAACAAAAAGCCGCCGTGATGGTGCAACTGACCGATGCACAAACGCGCCTGCTGGTCAGCGACTACGTCGGCAACGCAGGCTTGATGGACAAGTACACCTCGCCCAACTGGGGCCTGAACCCCAACGAAGACAAGATCAAGGCGCAGCTGCAAAGCGGCATCGAGACGTTGTCGGCGGACCCGGACGTGCAAGGCTTTTTGCAGAACAATCGCGGCCCCGCGCTCAGCGATATCGTGAGCGCCGACCCGAGCATGAAGGTCGCGATGCAGAACTACGTTGAAGGTGGCATCGAGTCGGGCAAGAACCTCAACGACAACCTCAATGCCAAGGACCAGAACGGCAAGCAGATCGACATGGGCATGGGCCTGCAAAACGCCGCCAACGACGCGACGATCGCTAACCTCGCACTGGGTGGCAACGGCCATGTGGACCTGACCAAGGTAGCGGCCAACGCCGGGCAAAGTGACGCGATCCTCAGCTACTACAAGAACCAGCTGGTGACCGGCAAAGCCTTCACCGATGCGGTAGCCGGTGGCCTGGACCCGACCGTGGCGGCCAGCAGTTTCGCCGCCAGCACCGCGTCGGCCCAGGCCTTTCTGGGTGACAAGGCCACGGCGGATGACGCGGCGACCTTGCAGGTCAACTTCAACGAAAACCTCGGCGATGCGTTGCTCGGCGGTGCGACCACCGACACGTTGAACGTCACGCTCGGCGATGGCAACGGCAACTTCGACGACGCCAAAGTCACCGCTGCGATCAACGACGCGCAGCAAAAAGACCCCGCGATGTTCACCACCTCCGACGGCGGCAAGATCGACCCGGCACAGGTGGTGTCGATGCTGCGGTCGGTATGGGACATCGGCCGTCAGGGCAACAAGATTGCCGATGCCTTGCCCAAGGCTATCGAAGGTATGAAATTCGGGGATGTCAGCCCGGCGTTCAAGCAAGGCCTGCTGCACATTGGCAGCGCGGTGTTGATGAGCGGCGTGCTGATGGCGCGTTCGGCCAGCGGCAGCACCACCCCGGTGGCGGATGCCAACCGCGTATCGGCGGGCCTGCAATTTGCCGGGTTGCTGCTCGAAGGCGGGACCAAATACGCCAAGGAAGCCGGCTATGGCGTCACCTGGGTCAACCGCCCGGACGGCGGTACCATTGGCGATTTCCCCGGCAAAGTGCCGGTGGGCAAAGGCCCGCTGTCGGCGCAACAGATCGCCAATATCGGCGCGGCGGGCAAGATCATTGGTTCGGCCGGCGGCATTATCGGCGGCGTGATCGGGATTATCGGCGGCGTCGACTCCTTGAAAAAAGGCGACTACCTCACCGGCAGTTTCTCGGTGGCCACCGGTGTGCTCGGCACAGGTGCGGCCGTCGCCGGCCTGGTGGAAGCCGGTGCCGGTTTGTATGGCGCCACCGAAATCGGTGCAGTGGCCGGCACCATCAGCGGCATCCTTGGCGGCGCCACGGCGATTCTCGGGGGTATCGGCAGCGCGTTCCTGCCGTTCGCCCTGGCCGATGCCCATGGCAAGGCGCAAGACGCCTTCTACGGGCAACTGACACCTGTGCTGCAGCAATACGGCCTCACCGGTGGCCCGACGATGGATGGCGATTATCCGGCTGACCCGATCCCGGCGATCAACACCTGACTCTCCCTGGCAACCCGGCGTAAAAAGGAGCCGCGTCGGGCTGCAATGTCCACGCACAAAGGTTAACTGACATGACGTACTCGACTCGCAGCCACCTCACCGATGACGCCTCTTTCGGCATTCACTTCGGCCCGTTCCAACTGCTGCCCCACCGTTATCTGCTGCTCAAGCATGGGCAACCCGTGAACCTGGGCAACCGCGCCCTGACCTTGCTGATCGCCCTCGCCTCCCGGCCTGGTGAATTGCTGCATAAACACCAATTGCTCGACATCGCCTGGCCCAGGCTGGTGGTGGAGGAATGCAACCTGCGCACACAGATCAAGACCCTGCGCCGCGCGCTGGGCGACGATGACTCGTTCTACATCGCCACCGCAGCGGGCCTGGGTTATCGGTTCGTCGCGCCCACCTGGTTGGAACCCGAGCCGGTGCAGGTGATGAAGCCGTCGGTGGATGGTGACGATAAGCGCCAGTGGGTGGCGTGATCTACGCCCCCACACAATCAAACTGTGGGAGCTGGCTTGTGTGGCGAGGGAGCTTGCTCCCGCTGGGGTGCGAAGCGCCCCCAGGATAGCTGCGACTGCTGCGCAGTCGAACGGGAGCAAGCGCCCTCGCCACAGCCCCCCACACTGTTTCAGATCTGGGGGATCAGACGAGTGCGCTCACGTCCAAATGCCCATCCTTCACCGGTGGGCACCAGTAGTAGCCACCGGTCAGCGGCGTACTGATCCGATACAACCCATCCACAATCCCGTCTTCCAACCCGCTCATGCGCCGCAGTTGCGCTTCAAACGCATCGAAGGAATGCCCAAACGCCAGGAACATCAACCCCGCCTGGCCGTTCTCGGCCCACGGCATCGAGCGGCGCACCACAAAGGCTTGCGGGGTAAAACTTTCCTGGGCGGTGCGTTTGGTGTGAGCGGATTCGGGGGCGTCGTCCAGCTCTTCGTTATCGCCATGGCGGCGGCCGATGATGTGGTCACGCTCCTGGGCGGGCAACGCGGCAAAACCATCGAGGTCGTGTTGCCATTGCTGGATCGCGGCAAAGCTGGCGCCGCTGTCGGTCAGGGCGGCTTCGACGGCGGCGGCGGCGTGGGGGTTTTCGGTGCCGTCTTCGTAATCGGTCAGATCGAAGCCGGTCTTGTAGCGGAAGCCTTCGGTCATCTGCACCAGCCGGAATGCCGGAGCCAGGGCCTTTTCAAATGCGCGGCTGCGCAGCAGCAGTTCACCGCGATCCACACCGTGCAGCCACACCCACAACGCCTGCTGGGTGGACGGGTTATGGGCGCCTGGGCCAGTAACGGCGGGGAATGCGCGCAGCCCTTCAATGTGCGCGCCGAGCGAAGTTACCAGCGGCTCGCCAACACCGACCACTGCGCCCGCGTCCGCCAACTGCACCAGCGCGTCTAACGCGGCGGGTACGGCTGCCAGTGCATCAACGGCAAAAAACAGATGGCGTGCCTGCAACGGCACCGGTGCGGCAAGAATGCCCGGCTGGTAGTGACTCATGTGAACTCCTTCTGAAAAGCCGCGCAGTTTAACCGGCCAGCGCGGGCTTTTGCTCAAGGTTTTCCAGATCACGCGGTTCCAGGCCCAATTGCGCCTTGAACTGCGCCCAGCCTTTGGGCGTGACCCGCACCGCACGCGAATCCCTGGCGCTGATCAATCAGGCGTGCGCCACGGCCTGCTGTATGGCCTGCTGTTTGTACTCAGCCTGTATTTCTGGGCCTCTCGCCGCTACGCACCGGCGTGGCGTTCCTGCCACTGACGGTGTTGGTGAGCATCGGCAGCCTGACGGCCGGCGAGTGCGTGCGCGCCTTCGTAACGCGTCTGGCGCTTGCCACACAGCCCTTGGATGGGTGACTCTCTAGTCATGTTTTGCAACTATTCCAGGGGTAGCGACATGACCACCAGTAACCTGCTCGCCCAGCTGTTTCCCACCGCCGCCAGCGAAATTCCCGAGCAATTCCGCCTGGCCGCGCCCATCGAACAGCGTGATTACCTGGTCGACGGCCAGTTGCAGGTGTGGAACGGCCCGCTGGCCAAGGTGCAAAGCCCGGTGCAACTGGGCGATGAGCGCGTACACATCGGCAGCACGCCGCTGCTGGATGCCGACACCGCCCTCACCGCCCTGGACGCCGCCGTGCGCGCCTATGACCGCGGCCAGGGTGAATGGCCGACGATGCGCGTGGCCGAACGTATCCAGCATGTCGAAGCCTTTTTACGACGCATGCGCGAACAGCGCGACGCGGTGGTCAAGCTGCTGATGTGGGAAATCGGCAAGAACCTCAAGGACTCACAGAAAGAATTCGACCGTACCTGCGACTACATCACCGACACCATCAACGCCCTCAAGGAACTCGATCGCCGCAGCAGCCGCTTTGAGCTGGAACAGGACACCCTCGGCCAGATCCGCCGCGTGCCACTGGGCGTGGCGCTGTGCATGGGCCCTTACAACTACCCGCTCAACGAGACCTTCACCACGCTGATCCCCGCGTTGATCATGGGCAACACTGTGGTGTTCAAGCCGGCCAAGCTCGGCGTGCTGTTGATTCGCCCGCTGCTGGAGGCGTTCCGCGACAGCTTCCCGGCCGGCGTGATCAACGTGATCTACGGCAGCGGCCGCGAAACCGTCAGCGCGCTGATGGCCAGCGGCAAAATCGATATCTTTGCGTTTATCGGCACCAACAAGGCCGCCAGCGACCTGAAAAAACTGCATCCAAAGCCACACCGCCTGCGCGCAGCCTTGGGCCTGGACGCAAAAAACCCCGGCATCGTGCTGCCCGAGGTCGACCTGGACAATGCCGTGAGCGAAGCGGTCACTGGCTCCCTGTCATTCAACGGCCAACGCTGCACTGCGCTGAAGATCCTGTTCGTACACGAAGCGGTAGTCGACAGCTTCATCCAGAAATTCAACAGCAAACTGGCGACGCTCAAACCCGGTATGCCCTGGGAAGACGGCGTATCGCTGACGCCGTTGCCGGAAGTCGGCAAGGTCGATTACCTCAACGCGTTGGTGGCCGACGCCGCGCAGCACGGCGCCAAGGTGGTGAACCCCAATGGCGGCGAAAGTCGCGGTTCGTTCTTCTACCCCGCCGTTTTGTACCCGGTGAACCCGCAAATGCGCGTTTACAACGAGGAACAGTTCGGCCCGGTTGTACCGATCGTGCCGTACCGTGACCTGGATACCGTGATCGAATACGTACTGGACTCGGACTTCGGCCAACAGTTGAGCATCTTCGGCACCAACGCCGTGGAAGTCGGGCGGCTGGTGGACACCTTTGCCAACCAGGTCGGGCGTATCAACATCAACGCCCAGTGCCAGCGCGGGCCGGACACCTTCCCGTTCAACGGGCGCAAGAACTCGGCCGAGGGCACGCTGTCGGTGCATGACGCGCTGCGCGTGTTCTCGATCCGCACGTTGGTGGCGACCAAGTTCCAGGAGAGCAACAAGGCGTTGGTCAGCGATATTTTGCGTAATCGAGATTCGAGTTTCTTGACCACGGATTACATTTTCTGAAGACAGCGCCGCTCCCTGTATAAACAGGTCAGAGTGGGAGCTGGCTTGCCTGCGATAGCATCACTGCGGTCTGACTGAAAGACCGAAGTGCCTGCATCGCGGGCAAGCCCGGCTCCCACACGCGATCCGGTCCACCCTGCATAATGAGGCCACTTTAATACCGATGAACCTGCCCTTCTTCGCCCGGCGCTTGTTGCGCCCCTTGCTCGACCCCTACCGCCGCTACCGCCACGCCAAGCTGATCCACGCCGTGCGCGTGTCCATCGGCCTGCTGGCGACCATCCTGCTCACCACCGGCATCAACCTGCCCCACGGCGAGTGGGCCTCGGTGACCATGCTGATCGTGATCGGCGGCTTGCAGCACCACGGCAATATCGGCAAAAAAGCCGTGGAGCGCGCCTACGGCACCCTGATCGGTGCCAGCGTCGGCCTGCTGCTGGTGGTGCAACAGGCCTATTTCGGCATACCGCTGCTGACCTATCTGCTGATGTCGGTGGTGTGCGGGTTCTTTTCCTATCACGCCATCGGCAAGGGCGGTTACATCGCGCTGCTGTCGGCGATTACGGTGTTTATCGTCGCCGGCCACGGCGACAACCCGATCTCGGATGGCTTGTGGCGCACCGTCGATATCCTTATCGGCATCGTGTTGGCACTGGCGTTTTCCTTTGCCCTGCCGCTGTACGCGGTGTATTCGTGGCGCTACAACATGGCCAGCGCACTGCGCGACTGTGCGGCGATTTACAGCCGCATCATCAACGGCCAGTCAGTCACTGACGATGAACACTTCAAGCTGCTCAACCGCCTGAATGCCGCCATACTGCAACTGCGCTCGCTGATGCCTTCGGTGTCCAAGGAAGTGCGTATCTCGATGACCGAGCTGGACATGATTCAACGGCACCTGCGCATGTGCATCAGTACCCTGGAGATTCTTGGCAACACCCGGCCGGACCCGCGTGATGAGCAGGCAATGGTGCGGATGCAAGTGATGTTAAAGGCCGAGCACCGGCAGATTCGCGTGCAATTGGTGGGGATGGCGCGCGCACTGAAATCCGGGTTTACCGAGCGCCTGGAGCGGCCTACGGTGCACGCAGCGGATGAAGCTGGGTTGGATGCACCGGTGCAAAGTGCATTGGATGGGTATCGGTTGTTGACGTTGCAACTGGTCGGCAATGTGGAGGCGATGCGGCAGTTGCTGGCGAAGACGGCAAGTCATTGGAAGATTTGAGAGCGGTGAAAAAAGGGACAGCCTACGGTTAGGTAGAGCTGTCCCGATTGTTCAGCGAGGAAGGATCATGTCAGGCGAATGATGCTGGCGGAGTTGACGATGAAATCGTTACCTAAGCCACTATTCTGATAGTTATGAAGGGTAACGGCCGTTACCCCGTTTGCAGGAACCTTAACGTTAGCGGCTAGCGTGTACCAAGTATTCTTGGGCGGCGAGACCACGCCAGAAATCAATCGCCCTCCTACATGTATTGCGAGAGAAGGATCCAAGTTCCATCCACCTGACGGCGAATAATTAAATATAGTAAATGAAACTTGATAGATATGAACAGCGTTAAGATTTAGATAGGTCGTGATTACCGGCCCCGCATAAGTGGGCGGTCTATCTGCAATAGTAGACAAATCAAGTCCTGATCCCGAAAACTTATATCGATCTGCTCCATTGCCTGGCGTCCAAGGGCCTAACCCGTAGACAAAGTTAGTACCCAGTGTCGCAAATGAATCAGACTTAGTGTACTGCACTAACGGAAACACCAACGCTCGGGTTTTGTCCACACCGCCATCGAAGGCAACCCTCACCTCCAGCTGAAACGTTGTACCATTAGGCAGTGCCGTCAGCGTGCCACGCAATACGGGTATATTTACAAAACCATTTTTTACTTCATCCACATTGATGGTATGAGCGGGTAATATTTCCACCGACCTGCCACCACCAATAAGGGTTATCCATATTGTTTGCCCTGCTTTACACAGCGGGACCTTGACCATGTCCGCTCGTGTATTACCGGCAAAGGTATTCAAATCGACAGTGGTACCAGCAGCTTGATTATTGATCGTTGCCTTCGGAAGGTTAGCGGGCGCAATCGCAGCAACCGATACTGTTTGAACTTCAGAGGGCGTGGATTTTCCATCACGCACGAGTACGTACATCAACTGTACCCTGCGCCCAACACCATTGTGCAGCGCCTGCTCCCCAGTAAAATCGGCCAACACTGAGCCCGTCGCACTGCCTGGAACCTCCAACTCTACAACCTCTCCATTTTCCTGTATCCATTTACACAATAAAATGTCCGAGGCGCGCATACCTTTAAGTACTATTTTGACGACAACGCTTTTCTCAATGGCCAGTGGGTCAACCGTTGTTTCTTGTGCGATCGTGGCGGCGCCAATAAGGGTCGGGAAGGCCAGCACGGTAGGAAGTTGCTGGATCACATAGGCTGTTTCGCCAAAAGGTATCGCCGTCTGCATAAGAGGAATTTTTACAAAACTGACCGAGAACGAAACTTTTAACAATGAGCCGTCCTTAAGCAGAGGTATTTTATCCATCGCCAAAGGAACGGAGACGCCCTTGGCAAGGTGATCTGCGATGACCTCGTTCGGCGTAAAAATTTTATTTTCGTAAAGTCCGCCATCAGCGAATTCGCCAGTGATCGTCATGAACATGAACTGACCCACGCTGATAAATTTCCATACATCAATAATCCAGCGAGGCGCATCCAGCTCGTAGACCGGCAGCACCGTGGTATGTGCGTATTTGCTGATATACGGCCTGGGCAGTGCATCGAGAGGCAACAGCAATAACTGCAAAGGCTCGAACGCGTAGCTGAATGACCCGCGAAGCAACGTGCAATTCATCAGGATATTATTGCCATCAGGCCGCACCGCCAGTGTGATCACTTCAACCGGAATTTTAAATGTGAAAACACCGAGCTTCGGATCAACCGTTATTTCTAGCTTATGTTGGCTGATACCATACTGCCCAAGCCAGGAAATAAGAAGGCGGTCACCTTTTGCGGCCTTCGAGTACCTCACCTCGCCATTCGCGCCGTTGATGACAGCCACCGGGTTAATCGTCATCGCGGTGGCGTTCGCCTCAAGCAGTTTAAAGCTTTCGAGGTTCACCGGCTCACCGATACTAAGCTTGAGCACTTCCGAGCGCAGGGTGACGGGCGGCGCCCCTGGGCTCATCACGCTGTAATAGATATCGAGACTCTTGCCTAGGTTATGCTCAATAAACGCCTGCTCAATGGGTGTCTCAAGTTCCAACAAGGCCTCCCCTGCAATATCCTCAAAGATATCAATTTCAATTTGAAGATAGTTTCTCGGCGATTCCCCTGCAAGGGTAAGGACTATCGTGTCCCCGACTTTTGTATTGGCATAATTAAAGTAGACCCCAACCGAATAGCCATTCAAATCCTTCAGGTCAAGGTTCCAGTTACCGTAGAATTTTTTAGCCTCTTTAATATACACTTCAGGCAATACTGGAAGCGCCTTGCCCACCTCAGCCATCACGACTTCTGATTGACGAGGACTGTTCCCATTGAACATTCTTACGTCTAAAAAAACATCAAACGGCCCCAGCCCATCGAACTGTTTCAAGAGGTCTGCCGGCAATACCTGTGTTCCGCCCTCAGCACCGGCGCGCTGCCTACTCAAAGTAACGAGTGTCGCACCGTTTTGGCCGCCTTTGTGCACCGCTTGTATAAGCTCGAGGTTGTTCGCTGCATAAGGTGAATATATCGGAACCTCAGCGACTCCATTCACATCTGCTGAAATCAGCCCGGCGTTAAAAGGGTGGAGAAGTTTCAGCGCCGGCATCCGTGTCGGTGTACCGGTTATATCGAGCGAGTAACTACCCGATTCTTTAATGAAGACATCCTTAGCAGTCCTCCACTCCCACCATAGGCGTATCGTGCCGCGGCCTATGTCATGGAAAAATTTACTGGGGAGTGAGATCGTCTCTGATTCAAAATTTCTGTCCGTGATGGCGTCGAAGCGCGTAATGACGGGTGAACCGCCCTCCGGGGAAGCTTCCACAACCAATACGATTTTGTTGAGCGGCTTGGGTGCCGGTTTTGATTTGGGGGGGTGGATCAACACTATAACTTCAGCATCAAATGGGACATCCAGATCAACGACGGTAATTTCATCGCTGTTCTTCATCACCACGGGGGCGTTGAGTAAGTTGGGATCTATTTCGCTGCGCAACATATAGGGCTTGGAAAGGGTGTACGCCCCCAGAGGCTCATTCCCCACTACGTCCTTCACGCCCATGCGAACAGTGAAAGTTCCGCGCGATGGAAGCTTTTCCAGGTAGCCTTCGTAGGGAACTGACACAGGGTAGCCGCCCTTTTGGGACGCCTCTGTCGGACTGACCGTATGCGTATACGAAAACGTACCGAAATAGAATATATTGCTGTCATTCTGGCGGATGTCCAAATAAGGATACACCCAGATCTGAATGCCACTTTCAGCAATTTTTTTCGTGATGCTCGAGCCTTCCGGAAGATCTACAACTTTCATCAACAGGCCGCTATGCCACGGTTCCCCGGGGTTGGGATCATTACCGCCCGGTATACTCTGTTTGCAAAAAACCAAATCTTCGTCCGAACGAACTTCTTGCCCCGAACCCGCTCGAAAGACCTGCCCATAGAATCTATGGTTTCCGTCGGAAATCTTGTATCCATCGAAGCTAACAGAATATCGTTTTTTTATCTCCACGGTAACGGCTTCGGCCTTCATTGGATTAGGCAGACCCAACTGAACGGCACAGCGGTCAAACTGAGCCCAGTCTGTCCACGGCTCAAAAATCCAATAACAGATGGGCAGTAATTCATTACGCCCCAGGCCTATACGGGCCAGTTCCTTATACTTCGTATTGCTCAGGTTTATTCCGTCGGACGGCGGGTAGGGGCCAACATCTAGCCTATCGAAGTTATCTGGAGGGGTAGACATAACTATCACCTTGCTGGATTAAGGCCGCGCAGGAATAGCGCGACGAGCAAGGTAAATAAGGCGCTTGGAGCAATCGGCAAATCTACTGTCAGAACTGACAGTGGCGACGAGTGGCTGGCGCGTAGGTAAAATCCGACAGACCACGCGACCAGCGTAAATCTGTCTACCCCAGCCATTTTCTTACATTTTTTTCACGATTTATTCACATCCGCAGCCGTAGGGTGAAGCCTCATCCGTTACAAACGCTGCACATCAAAACCCGCCGCCCCAGCGGGTTTTTTTTTGCTTTGGATTTAGGGATTTAACGTGCGGCTTTGGTGGCGGGCGCAGCGGCTTGTTCGCGAATGGCGCGCTGGGTGTCGAGCACCTTGGCCAGTGCGGTTTCCGCTTCGGGGCTTTGCTGCGGTACGCGAATTGCGGCCGAGACCAGGGTGATCAGCTTGGCCATGACCTCGGCATCCGTGGCCGGGCGGCCCAGGCTCATGGAGTTCATCAGCAGGCGCAGTTCAGTGCCGGCCATTACCCCGGAAATCGCCTTGAGGGCAAATTGCAGGCGCACGCCCAGCTCATTGCGTGGCAGATCCGGCAGGGCCAGGGCGAAGGCTTCGAAGAAGCGCTGGAACACCGGCTGGTAATGCACCTTGAGGTATTCCTGGATAAACGGCGAGGTGTCGCTGTACACCCGGCCCAGGAAACGGATAAATGATCGCCCTTCCCCGCTGGCCGGGTCACTGCGTTCCAGGCCCATGGCCGGGGCGAACAGCACGCCGAGCAAGGTGTCGCAGTCGAGCGGGCCATCGGCCTCGGCTTCGCAGCGCGCGAGCAGTTCCAGGCGCTGCTCGTTGAGCGGCTCCAGGCGTTGCATCAGCAGGGTTTTCATCAGGGAGTCCTTGTCCCCGAAGTGGTAGTTCACGGCGGCCAGGTTCACCTGGGCGCGCTCGGTAATCTGCCGGAGCAACACGGCGTCATAGCCGTATTTGATGAAAAGAGCCTCTGTCGCATCCAGCAGTCGAGTCTTGGTAACGTTTGGAGCGCTGAGTTTCTTCGCGACCATGAAAGGTTCCACGTGGGAAATATTGTTTTAAAAAATAATTTGATTTTTTATACCGGGGCAGCCCTTCGAAAGCAAGTAGTGACACTGCGCCATGCTACGAAAGGCCTGTATAAACAGGCCTGTCGAGGGTAGCCGAAGGGATTTTCAGGCGCCGCAGCCGAACGACCGGCAAATCGTCACAAGAGGTGAAACCGCTCTACATCCATGGCTGGCGAAGCGCGTTGATCGCGGTTACTATTCAAACAATATTTTAAAAACAAGAAATAAAACCAGTCCGTGGCGCGTATCAGGCAGTTCCCGAACTTGTTACAAGGCTTTGCCGGGGGCGTGGCGATAGCGTCGAGACTGCAGGCGTAGTCATGATGACAGATACCCCCGCGCACCCAGGCTTGATCTCCCTGCAAGGCATCGGCAAGAGCTATCAGCTCGCCGGGCAACACCTGTCGATTCTCAATGACGTGTGCCTGTCCATCGCCCCCGGCGACAGCTGCGGCATTCTCGGCGCCTCAGGCTCCGGCAAAAGTACCCTGCTCAATATTCTTGGCCTGCTGGACTTGCCCGACGGCGGCCAGTACCACTTTGCCGGCCACGATATCTTCAGCGCCACGCCGGATGAGCTGGCGGCGATCCGCAACCAGCAGATCGGCTTTGTGTTCCAGAGTTTCAACCTGCTGCCCCGCCTCAGTGCCCTGGACAACGTCGCCCTGCCCCTCAGTTACCGTGGCGTGTCGCGCCATGAGTCGGTGGAACAGGCGCTGCGCATGCTCGCGCAAGTCGGCCTGGCCGAGCGCGCCCACCACCGCCCGGCCGATCTTTCCGGTGGCCAGCGCCAACGCGTAGCGATCGCCCGCGCGCTGGTCGGCAAGCCGTCGGTGATCCTCGCCGACGAACCCACCGGCAACCTCGACAGCACCACTGCCCAGGAGATCATGGACCTGCTCCTGGCCCTGAACCGCGAGCAGCAGGTGACGCTGATTATCGTCACCCACGATGCACACATCGCCGAGCGCCTGGAGCGCAAGATCCTGGTACGCAATGGCGTGGTGCATGAGGCTGGGCGCCTATGAGCCAGCGGGTCGAACAGAGCCTGAGCCAACTGCTGCATGAAGCCTTTGTGAGCCTGCGCACCCTGGGCAAACGTTCGATCCTGGCGTTGCTGGGCATCGTGATCGGCAGCTCATCGGTGGTGGCCCTGATCAATATCGGCCATAACGCGGCGGTGGACGCGGCGATGATTTTCAAGGACATGGGCACCGACACCCTGATCGCCCAGTTCCCGTCCAAAGGCAACAGCAATGCACCGATGCGCGCCAGCCTTGACCTGGACGCGGTGCGCCAGGCGGTGCCGGGCATTGCCCATATCGGCGCGCTCAGCCTGTTCAGCGGGCCGCTGGTGTTCCAAGGCCGCACGGCCAACGCCAACTTCGTCGGCAGCACCGCGGATATCAAGGACGCCATGCGCCTGGCCCTGCGCGAGGGGCGATTTCTGTCCGCCTTCGACGCCAACGAAACCTACGGCGTGATCGGCGATCAAGTCGCCCAGGCCTTGGGCACGCCGGGCAACCCGCTGAAGCTGGGCGACCGTGTGCGTATCAACGATTACCTGTTCCTGGTGGTGGGCATCCTGCACAACCAACCCCGCGCGATGCTGATGCCGGTGCAGGCCAACGAATCGCTGTTTATCCCCGCCGAAGGCATGCGGCGCATCTACCCGACGCCGCAGATCGGCAATGTGATCATCCGCGCCGCACCCGGCCAGGACATGGAGCGCATCGCCCGTGAGGCCGCAGTTGCCCTGAAAAGCCAGCTCACCGACCACGATGTCGACATTCAGGTGCCCCAGCAAATGATCGATGGCATGACCCGGCAAAGCCGCACGTTCGCCTACTTGCTGCTGGCGCTGGGCGCGATTTCCCTGGTCGGTGGCGGTGTCGGCGTGATGAACGTGATGCTGATGAATGTCTCGGAGCGCCGCCGCGAAATCGGCATCCGCATGGCCCTGGGCGCGCGCCAGCGTGACATCCGCAATCTGTTTTTGCTCGAAGCGGTCACGCTGACGGCGGTGGGTGCGCTGTGCGGTGCGGTGCTGGGCATGACCGCCGCGTGGCTCTACGCCTGGCTGTCGGGCTGGGAATTTGCCCTGGCCGCTGCCGCCCTGCCACTGGGCGTGGGCAGCACCTTGCTGGTAGGTTTGTTCTTTGGCATCTACCCGGCGGTCTCGGCCTCGCGGCTGCAGCCGGTGGAGGCCCTGCGCGATGAATAAATGGCTGTGGTTACTCGCCCTGGCAAGCCTGCCAGCCATGGCCGCCGATGTGGTAATCAACCCATCGGCGCCGAGCACCACCCGCAGTGGCTATGACCGCAGTGTGTCGCTCAATAACCATGTCACGACGCTGACCCTGGGTGATGCGGTGTACCTGGGCCTGCGCAAAAACCCGGCGATCCGCAGCGCATACCTGCAACGCGTGGCGCAAAAGTTCGACCTGCGGGTGGCCGAAGACACCTTCAACCCCAAGCTCTCCCTGAACAGTTACTACCGCCAAAGTCGCGGCTCGGCCGACAACGCTCGCAATGCCAACCTGGCACCGAGAGCGACCTTGCTCAGTGAGTACGGCACCCAGTTGAGCATGGCCTGGACCCAACAACTGAACAACGCCGACCGCGCCGGCCGCTACCGCAGCGACGGCCTCGACCTCACGCTGATTCAACCGCTGATGCGCGGCGGCGGCTGGGACGCCACCACCGCGCCGCTGCGCCTGTCGCGCCTGTCGGAGCAGGCCAACCGCCTGAACCTCAAGGCCACCGTGGCGCAGACCATCAGCCAGATCATCGCCACCTACCGCGAACTGCTGCGCGCCCAAGAGCAGTTGAGCATCGTCCAGGACGCACTCAAGCGCTCCAACACCTTGCTGGACGTGAACAAGGCGCTGATCAGCGCGGGGCGCATGGCTGAGTTCGAAATCGTGCAGACCGAAGCCGATATCGCCACCCAGCAATTGGGCGTGGAAGAGGCCCAGAACCAACTCGACACCAGCCGCCTGGCCTTGCTGCGCCTGCTGGCGCTGGACCTGTCGACGCCGATCCGCGCCAGCGAAGCCCTGGAAGCCAAGCCGATGAACATCGACAAACGCCAGGCCTTCAGCCTGGCGCAGACCCAGCAGCCGGAGTACCTCGCCGCCCTGCTCGGCAGCCAACAGGCCGACCTCAACCTGGTGATCGCCAAAGACTCCGGGCGCTGGCAGGTGGACCTGGTGGCGGGCGCCAACCAGCTGCGCGATGCCTACAGCAACAATGACAGCGGCAACAACAATAACCGCACCTGGAACAGCTACGCCGGGGTGCAGGTGCAGATTCCCATCGGCGACATCAGCACCCGCCAGGCCGAGGTGCGCGCGCGGGTCAATGTAGAAGACCAGGAGATCCGTATCACCGATGCGCGCCAGGAACTGGAACGCAGTGTCAACGATGTGGTGCGCGACTTGGGCACGCGTTGGCGCCAATATGAAATTTCCCAGCGCGCCGTCGAGCTGTCGCGGCGCAAGATCGAAATCGAGCGGGAAAAACTCAGTGCCGGGCGCTCCACCAACTTCCAGGTGTTGAGTTACGAAACTGACCTGCGCAACGCCGAAAACGCGCGGCTCAATGCACTGATCGCTTATCTGAACGCCCAGACCCAGCTCGATTTGACCCTGGGCATGACGCTGGAAAGTTGGGAAATCGCCCTCAATGACTACTGATAAAAAATACCTGCTGGGTGCCGTGATCGTCGTGCTGTTGGCGGGCGCAGGCATTGCCCTGCGCAGCCCGGCTACCGATCAGCCGGCCGCAACCGAGCAATGGCTGGCAGTCAAGCCCGACCCGTTGGTGCACCAGATAGGCCTGGTGGGCAAGATCGAACCCGACACCACCATCACCCTCACCGCGCCGTTCGACGGCAATGTGCTGGTTAACCTGGTTGAACAAGGCCAACGCGTCGAGGCCGGCCAGGTACTGTTGCGCATGGACCCCTCCACCCTCGAAGTGCAACTGCGCGACGCGCTCTCCGCCCAGCTCAAAGCCCGGCGCACCGTGCAAGAGATGCAAGACTGGGACAGCAGCCCCGCCGTCAGCCGCGCACGCCGCAGCCTGCGCACCGCAGAAATGACCGCCGGCAACACCCAGCGCAAACTCACCGAGAGTGAAAACCTGTTCAAGCGCGGCATCATCCCGCGCAACGAGCTGGACGATCTCAAGCAGCAGACCCAACAGCAACAACTGGACCTGGCCTCGGCCCGCAGCGAGCTGCAGCAGGCGCAAGATCAGGGCAAAGGCGAATACCGACAAATCGCCGAGATGGAGCTGACCAACGCCACGGTGAAATACGACGCCCTGCACAAGCTGCTCGACGGCCAAGAGGTCAAGGCGCCCTTCTCCGGCATCGTCGTGCCGGCGCCGGGCAGCAATAACTCCTCGCCAGGGGGAGCCAATAACAACGCACCGGTGCAGGCCGGCAGCAAGGTCAGCCAGGGCCAGGTGCTGTTCGGGCTGGCCAATATCGAGCGGCTGAAAATCGTCGCCAAGGTGTCGGAACTGGACATCAACCAATTGCATCAGGGCCAGGCCGTGGAAGTGATGGGTGATGGCTTTGACGGCGAGCGCCTGACCGGCTCCGTCAGCGTGGTCAGCGGCCTGGCGATTGCCAGCGACAGTCAGGGCAGCGCGCAGTTTCCGGTCACCTTGTCGATCCCCACGCTCACTGCGCAGCAATTGCAGCGGGTGCGGCTGGGGATGAGTGCGCGGTTGACCATCGTCACCTACAACAATGCGCAGGCGATTGTGGTGCCGAGCCAGGCGATCCAGCCGGACATGAGCGTGGAATATCGGGCCGCGATGGATAAGCCGATGGAGCGGGTGAAAGTCACCACAGGACAGTCAACCGCCGAAGGTGTCGAGGTGTTCGGCCTCAAGCCGGGGTTTGTAAAAACATCAAAATAGCTGGAGATCCAAAGGTGGGAGCTGGCTTGCCTGCGATGGCGGACTGTCAGTTAGAACAGCTGTGCCTGACCCACCGCTATCGCAGGCAAGCCAGCTCCCACATTCATGCTGAGGTGAGTTTGGCGGCCAGGGCCTTGGCTTGAATCGCCACGTCGGTGACTGCCGTGCTCTCCCACCACATCCCCCGCAAGGGCGGGCCCATGGCAAACAGGCGTTGGCTGACCTGGCCTTGAGCATCCAGCACTGCACCTGATGTATCCGCCGCAATTCCCAACGCCAACGGCCCAGGCTTGATCAACCCACGTTTGAGCAACTGCTGCGGCAGCGGTTTGGCCACTCGCCGCCAGTCGTACTCAATACCGCTGGAGTTAATCAACGCAGCACCCGACACCTGGGTGACAGCTTGTTCGCCGCGCCGTCGCAGCTTGATCGTCACCCCGTTGTCCGACGCCACCAGCCCCTTGAACGACGCCGCCTGAATCCGCAGCCGTCCTTCTGCATGCAACCGCGCCACCAACTGCGCGCTCAATGGCGGCGAGCGATGGTGATGGCTCTCCCACCACGGCCTTACATGGCGCACGAACTGGCGTTTCTCGCGCTCACTGGCCTGGCTCCACAAGCGGCCGATATGCGCTCGCACCGTGTCCAGCGGCGCTTGCCAATCAATGCCCTGTTCCACCGCCAGTTGGCATTGGCGCCGCACCTCGCGCAGCAACTGTCGAGGGCTGCGCAGGTTGTGGTCGTCGGCGAGGAAGTCCACCCAGCTCGGCGGTTGCCGGCGTACGTGGGGCAGCAGGCCGTGGCGCGAAAATATCTCGATTGGCCCACGATGGCCGGCCTGTTCCAGGGACACCACGGCATCCACCATGGTCAACCCGGAACCGATGATCAGCACCGTCGACTGCGGCTCGATCTGGCGCATGGCCTTGACGTCCCACGGGTCCACTGCCGCTGCATTCAAGCCGCTGGATTCGGTCTGCGGCGTGCGTGCCGCCGGGAACATGCCAGTGGCCAATACGGCCTGAGCACCGCGCAATTGTTGGCCGTTATCCAGCGTCAGCCGAGTTGAGTCGGCATCCACTTGCAGGTCGACCACCTCGGCACGAATATGCTCGACCGTGGAAGCCGAGAGCGCCTTGGCCTCAGCCAGACGCTGTTGCGCATACACGCCAAAAATCCCGCGTGGCGGGAACAACTCACTGATGGGTACAGGCTGCTGATTCGACTCCGGCCAGCCCCCAGCACCGATGTAGTCGGTGAGCCATTGGGTCAAGTCATCGGGGTTGTCCGGGTCGACACTCATGCGCGCCGCATTGCCGTTCAGGGTGTGCCCCAGTTCGACGGCACTGTAGGCCTCGCCACGGCCAAGCTCCTCGCGTGGCTCAATCACCAGGATCTGCCGCTTGCCAGGCTGGCGCAGCAGTTGCACCGCCAGCATGGTGCCGCTCAAGCCGCCGCCGATGATCAGCACATCAGCGTTGCGGATGGATTCAGTCATGCACATTCGCCCTTACTGTTTGCCCAGATAAATATCATGCAAATCACCCCGCGCCAGCAGTTCAGCCGCACTGCCGCTCAAAACCACGCGCCCAGTATCCAGCACATAGCCGTGGGAGGCATAGTTGAGCGCGACATTGATGTTCTGCTCGGCGATCAGGAAGCTCACCTGTTGCTCGCGGTTAAGCTGGGCGATGATTGCGAAAATCTCCTGCACGATCATCGGCGCCAAACCCATGGAAGGCTCGTCGAGCAAGACTAAAGTCGGCCGAGTCATCAACGCGCGGCCAATGGCGACCATTTGCTGCTCGCCGCCGGAGGTCAGCCCGGCGCGGGTGTGGCGCTTGGTCTTGAGCCGAGGGAACCAGGCGTAGATACGCTCCAGGTCGTGCTCCATGTCTTGGCGGCTCAGGCGCCGCACAAAGCCGCCGCTGCGCAGGTTGTCTTCCACGCTCAGTTGGCCGAACACATGGCGGCCTTCCAATACGTGGACCATGCCCTGGCGCACCCGTTGGCTGGGGTCGATGCCGGCCAGGTCGCGGCCGGCATACTCGATCACGCCACGGCTGACTTCGGCGCGCTCGGCGCGTACCAGCCCCGAAATGGCCTTGAGCGTGGTGCTTTTGCCGGCGCCGTTGGCACCCAGCAACGCCACGATGGCGCCCTTGGGCACGTGCAGCGAGACCCCGGCCACCGCCAGTATGGCGCCGTCGTAGATCACTTCGATGTCATTGACGTTTAACAGTGACGGGCTCGCAGGTTCAGCGGCGGGCTGGCTCATGGCTTATTCATCCCCGGTGCAGGTACGCGGCGTCAGGCCTTTTTCCTTGGCGAACGCGGCGGACTTTTCATCGATCAGCGGGCGCAGCAGCGCACGGTCGGCGGCGATCCAGTCGCTGATCAGCGTCCAGTTGGCGCCGTCCCACTGTTGCACACGCGCCGAGCCGCCGCCTTCGTGGTCGCGGCACGACAGCTTGAGGTTCTGCATCAGGCCCAGATAGCCCATGTCTTTAAGGCGCGCATCATCGATATTCAAGTGTTCCAGGCCCCAACGGCCTTCCTCGCCATTGAGTGGGCGCTTGCCGAACTTGGCCTGGGCAGTGCGAATCGCTTCCACCGCCACGGCGGCATTCACGAGGCCGGAGTTGTAGTAGACGCTGCCGAAGTTTTTCAGGTCCTTGAGGTCGCTGTGGCCCTTGTCGAGGATGTACTGTTTGAGGCGTTTATGGATCTCGAAATCAGCGCCTGCCGGGTAAGGCGTGAGCGCCAGGTAACCTTTGGCGGCGGCACCTGCGGGCAGCACGTCTTCGCTGGAACTGGCCCAGATATCGCCAATGATGTGGTCAACCGGGAAGCCAAAGCGCGCAGCGGTCTTCACCGCCACCGGCGTGGACACGCCCCAGGTGCGCAAAAACACCCAGTCCGGATTGGCCTGGCGCACCTGGCGCCATTGCGCCGACTGCTCGTTGCCCGGGTCGGCCACGGGAATCTGGATATTTTCAAAGCCGTATTTCTCGGCCAGTAACTTCAACGGGCCGAGGGTTTCACGGCCGTAAGCCGAATCGTGATAGACCGTGGCGATCTTCTTGCCCTTGAGTTTGTCGAAGCCGCCTTCGCGCTGGGCAATGTAATTCACCAGTGTGGACGCTTCGCTGTAGAAGGTCAGCATCACCGGGAAGTTATACGGGAACACCGTGCCGTCGGTGGCTTCGGTGCGGCCATAACCGAGGGTAATCAACGGGATCTTGTCGACTTCCGCACGCTCGCTCAGCGCATACGCCGCCGGTGCGCCGTTAGGCTGGTAGACCGCGACCGGCGCGCCATCCAGGCCATTCTTGAAGCGCTCGTAGCACTCGATGCCCTTCTCCGCCGTCCATTCGGTCTCGCATTCCTGCCACACCAGTTTGACGCCGTTGATGCCGCCTTCGACCTCATTGATATAACGCAGGTAGTCGATCATCCCGGCCCACACCTGCACGCCGCTGGAGGCATAGGCGCCGACGCGGTAGGTGGCCAGCGGGATAAATTGCTGGTCGGGCGAGGCGATTGCCTGGGGCACAGCACCGGCCAAAGCTGCCAACGCAAAAGCAGCGCCGACAAGGGAACGTTTCAAGGATGTACGCATAGGAGTTCTCATCAAGGTCAGAAACGCAGCGGCCATTGCCGCAGACGGTCACGCAGGTTGTGCAAGAGGCGAATCAAGCCTTCGGGTTCCTTGATCAGGAACACGATGATCAACACGCCAAAGATGATTTTTTGCAGGTTCTGCAACTGCCCCGCATCCACCGAGCCGCCGAACAGCGCCTGCCCGGCATGGCTGAGGAAAATCGGCAATAAGCTGATGAATGCCGCACCGACAAAGTTGCCGGCAATGCTGCCCATGCCGCCGATAATGATGATGAACAGGATCTGGAACGAGCGGTTGATATCGAAGCTGCTGGCGCTGGCCGTGCCCAGGTAGGCAAAGGCCCACAACGCGCCGGCGATGCCTAAGTAGAACGAGCTGACCGCGAAGGCCAGGCGCTTGTAGCGCACTACCGGGATACCGACCACGGCGGCGGCGGTATCCATGTCGCGGATTGCCATCCAGTTACGCCCTACCTGGCTGCGCACCAGGTTGATGGCGGTCCAGGTCAACAGCAGCACCGTGACCAACGTCAGCCCGTAACGGCCCAACGGCGTATTGAGGTCATGGCCGAACAGCGATAGCTTCGGCGCCGAAATGGTCCCGGAGGAACCGTAGTTGTAGAACCAGGGGAATTTGACGAACAGCCACTCCAAAAAGAACTGCGCCGCCAGCGTGGTGACCATCAAGTAGAAGCCTTTGATCCGCGAGCTGGGCAAACCAAACAGCAGCCCAACCAGCGCGCTGATCACCCCACCGCCGAGCAGCGCCACCGGCAGGCCCAGCTCGGGCAGACGCAGCAGAAAACCGTAGGTGGCAAACGCGCCAACGGCCATGAAACCCGCCGCGCCCACTGAGGTTTGCCCGGTATAGCCGGTGAGCAGATTCAGGCCCAGCCCGGCCAGCGACAGCACCAGAAACGGGATCAGGATCGCATTGAGCCAATAGTCATTGCCCCACAGCGGCACCCCGATAAAGGCCACGGCCAATAAGCCGATCAGACCCCAGGGCAAACGCCGCTGAATCAGTAATAACGGCGCGGTTTCTTGAACAACGGGTATCGACATGGTTTCAGACTCGCTCGATGGCGCGCTCGCCGAACAGGCCGGCGGGACGGATATACAGGAAGGCCAAGGCCAATACATAAGCGAACCACGGCGTGATGCCGCCGCCGATCAACGGGCCGACATACACCTCGGCGAGGTTCTCCGCCGCACCGACAATCAGCCCGCCGACAATCGCCCCGCCAATCGAGGTAAAGCCGCCGATGATCAACACCGGCAAGGCCTTGAGCACCACCAGCGAAAGGGAAAACTGCACGCCCTGGCGCGCGCCCCACAGCAGCCCGGCCACCAGCCCGACAATGCCGGCCACGGCCCAGACGATCTGCCAGATACGGTTGAGGTTGATACCGATGGACAGCGCCGCCGTGGTGTCATCCGCCACGGCGCGCAACGACACACCGATGCGAGTCTTGTTGAACAGCAACGCCAGCAGGGTTACCAGCACCACGGCAGCCGCCGCGGCGATCAAATCAAACTGGCTGAGCATCAGCGGCCCGACAAACAGCGGCACGTCGTCGATGCCCAAGTCCAGCGCACGCACCTGCGAGCCCATCAGCCCTTGGGCCAGGCCTTCGATGATGAACGAAAGGCCCAAGGTGGCCATGAACAGGGTGATCTGCGAGCGGTTCACCAGCGGGCGCAGTACCAGCCGCTCGATGAGCAAGGCGACGATGATCATCACGATTACCGTCAGCAGCAACGCCAGGGCAAAGGGCACGCCCTGGTCATGCAGGCTGACAAAGGTCAGCGCGGCAAACAGCAGCATCGAGCCCTGGGCGAAATTGAACACGCCGCTGGCCTTGTAGATCAGCACGAAACCGATGGCGACCAGCGAGTACATGGTGCCGGCGAGCAGGCCGCCGAGCAGGGTTTCAAAGAAGAACGTCATCAGTGTGCAACTCCCAGGTACGCCGCGATCACCTCGGGGTCGGCCTGCACCTGCGCAGGTGTGCCGTCGCCGACTTTGCGTCCGTAGTCGAGCACCACCACATGGTCGGACAGGCCCATCACCACGCCGATGTCGTGTTCGATCAACACCACGGTGGTGCCGAGGTCGCGGTTGACGTCGGCGACAAAGCGCGCCATTTCCTGTTTTTCCTCGGCGTTCATGCCGGCCATGGGCTCGTCCAGCAGCAACAGGCTGGGGCCGGCGATCAAGGCACGGCCCAGCTCTACGCGCTTTTGCAAACCGTAAGAGAGGTTGCCCACCAGCACATCGCGGTGCGCTTGCAGTTCGAGGAATTCGAGGATACCTTGGCCGCGCAGGCGAAAGGCTTCGGCCTCACGGCGGGCGCGGGGCAAGCCCAGGGCTTGCTCGATAAAGCTGGTGCGCATATGCCGCGACAGGCCGGTAAGGATGTTGTCGAGCACGCTCATTTTCTTGAACAGTGCGTTGTTCTGAAAAGTACGCCCGATACCTCGACGCGCCGCACCCAAAGGGTCGATGCGGTGCAAGTGTTGTTGCTCAAACACAATCTCACCGGCATCGAAGCGGTACACGCCGTTAAGCACATTGAGCAGCGAACTTTTACCGGCGCCGTTGGGGCCGATCAGCGCACAGATTTCGCCGCGCTGCACCTCAAAGGACAAGGCATTGATGGCCTTGACGCCTTTGAACGACAGCGAGATCTCGCGCACCTGGAGAATGGTCTGGCTCATGCGATGTCCCGTTTGAATTCAGCCAGCCATGCTGGATCGCGGCTGGTTTTTTGCGCGCTGGCTGGCTGCCAGATATAGGTCAACCGTTGGAAGCCCAGCAACCTGCGTACACGATTTTTCAACAGGCGCCGCAGGCCACTTTGCGGGTGAGCGATGGCCCAGTCACACACGCGTCGGCGCCAGGTACCGTGGGGCGCCATGCGGCTTTCGATATCGTCGGCCAGGTGCTGTAAACGCTCGGGGGACAGCAGCAGGCCGGTCGGCGCGACCTCACCGCGATCACGTCGGGCCGAGGCCGGGCTTTCCGGAAAAGCCAGGCCGTGGCCGCTGTTCAACCATTGCTCCAGGACTACCGCCAGGCCGCCTTGCCAGTGGGTGCCCTCCTCGCTCCACAACACGGTTTCACCGCTCGGTTGCCACCAGCGCTGCAGGTGTTGCGCCGGGTCTGCCGGGCCGAGCAATTGGGTGAAATCCAACGGATTGGCGGACTGCCAGTGCCGCACCTGCTGCCGCCCCTGGGCATACGAATGGCTGGGGTGAATGCGCCATAGCTGTTGGTACAGGGCTTCTGGCTCCAGGTCATCGGCCAGGGTCAACACCTGCCCGCCGGCAGACTGCGCGGCCAGCGCCAACAGCAGCAGGTCAGGCTCGAACGTGCCGCTTAAGGCCAAGCGTGATTGCGCGCTGAAACCTTGCTGGCGCAAACCATCGGCCAGGCGCTCGACGTCGCGCAGCACGTCGATCCAGCGCCAGGCATACCACTGCCCCTGGCGCTTGTGACGCAGGGCGATGTGCAGCGGGGTGAGCTGCGCCCAGTGCTGCAAATGCTCCAAGGCTTTGGGCAGGTTGCCGAGCAGTTCGGCAGGCCATTCCAGCGCCTGCGGACGTTTGAGTTCGTGCACGCTCATAGGGGTAATGCTCCTATTCAAGTAGTGTGCGTGCGGTGGTCCGCTGGCCAGGTCAGGTGGTTCAACAGCGATCAACTGTGGCAAGCCAGCTCCCACATTGACCGAGGTGCTTCAGTTAGATTGCGCTGGTTTTGAGGTCGCGGTGGTCCGCTGGCCAGGTTAAGTGGATCAACACCAATCAACTGTGGGAGCTGGCTTGCCTGCGATGGCGGCGTGTCAGCTGGCTCATTTCTGGCTGACCCACCGCTTTCGCAGGCAAGCCAGCTCCCACATGGACCGAGGTGCTTCAGTTAGATTGCAGTGGCTTTGAGGTCGCGGTAGACCGCTGGCCTAGTCAGGTGGATCAACACCAATCAACTGTGGGAGCTGGCTTGCCTGCGATGGCGGCGTGTCAGCTGGCTCATTTCTGGCTGACCCACCGCTTTCGCAGGCAAGCCAGCTCCCACATTGACCGAGGTGCTTCAGTTAGATTGCGCTGGCTTTGAGGTCGCGGTAGCCCGCTGGCCTAGTCAGGTGGATCAACACCAATCAACTGTGGGAGCTGGCTTGCCTGCGATGGCGGCGTGTCAGCTGGCTCATTTCTGGCTGACCCAGCGCTTTCGCAGGCAAGCCAGCTCCCACATGGACCGAGGTGCTTCAGTTAGATTGCGCTGGCTTTGAGGTCGCGGTAGCTTGCACCCGGATGGTTTGGGGCCAGCCGCGCACCGTCGCCGAATAGCTTTTCGCGCAGGGTGCCCTGGGCGTACTCGGTCTTGTATACGCCGCGCTTTTGCAACTCCGGCACGAGCAGGTCCACGGCGTCGATGAAGGTTTCATGGGTCAGCGCGTAGGCCAGGTTAAAACCATCCACGTCGGTCTCTTCGACCCACTCCTGCAACAGGTCGGCCACGGTTTCCGGGCCGCCCACGAACAACGGGCCAAAGCCGCCGATGCCAACCCAATCGGCCAGTTCATTGGGCGTCCAGACCTTGTTCGGGTCCGCCGTGGAGAAGGCTTCTACCGCCGATTGAATCGCGTTGGTGTGTACATGCTTGAGCGGCTCATCGGGCTTGAACTGGCTGAAGTCGATGCCGGTCCAGCCGGAGATCAGCGCCATTGCGCCCTCGTAGCTGACGTAGGATTTGTATTCGTCAAACTTGGCTTTGGCCTTGGCATCGGTCTCGCCAACGATCACCGTTTGCAAGTTGAAGATCAGGATTTTCTTCGGATCTCGCCCGGCCTCAGCGGCTCGGCGGCGGATGTCGGCGACGGTTTTTTTCAGCAGCACCTTGGACGGTGCAGCCACGAACACGCACTCGGCCTGTTCGGCGGCAAACTGCTTGCCACGGCTGGAGGCACCAGCCTGGTACAACACCGGCGTGCGTTGCGGCGACGGCTCGCAGAGGTGAATGCCGGGCACCTGGAAGTGTTTGCCGACATGGCGAATCTCGTGGATTTTGCTCGGGTCGCTGAAAATGCGACGCTCGCGGTCACGCAGCACGGCGCCCTCTTCCCAACTGCCTTCCCAGAGTTTGTAGCAAACCTCCAGGTATTCCTCGGCATAGTCGTAGCGCGCATCGTGTTCGGTCTGGGCTTTCTGACCGAGGTTCTTGGCGCCGCTTTCCAGGTAGGACGTGACGATGTTCCAGCCGACACGCCCTTTGGTCAGGTGGTCGAGGGTCGAGAGCCTGCGGGCGAACGGATACGGATGTTCAAATGACAAAGAAGCGGTCAGGCCAAACCCCAGGTGTTCGGTGACCAACGCCATCGGCGCAATCAGCGACAGCGGGTCGTTGACCGGCACTTGTGCGGCCTGGCGAATCGCCGCGTCGCCATTGCCGTTGTACACGTCGTAGATGCCCAGCACGTCGGCGATAAACAGGCCGTCAAACTTGCCACGCTCAAGAATTTTGGCGAGGTCCGTCCAGTACTCCAGATCCTTGTACTGCCACGAGCGGTCACGCGGGTGCGCCCACAAGCCGGGAGATTGATGGCCTACGCAGTTCATGTCGAAGGCATTCAAGCGGATTTCACGGGACATCAAAGCACTCCGTTGAGGTGGTAGTTGCCGACGATCTGATATTTGCGCCGCAGTGGGTCGTCGAGGGTCGACGCCAGCGCGGTACGTTGGCCGGTGAGTTCAAATTCGGCATTACTGGCGGCAATCAAGGCTTCGGCAGCGGCGATTTGTGCTTCGGTCAACGCCACCGGGCTTGGGTGGGTTTCAGCGCGTTCAAACAAGGCGGCGGCTACGTCGACGCGGATCTGCAAGTCGCCAAAGCGGCTGATCACGTACGGGTCATCGCTGGCGTGTACAAACCGTCGGGTACTTTCCAGCAGTTGGCGCGCTTGATTCAGGGCGGTCATGAATAAATATCCTCAGTTCCAGGCGTGGCGCGCAGGCTTCACGCCGTTGAGCACGAAGTTGCCGATCAGGTGGTATTTCCAGCGGGCCGGGTCGTGCAGGGTGTGGGTGCGCGCGTTGCGCCAGAAGCGGTCGAGGTTGTGCTTGCCGGTGACCGAGCGGGTGCCGGCCAGTTCGAACAGTTTGCTGCTGGCAAGCAAGGCGGTTTCGGCCGACAGCACTTTGGCCTGGGCAACCACCAGCGAGGCGTTGGCGACGGTGTCTTCGTTGGGCTCGGCCAGGGCCAGGTCGACGGCCTTGCCGGCCTTGGCGAGGATCGCTTCGGTGCCATGCACGCGCCATTGCAGGTCGCCGATGGCGGCGATGGTGAACGGGTCTTGCCAGCCGTGGTCCTGTTGGCTGTCGATCCAGGGGCGAGCTTGGCGTGCGTAGATTTTTGCCTGTTCGAGGGCCTCCAGGGCGATGCCGGTGTCGACGGCGGCCTGGATAATCTGCGAGATCGGGCCGTTGGCGGTGGGCTGGTCGAAGGCTTGGTGCGCAGGAATGATCGCGCTAAGGGGCACACTGACGCCGTCGAGGGTCACGCCGCCACTGGCGGTGGTGCGCTGGCCGAAGCCGTCCCAGCTATCAATCACGGTTAGGCCCGGCGCATCGCGTTCGACAAAGGCAATAAACGCCTGGCCGTTCTCGTTGTTGCCGACCGTGGGCACGAGGTGGGCAAACAGCGCGCCGGTGCAGTAGAACTTCTCGCCGTTGATAGAGGCCGTGTCGCCGTCAAAACGAATCTGAGTGTCGAAGGTGCCGGCGTTTTTGCTCTTGGCTTCAGAAAAGGCATTACCGAAACGATAGCCGGCCAGAACCTTGCCGAAATAGTGACGCTTTTGTTCCTCGCTGGCGGTTTGCAGCAGGATGTCCACCACGCCCAGGTGGTTTTGCGGGATTTGCCCCAGCGACGGGTCGGCGGCGGAGATCAACTTGATCACCTCGGCCACCGTTACATAAGACACCTCGGCGCCGCCGTAGGCCTTGGGAATAGTGATGCCCCAGAGGCCGCTGGCAGAAAACTCATCAAGCTCGGCCACCGGCAGGCGCCGCTCGCGGTCGCGCACGCTGGCGTCAACGGCAAACCGCGCGGCCAAGCGCGTCGCGACTTCAATGGCTTCGGCATCCGAGCGGATGATATGGGCAGGTTGTTGAGGGTGGGCTGACATGGGCCGACTCCAGGCTCCGATGGGTTACCGGAGCAATTGCAGGAGTCATGCCTGAATTTAATCGTCAGCAAAATCAGGCGGTTGCTGGCTTTAAGAGGTTGTTGAACGCGTTTCAAACCAACAAAGTGTGCATCCACTGTTGCCAGGCCAACAGTTAGATCACCACGTTACGCACAAACCGCACGGCCACGTCGCCGTCATTGCGATAGCCGTGCACGTTGCGGCTGGCGAACATGTAGAACTCACCGGCCGCCACGTGTTTTTGTTCCTCGCCCACCAGCAAGGTCAGGCAGCCTTCGAACACGAACAGCTGCACGCTCCAGCCGTCCGGGTCGGGGTCGGGGCTGTAGCGATCACCCGGTTCCAGGTGCATCTCCCACAACTCGACTTCACGCCGCGCCGTGGCCTTGGCCAGTAGCACCGCTTTACTGCCGGGGATATCGCCGGCCCAGGCCAGCTCGTTGATGCGGCTGTGATCACCAGCATCCGGGGCCTGGATAAGGTCGCTGAAGGCCACGTCCAAGGCTTCGGCGACGCGGTCCAGCGTGGACAGGCTGACATTCTTCTCGCCCGCCTCGATGGCCACCAGCATGCGCCGGCTGACCCCGGACTTTTCCGAGAGTGCGGTCTGGCTCAGATCCGCAGCATGGCGCAGCCGGCGGACGTTCTGGCTGACGTGTTGCAGGACCGAGGCCCGTTGTGGATTTTCTTTGTGCACTATATTGCTCAATGGGTGGGTGTGCGCAGTATACTGCCCAGCGTGCGGCGCATTGTGCGGTCCGTGCCTTTCCCTTGCAAGACCGAGCCGCCATGACCGCCCCGAACGCCGCCCCACGTTTCAACCGTTTCAGCAAAGCCGAATGCATCCTGGTGGTGATCACCATGATCTGGGGCGGCACGTTTTTGCTCGTGCAACACGCCATGACCGTCAGCGGGCCGATGTTTTTCGTGGGCCTGCGGTTTGCGGCGGCGGCGATTGTGGTGGGGTTCTTTTCGTTGCGCACGTTGCGTGGCCTGACCTTATTCGAGTTGAAAGCCGGCGCATTCATCGGCACCTCGATCATGTTCGGCTACGGCATGCAGACCATTGGCCTGCAGACCATTCCAAGCAGCCAGTCGGCGTTCATTACAGCGCTTTATGTACCTTGCGTACCGCTGTTGCAGTGGCTGGTGCTGGGGCGTCGCCCAGGCCTGATGCCGAGCATTGGCATCATGTTGGCGTTTACCGGGTTGATGCTGCTTACAGGCCCGACGGGTGCCTCTCTGAACTTCAGCCCCGGTGAAATTGCCACACTGATCTGCGCAATCGCGGTGGCCGCCGAAATTATCCTCATTGGCGCCTATGCCGGGCAGGTGGATGTGCGGCGAGTGACCGTGGTGCAACTGGCCACGGCCTCGTTGCTGTCGTTCCTGATGGTGGTGCCGATGGGCGAGGCGCTGCCGGGCTTCTCCTGGTTACTGTTGTTCAGTGCAGTGGGCCTGGGTTTGACCAGTGCGGTGATTCAGGTGGCGATGAACTGGGCGCAGCAGAGTGTTTCGCCAACCCGTGCCACGTTGATCTATGCCGGCGAACCGGTATGGGCCGGCGTGATCGGGCGGATTGCCGGGGAGCGTTTTCCGCCGATTGCGATGGTCGGTGCGGCGTTGATTGTGGCGGCGGTGATTGTGAGTGAGATGAAGACACGCAATCAGCGAGAAGCTGAAAAATCAATCGAACTGGAACAGGAAGCCCCCTGACCCGTCAGGTCCGATCGTTCCCACGCTCTGCGTGGGCATGCATCCTGTGACGCTCCGCGTCACCCTTGCGCAAGGCTCACGGCTGCATAAGCAGTTGGGACGCGGAGCGTCCAGGGCGGCATTCCCACGCAGAGCGTGGGAATGATCAGGCCCGAAACAATGCCAAACGGGAGGTTTCGGCCTACCTTGTAGGATCCTGCCACATCTTGCCGTTTGGTGATCGAGAAAGCGGCACGTATGATGCATCCCAAACTCCCGCAGATTAGAAGCCTATGTCCCTGATAGTTCTACTGCTTCTGCCTTTTATCGGCAGCTGTCTGGCGGCCTTGCTGCCGCATAATGCACGTAACACCGAATCCCTGTTGGCCGGCCTTGTGGCCCTGGTCGGCACCATTCAAGTCGCTTTGCTCTACCCTCAGATCGCCCACGGTGGCGTGATCCGCGAAGAATTCATGTGGTTGCCCAGCCTCGGGCTCAACTTCGTGCTGCGCATGGACGGGTTTGCCTGGTTGTTCTCGATGCTGGTGCTGGGCATCGGCACACTGGTGGCGCTGTATGCGCGCTATTACATGTCGCCGGATGACCCGGTGCCGCGCTTCTTTGCGTTTTTCCTGGCGTTTATGGGCGCCATGCTCGGGCTGGTGATCTCCGGCAACCTGATCCAGATCGTGTTCTTCTGGGAACTGACCAGCCTGTTCTCGTTCCTGCTGATCGGCTATTGGCACCACCGCGCCGATGCCAGGCGCGGCGCCTATATGGCGCTGATGGTCACCGGCGCCGGCGGCTTGTGCCTGCTGGCGGGTGTGATGCTGCTGGGGCATATCGTCGGCAGCTATGACCTGGACCTGGTGCTGGCGGCGGGCGATCAGATTCGCGCGCATTCGCTGTACCCGGTGATGCTCGCGTTGGTGCTGATCGGCGCCTTGAGCAAGAGCGCGCAGTTCCCTTTCCACTTCTGGCTGCCCCACGCCATGGCGGCACCCACGCCGGTTTCGGCCTACCTGCACTCGGCGACGATGGTGAAGGCCGGCGTGTTCCTGCTGGCCCGCCTGTGGCCGTCGCTGTCCGGCAGCGAAGAATGGTTCTGGATCGTCGGCGGTGCCGGCGCACTCACCCTCCTCCTCGGCGCTTACTGCGCCATGTTTCAGAATGATCTCAAGGGCCTGCTGGCCTATTCCACCATCAGCCACCTCGGGCTGATCACCTTGCTGCTGGGCCTCAACAGCCCGCTGGCCGCCGTCGCTGCGGTGTTCCATATCCTCAACCACGCCACTTTCAAGGCCTCGCTGTTCATGGCCGCCGGCATCATCGACCACGAAAGCGGCACGCGGGATATCCGCAAGCTCAGTGGCCTGGTGCGGCTGATCCCGTTTACTGCGACCCTGGCGATGGTGGCCAGTGCGTCCATGGCCGGCGTGCCGTTGCTCAATGGTTTCCTGTCCAAAGAGATGTTCTTCGCCGAAACGGTATTTATCTCGGCGACAAAGTGGGTAGAAATCGCCCTGCCGGTGATCGCGACCATCGCCGGTACGTTCAGCGTGGCCTATGCCCTGCGCTTTACCGTCGACGTGTTCTTCGGCCCGCCCGCGACCGACCTGCCCCACACGCCCCACGAGCCACCGCGCTGGATGCGCGCGCCGGTCGAGCTGCTGGTGTTTACCTGCCTGCTGGTGGGCATCTTCCCGGCCCAGGTGGTCGGTTCGATCCTCGCCGCCGCTGCACTGCCGGTGGTCGGCGGGGTACTGCCCGAATACAGCCTGGCCATCTGGCACGGCTGGAACGCGCCGATGATCATGAGCCTGGTGGCCATGTCCGGCGGCATCGTGCTGTACCTGCTGCTGCGCAAACAGCTCAAACGTGGCCGTTTCAAATACCCGCCGATCATCAGTTACTTCAACGGCAAGCGCATGTTCGAGCGCAGCCTGGTGGTGATGATGCGCGGCGTGCGCCGTATCGAAAAACGCATCAGCACCAAACGCCTGCAAACCCAATTGTTCCTGCTGGTGCTGGCGGCGGTGGTTGCCGGGTTGATCCCGATGCTCAACAGCGGCCTCAGTTGGGGCGACCGGCCGAAGATCCCCGGCTCCATCGTGTTCGTGACCCTGTGGTTGCTGGCCATCGCCTGTGCGCTGGGCGCCGCCTGGCAAGCCAAGTACCACCGGCTGGCAGCCCTGACCATGGTCAGTGTGTGCGGCATGGTCACCTGCGTGACCTTCGTGTGGTTCTCGGCGCCGGACCTGGCCCTGACGCAACTGGTGGTCGAAGTGGTCACCACCGTGCTGATTTTGCTGGGCCTGCGTTGGTTGCCACGACGGATCGAAGAAGTCTCGCCACTGCCGAGCTCGTTGCGCAAGGCGCGCATCCGTCGCCTGCGCGACTTCCTGTTGTCCACCGTGGTCGGTGGCGGCATGGCGCTGCTCTCCTACGCAATGCTGACCCGCCAGACGCCCAACGATATCTCCTCGTTTTACCTGAGCCGCGCGCTGCCCGAAGGCGGCGGCAGCAATGTGGTGAACGTGATGCTGGTGGACTTCCGGGGCTTTGATACCTTGGGCGAAATCACCGTGCTCGGCGCCGTGGCGCTGACCGTCTACGCCCTGCTGCGCCGCTTCCGCCCGTCCAAGGAAAGCATGGAGTTGCCGCCACAACAGCGCCAATTGGCGCCGGACGTGGCCACCGATCTGGTCAACCCGCGCCAGGCCAGCGATACCGCCCTGGGCTTTATGATGGTGCCGGCGGTACTGGTGCGCCTGCTGCTGCCGATTGCGCTGGTGGTGTCGTTCTACCTGTTCATGCGCGGCCACAACCAGCCGGGCGGCGGTTTCGTCGCGGGGTTGGTGATGTCGGTGGCGTTTATCCTGCAATACATGGTCGCCGGCACCCAATGGGTCGAAGCGCAGATGAGCCTGAGGCCGATGCGCTGGATGGGCTTCGGCCTGCTTTCGGCCACCTTGACCGGGCTCGGCGCGCTGTTCGTCGGTTACCCGTTCCTCACCACCCACACCTGGCACTTCAGCCTGCCGCTGCTGGGCGATATCCACATTGCCAGCGCGTTGTTCTTCGACGTTGGCGTGTACGCCATGGTCGTCGGCTCCACGCTGTTGATGCTCACCGCCCTCGGTCACCAGTCGGTGCGAGCGCATAAACCGAGCAACCAGCCCAAGGCCGTTGCCGCAACCGAAGGAGCCGCCTGATGGAAGAAGTCATCGCAATTGCCATTGGAGTGCTGGCGGCCTCCGGCGTCTGGTTGATCCTGCGCCCACGAACGTTCCAGGTCGTCATGGGCCTGTGCCTGCTGTCGTATGGAGTCAACCTGTTCATTTTCAGCATGGGCAGCCTGTTCATCGGTAAAGAGCCGATCATCAAGGACGGCGTGCCGCAAGACCTGCTCAACTACACCGATCCGCTGCCCCAGGCCCTGGTACTCACGGCCATCGTGATCAGCTTCGCCATGACGGCCTTGTTTCTGGTGGTGCTGCTGGCCTCCCGTGGGCTGACCGGCACTGACCATGTGGACGGTCGGGAGCCAAAGGAATGACGTGGATGAATCAAATGATCGTCGCGCCGATCCTGCTGCCGTTGCTGACCGCCGCGCTGATGCTGATGCTCGGCGAAAAACGCCGCCCGTTGAAAGCCAGGATCAACCTGTTCTCCAGCATCATCGGCCTGGGTGTCGCCATCCTGCTGCTGTACTGGACGCAACAAGGCGGCCCCGGCTCGATTGGCGTGTACCTGCCGGGCAACTGGCAGGTGCCCTTCGGCATTGTGCTGGTGGTGGACCAACTGTCGGCGATGATGCTGGTGCTCACCGGCATTATCGGTGTGAGCGCGCTGCTGTTCGCCATGGCCCGTTGGGATCGCGCCGGCACCAGTTTCCACGCGCTGTTCCAGATCCAGCTGATGGGTTTGTACGGTGCATTCCTGACGGCGGACCTGTTCAACCTGTTCGTGTTCTTCGAGGTGCTGCTGGCGGCGTCCTATGGCTTGATGCTGCACGGCTCCGGCCGCGCGCGGGTGTCGTCGGGGCTGCATTACATTGCGATCAACCTGTTGGCGTCGTCGCTGTTCCTGATTGGCGCGGCGATGATCTACGGGGTCACCGGCACGCTGAACTTTGCTGACCTAGCGCTGAAAATCCCGCTGGTACCGCAAGCCGATCGCGGCCTGTTGCATGCTGGCGCGGCGATCCTCGCCACTGCATTCCTGGCCAAGGCCGGCATGTGGCCACTGAACTTCTGGCTGGCACCCGCCTACTCCTCGGCCAGCGCACCGGTGGCGGCGATGTTTGCGATCATGACCAAGGTCGGCGTGTACACCGTGCTGCGTCTGTGGACCTTGCTGTTCTCCGGGCAAGCCGGTGCATCGGCGCTGTTTGGCGGCGACTGGCTGGTGTACGGCGGCATGGCGACCATCGTCTGCGCGGCGCTGGCCATGGTGGCTGCGCAGCGCCTGGAGCGGATGGCCAGCCTGAGCATCCTGGTGTCGGCCGGGATCCTGCTGTCGTCGGTGGGCTTTGCCCAGCCAAGCCTGACCGCCGGGGCGCTGTTCTATCTGGTCAGCTCGACCCTGGCGCTGAGCGCGCTGTTCCTGCTGGCCGAGCTGATCGAGCGTTCGCGCTCGGCCAATGATCTGCCGCTGGATGAAGAAATCGACGCGCTGCCCAAAGCCATGGAGTCGTTGCACCCACGTCCCGGCGTCAACCTGGATGACGAGCAGAAAGCCGTGGTCGGCCAGGTGATCCCCTGGACCATGGCCTTCCTGGGCTTGAGCTTTATCGCCTGCGCACTGCTGATTATCGGCATGCCGCCGTTGTCCGGGTTTATCGGCAAGCTCAGCCTGTTGAGCGCGCTGGTCAACCCAATGGGCCTGGGTAACGCAGTGGATGAGCCGATCCGCCCGGCGGCCTGGGGCTTGGTGGCGCTGTTGATCTTGTCGGGCCTGGCTTCGCTGATCGCCTTCGCCCGCCTGGGTATCCAGCGCTTCTGGACGCCGGAGGAGCGCCCATCGCCGCTGCTGCGCCGCTACGAATGTGTGCCGATCTTCTTCCTGCTCGGCCTGAGCATTCTCCTGACCTTCAAGGCCGAACCGTTGATGCGCTACACCCAGGCCACCGCCGAGAGCCTGAATAACCCGGAGCATTACGTGATGGCGGTGATGGCCACGCGCCCGGTGCTGAGCCCTGAATCCAGAGCCGCCGCCCTGGAGGTGCAGCCATGAAGCGCCTGTTCCCTGCCCCGTGGCTATCGCTGGCATTGTGGGTGCTGTGGCTGGTGTTGAACCTGTCGGTCAGCCCCGGCAACCTGTTGCTGGGCGCGGTGCTGGGCTTTCTCGCGCCGCTGCTGATGGCGCCGCTGCGCCCGCTGCCGGTGCGCATTCGCCGCCCCGGCATCATCATTCGCTTGTTCTTCGTGGTGGGTCGCGACGTGATCGTGTCCAACCTGCAAGTGGCCTGGGGCGTACTGACGTGCGGATCCCGCCCGCCGCGTTCACGTTTTATCAAAATCCCGCTCGACCTGCGTGACCCCAACGGCCTGGCCGTACTGTCGATGATCACCAGCGTGACGCCTGGCACAGTGTGGTCGGAACTGGCCCTGGACCGCAGCATCCTGCTGCTGCACGTGTTCGACCTGGACGATGAAGCACCGTTTATCGAGCACTTCAAACGCGCCTACGAGCGGCCCCTGATGGAGATCTTCGAATGAGCCCCCTGCTCTCCAATGCAATCCTGGTCAGCCTGTTCCTGTTCTCGCTGGCGATGGTGCTGACGCTGGTGCGCCTGTTCAAAGGCCCGTCCGCGCAAGACCGGGTTCTGGCGCTGGACTACCTGTACATCCTGGCGATGCTGATGATGCTGGTGCTCGGCATTCGTTATGCCAGTGACACCTACTTTGAAGCGGCGCTGCTGATTGCGCTGTTTGGCTTTGTCGGGTCGTTCGCCCTGGCGAAATTCCTGCTGCGTGGCGAGGTGATTGAATGATGCCGTTATGGGTTGAAGTGATCGTGGCCGTGTTGCTGGTGCTCAGCAGCCTGTTTGCGCTGATTGGCGCGATCGGGTTGTTGCGCATGAAGGACTTCTTCCAGCGCATGCACCCACCGGCACTGGCCTCCACACTGGGCGCGTGGTGCGTGGCGCTGGCGTCGATTATCTACTTTTCGGTGCTCAAGTCCGGGCCGGTGCTGCACGGTTGGTTGATTCCGATTTTGTTGGCGATCACGGTGCCTGTTACCACACTGCTGTTGGCGCGCACGGCGCTGTTTCGCAAGCGCATGGCCGGTGATGATGTGCCTGCCGAGGTCAGCAGCCGCCGCTGATTGATGTGTGGGAGCTGGCTTGCCTGCGATAGCGGTGTATCAGTCAATGTTGCTGTGACTGATAGGCCCCCATCGCAGGCAAGCCAGCTCCCACATTGGTTTTTGCGTCAGGCGAACGAGCGGATGTGCGTCGCCAACGCTGCCAGTTCCCCATCATCGGCCCGCACAAAATCGTGGGATGAGATGTAACCCTCATACGCCGCAAAAAACTTGTCGACTTTGGAGCTGATGGGCTTGAACGCGCTGTCCTGCCCCGTGCCGTGCATGGGAAACAGCTTCGCATGCAGATGGTCCACGCCGTAGCCTTCGAGCATCATCCCCGTGCGCGCCACATCGGGAAACGCCCGATCAATCAGCAGTGCGGTTTTCTTGGTCGCCACAATCAGCGCGGACAACACCGCATCCGACTGCGCGAACGCGTAGCTGCCGTAATGCTGTTTGGGGATCACCACGCTAAAGCCCGGCGTATTGGGGAAGATCGACAGGAACGCCATATGCTGGTCGTCTTCCCAGAGGATATGGGCCGGGGACGTCTTGCGGACAATGCTGCAGAAAATACAATCCATTCAAATCACCGTCAGTTTCAGTGTGCGAGCCGAGCCTCCAAAGGTAAGGCAAAAATGTCGCGCCCTAGTTAAAGATTAAATAATCCATAAATAGCTTGGCGCATTGGAATTGGCCTGATACGGTTTAGTGGATTTATTAATCCACTAAAAACAGGCACACCCATGACCGCTCATCTCGCACGTTTTACTGACAAAGTCGCCCTGGTAACCGGCGGCTCCCGTGGCATCGGCGAAGCCATCGTACGGCGCCTGGCGGCTGAAGGCGCGGCAGTGGCCTTCACCTATTCCGCGTCGGCTGACAAGGCGCAGGCACTGGTCGGCCAGATTCAAAGCCAAGGCGGCACAGCCCTGGCCATTCAGGCGGACAGCGCCGATGTGGTGGCGATTGCCCGAGCCGTGACCACCACCGTTGCGCATTTCGGCACGCTGAATATCCTGGTTAACAATGCCGGGATCTTGCAGCTCGGCAGCGTGGACGAATTCAGCCTGGAAGACTTCGACCGCATGTTCGCCGTGAATGTACGCGCGACATTCGCCGCCGCGAAAGCCGCGTCAGCAGTGATGCGCAGTGGTGACAGGATCATCAGCGTGGGCAGCGTCGTAGCGCAGCGCTCAGCCTTTCCGGGCTCCAGCGTCTATAGCATGACGAAGGCGGCGATCGCCGGTATGATCCGCGGCCTGGCGATTGATTTTGCCCCGCGCGGCATCACCGTCAATAACGTCCAGCCCGGCCCGACCAGCACTGACATGAACCCGGCAGACGCGCCGCATGCCGACCTGATCAAAAGCCTGGTGCCCTTGGGCCGTACAGGCACGGCTGACGAAATCGCCGGCATGGTCGCCTACCTCGCGTCTGAAGAAGCTGCCTTTGTGACCGGCGCCAGCCTGAGCATCGACGGTGGCTACCTGGCCTGACCCTTCACTTTCCAGAGGTACCCCATGGCAAGACCCCGAGCCTTCGACCGCGACCAGGTGCTGCAACACGCCATCCGCGTATTTTGCGACAAGGGTTTTGCCGCCGCCTCAACCGAAGAACTGATGCAGGCCATGGGGCTGAGCCGCCAGAGCATGTACAACACCTTTGGCGACAAACGCCAGTTGTACCTGCAGGCCATGGCCGAGTATCAGCGCACGGGCGTCGACGACCTGATCGAGCGTCTGGGCCAAGGCCCGACACCGCTGCAAGGCCTGCACGACACCCTGAACTCCTTCGCCACCCGCGCCCTTCGCGAAGGCACGGCCGGGTGCATGGGCGTCAATGCGATCTGTGAGTTTGGCCAGGAAGATGAGGAAATCAATCAGCTCACCGCACACAGCGCCGAGCGTTTGCGCCGTGCATTTGAGCAGACCCTGAGATGTGCGCAGGAACAGGGTGAACTCGTGCCCGGCACCGATTTGCCGGCCGCCTGCGACTTTCTGATGGCCACCCTTAGCGGCATGAAGATTGCCGGTAAGGGCGGCGCTAGCGTCGAGCAGTTGGCTAACATCGCAGGGTTTGCAGTTCGCGCACTGGGCGCCAAGGCGTAATTACAGGATCGGCGCGCCGAAGCGGTTCAAGCGCGGCATCCAATGATCGAGGATTTGCGCAGATGCCAGCACATGATGCGCGTGCCCGATCAACAAGCGGCGTGGCACAAAGCCGATGTAGCGCGAGTCATCGCTGTTGTCGCGGTTGTCACCCAGCATGAAATAACTGTCGGCAGGCACCGTGACCGGGCCGAAATTTCGCAATGCCCGAACCGTGGGCATGAACTGAATGCTGCGCTGACTGTTGCTCGCATGCTCGATCAGCTTGATACCCGGCACTGTCTGGCCTGGCACGATCGGTTCGCTGATGTCCTGGCCATCACTGTAGGTAGCCGGCGTGCCGTTGACCCACAGCACTTCATCTTTCATTTCCAGGGTATCGCCGGGAATGCCGACGATGCGCTTGATCAAGCGCATACCGTCCTTGGGTGACGAGAAGGTCACCACATCACCGCGTTTAGGGTCATCCAGCTTGGCCAGGGATATATCCGTGAGCGGCAGCTTGAGGTCATACGCCACACGGTTGACCAGCACCACATCACCCTCCAGCAACGTCGGGCGCATCGACCCGGACGGGATGGGGTTCCAGTCGGCCAGGGAGGTGCGGAACACGCCGAAGCACAGCCAGAAAAGGATGACGTAACGGTAGCGGCTTAACCAACTTCGCATACAGCCTCGCACTAAAAAAAGCGGCGCAGACAGCCGCCGGCAAACCCAGGGTAACATTTGGCAATACTCGCTTATTACACCGGAGGATTAAATTAACATTAGCGTTACGGCCTGCATTGATCGT
>NZ_JACAQL010000006.1:67136-76885 GCF_013385245.1 Pseudomonas sp. IPO3747
GCGTGGGAACGAGCCACGCTTGCACAATAAAAAACGCCCCGAACCAGTCGGGGCGTTTTTTATTCAGGGTTTACCGATCAAGCCTGATCAGCCAACCGCCACGTCGTGCCGCCCTTCCCGTCTTCCAACACCACACCCATCGCGGTCAGTTGGTCACGGATACGGTCGGACTCCGCCCAGTCTTTGCCTGCACGGGCAGCCAGGCGCGCTTGAATCAACGCGTCTACTTCAGCGGCATTTACACGCCCTTCGGCGCCGGCTTGCAGGAAGTCATCGGCTTCCATCTGCAGTACACCCAACACGCTGGCCAGCTCTTTCAAGCGCGCAGCAAGACCAGCGGCTGCATCAAGATCACTCTCACGCAGACGGTTGATCTCACGCACCATCTCGAACAGCACCGCGCAGGCTTCCGGCGTGCCGAAGTCGTCGTTCATGACCTCGGTAAAGCGTGCCACGAAGGCTTCGCCGCCGGCCGGCGCCACGGCAGGCAGGCCTTTCAACGCATGGTAGAAACGCTCCAGGGCGCCTTTGGCGTCCTTGAGGTTGTCTTCCGAGTAGTTGATGGCGCTGCGGTAGTGGCTCGACACCAGCAGGTAGCGCACCACTTCCGGGTGGTACTTTTCCAGCACATCGCGGATGGTGAAGAAGTTGTTCAAGGACTTGGACATCTTCTCGCCATTGATGCGGATCATGCCGCAATGCATCCAGGCGTTGGCGTAGGTCTTGCCGGTGGCGGCTTCGCTTTGGGCGATTTCGTTTTCGTGGTGCGGGAACTCAAGGTCGCTGCCGCCGCCATGAATATCGAAGGTCTCGCCCAGGCAGCAGGTGGACATCACCGAGCATTCGATGTGCCAGCCCGGACGGCCCGCGCCCCATGGCGACTCCCAGCTCGGCTCGCCGGGCTTGGTGCCTTTCCACAGCACGAAGTCCAGTGGATCCTGCTTGGCTTCGTCGACTTCGATACGTGCGCCGATGCGCAGGTCTTCGATTTTCTTGCGCGACAGCTTGCCGTAGCCCATGAACTTCGCGACGCGGTAGTACACGTCGCCATTGCCTGGGGCGTAGGCGTAACCCTTGTCGATCAGGGTCTGGATCATGCTCAACATGCCCGGAATGTGATCCGTGGCGCGCGGCTCCATGTCCGGTTTGAGGATGTTCAGACGCGCTTCATCCTCGTGCATCGCGGTGATCATGCGCTCGGTCAGCACATCGAACGGTTCGCCGTTCTCGCGCGCCCGGTTGATGATCTTGTCTTCGATGTCGGTGATGTTGCGCACATAGGTCAAGTCATAGCCGCTGAAACGCAACCAACGGGTCACCAGGTCGAAGGCAACCATGCTGCGGCCGTGGCCGATGTGGCAGTAGTCGTACACGGTCATGCCGCACACGTACATGCGCACCTTGTTGCCGTCCAGCGGCTTGAAGACTTCTTTGGTCTTGCTGAGTGTGTTGTAGATCGTTAGCACAACGGCTTCCTTAGAGAATCACTGGCCCCACGAATCACGCAAGGTCACGGTACGGTTGAAGACCGGATGACCAGGTTTGGAGTCCTTGATATCCGCGCAGAAGTAACCTTCGCGCTCGAACTGGAAACGGTCTTCCGGCTGTGCGTCGCCAAGCGATGGCTCGGCACGACAACCCGTGAGAACTTGCAGGGAGTCAGGGTTGATGTTGTCCAGGAAGCTGGCGCTGTCTTCAGCCTTCTCAGGGTTCGGCGAACGGAACAGACGATCGTACAGGCGCACTTCGCACTCGATGCTGGCAGCAGCCGGCACCCAGTGAACGACGCCTTTGACCTTGCGGCCTTCAGGGTTCTTGCCCAGGGTTTCCGGGTCGTAGGAGCATCGCAGTTCGACGATGTTGCCATCGGCGTCCTTGATCGCTTCATCGGCACGGATCACGTAGCTGCCGCGCAGGCGCACTTCGCCGTTAGGCTCCAGGCGCTTGTAGCCTTTCGGCGGCTCTTCCATGAAGTCATCACGGTCGATGTAGATTTCACGCGCGAACGGCAGCTTGCGCACGCCAAGTTCTTCTTTCTGCGGGTGACGCGGCAGTTCGAGGTGGTCGACCTTGTCTTCCGGATAGTTGGTGATCACGACTTTCAACGGGCGCAATACGCACATGGCACGCGGCGCGTTGGCGTCCAGGTCCTGACGGATGCTGAACTCGAGCATGCCGTAATCGACCACGCCGTCGGAGCGGTTGGTGCCGACCATGTCGCAGAAGCTGCGGATCGACGCCGGGGTGTAGCCGCGACGGCGGAAACCCGACAGGGTGGACATGCGCGGGTCATCCCAGCCATGCACGTGCTTTTCGTCCACCAACTGCTTGAGCTTGCGCTTGCTGGTGATGGTGTAGTTCAGGTTCAGGCGGCTGAACTCGTACTGACGCGGGTGCGCCGGAACCGGCAGGCTGTCGAGGAACCACTCATACAGCGGGCGATGGCTTTCGAACTCCAGGGTGCAGATGGAGTGGGTGATGCCTTCGATGGCGTCCGACTGACCGTGGGTGAAGTCATAGTTCGGGTAGATGCACCACTTGTCACCGGTCTGGTGGTGATGGGCGTGGCGGATGCGGTACATGATCGGGTCGCGCAGGTTCATGTTCGGCGAGGCCATGTCGATCTTGGCGCGCAGCACGCGGGCGCCGTCCGGGAACTCACCGGCGCGCATGCGGTTGAACCAGTCGAGGTTCTCTTCTACCGAACGGTCACGGAACGGGCTGTTCTTGCCCGGCTCGGTCAGCGTGCCACGGTATTCCTTGGCCTGCTCCGGGGTCAGGTCGTCGACGTAGGCCTTGCCGGCCTTGATCAGCTCGACGGCCCAGTCGAACAACTGGTCGAAATACTTGGACGCATAGCGCACTTCACCGGACCATTCGAAGCCCAGCCACTTGATGTCGCTTTCGATGGCGTCGATGTATTCCTGGTCTTCCTTGGCCGGGTTGGTGTCGTCGAAACGCAGGTGCGTGACGCCACCGAACTCCTGGGCCAGGCCGAAGTTCACACAGATCGACTTGGCGTGACCGATGTGCAGGTAGCCGTTGGGCTCTGGCGGGAAGCGGGTGACGATCTGCGTGTGCTTGCCCGAATCCAGGTCCGCCTGGATGATCGGGCGCAGGAAATTGACCGGGACGGCAGGTCCGGCCTTGGAATTCGAGGTAGGGTCGACAGTGGGCTTGCTCATAGGATCCTTGAACAGACAGGTTCGTGGCCGGTTGGGGCCAGATAAAACAAAGGCGATATCATAGCCGATGCTGTCAAGTACCTGACAGAGCAGCACCGAAAACTGCTGCATTTAATGCACCGGCGGTAAAAAACCACCTCGAAATTCCTGCCGGGCACGCTAAACTGCGCGCCTTGGCACACATTTAGCCAAACCGGTAGCGGCGCCTTGGCGTCCAAACCCACGAATTCCCTGAAAAGAGTAGTGAACATGACTCAAGTCAAACTGACCACCAACCACGGTGACATCGTCATCGAGCTGAACGCCGAGAAAGCGCCGATCACCGTCGCCAACTTCATCGAGTACGTGAACGCCGGCCACTACGAAAACACCGTTTTCCACCGTGTCATCGGCAACTTCATGATCCAGGGCGGCGGTTTCGAGCCAGGCATGAAAGAAAAGAAAGACAAGCGTCCAAGCATCCAGAACGAAGCGGACAACGGCCTTTCCAACGACAAGTACACCGTCGCCATGGCCCGTACCATGGAGCCGCATTCGGCCTCCGCGCAGTTCTTCATCAACGTCGCCGACAACGCCTTCCTCAACCACAGCGGCAAGAACGTGCAGGGCTGGGGCTACGCGGTATTCGGTAAAGTCACCGAAGGCCAGGACGTGGTCGACAAGATCAAAGGCGTGTCCACCACCTCCAAGGCCGGTCACCAGGACGTTCCAGCAGAAGACGTGATCGTCCAGAAAGCCGAGATCGTTGGGTGATATTGCTGATTTCAGACTTGCATCTGGAAGAGGAGCGCCCGGATATCACCCGGGCGTTTCTGGATCTGCTCCACGGCCGCGCCCGTGGCGCCCAGGCGTTGTACATTCTGGGGGACTTCTTTGAAGCCTGGATTGGCGACGATGGGATGACCGCCTTCCAGCGTTCCATCTGCGAGGCTTTACGCGAGCTGAGCGACAGCGGCACCCCGATTTTTATCATGCATGGCAACCGCGATTTCCTGATCGGTAAAGCGTTCTGCAAAGCCGCAGGCGCCACCTTGCTCAAGGACCCGAGTGTCGTGCAGTTACATGGCGAGCCCGTGCTGTTGATGCACGGCGACAGCCTCTGCACCCGCGACATCGGCTACATGAAGCTGCGGCGCATCCTGCGTAACCCGATTGTCTTGTTCATCCTGCGGCACCTGCCCTTGCGCACCCGCCACAAGCTGGCGCGCAAGCTGCGCAGCGAGAGCCGTGCGCAAACGCGTATGAAAACCAACGATATTGTCGATGTGACGCCCGAGGAAGTGCCACGGGTGATGCAGCAGTTCGGTGTACGCACTCTGGTCCACGGCCATACGCACCGCCCGGCCATTCATAAACTGCAGATTGGTGACCAGGCGGCCAAGCGTATTGTGCTGGGGGATTGGGACAAGCAGGGTTGGGCCTTGCAGGTGGATGAGCAAGGGTTTGCGCTGGCGGCGTTTGACTTCGTCAACCCACAGTTGGCGTTGCCCGGCGCATACCCCTGAGACACAGAACGCTGACTTGTGTGGGGTTTGGCTTGTGTGGGAGCTGGCTTGTGTGGGAGCTGGCTTGCCTGCGATGCAGGCACCTCGGTACATCAGGTACACCGAGGTGATGCTATCGCAGGCAAGCCAGCTCCCACACAAAACCAGCTCCCACATTTGATTGCATTTCAAACGTTGCCGATCAATGACCGGAAGCCTCCGGCCCGGCCTTCGCGCCAAACGGCGGCTTGGCCAGCCACACCAGCAACATCAAGCCCATGAACATCCACCCCAGCAACGTGAAGTAATCCACGGTGGACATCATGTACGCCTGGCTGGTGAGGATCTGGTCCAACTGCGCATAGGCCTTGTGCCCTGCTCCGCCTAGCGCCTGCAACGCATCGCGGGTGGCGGAGTCGTAGGTGGTCATGTTCTCGCTCATGTACGCGTGGTGCTGGTCGGCGCGGCGAATCCAGATCCAGGTAGTCAGCGATGCCGCAAAGCTGCCGCCCAGGGTCCGCAGGAAGGTCGCAAGACCCGCGCCGTCGGCGATTTGCGCCGGCGGCAAGTCGGACATCAGGATGCTCAAGGTCGGCATAAAGAACAACGCCACGCCGATCCCCATGAACAACTGCACCAAAGCGATATGGGTGAAATCCACCTGATTGGTAAAGCCTGCGCGCATAAAGCAGCTCAAGCCAATCGCCAGGAACGCCAGGCCCGCCAGCAAGCGCAAATCGAACTTGTGCGCATACTTGCCCACAAAGGGTGACATCAGCACCGGCAAAATACCGATCGGCGCGACCGCCAGGCCGGCCCAGGTGGCGGTGTAGCCCATCTGGGTTTGCAGCCATTGCGGCAGGATCAGGTTGATCCCGAAGAAGCCCGCATAGCCCAGGATCAACACGATGGTGCCGATACGAAAGTTGCGGTAGGCAAACAACCGCAGGTTGACCACCGGGTGCTTGTCGGTCAGCTCCCAGATGATGAACACCGCCAGGGCAATCACCGAAATCGCCGCACCGATGATGATGAAGTTGGATTCGAACCAGTCCAGGTCATTGCCCTTGTCGAGGATGATCTGCAAAGCGCCGACACCAACGATCAAGCTCAGCAGCCCGACATAATCCATCGGCTGGTAACTGGTGACCACCGGGCGTTTCTTCAATTGCGAACGCACCACCATCACCGCAAAGATGCCGATGGGCACGTTGATAAAGAAGATCCACGGCCAGCTGTAGCTGTCGGTGATCCAGCCGCCGAGGATGGGGCCGGCAATCGGCGCCACCACCGTAACCATCGCCAGTAACGCCAGGGCCATGCCGCGCCTGGCCGGTGGGTAAACCGCGATCAGCAACGTCTGGGTCATCGGGTACAACGGCCCGGCGACCAGGCCTTGCAGCACCCGAAAGCCAATCAGCTCGGGCATCGAGGTGGAAATACCACAGAGGAACGACGCCAATACAAACAGGATGGTCGCCCACAAAAACAGCTTCACCTCGCCAAACCGGCGGCTCAGCCAGCCGGTGAGCGGCAAGGCAATGGCGTTGCTCACCGCAAACGAGGTGATCACCCAGGTGCCCTGCTCCGAACTCACGCCCAGGTTGCCGGAAATGGTCGGCAACGCCACGTTGGCGATGGTGGTGTCGAGCACCTGCATAAAGGTCGCCAGCGACAGGCCAATAGTGGCCATCAGCAAGCTTGGCGGCGTAAAGGACGCGGGGGCGTTAGCGCTCATCAGCGTTGCACAGCCTTGGGTGCGGCGAGGCTGTTGTCATGGATCAACTGCGTGATCATGGCATCGGCTTCGGCCAGTTGGCGGTCATACACGTTGGTGGTGAACGAGGCCTTTTGCGGTGCCTGTTGCGCCAGCACCGGGCCGCTTTGGTCGTGCAGGTCGACGTTGACCACAGTGCTCAAGCCCACCCGCAGCGGGTTCTTGGCCAACTCGTCGGCGTTGATGTGGATGCGCACTGGCACCCGTTGCACGATCTTGATCCAGTTACCGGTGGCATTCTGCGCAGGCAGCAGGGCAAACGCGCTGCCGGTGCCGGCGCCGAGGCTGTCGACGGTGCCGCTGAATTTCACGTCACTGCCATAGATGTCCGCTTCGATGTCCACCGGCTGGCCAATGCGCATATCGCGCAGCTGGGTTTCCTTGAAGTTGGCGTCGATCCACAGCTGGTCCAGCGGGATCACCGCCATCAACGCGGTGCCGGGCTGCACGCGCTGGCCCAGTTGCACGGTGCGCTTGGCCACGTAGCCGGTGACCGGTGCGATCAAGGTGCTGCGCGCGTTGGTCAGGTAGGCCTGACGCAGTTGCGCGGCGGCGGCTTGCACATCCGGGTGGGACGAAATCACCGTGTCATCCACCAAGGCATTGGTGGTTTTCAGTTGCTGCTCAAGGTTGGTCAGGGCGTTCTTGGCGGCGGTCAGGTTGTCACGGGCATGGGACAGTTCCTCCTGGGAGATCGCACCGCCCTGGGCCAGCGTCTTACGGCGGTTGAAGTTGTCCTGGGCGGTTTGCACGTCAGCTTTCTGTGCGTTGACCTGGGCTTTCATGCCATCGACATTGCTGTACAAACCACGCACCTGGCGCACGGTGCGGGCCAGGTTGGCCTGGGCACTTTGCAGGCCGACGGCGGCGTCATTCGGGTCGAAGTTGATCAGAACCTGGCCTTCGTGGACCAGGTCGCCGTCGTCGGCGCCGATACTGACCACGGTGCCGGTGACCAGCGGGGTGATTTCCACCACGTTGCCGTTCACATAGGCGTCGTCGGTGCTTTCATTGAAGCGCCCGTAGAACTCATACCAGCCCCACACGCCGACCACGCCAAGAATGACGATCAGCGCCAGGCCGATCAGCATGACTTTGCGTTTGCGCGGGTTGTTATCGGGCTTTTCAGTTGCGTTGCTGTTTTCGGCAGTGGCCATGACAAATACCTCAAATTATTCCGTACGGGTGGCAGGGCTGGTCGTGGTCGCGGCCACGTTATCGGCGTTGAATCCGCCACCCAGGGCTTGCATCAATTGAATCGACAGGTCGATCTGCGCCGCATTCAAGGTCGCCAGCTGACGCTGGGCCTGCAGCAATTGCTGCTCGATGCTGAGCACATCCAGGTAGTTACCGATGCCGGAGCTGTAACGCTGTACGCCGGTGTCGTAAGACTGCTGGGCGATGTCCGCAGCGTGTTGCTGCGCCTGGATCTGCCGCCCGGTTTCGCGCAGTTGCATCAGGGTGTTGCCGATATCGCCCAAGGCTTGCACCAGGGTTTTGTTGTACTGGGCCACGGCCAGGTCGTAATCGGCGTCGCGAGCATCGAGGTCGGCACGCAAGCGGCCACCGTCAAAGATCGGCAACGAGATGGTCGGCGCAATGCTGAAGAACCGGCTGGCCGAGCCAAACATCGCATCACCGAGCAACGACTCGGCCCCGGCGCTCGCACTGAGGTTGAGGTTGGGGTAGAAGCGGGTTTTGCTCGCGGCCACGTTTTTACTCGCGGCCTCCACGCGCCAGCGTGCGGCGATCAGGTCCGGGCGACGGCCCAGCAATTCGGCCGGCAAGACTGAAGGCACAGCGACGGCACTGGGTTTCAACACGTTCGGGCGGGTCAGCTCGCCGCCACGGTCCGGGCCTTTGCCGAGCAATACCGCCAGGGCGATCTTGGCGCTTTGCAGTTGTTTTTCAGCGTCGATCAACTGCGACTGGGAGCTGGCTTCCAGGCTTTCGGTCTGTTGGTACTGGTATTCGCTGTCGATGCCGGAGCTGAGGCGGCGTTTGCTCAGGTCGAGCATCTGGCGGGTGCGCTTGAGGTCGTCATTGGCCAGGTCACGCACGATATGCGCTTGGCCCAAATCGCTGTAAGCCTTGGCGACGTTGGCGGCCAGGGTCAGGCGTGCGGCTTGCTGGTCGACTTCGGCTGCACGCGCCTGGCCCAACGCGGCTTCCCAGGCAGCGCGCTGGCCACCCCAAAGGTCGAAGTTGTAGTTGAAGCTGGCGCCGATGTTACGCACCGTGGCATAGGCATCGCCCTGCCCGCGCGGGTCCTGGTCCTTGGCCAGGCGCGAACGGCTCACACCGGCGCTGGCATCCAGGGTTGGCATGCGCGCCGCATCGGCGGCATAAGCGGCGGCTTCGGCCTGGTGCGCACGGGCGCTGGCCACTTGCATATCAGGGCTGTTTTGCAGGGCTTCGTGGATCAGGCCGTCGAGTTGCGGGTCGCCGAGGCTTTTCCACCAGTCGGCGGTGGGCCAGGCGGCCGTGGACAGGGTCACGCCGCTCAAGGATTTGCCGGTTTGCAACGTGTTGGCGTCGAGACGTTGGCCCTGGGTGTCGAGGCCGCTGAAGTTGGCACAACCGGCCATGCTCATCGCCACCAACACCAGGCTGAGTGCACGCGTTTTCATTGATTACCTACCCGCTGGAGGACGATGGCGTCACCGGCAGCTACCAGAATTTTCTTGAGGATTCTTTCCAGGGTTTCCAACTCACCAGGCTCGAGGGCACCGGCCAGTTCATTCATCGACTGCGCGCCGATATGCGGCAACATGTCGGCCAGGCGCTGGCCGTCTTCGGTGAGCACTAACTGCACCTGGCGCCGGTCCTGCTCGGAGCGCTTGCGCGCCAGCAGGCCCTTTTGCTCCAGACGGTCGAGCATGCGGGTCATGGAGCCGCTGTCGAGGGACAGGTGGCGGCACAGCTCCGCCGGGGTATCGACGTCGAACTGGGCAATGATGATCAACACCTTGAACTGCGCGGCGGTGACGCCGTGGGGTTCCATATGGGTGTCGATAATGCGGTCCTTGAGCAGCGCCGCCCGGCCCAGCAACAGGCCGAGGTGGCAGTTGCGAAAGCTGTCAGGGGTGTAGTGGGTCATCGAAAGTCACCTTATTACTGCCTAGGCAGTGAATGTATGACAAGATGTTACTGCTTAGGCAGCGAATGTCAAATGGAATTATTAGCTTGCTTGGTAATTTCGCGAGAGGTGGGCTTGAAACACAAATAACTGTGGGAGCTGGGTTGCCTGCGATAGCGGTTTGGCCGGGGGGTGTTTGGTCGGGTACATATCCATTGCTGCGG
>NZ_JACAQL010000007.1:0-102551 GCF_013385245.1 Pseudomonas sp. IPO3747
CCAGATGTGGGAGCTGTCGAGCCCCAGCGAGGCTGCGAAGACGGCGGCACAGGCGAGATATAAGGTGCCTGACCCACCGCTTTCGCAGCCTCGCTAAAGCTCGACAGCTCCCACAGGGGATCGGCTTTGTTGCTTGGGTCTTGGTCAGCAGGGCCATCGCGTCGAACGCAGATTTTGCCAGCGACAAAGCTCAAATGTGGGAGCTGTCGAGCCCCAGCGAGGCTGCGAAGGCGGCGGCACAGGCGAGATATAAGGTGCCTGACCCACCGCTTTCGCAGCCTCGCTAAAGCTCGACAGCTCCCACAGGGGATCGGCTTTGTTGCTTAGGTCTTGGTCAGCAGGGCCATCGCGTCGAACACAGATTTTGCCAGCGACAAAGTTCAAATGTGGGAGCTGTCGAGCCCCAGCGAGGCTGCGAAGGCGGCGGCACAGGCGATATATAGGGTGCCTGACCCACCGCGTTCGCAGCCTTGCTAAAGCTCGACAGCTCCCACAGGGGATCGGCTTTGGTTTGAAGTCCGCATTCCCTATTCAGGCAATACCCGAGGAAACACCAGGCGAAACAAGGTAAAGCCACCGGGCAGGCTGCGCACATCAACCTGCCCCTGGTGCAGGGCCATGATTGATTGCACGATGGCCAGGCCCAGCCCGGTGCCGCCTTCGGTACGGGCGCGGCTGCTGTCCACGCGGTAGAAACGTTCGAACAGGTGCGGCAGGTGCTGCGCCTCAATCCCCGGGCCGGGGTTGCTGACCGACAGCGCAACCTGATTGCCATAGGCCTCCACCAGCATTGAAATATGCGACTGCGCCGGGCTGTGGCGAATGGCATTGGACAGCAGGTTGGACAGGGCTCGTTGAATCATCAGGCGATCGCCCTGTACCTGGGCATCGCCGCTGAGGGTCAGGGTCAGTTGTTTGTCTTCGGCACTCAAGGCGAATAAATCCATCACTCGATGGGCCTCTTCTGCCAGCGACACTTGGGTAAATGAGCCTCGCGCGGCCGGATGGCTGACCTGGGCCAGAAACAGCATGTCGGAGACGATGCGCGCCAGGCGTTCGAGCTCTTCGGTGTTGGACTCCAGCACTGCTTTGTATTCCTCCGGTGGCCGCTGGCGGGACAGCGTCACCTGGGCCTTGCCCATCAGGTTGGTCAGTGGCGCGCGCATTTCGTGGGCAAGGTCATCGGAGAACTGCGACAGCTGTTGCACGCCCGCGTCCAGGCGGTCGAGCATCACGTTGAAGCCATGGGCCAGTTCGCCCAGTTCCTGGGGCAGGTTGTCGATGGATAAACGGTGGGTCAGGTCCTGGGTGGTGACCTTGGCCGCCACATGACTGAACTGCTTCAGTGGCGCGAGCCCGCGTTGCACCAGCCACCAGGCGCCCATGCCGATCAGGATCAGCAGCATCGGCAAGGCAATCAACGTGGCGCGCAGGTAGGCACTGAGCAACGCCTGGTCGTCCATGCGGTCCAGCGATAGCAGTACGCGAACCCGTTCGCCATTGGCCAGACGCATCAGGCTGGAGGCGCTGAGCACCTGGTTGCCATTGCTGTCGGCCCAATTGAGGTAGCCGAGGGTTTCCCTGGGCGTGAAGTCCGTCAACAAAGGCTCCTGGGGCTTGGCGCCGATGCTCAGCAAGACGCTTTCATCCGGTGCGGTGCCGACGATGGTCAGGTAGAAGTTGTCGTGGCCGATCACCAGGTCCATCAATGAGTGCGGGCGGGCGCGGATGCGGTTGGCATCCAGGCCTTGGGCCAGGCTGTGCTGGATCTGCTCCATCTTGCTTTCCAGGTTCTTGCGCGCCAGCTTTTCCAACTCGTGGGTCAGTGCCACGTACGCCAGGGTCGCCAGCAACAACACCAGGCCTGCGCCCATCAGGCTGACCGTCAAGCCGAGGCGCATCGACAAACTCCCGGTTCTCATCCACGTGCCTCCAGCACATAACCCACGCCGCGAATGGTGTGGATCAGTTTCACTTCGCTCTGGTCATCGACCTTGGCCCGCAGGCGGCTGATGGAGACTTCCACCACATTGGTGTCGCAGTCGAAATTCATGTCCCATACCAGCGAAATAATCTGCGTGCGGGTCAGTACTTCGCCGGTCTGGCGCATCAGCACCTGCAGCAGCGCAAACTCCTTGGTGGTCAGGTCGATACGCCGGGTGCCGCGATAGGCGCGATGGCGACGCGGGTCCAGTTCCAGGTCCAAAACGCGGAACACGTCCGGCTGGGGGATATGCTCACTGCGCCGCAACAGGGTACGCACCCGCGCCAGCAGCTCGGGAAACTCGAAGGGTTTGACCAGGTAATCATCGGCGCCCATGTCCAGGCCCTTGATCTTGTCGGCCAGGCGGCCACGGGCAGTCAGCATCATCACCCGTTGTGTGCCATTGCGGCGCAATTGCTCCAGCACTTCCCAGCCATCCTTGCCCGGCAGGTTGACGTCGAGGATGACCAGCTCATAGGCGTGCTGCCCGGCCAGGTACAGGCCGTCGATGCCATTGGACGCGCAGTCCACCACATAGCCGCTTTCATTCAGGCCCTGTTGCAGGTAGTCGGCGGTTTTTTGCTCGTCCTCAACCACAAGGATACGCATGGGGGGTTACCTTTTACTGAGGGATAAGGGCTCCATTTCCTTATGGAATCAGGTGTTTTGGGAGTAGGAAAAGTCTGAGCCGTGAAGTAGCTTCAGGGTCAACTGCGACCATTGGTCGCTGCTAAACCTGCCCGCAAAAAAAAACGCCCCGAGGGGCGTTAAAAATTCATCTCTTTCCAAAGGAGCTACAAAAAAGCTTCTAGAGACGAATGTTGCTCGGTGCAAATAAGTTGATGCGAGTATAGGAACTTCAACTTAACGGGAAGCTGAGCTCAATATTACAGTTTTGATACCTGGCTATTTGTGAACAGATGTTAGTTAACGGCAAACGAATGTAAGGGCTCACAGTGCAACCAGTGGATACTCGGCAATCAAGCGAACTTCCTCCAGGTCTGACTCGAACGCACTGGAGCGCACCGTGGCCTGGCGTAAACGCAAGGACAAATCCTTGAGGCTGCCACTTTGCACCACGTACTTGGCCTCGATATCCCGCTCCCATCGGCGTTGATCGGTCAGCGGGTTACCGGCTGCATCGCGGCGCATGTACACCGCGTTGGCATTGCTGTAGTCGGCGCCGGTGCCTTTGGCGTAGCGGGTCATGAATGAGAGGCCGGGAATGCCGAAGGCCTGCATGTCGAGGTCGTAGCGGGCCATCCATGAGCGCTCCTTGGGCGAGTTGAAGTCGCTGTACTGGATCGAGTTATTGAGGAAGATCGAGTCCGACTGGCGCAGGTAGTCGAAGTCGTCATTGCCATTGTTGCGCTGGTGCGAGAGGGCCAGGCTGTGGGCGCCGACCTTGACCCCGAGCCTGGCGCTCCAGATGTTGTTGTTGAATTCGCCCAGCAGTTTTTTGCCTTCGTCCACGGCCTTGTAATAGTTCACGTCACCGAACAAGGACACGTTTTCACTCAATGGGTAACTGGCGTTGGTGCCGACGTAGTACTGGTCCCAGGCGTCCTTCAGGCGGCTGCTGTACGCACTGACACTGAGGTGTTTGTTCACCGCGTATTCGCCGCCGAAATAGCCGATCCAGGGCGAGTCGACCTTACCTGCATAGAAGGTCGCAAAGCCCTTGTTCATGCCGCTTTCACTCGGCTGGCTCATGCCGCTCAAGCGCCCGCCTTGCAGGCTCAGGCCCTCAAAGCTGGTGTTGTGAGCGGTGACGCCGCGAAAGCTTTCCGGCAACAGGCGCGAATCGCCAGCGGCCACCACCGGCGTGGCGGGGAACACATCGCCAGCTTTTATCACCGTATCCAGCACCCGTAGTTTCGCCGCGCCGCCGAATTTGCTGTAGCTGCTTTCGGGGTGGTTGTCGCTGTCTACCGGCAGCACGCCGAACGACCCCTTGCCGCCGCTGCGACCGGTGCCCGAGTCGAGCTTGAGGCCGTACATGACGAACGCATCCAGGCCGAAGCCAACGGTGCCTTGGGTAAACCCGGATTCGAATTTGCCGATCAAGCCCTGCGCCAGGGCTTCAGAGTAACCGTTGCCGGTAGGGCTGGACTGGCCCTTGCGGTCATCGCGGTTGAAGTAAAACGTGCGCGCCAGCACGTTCACGCTGCTGCCTTCGATAAAACCGTCGGGCTTGTCCTCTAAGGCCACGGCCGCCAGGGGCAGTGCGGCGAGCAAGGAAAAGGGAAGGATATGGTTAGTAATGCGCATGGTTCGCTCCTGGGTAGTGGCAGTTTTCAGCTTCTTATAGAGGCGGGCGTTCTTATTGATCTGGCCCGGGCCGATAGTTGCAAACCGTGGATAACGAACTCATGGCGTGAACATTACAATTCTGGAAACTCACGGCCACCTAACAAATAAGTAATGTTTTGGTGAACATTGCGTCAGGGTTGGTTGATTAATCTCGTCACTGAACTTTTCTGACGAGGAACTAATGATGAACGCTTATAAAGTTGCCCTGGGTGTATTGGTCGCGGTCCTGTCTTTTGGCGCGTTGGCCGAAGGCGGCGGGGACCGCACCTTTGCCCTGATGATGGAGCGCAATGAAAAAGCCATGGCTGCTTACGCCGAAAAGAAGGGCAAGCCCGCACCCGAGGTGCAGGCCTACCGCTATGGCATGAAGCTGGACATTGAGAGGGTGGTCAACGTAACGCCGCCGATCCGCTCCTGCGAAGCGGTGCCGTCACGCATGACCTATGAAGACTCCACCGGCAAGCTCAATACCCTGGAATACCAAGTGATGGGTGTGTGTCGAAACAACGGCGGTTAATGGATCCAAAAAAAGACAGCTGGCTGCGGCGAAAAAAACGCTTCAGAAAACGCCCGCAGCGCCGATGCAGGTCAGATACACCTCACCCAATGCCATCGGTGCCCCATGTTCAATACCCGCCTGAAGCAAGAGCTGTCTGCTCTTCGCGAAGAATTGTCGAGCTTGCAGCAGGTCAAGGAGAGCCTGGAAAGTGAAATGCTGTGCCTGACGCTGGATGCCGACGGCCGGGTGGAGTGGGCCAATGCCAACTTCCTGCAAGAACTGGTTTACCAGGCCAGTAACATTGTGGGGCGTCACATTGATGAGCTGGTGCCGCCGCATGTGCGCCAGGACGAATTCCAGCTGCGCTTTAAAAATGCCCTGGTGCGCGGCGAACACTTCGCCGGCACCGTGCGCCTGATGCGTGGCAACGGCAAGGAAGCGTGGCTGCGCTCGATTGTGCAGCCGGTGCGCAACTCGGAGGGGCGCATCAAGCATTTTTCGATTTACTCAAGCGACCTCACCCGCACCATCGAGGCGTCGCGCGAGCATGAAAACCTGATTACCGCGCTGGTGCGTTCCACGGCGGTGATCGAGTTCGACCTCGACGGGCATGTACTCACGGCCAACGATCGCTTTCTCGGCGGCATGGGTTACAGCCTGGCGCAGATCCAGGGCAAACATCACCGCATGTTCTGCGAACCGCAGGAGTACAACAGTGCCCAATACCAACAGTTCTGGAAGCGCCTGAACGCCGGTGAATTTGTTGCGGCACGCTTCAAACGGGTCGACAGCCATGGCCGCACGGTTTGGCTGGAAGCCACGTACAACCCGGTGCTGGACGCCAATGACCGCCTGTACAAAGTGGTCAAGTTCGCCACGGTGATTACCGATCAGGTCAATCAGGAACAAGCCGTGGCCGAGGCTGCCAATATCGCCTACAGCACCTCGCTGCAAACCGACAACAGCGCCCAGCGCGGCACCACCGTGGTAACCCAGGCGGTGGATGTGATGCGTGATCTGGCCAAGCATATGCAACAGGCCGGTGACGGCATCGAGGCGCTGAATGCCCAATCCCAAGTGATCGGCACTATCGTCAAGACCATCAGCGGTATCGCCGAACAGACCAACCTGCTGGCGCTCAACGCAGCCATTGAAGCGGCACGTGCCGGTGAACAGGGCCGTGGCTTTGCGGTGGTGGCCGATGAGGTACGTCAGTTGGCCTCGCGTACCAGCAAAGCTACGGAAGAGATTGTCGGCGTAGTCCGCCAGAACCAGGACATGGCCCGCGATGCAGTGACCTTAATGAACGATGGCCGCCTGCAGGCCGAACAAGGCCTGGCCCTGGCGGCCGAGGCGGGCACGGTGATCGTGGAGATCCAGGACGGCGCGCAAAAAGTCGTCAGCGCGGTGGGCCAGTTCGCCAATCAGCTGTCGAGCTGACCCGTAGGGCGTGTGCTTGAGGTATCGTAGGTTTTTTCTTGCTTGAAGAGCCGACCCTCCATGAGCCCGACCCACCGTCGCCCCGTTCCGCTGTCCAAGGCCTACCGCTTGCTCAACCACGGCCCGACTGTGCTGGTCAGCGCAGCCCACGATGGCAAACGCAACATCATGGCCGCCGCCTGGGCGATGCCGCTGGATTTTGAACCGCCCAAAGTCGCCGTGGTGTTGGACAAGTCCACCTGGACTCGGCAACTGCTGGAAGGCGCCGGCACGTTTGTGTTGCAAGTACCCTGTGTGGCGCAGGCCGATCTGGTGCAGACGGTCGGCAATACCAGCGGTTCCGAGACCGACAAGTTCGCCGCCTACGGCCTGCACACCTTCAGTGGCGAGCACACCCAGGCGCCGCTGCTGGAAGGCTGCGTGGCCTGGCTGGAGTGCCGCTTGCTGCCCGAGCCGCACAACCAGCAGACCTACGACCTGTTCCTCGGCGAAGTGATCGGCGCCTATGCCGACGAGCGCGTGTTCAGCGACGGGCATTGGCACTTCGAAGGGCATGACGAATTGCGCACCTTGCACCATATCGCCGGCGGAAATTTCCTCAGCATCGGTGCGCCGGTTGTCGGGCGCCAGCTGTAAGCCACGGCTGCAGCGTGCTGCAGGCCGGGTGAGTGTTTTTGCCGGCGACCCCGCATTGTGGGAGCTGGCTTGCCTGCGATAGCGTGTGTCAGGCACCCAATATATTGACTGATGCACCGCAATCGCAGGCAAGCCAGCTCCCACAGGTTTAATCGCATTTCAGGTGGGCCAATCAGCGCCCTAGCATCTTCACCCATCGCGACGGCGGCATGCCGTAGGTGCTGCGAAATTGCCGGGTCATATGGCTCTGGTCGGTGAACCCTGCGGTCAGGGCCGCGTCCACCAGCGATTGGCCCTGGGCCAGCAAGCTGCGCACCAAGTCCAGCCGGCGCATGGTCAGGTAGCGGTAGGGGCTGGTGCCGAACAACAAACGAAAGTCTCGCGACAGCGCCCAGCGATCGCGACCGCAGTGGTCGGCCATTTCATCCAGGGTGATGCTGCGGCCCAGGGCGCTGTGGATAAACTCGCGGGCGCGCTCGGCAGCCACATAATCGAACGACTTGCGGCTGATGATCGCGCCGGATGCCGCGTTCAGCGCGTGGGCCAGGTCGAACAGGGCGTCCTGTTCCTGCATCGGGTCAACCGGGCAGTCGAGGTTTTGCAGCAACACTTCGCTGGCGCGGAAAAGGCGTGGGTCAGTCGACAAACCGTTGTGGATAAACGGCAATGGCCGACCACCGAGAATCTGCTGGATCAGCGCCGGCTCCACATAAATCATCCGGTACTTGAACCCCTCCACGCTGCTGGCGCGGCCGTCATGGGATTCATCGGGGTGAATCACCATGGTCCTGCCCGGCAGGCTATGGGTCATGCAGCCACGGTAGTGGTAGCTTTGCACGCCAAACAAGGTGCGGCCGATGGCGTAGGTGTCGTGGCGATGCGGGTCAAACGCAAAGCCTGCAAAGTACGCCTCGATACGGTCCAGGCCGCTGGCGTGCGGGGCGCGGTGCAGCCAGTCGAGGGTGGAAGTGGGGTGGCCCATGATGACTTGTCACATGTAGAGGTGGAAACACGTTAACCGAGTCTGCATCGGTTGTCTGCCGAGGTCTTGTACGATTGTGCAGGCGTTGGGCGAGGCCTATGATCCGGGTTCGTGTACTGCGCTGACGGAGCTGCCCATGGACGTTATCAACCCTGCCTATGTGGCCCCGCTGGTCTCGCTGGCGCTGCTGTGGACAGTCGCTGTCGTAACGCCTGGGCCGAACTTTTTCAACACCGCGCAGTTGGCTGCCAACTGCTCCAGGCGCCATGGCGTTGTGGCGTCGGCGGGTGTAGCCAGCGGCACGATCATTTGGGGCTTGGCGGGCGGCTTGGGCATCAAGTCGCTGTTTACCGCCGCGCCGATGCTCTACCTGGCATTCAAGATCATCGGCGGTTGCTACCTGATCTACCTTGGGCTCAAGTTGTTCAAACGCTCGGCTCCGGCTGCGGGCCAGACGGTTCTGCCCGACGCACCGCGCCGCTCATTGTTCTCTGCCTGGCGGTTCGGGTTACTGGGCAACTTGTCCAACCCCAAGGCTGCGCTGTTCGTCGCGACGGCCTTTGCCTCGACCATGCCGCCATCTCCTTCGCCCGCGCTGCTTACCCTGGCCGTCATCACCATGGCCACCTTGTCGTTCAGTTGGTATTCCAGTGTTGCCCTGGTGTTTTCCAGCGAGCGCATGGCCAGCCTTTACGCGCGTTCACGCAAATGGCTCGACCGCTTTGCCGGTGGTTGCTACCTGCTGTTCGGCGCACATCTGGTAGCGAATCGCTGACCGCTCATGGTAAGAAGCCTTACTTTCAACAGTGAGGCCGGGTCATGAGCAAGGTGCGTGTAGGTATTATTTTTGGTGGCCGTTCGGCCGAGCACGAAGTCTCGTTGCAGTCGGCGCGCAATATCGTCGATGCGCTGGACCGTTCGCGCTTTGAGCCGGTCTTGATCGGCATCGACAAGGCCGGCCACTGGCACCTCAACGACACGTCGAACTTTCTGATCAACCAGGAAAACCCGGCGCTCATCGCTCTTAACCAATCCAACCGTGAACTTGCAGTGGTGCCGGGCAAGGCCAACCAGCAAGTGGTGGAAACCTCCGGTCAGGGCCTGCTGGAACATATCGACGTGATCTTCCCCATCGTCCACGGCACCCTCGGCGAAGACGGCTGCCTGCAAGGCCTGCTGCGCATGGCCGACCTGCCTTTCGTCGGCTCCGACGTGCTGGGTTCGGCGGTCTGCATGGACAAAGACATCAGCAAGCGTCTGCTGCGCGATGCCGGTATTGCTGTCACACCGTTTATCACCCTGACTCGCCGCAACGCGGCGCGTACCTCGTTTGAAGCGGCTGTGAACAAGCTCGGTTTGCCGATGTTCGTCAAACCCGCCAACCAGGGTTCTTCGGTGGGTGTGAGTAAGGTTGGCAACGAGGCCGAGTACCACGCCGCTGTTGAACTGGCCTTGGGCTTCGATGAAAAAGTGCTGGTGGAGTCCGCGGTCCAGGGCCGTGAAATCGAATGCGCCGTATTGGGCAACGACAACCCCATCGCCAGTGGCTGTGGCGAGATTGTGGTGAGCAACGGCTTCTATTCCTACGACAGCAAATACATCGACGGCCAGGCGGCCCAAGTGGTGGTGCCGGCCGATATCAGCGTCGAAGCCAGCGAGCGCATTCGCCACCTCGCCATTGAGGCGTTTGAGGTGCTGGGCTGCGCCGGCCTGGCGCGGGTTGATGTGTTCCTCACCGATGACGGTGAAGTGCTGATCAACGAGATCAACTCACTGCCAGGTTTCACACGTATCAGCATGTACCCGAAGCTGTGGCAGGCGGCGGGGATGAGTTACAGCGAGTTGGTGGGCCGGTTGATCGAGCTGGCGCTGGAGCGGCATGCCGGGCGTAAGGGGCTTAAGATCAGCCGATGAAATGACTCGAGTAACATGTGGCCTCTGTGGCGAGGGAGCTTGCTCCCGTTGGGGCGCGAAGCGGCCCCAACACCAGACAGCACGGTTCTACCTTGAAATAACGTAGTGGCTAAATTGGGGCTGCTGCGCAGCCCAACGCGGGGCAAGCCCGCTCGCCACAAAAGCGCCCTTGGCACTGATCAGGGGTTGCAAGCAATCCACGAATAGATCAACGTCTTCGCTTCTTCAGGGTGATGCGTGCGCCTGCGATAGCTGGCGAAAGTGGAGGATGTGCAATACGTACACACTTCACTGACTTCGATCTGCTCACGCTTAAGCCCTGCTGCTAACAGCAACATTACCCCGAAGCTGCTCAAATCAAACCAGGCACTTCCTGTTTGCCTGGCATAGGGCGGGGCAATTTCGGGGGGCAGCAATGGCGCCGGTTGTACGAAGCTCCACGGTGCCCGGCCGTCAGGCCACAGATGGCCTTGATCCGTTTGAAACTGCGCAATAAAGTCCTCGCTCACTTCATAGCAGCACGGTTTGATTGACGGTCCGATTGCCACCTGCAACTGCTCCACGGCGATGCCTTTGTCGGCAAATTGTTGCACGGCATTGGCGATGATCCCGCCTTGCAACCCCTTCCAACCGCCATGCACCGCTGCGACCGTCGCACCGTCTTCAGCCGCGATAAGAATGGGCAGGCAATCGGCTGTGATCACCGCAATCGGCTGATGCTCGCGCGTGAACACGCCATCCGCCGCCACGCTGTTGGTTGCCAGCTGCGCCTGCCATTCAATCACCGTCGCGCTGTGTACCTGCTTGCAGATGAACACTGCGTCCGGGCGCTGCGGGTCATTGATCGAGCAAAAACCATGGTCGACGCCGCCAAGGGCGCCGAGGTTATCGGCCTGTTGCACAGCACGCTCTCCGTTCGTAGAACATTCAGTCACCGACCGCTTCGCCTTCACGCCGAGGGTCGGCGCCACCGCTCAGGGTTACCTTGCCTTGAGCATCGCGCGTGCGAACAATGGCCTGGATGCCGCTGGTCATATCGATTTCGCTCAACGCGTGGCCCTTGTCACGCAGCGCTTGTTTCAACGCAGGGCTGAACAGGCCGGCCTCCAACTCGGTCGCGCCGTTGCGGCTACCAAAGTTGGGCAGGCTGATGGCGGCTTGCGGGTCGAGGTTCCAGTCGAGCATTGCCACCAGGGATTTGCTCACGTATTCGATGATTTGCGAACCGCCCGGTGAACCCACCGTCGCCAGCAGCTCGCCGCTCTTGCGGTCGAACACCAGGGTCGGCGCCATGGCTGAGCGAGGGCGCTTGCCGGGTTCGACGCGGTTGGCCACGGGCTGGCCGTTTTCTTCAGGGAGAAACGAAAAGTCGGTCATCTGGTTGTTGAGCAAAAAGCCCTGAACCATCACGTGGGAGCCGAACGCCGCTTCTACCGTGGTGGTCATCGACACCGCGCCGCCCTGGTCATCCACTGCCACCACTTGCGAGGTGGAGATGCGCAGCGGCGAGCGGTCCGGCGCGTAGGCCACTTGGATGCCCGCCGGTGTGCCCGGCTTGGCAATGCCCATGCTGCGTTCGCCAATCAATGTGGCGCGCTGTGCCAGGTAGTTGGGGGCGACAAGGCCCGCGACCGGTACTGGGGTGAAGTCCGAGTCGGCCACATACAGCGCACGGTCGGCAAACGCCAGGCGGCCGGCTTCGGCGATCAGGTGTACGGCTTCGGGCACAGGCTCAAGGCCGGCAGGCGATGCACTCTTCACCGGTTTCATCGGCGCGATGGCCAGGCGCGGGTCACGGGCCTCCACTGCCTGCAAGGTGCCGAGGATCTGTGCGACGGCTATCCCGCCCGACGACGGCGGCGGCATGCCGCACACCCGGTATTGCTTGTAGTCGGTGCACAACGGCGTGCGTTCCTTGGCGGTGTAGCCCTTAAGGTCAGCCTGCGAGAGGCTGCCCGCATTGCGATTGCCCTGGACCTTGCGCGCGATTTCATCGGCAATCGGCCCGTGGTACAGCGCGTCTGGCCCTTCCTTGGCGATGCGCTTGAACACAGCAGCCAGCGCCGGGTTTTTCAACAGTGTGCCGGTGGCTTTAGGCGAGCCATCGGCGTTCAGAAAGTAAGCCGCCATTTCCGGCGACTGGGGAATGTAGCGGTCGGCCGCAATCAGTGCGTGCAAGCGTGGGGAAATCGCGAAGCCTTGCTCCGACAGCCTGATCGCCGGTTCAAACAACTTGGACCATTGCAGGTGCCCGGTCTTTTGATGCGCCATCTGCAGTGCCCGCAAGACGCCCGGAGTGCCGACCGAACGCCCGCCAATCTGCGCTTCGGGAAACGCCATCGGCGTGCCGTCGGCCTTCAGGAACAAGCGCTCAGTCGCGCCGGCGGGCGCCGTTTCACGGCCGTCATAGGCGTGTACGTTCTTGCCATCCCACAGCATGATGAACGCGCCGCCGCCGATGCCGGAAGACTGCGGTTCCACCAGGGTCAGCACCGCCTGCATCGCTATCGCGGCGTCAATCGCCGAACCGCCCTGGCGCAACATCTCCCGCCCGGCTTCGGCCGCCAGCGGGTTGGCGGCGGCGGCCATATGGCGTTCGGCGTGGCGGGTGGTGAGGTCGGTGCGGTAACCCGAGCCCAGTTCCGGTGCCAGAGGCTGTTCGTTGACAGGTGTGTGGCAGCCGGCCAGCACCAGGGCTGCGGCAACCATCGACAGTTGACGGCGGGAAATCGTGAACACGCGCTGAACTCCGTTCATTTTGAGAATGATCTGTTGTCCTTGGGCAATCCCTTTTACAGGTAAATCGTGCCTTGCAGGTAGAGTGCTGCATGGCCTGAGATGATCACGCGGTCACCTTTGAGTTCACACCGCAGTTGCCCACGGCGCCTGCCGCCCTGTTCGGCGCTCAACTGCGACTTGCCCAGGCGCTCGGCCCAGAACGGTGCCAGCGAGGTGTGTGCCGAGCCGGTGACCGGGTCTTCATTGACGCCCACATTCGGGCCAAACCAACGGGAAACAAAATCAAAGCGCGTGCTTTTGGCCGTCACTGCTATCCCGCGTTTGGGCAGGCCCTTGAGGCGTGCAAAATCTGGCGTGAGTGCCGCGACCTGGGCTTCGTCATCAACGACAACGATATAGTCATCAGTGGCATACACCTCGGCGTGTTCGAGCCCCAGCGCGCTCAACATGCCGGCTGGCGGCTCGCAACGCTCGGGCTGTTTGGCCGGGAAGTCCATTGCCAGTTCGTCGCCATTGCGCGTCACGCGAAGCTCACCGCTGCGGGTGGCAAAACGCAAGATCTCAGGGGGATTCGGGAGTTTGTGAATCAGCACCCAGGCAGCGGCCAACGTCGCATGGCCACACAGGTCCACTTCGACTTCGGGGGTGAGCCAGCGCAGCTCATACACCTCGCCACGAGGCACGAAAAATGCGGTTTCGGAAAGGTTGTTTTCGGCGGCGATGTGGTGAAGCTGCTCTGTGGGCAACCACTCGGTCAGCGGGCAGACGGCCGCCGGGTTACCACCGAAGACCTGTTGGCTGAACGCGTCGACTTGATAGATATCCAGTTTCATCACAGGTGCTCCATGTAGGGAGGCAGGACACTAGCAGCGGGTTGCGTGGAGCGTCAAAGTACAGATCCTCAGTTTTTTTGCGCGCATGTGTCCTGGTCAGCCCAGGCGCAACACCATCGCCCCGACGGCAATAATGCCGGCGGCAATGATGCGAGCCTGCGTTAGATGCTCTTTGAGCACCCACGCCGAAATCACTACGCCGAACAGGATCGAGGTCTCACGCAAGGCCGAAACCGTCGCGATGGGCGCGTGTGTCATCGCCCACAACGCCAGGCCGTATGACGCCACAGTGCCTGCGCCCCCGACGGCGCCAAGCTGCCAGTTACGGGCGACGTAGTGACAGAACGCTGCACGCCGCGCGGCTAAGGCCCACGCGGCGAGCGGGATGCCGGTCAGCAAAAATATCCACAGCGTGTAAGCCGCGGGTGCGCCGGACTTGCGCACGCCAAGGCCATCAATCAGCGTATAGCCGGCTATCACCAAGGCGTTTATCAGCGCCAGCACCAGTCCTTTTTTATGACCGGTCGAGGGCGCTGCGGCCATGCTCAAGATACCCAGGCAGATCACGCCAATGCCAAGCCAGGCAAACGCCGAGAGTGGCTCGTGCAACACCAGCACACTCACCAACGCCACCAGCAGTGGCGCAGTGCCACGCATGATCGGATAGGTCTGGCTCATGTCGGCAATGCGGTAGGTCGAGGCCACCAGTACGAAATACAACACCTGCAAAACCACCGATGCGCCGATGAAGGGCCAGCTTTCTCTGGCCGGTAGCGCCAGAAACGGGATGGCCGCCAGCGCAATCAATGAAGCGGCGGATGCAATCATGCAGGTGGTCAGCAGCTTGTCGACGCCGCCTTTGACCACCGCATTCCACGTGGCGTGAAGGGCGGCGCCCAGCAGGATGATTGCGAATACGCTGAGGCTCATGCGTCACCGTTCGTGGGGTTGATCAGCGACGTCAATACATGGTCCGCCCACACGCCATTGATCTTCAGGTAGGCCCGCGCGTGCCCCTCACGCTCAAAGCCCAACCGCTCAAGCAGGCGTGCGCTGCGTTGGTTTTCTGGCCTGTAGTTGGCCATGATACGGTGCAGTTTCATCTCTGCGAACACATAGTCAATCGCGGCGCTCAGCGCTTGGCGCATCAACCCTTGGCCTTGGGCCGTCTCATCAAGGGCGTAGCCCAGATGGCAGGCCTCGAATGCGCCGCGCACGATGTTGCTGAAGTTGCAGCTGCCGATTATCCGGTCGTCGCGCAGTATCAGCAGATGCAAGGCTTCGCCGCTGGTGGTTTTCTCGGCCATGGCTTCGAGGCGCTGGGTAATGGCGCCGAGTTCGAAGAAGTCATCATCGCGAGTCGGTTCCCAGGGTTGAAGGTAGGCGCGGTTTTGCACCAGGTGCGTTTGCAAGTCTTGAGCGTGACGAGGGTGAGCTGCGTGCAGTGTCAGCCGTTCGGTGGTGATGCCATGGGTGGGGAAGAGGGGGTTCACGTATCGCCTCCTTGTGGTTGGGGGCGAGTATGCCTGAGGGCTTTTCTGCAGGCATAAAAAAACGGCCTACCTTTCGGTAAGCCGTTTTTAGTACTTGGTGGCTACGCAGGGACTTGAACCCCGGACCCCAGCATTATGAATGCTATGCTCTAACCAACTGAGCTACGTAGCCAAGTGGCGCGCATTATTCGCGTAGAACGCATATGCGTCAAGCGTTTATTTTAAAATTTTATCTACGCTTTCAACTGTTTAAACAAAATCAGGCCAAACGGCGACGAGTGGTGTGGCGGATACGGGTATTTCAGCCACGAAGATCCCACATGGGTTTTGCGGTGTTCTGCTGACGGTATTCAACGCGTGATCGCAAGGGTGTGGCGCTGTAAACACTTTGACGATGATCCCCAAGGTGCCATTCGGCGCGGCTTGTGATCCTATTCTGCGCACGGTAAAGCGTCATTCGGTTGGGCAGATATCCCTGCCGCCCAACGCTTGCCCCCCCAGGGCTTGCTTACGGATGCTGCGGTGTGTGGGTGACGCGCTTCAGGTGTTCGCGCGCCCGTGACAGACGTGAGCGAACGGTACCGATGGGGATGTCCAGCACGTCGGCGGTGTCCTGGTAACTGCCATCGGTTTCCAGGGAGGCATATAACGTCTTGCGCATCTCAGCCGGCAAATGATCGATGGCGTTCAAGGTTTTTTCCAGCCGGCGGTTGACCTCGAATTCCCAATCCAGATTCTTGTTTTCTTCCTGGCCGTGCCACAGCGATTCATCGAACTCGCAATGCACCGGTTTGGCATACAGGCGCCGGAAATGGTTGCGGACCAGGTTCTGCGCAATGCCGCACATCCAGGTACTGAGGGTAGCCTGGCCACTGAACCGCTCTCTGTTACGCCATGCCTCCAGGTAGGTCAGTTGCAGGATGTCGTCGGCGTCTTCGGGATTGAGTACGCGTTTATGAATAAAACGCCGGAGTTTTTTTTGCTGGTCGTCCGTCAGTTGGAGCATGAATTGAGGCGAGTCGCCAACGAGCTGCGCTAAAGCTTCAATAGGAATATTCACGATTTTTTCCTCAGGGTAGACGCTATCGAAATAATTTCGACGGGAACCCCTTTAGCACTGGCTGTGCCAAACAAAAAAATCTTATAACTTGCTGATTTATATATATAAATAAATTGAAATAGTGTGATTTTGCGCAGGTACTTGCAAAACGATTGGCGGCTTTGTGCAGGTATTTTCAAAGCGGGGAGTGTGGGTGGTTTTTATGGAACCGTATGGCACCGGGTTGCCACATAGAGACACAAACTCCCTGTCCTGGCATGCCCATGAAAGTCGAATTCAACCCCGATCTGCACAGAATCCAGCGCTTGGACCCATCCGTTTCAGAGAAGGTCGCCACGACCCCATCGCAGGATGCAGCGCCAGGTTTTGATGCGCTCGCGGGCATCTTCAGCCAGGAAGCTGCGGCCCATGGCACTGCGTTGACCCGACGTGCCATTGGGGGGCCTGTTACGCCGGTCGAGCAGCTCGCGCAGTTGTATGATCGACTGGGCCATCCCGCCCAGAAAAGCCTGGCAAAGATGGTCATCGTGGCCAGGCAGTATCTGGAGCGCCAGCTTAGTCTCGAAAAATTGGTGGACCTCACGGGTGGAGACCCTGCACGTACCTATGTCGTGCTTCGTCAACTTACGGCGCAGGCCGAGGCGCAGGTGCGCCAGACCCAATCCGCGTTGACGCGTGATGCGCAAGTCAAGAGCGAGGCAGCGCTGGCTCGGGCAGCGCTGGCGAGGCTGGAGATTCAGTACAAGAGGGAAATACAGGCGGGCCTTAATATTGCCCTGGCGTTGCAGTCAGGCAGTGACGATCCGGCGCAATGCCAGGCGATACGTACGCTCTACTACGCCAATGTGGTCGTGCGCCAATCCCTGGCCAGCATGATGCAGGCGCTTTTGAAAGAGTACGGTGGCGAGCAGTTTACGGTCGGGCTCAACCTCATGCGCCGGGCCCTGGCGGATGATATTGCGGCGTACGTCTCATCGATTCCCTCCGCCAAATTGCGCACGCTTTTGTTGGGGTTACAGAGCTGCGGTCAATTGGGCGGGGTACTGTCCAATTGCCAGGACCTGATTCAGCGTCTGAACGTTGAGCACGACGCCGTTGACCTGTTGCAGCGTCTGTTGGGTTATGCCGGCAATGGCATAGCCCCCTCCGAGGTTCAACTGCTGGCGGATGAATTGGCTGGGGATGCGGCGGCCCGCCAACTGGCCTCTCTCAATGCGCTCTATCCCGTGATCAAAGGTTTGCCTGCGGCCTTATGGCGCGACTCGCGGGGGCGCGAGGAGGCTTTGCATAACTTCCTGCTGGTGATGGATGAGTTCACGCGCCTGGAGAAGGGCCAGATTGAGCCGAGGGCGTTGATGTGACGGTGCTGGCGTTTATCAACCACTGGCTGCTCAAGGTTGCACAACGTGCTGAAGTCCTTGGTGCTGTGGTGGTACTGGCCATCGTCTTTATTTTCATCGTGCCGCTGCCGACCTGGCTGGTGGACATCCTCATTGCGCTCAATATCTGTATTGCCTGCTTGTTGATCGTGCTGGCGTTGTACCTGCCCGGGCCTTTGGCGTTTTCGTCGTTCCCCTCGATTCTGCTGTTGACCACGATGTTTCGCCTGGCACTGTCTATCGCGACCACGCGTCTGATCCTGCTGGAGCAGGACGCCGGCGACATCGTCGAGGCGTTCGGCAACTTTGTGGTCGGTGGCAACCTGGCGGTAGGGTTGGTGATCTTCATGATCCTCACCCTGGTCAACTTCCTGGTCATCACCAAGGGCTCGGAGCGGGTTGCCGAAGTGGCCGCACGCTTCAGCCTGGACGCGATGCCCGGCAAGCAGATGTCCATCGACAGCGACTTGCGTGCGGGACTGATCGACGGCAATCAGGCGCGGGACAAGCGTGACCAGTTGTCCCGCGAGAGTCAGTTGTTCGGGGCCATGGACGGCGCCATGAAGTTCGTCAAGGGTGACGCTGTTGCAGGCCTTGTGATCGTGCTGATCAACCTGTTGGGCGGTTTTTCCACGGGTATGTTCCAGCATGGCATGAGCGCCAGCGAATCCATTGCGTTGTATTCGGTGCTGACCATCGGTGATGGTTTGATTGCGCAAATCCCTGCGCTGCTGATCTCGCTGACGGCGGGCATGATCATCACCCGCGCCGCACCGGATGGGCGCCGGGGCGTGACTAACATGGGCGCAGAAATTGCCCGTCAGATGACCAGCGAACCCAAGAGCTGGATGATTGCGTCAGTGGGCATGCTCGCGTTTGCGGCGTTGCCCGGCATGCCGACCCTGGTATTTATTCTTATCTCACTGATGACCGGCTCCCTGGGCTATTACCTTGCGCGCCAACGTCAACGGCAAGAGGCGCCCGAGGCCGAGGCCACGCAGGCCGTGCGCCCGGAAGAAAACGGTGACGAGGACTTGCGCGGGTTTGACCCGTCGCGCCCCTATCTCTTGCAATTTTCTCCCGTCTTGCGCGGAACGCCTGAGGTGATCGAGCTGGTTCATGGCCTTCGTCAGACGCGTAATGCACTCGTTGCGAATATCGGGCTCACGCTGCCGCCGTTTGAAGTCGAACTCAACGACTCGTTGGCGGACGACGAAATGCGCTTCTGCGTACACGAGGTGCCGATGATCAAGGCCTCGGTTGTCACCAATGTGGCCGTAGAGCGTAAAGCCTTGGCACAGGTGCCTGAGCACGCAATACCAGGCCTGGCTGAACGCGATGAGCAAGATTGGGTGTGGTTGGCGCAGGATGATCCTTTGCTCGATGACCCCCTGCTGGAGCGCTTCAGTGCGACGAGCTTGATCGTCGAACGCATGAAGCAAGCGATGATGCTGTCCGGCCCCCAGTTTCTGGGAATCCAGGAGAGTAAGTCGATCCTCAGTTGGCTTGAACATAACCAGCCGGAATTGGTACAGGAGCTGCAGCGAATCATGCCGCTGTCGCGTTTCTCGGCAGTCCTGCAACGCCTGGCAGGCGAAGGCGTACCGCTGCGTGCTGTGAGGCTGATCGTCGAGTCGCTGATTGAATACGGCCAGCATGAGCGAGAGCCGGACGCGTTGGCGGACTACGCGCGCATTGCGCTTAAAGCGCAGATTTTTCACCAATACAGTGAGGCCGACGGCCTGCATGCCTGGTTGCTGTCCCCACAGACCGAAAACGTGCTGCGCGAATCGCTGCGCCAGACCCAGACCGGGGTGTTTTTCGCCCTTGATAATGACAGCAGCGCTTCACTGATCAACCTGCTCAACCAAGCCTTCGTGGCCCGGCCAAAAAGCAAAAGCGTGATGTTGGTTGCACAGGATTTACGCAGCCCTTTGCGCACTCTTTTGCTTGAAGAATTCAACCATGTACCTGTGATGTCTTTTGCCGAATTGGGGAGCACCTCAAAGGTAAAAGTGTTGGGGCGTTTTGACCTCGGTCAGACTGACCTGATGCGTGGTACTGCGGCATGAGAAGTGCGCCAGTTTCTGCACAGGAGAGCGCTCAATGATGTTTGAGCTGCGTGTTCTCGATGGCCTGCACCAAGGGGCTGCGCTGCCGCTGTTTGGTGAACAGTGGAGCATCGGTGCTCATGCAGAGGCTGACTTGGTGCTCAGCGATCCGGGGATCGCCGAGCAGCATGCGTTGTTGCGGCTGGTCGGATCCAGTTGGTCGGTGCAGGCCCAGGCAGGGCTGTTGCAGGATGCGAAAGAGCAGGTAGTGGCACAGATCACGAATCTGGCGCTGGGCGAACAGTTTGGCGTGGGCGCCATACGGTTGTATGTCGCCGTGGCGGATCAGCCCTGGCCCGAAGCACCCGCCCCGGCCACACCGGCCAAGGTTTCGGCCAAGGTGACGGCCAGGAAAACGTCCCCGCCGTTGACGTTGTCGTCGTTGGGACACTCGCAGCAAAAGCGCCTGATCAGTGTGGTGCTGGTGGTTGCCGTCATCCTCATGGTGGTGGGTATTGCCTCCACGGGTGAGCGTGATCCCCAGGCCTCGTTGATGCCGGCAGTGCCCCACAGAGTCGAGCTGGCCTCGCCATTCGAGGTGCGCCAACAGTTGCTGAATATGCTCAGTGAGCGTGATTTGAGCCAGCGGGTCAGTTTGCAGGTCATCAATGGCCAGGTTGCACTCAACGGCGATGTTTCCGAGGAGGATCTGGCGTTGGTGACGCGCATGCTCGACCGCTTTGGTGAGCAGTTCGACAGCGTTGTACCGGTGATCAGCCGGGTGCGTGCGCGTAACAATGAGTTGCCGTTCAAGATCGTTCAGATTATCGGAGGGGCGAACGGTCACGTTGTGCTGGAGGACGGAACCCGACTGTTTGTGGGGGACCAAGTGGACGACTTGCGCCTGGTGATGATTGACAACAGCAAGGTGGTTTTCGAAGGCGCGCAGCGTTATGAGGTGCGCTGGTGATTAAGGATTTGCAGGCGCGTCTCGACACTTGGCAGCGGCACCAGACCCAGACGTTGGCAGGTTTTGCTCCGGTGACAATGCGCGGGCGTGTGCAACGTGTGAACGGCATGTTACTGCAATGTCGGCTGCCTCAGGCACGTATAGGTGACTTGTGCCAGGTGGAAAAACAAGGCGATTACATGCTCGCCGAAATTATTGGTTTCGACCAGCAGGATGCCGTGCTCAGTGCGCTGGGTAACCTGGAAGGTGTGCGTGTGGGGGCCAGCGTAGAGCGCCTGGGCATATCCCATCAGGTACAGGTCAGCGAGAAGCTGCTGGGCCAGGTACTGGATGGATTTGGGCGGCCAATTACCGGCGAAGGCGCCAGCGCTTTTGCACTGGTCGACTCACCGGATACCAGCGCTGTGTTGTGCGAAGCGCCTTTGCCCACCGATAGGCCGCGAATCAACCGCGCGCTGGCCACCGGCGTGCGTTCGATCGATGGGCTGTTGACGCTGGGGGAGGGGCAGCGTGTCGGCCTGTTTGCTGGGGCCGGCTGCGGCAAGACCACATTGCTGGCGGAGATAGCCCGCAACGTTGAGTGTGACGTGATTGTGTTCGGCCTGATCGGCGAGCGAGGCCGAGAGCTGCGCGAGTTTCTTGATCATGAACTCGATGATCAACTGCGCGCCAAAGCGGTGTTGGTGTGTGCCACCTCTGATCGTTCGAGCATGGAGCGGGCACGCGCAGCCTTCACGGCGACAGCCTTGGCCGAAGGCTTCCGAAGCAAGGGCAAGCGCGTGCTGCTTTTGATCGATTCCCTCACACGGTTCGCCAGGGCCCAGCGAGAAATTGGCCTCGCCGCCGGCGAGCCTCTGGGCCGTGGTGGCCTGCCACCTTCGGTATACAGCCTGCTGCCGCGGTTGGTCGAGCGTGCCGGGTTGACGCGCGAAGGCGTGATCACGGCGATCTACACAGTGCTGATCGAGCAGGACTCCATGAGCGACCCGGTGGCCGATGAAGTTCGCTCGCTGCTCGACGGCCATATCGTGCTGTCTCGCAAGCTGGCCGAGCGTGGGCACTATCCGGCGGTGGACGTATTGGCCAGCCTTTCGAGGATCTTGAGCAACGTCGCCGAGCCTGGGGATATCCAGGCTGGCACGGCGTTACGTCGGCTGTTGTCGGCGTACCAGCAGATCGAGCTGATGCTCAAGCTGGGCGAGTACCAGCCGGGTAGCGATGTATTGACCGACTTGGCGGTAGACAGTCGCAGCGCAGTGGACAGTTTTCTGCGCCAGGACTTGCGTGAACCCTCGCCAATGGCGGAAACACTGGAGCAACTCAAGGAGCTGACGGCCTATGTCCCATTCTGACGTGTCGATGGCTGAAATCGAGACCCTGCGGCACCTGCGCCGTCATCGGGCCGACCGCGCTGAGCGTGCATTGCGTGAGGCCAAGCGAGCACGGCAAACCCTGCAGGCACATATCCAGGATGCCCAGCAAACCCTTGAGCAAACCCGCCAGGAGGAGGCTCGGCAAAGTGCGCAGTTGCTCAGCCAGCATCAGGGCCAGGTGCTGACGCTCAAAGCGCTGAAGTCCTGGGGGTTACAAGAACGCTCATTGTCGGCAAGCACCCTGCGGGACGAAGGCCAGGTGCAAGCACTGCGAGCGCAGCACACGGAAAAGGAAATAGAGGTTGGCAGTGCCCAGAAGTACGCCACGGAGTGTTTGCGCCAGGTGGAAAAACTTCAGGAACTGTCCAAATTGCTCGCTCAGGAATCAATATGAAACAGGTTTCAAATGCCGCTCCTGAGCAGCGACGCATGCGCGAACTCCGGGAGGAGCGCGAACCCTCCGTGGCGGCCTACGTTCCCGTGGAGCAAGGGCGACTGTTTGCTTATCTGCTTGCAGGCGGTACTGCAGAGAAACGTTTCGGACATTCGCGCATGGACATCAAGGTCTCAGTCGAGGCAGCCAGGGCCGATATGTTGGTCGAACAATTGGTGGCGCCTATACAGGCCGGTGGGCAGTGGCCGCTGCAGTTTGTGCTGTGCATGCCGCGCCTGGGGCGGGTTAACGCACTTGTACACCGTGAGCAGAACACCTGGGCCATTGAGCTGGACGCAGAGGAAGAGGCAACCAACCGTTGGCTGCGTGGCGTGCGGCAGCAATGCCAGGAACGATGCACGCAAGCCTTGGGGCAGCCCGTCAAGTTCTACCTGCCAGGTACCCGTTCATGATGAAGGTGCCCTTTTTGACATTGCCTGTGGTCAAGCACAGCACGGTCGCTGCGCGCCGAAGGCTGGGGCGTGGGCTGCGCTTGCCGTTTAAGGTTGCCGGGCAAGAGGGTGAACTGCTCATTGAACCCGGGCGTGCCCCTGTTGGCGGCGAGGCGTTGTGCTTCGAAACCGCCCTCGGTGTATTGGCGCTCGCTGAAGCGGGGCCGCTGTTGAGCCTGCTGGGCGAATGCCCTGTGCCATTGGCCAAGGCAGGCAACGATCCACATTCTTGGTTCTGGCCGCTGTTTGAGCAGCACCTCAGTCCCCAAGTCAAAGCGCTGTTTGGCTATATGCGATTGCTGGTGACTGCGCGTCCCGCAGGTTTCGGCTGCAGGTTGAGCGTGACGTTGGGGGCCTCTCGGGTCGTAGGTTATGTGTGGCTGGCTCACCAGAGCTTTCTAGCGTTGTGCGATGCCGCACCTTGGCGCTCTATCGCCGCGCCGATGCCGGCGTCGTTCAAGCTGGCCATTACCGTGCCCCTTGGGCGCGCGCAGTTACCGCTGGCACAAGTGCGCAACCTGCGGGCTGGCGATGTGTTGGTGCTTGAGCAGGCTTTTTTTCAACCCCAGGGCAATGGCTACGTGCAGGTTGGCAGGCAGCGCCTTCATGGCTGCATTGACGACGACACCGGGCCGCTGTGCCTGACCCTGACTTCTATAGAGGACACGAGTGTGGACGAGGACTTTTCAGCAGCCTATTACGCTGAGCCGGAAGACGAACCAGTGATGGAAGTGTTCGGGCATGAACCGTTCGATGAGCTGAGCATGTCGCTGAGCGTGCGTTGCGGTGTGCTGAACCTGACCCTGGGCGAACTGCGCAACCTGGTTGAGGGTTCAGTATTGGGTATTACCGGTTATGCGCCGGGAATGGCCGGCCTGTACTACGGTGATCGGCCGATCGGCCAGGGGCAGTTGGTGGAAGTGGATGGGCGCTTGGGCCTGCAAGTGACGCGAGTGGTTTTTTCTCGATGAGTATTCAGGGCATAGATCCCTTCGTACTTGCGCTGTTCCTGGGGGCATTGTCGCTGATGCCCATGCTGCTGATCGTGTGTACGGCGTTCTTGAAGATTGTCATTGTGCTGATGATCACCCGCAACGCTATCGGCGTGCAGCAAGTGCCTCCCAGCATGGCTATCAATGGCATCGCGCTGGCGGCGACGCTGTTTATCATGGCGCCTGTGGGTTACGAGATCGCCGAGAGCGTCAAGGTTTCGCCGCTGGATTTGAGCAGTGTGCAGATGGCTCTGCACACCGGCGGTGAGGCAATCAAACCCTTGCGTGCATTCATGCTGCGCAATATTGACCCGGATGTGTTGACGCACTTGCTGGAAAACACCGGGCGCCTGTGGCCGGCAGCCATGGCGCAGGAAGTCCAGCGAGAAGACTTGATTCTGTTGGTGCCTGCCTTTGTGCTGTCGCAATTGCAGGCGGGGTTCGAGATCGGCTTCCTTATCTACATTCCGTTCATTGTGATCGACCTGATTGTCTCCAATTTGCTACTGGCATTGGGCATGCAAATGGTCTCGCCGATGACCATTTCCTTGCCGCTCAAACTGTTGTTGTTCGTGATGGTTTCCGGGTGGTCACGGCTGCTCGACAGCCTCTTCTTTTCTTATCTCTGAGTGGCGTATGGAACCGATCGTGCTGTTCAAGCAGGGCATGCTGCTGGTCGTGGTGTTGTCGGCACCGCCGTTGATTGTGGCGGTGGTGGTCGGCGTATTGACCTCCCTTGTACAGGCGCTGATGCAGGTACAGGACCAGACCTTGCCGTTTGGCATAAAGCTGGTGGCAGTGGGTGTCACGCTGGTCATGACGGGGCGTTGGATCGGTGTGGAGTTGATTCAGCTGATCAATCTGACATTCGACATGATCTCTCGCTCTGCGCTGAACTGAGGTCTTGCCTGTGCTGCAGTATCTTGACTACCTGCCCAGCCTGTTGATTGGCATGGCGCGAATCTACCCTTGTGCCTTTCTGGTCGCGGCGTTTTGTTTTCAACATATCCGCGGGATGCCGCGCCACGCCATTGTGGCAGTACTGGCACTGCTGCCTGCACCGGGTATATATGCCACCTTCGCCGACCAGGAACTCTCTACGCTGATGCTCAGCGCGTTGGTGCTCAAGGAGGCGGCCCTGGGGACCTTGCTGGGCGTATTACTGTCGATGCCGTTCTGGATGTTCGAGGCGGTGGGGGCGCTGCTGGATAACCAGCGGGGAGCCTTGGCGGGTGGCCAGCTCAACCCTTCGCTTGGGCCGGATGCCACACCCATCGGGCATCTGTTCAAGGAGCTGGCGATTTTTTTGTTGATGGCCACCCTGGGGCTTGGAGCACTGACGCAGGTGATCTGGGACAGCTACTCGGTCTGGCCGCCTACCGTTTGGTTTCCACTTCCGCACGCCAATGGGTTTGGCATGTTTCTCAACCTGCTCGGCGACACGTTCACCCACATGATGCTCTACGCTGCACCTTTTATCGCGGTGCTGCTGTTGTTGGAGTTTGGCGTTGCCCTGTTAGGACTTTATAGCCCGCAGTTGCAGGTGAGTACGCTGGCCCCACCGGTCAAGTGCCTGGCGGGTATTGGTATTTTGCTGTTGTATTTTGAACTGTTGCAGGACCTGATCGTCGGCCGCTTAAGCCTGCTGGGCGAGCTCAAGCACGCCCTGGGGCTGATGTTCAAGGTGGCGATGCCATGAGTGATTCCGGTGAGAAAAAACACCCGGCCAGTGCCAAGAAACTGCGTGATCAACGCAAGAAAGGCCAGGTTGCCCAAAGCCAGGATGTCGGCAAGCTTCTGGTGCTGACAGCCATCAGCGAGATCGCGCTATGGACCGCTGACCGCAGCCTGCAGCGGTTTCAGGAAATGATGCTGCTGCCGATATCCCGCATCAGCCGACCCTTTGTGTCAGCCTTGGAAGAGGTGCTGCTCGACGCCATGGTGGTGTTTTTTTCCTTTGCGTTGCTGATGGCTTCAGTGGCAATCGCCGTCAAGCTGCTCAGTAGCTGGATGCAGTTCGGCTTGCTGTTCGCGCCGGAAATCCTGAAGTTGGATTTCAAGCGCCTCAACCCCCTTAGTCAGCTCAAACAGATGTTCTCCGCCCAGTCGCTGATGAACCTGCTGATGGGGGTCGCCAAGGCGGTGTTGTTAGGCGTGGTGTTGTACGCGGTGATCGGTCCTTCCCTTGGGGCCTTGATCAACTTGGCCAACAGCGACCTGTCCAGTTATATCCTGGCGCTGATTGATCTGTTTCGTTACCTGTTGCATGTGTGCCTGGGCCTGTTGCTGGTGTTGGCACTTCTCGACCTGACGCTGCAGAAACACTTCTTTGCCAAGCGCATGCGCATGACCCAGGTCGAGGTGGTCAAGGAATACAAGGACATGGAAGGCGACCCCCATGTGAAGGGCCAGCGACGGTCGCTGGCGCAGCAATTGGCTCAGGAGGAGCCAAAGGTCAAGTTGCCCAAGCTGGAAGAGTCCGACATGTTGGTCGTCAATCCGACGCACTTTGCCGTCGCGTTGTATTACCGCCCCGGCAAGACACCGCTGCCGTTGCTGGTGGACAAAGGCACGGATGCCGACGCGCGTGCACTGATCAAAAGGGCTAAAGCGGCTGACGTGCCGGTCATTCAGTGTGTATGGCTGGCCCGCACGCTCTACACCAATAAGCTCGGCGCCAGTATCCCTCGTGAAACCCTGCAGGCTGTCGCGCTGATCTACCGCACCTTGCGTGAGTTGGATGATGAAGCCAAGCGCGAAACCCTGGAGTTGCCTGAGCTGGAACAACGCTGATCAACGCGTGGCGCGGGCATCCAATGCATCAAGGTTGGCCAGTGAAAGCAAGCGGCTGACGGCACTATCAAGCGCGTTGTGGTGCGTAGGCAGCGAGCGCCAGATGACCAGGGTCCCTTGGGCGTCGAGATAGACAAAGCAACCGTCGTACCTCACTGCTTGTTCAAAACGTCGCTCCAGTGCCCGCTGCACCTGCCCGGCTTGCAATGCTTCGCGCGCGATGTGTAAGGCCAACCCCGGGCGGGTGCCGGCTTGCAGCGTACACAGGTGGATACCTGGGAGGAGTTGCAGGTGGGCGGCAACGCCTCTGCGCACGTCGGCCAAAAAAACCTGACGATGCAATGCATCGTCAGGCTGTGTCGTGAGGCTCATCGTTCCAGGGAAATGGTCTGGTAGTCTGCCCGCTCCCCAGAGGGGCCGGAGTCTACGCGCATCTCTGGTGGCCACCAGACCACCATTTTGTCACTGCTCGATTGCGGGCGCGTGCAGGAGTCGCCCTTGCAGGTTGGCGTACAGCCGGCGGCGATCATTGCTGCGCCGATCAGGATAATACTCAAGAGTCCGTGCTTCATGGCGTGGTCTTCAAGGGGGCGGTGAGAAGGGAAGGGCGGGGTACGCCGATGTGTTCATCTTTCACAACGGGCCGCATGGCGATAAACACTTCAGCTTCTTCACCCGGTTTAAGCCAGGCGCGTGGCCAGACACTGACCGCCAGCGTTTGTGAGTTGCTGCATTCTTTTTCATCGATGCGCACGTTGCGTTTGATCTGGTTGCGCACGACCACCACCGCCACATTGAACTGCGCGCCGGTATACCACTGGCTGCGCTCGCTGTTGAGCGCCAACAGATCGCGCGTGGCGCACAACGTGTCCAGTTGCAGGGGCATTGGCCCTGCCTTGAAACCGTCTGGGACTTCGCCGCTGACCAGGTGCGCCAGGGTGCTGGTGATATCGCTTCGGTTTATGGGCGGCAGATGGGCGGCTTGCCGGCGCGCCAGAGGCTTGAGGGCAGCCTGCAATTGGGCCTGGTCCTCCTGGGGCAAGTAACGCGAAGGGTCAGATTGGTCGCCGATGACCCGTGGGGTGAGGATGAACAGTCGCTCGCGTCGACTGTTCTGTCGTTCAGTCGAGGAGAACAATGCCTTGCCCAGCAAAGGAATATCGCCCAGGAGCGGTACTTTGCTTTGTTTGTCCTTGTTGTCTGTGACATGGAAACCACCGACCACCAATGAGCGCTTTTCCGCCATTACCGCCTGGGTGCTCACCTTGCCACGGCGAACATCGAGGTCATCGGGCTGTAGGTTGAGTTCGTCGAAGTTACCGTCTTCAATATCCACCACCAAATGGATCTGGTGGCCACCACGGCTGGTGATCACCCGTGGTACCACCTGAAAGCTGGTGCCGACGGTCACGGGTAAAATGGTTGCGTAGTCTCTGCCGGCCTTCAGGTATCGCGTGCGGTTGAAATCGATGACCGCCGGCTGGTTCTCCAGGGTGAGCACGGAAGGGTTGGAGACCAGGGTTGCCAGCCCTTGGGACTCCAGGGCACGTATGTGAGCGTAGAAGCGCCCGGGGTTGCCAATCGACAACTGAGAAGTCGTGCCCGGTGCCACGTTGACGCCGCCGCGCCAGCGGCTGTTTTGAAAGCCCCATTCAACCCCGAACTCTTGCAACTTTGTGCGTTCGATGTCGAGGATGATGGCGTCTATCTCCACCAGCTTGCGTGCAACGTCGAGTTGGGTGATCAACTCGCGGTACATCGTTTGGCGCTCAGGCAGGTCGTAGATCAGAATCGCGTTATTACGCACGTCGGCTTCGACCCGGATTCGGCTGGTTGCGCGTGGGGCGCGAGGGCCGAGTGAGGCGCCCGTCGACAGCCCTCCTGCATTCGTGGGGTTGGCGAGCATCTGCTCCAGCAGAGGGTTGTTCAACCGCGGGACGTTGGGCGTAATCAGGGCCGACGGTGAAGAAGCGCCGGAAGATTGGGTGGCGTTGGCAACTGTGGAGGTGGAGCGCGGCTCCAGTAACCCACGCAGCACGCTGGCCACGCCCGCGATGGTCAGCTTCTCTCCGCGATAATCGATGATCCGGTCCGCCGCGTTGGCGTACTTGAGCGGGTAAGTCAGCACGCTCTGTTTTTCATCCGGAGATCTGCGTTGGCTGCTGAACTGTTTGATCTGCTCGATATAGCGTTTAGGACCGGAGACGAGTACAACGCCATCATCCGGCAATTCACCCCAGCCAAATCGGCTGTCGAGCAGGCCGATATCGGTCAGGGCCTTTTTAAGGTCAGCGATCGTTTCCGACGAAACTTCCAGCCGCGCAGACTCTTGCTGATCCAGCGTGCTGATGTACAGGGTGTTGTTGTACAGGTACCACTGGAAGCGGTGTTCGACCCCCAGCCTGTCGAGCATGGACTGGGGAGTATTAGCGCGTATTTTGCCATTGACCACGCCCTCCAGCAGGCCCTCGATTTGCAGTTGGGTGCCGAAGGTCTGGGCGAAGTCTTCGAGCACTTCGCGTACAGGCTTGTACTGGGTTTCGTAGGCATACGCCGTGTTTTTCCATTCCGCTGGAATGGCGGCAAGGGGGCTTTGCAGAGGTATCAACAGGCACATCAGAACTATTGGAATACGCCAGTCGGCGTGTTTGAAACGCGCACAGGGCGAGCTGATAGACAAGCGTAAACGCTTGTAAATGAGGGTGTTCATATAGGATTCTCTAGTTAATAAAACTGCGCACGCAGTGGAGTTGGCCCACATTTTTTGGGCGTTCTGGCCAGCCGCTTGGCCGTGGATCGCCAGGTGTCGCGCTGATTGAGAAGGGATTCGAGTTGGTTAAACAGAACGGCCTGATGGTCTTCCTGCGTGACGCATTGAAGTAGCCAGAGCTGCCCCGTGGAGGGCTCGACTGAAAGCGCTCCCTGAAAGTACGCCAGGCTTGCTCCACCCAGTTGTAGCCAGGTTTCCATTGTTGTTTGTGCGTGCTTTGGCTGATGGGTAAGTTGAGCGCTGAGCAAAAAACACTGCGGGTAACGACGCAGGGTTATGGCGTCGTCGCCCTCCAGCAGCGTGATTTCTTGCTCTGCCCCCGCCAGCCACTGAGTGAGCCGCGCGCTGAAACACTCAGGTCCCATTGAAAATGATTTTTCCCATCTCGGCTCGGTGGCCGAGAACCGCTCCGGCGGCAGTCGTCTGTAGCATCAAGTTTTGTTTCAGCCTGAAGTGTTCACCCAGCAGTGATGAAAACTCTTTCGAGGTTATTTCATCAGGGATGCCCTGACCGAGTTGTTCGAACTGCCGGTTGTTTTTGCTTAAATCCCTGAAGATTTGCCCGCCCTCGCGTGCGTCGAGTTTCATATGCTGATCTCCGTTGAACGTGTATTTTTTATGTGGTTTGCCTTTGGGATCCGTTCCACGATTTTTTAAATATCTGGATAAAAAATGCAGCAGGCGGTTGAGAAGTTAATCCTCTGAAACAAAGTCTGTGTGAGACACCAACAGGGCATTGATCGAAGAGGCCCAGTCGATACGAAAGCTGCCTTCCTCTGCCTCCAGGATCAACATCTGTGGCTGAACAGACTCGTCACACAGCAGGCGCCAGGGCGCTTCGGTGTGTTGATCCAGCCAATGTTCCACATCCGCCTGATCCTGCGGGTTGCAGACCAACTTTGCGCGGATCGCCGGGGCCTGGGCTGCGAGCATTTGCTTGAGCATGGCAGACACCCGTTGAGTGGGCGTTGTGTCCTCGAGCAAGCTGCGAATGGCACTGTGGGTGACTGATGTGGCGATGCGTTCGATGTTGTCGAGGACCGCTTGCTGCTGCGTGTGCCACAGATGCAATTGGCGATTGGCGCGTTGCCAGAACTCATGTTGAGCCTGCAGCAGCAATTGGTCGCGTTGCACATAGGTCTGGCGCAGGATCTCATCTGCCTGAACCTGGGCACTGTTTAACAATTCGGTGTCGCGGGCGCAGTCCGCCAACGTTTCCAACGGAATCAGCGAGCAGGTCCGTGAAGGAAGCGGCTTGCGTAGCTCAATCGTGCGTTTGCACAGCATCGTCCTGGGCCTCCTCGGCGAAGGAAAACACCGGCTCGTTGTTTGACGCGCCGGTGCGCCATATTGCGGCCTTCCAAATAGTTTCAAGCTTGTCGTGGGCATCGATCAGTCGAGGGTTCTTCTCTAGGGCGAGCACCCGATGGCGGTCAAAGCTCAACCGCAGCCGCTGCCACACAGAGGGTTCTACCCAGGCGCGTAGATAGTGCAGGGGGTCTTCAGTGTGGGTTTGCAGGCTGTTGGGCAGCAGTGCCTTGGAAAGGCGTACGCACCAGAGTTGCAGGTCTTGGCTCAATGGCGTGCGGTTCTTGATCTGGTAAACACCGCCGACCAGCGCGAGGATGAGGTCTCTGCGTTGTTCAGGTTCAAGTACCAACTGCAACAGTGCTGGAGACGGTTCGACAGGCAGGCATGGATCAATTCCCAACGCCGTTGCCATTGCCGCGTGCTGGCTCTGGCAGAGTGTTCTCGAATAGGGCACTGAAGGGACGAAAGGCGTCCAGTCATGGGGCGAATCGAGCCATGGGCAGGCCCACCACTTGGCCCAACTGAGGCTGTCATGCGTCATTCGTGTTCGGCTCGGCTTGTTGGGCGCCGCGCGCCTTTTTCACCCAGAACCCCGCTGCAGCGCACCCCACTAACAGGGCGATAAAGAACAATGTCACCATGGTCTGCCAAAAAGCGAGGTCCCCGGGCTTAATCAGAAACGGCCCGAAGTAGGCGAGTTGCTGCTTTTCCTTGTAGGCGGTAGCCGGTACGAAGATCACGGTCAGTTTTTGCGGGTTTGCAACGGCTGTTGTCATGCCCGGTATGCTACTGGCGACCATCCGCCGAATGCGCGGCAGCAAGCTGTCGGGTTCCAGCCGTGGATCATGCTTGATGAAGACCGATGCCGAGGCCGGCTGTACCGGCTCTCCCGGTGCGACCCGCTCGGGCAGTACCACGTGTACCCTGGCGACGAGAACCCCATCGATATTGGACAAGGTCGCTTCCAGCTCCTGAGACAAGGCATAGATATAGCGCGCCCGTTCCTCAAGCGGTGTCGAGATGACACCTTCCTTGCGAAATACGTCGCCCAGCGTAGAGCGCGCAGTCTTTGGTAACCCGGCGGCGGCAAGCGTGTGGACCGCAGCAGCAATATCATCTGTGCGCACGCGAACGACCACGCCGTCTTTCTCCAGCTGTTTTTGTGCCCGAATGTGCTTGTCTGCCAATTCAGCGATTACCTCATTGGCTTCCTGCTCGGATAACTTGCGGTGCAGTTCGACGCTTTCACCGCATCCGCTCAGCACCGATAAGAGGGTCAGCCACAAGAGAATAAAGCGGCAGCGGCGCATGGTTCACCTATTGCAGGTTAGTGGTTTTCTCAACAAACGAAGTGCAGTGTTTTATTACCTTGACGCCGATGTTGAGGATTTCTTTTGATTCAATAATGGTCTGTGTGGCGTCCGCCATTTTCAGCTCGTTTTGGGTCTTGGTATATTCACGCAGGAGCTTGGGGATTTTTTCGTTGTTGGATTTCAACCGCTCTGATTGGCTCACCAGCGACCGACTGTTTCCTGGGGCGGGGGGGGCCGACGGATAGGGATTGTTCTGCTCCAGTGCTGCACTGAAGAAATGCGCGTCGTGGGCGCTATCACTGCTTTTTTCGACGGGAAACACAGGGGCACCTGAATAGGTTTCCCGCTCTTTTTCAAGCGTTGTGCGCATATAAACCTCCCTCAGGAAAATAGACAGGCTTTCTCTATTTAATACACTAGAGAAAGCCTGTGTTGCTTATTGTACTTTGTTAATTACCTGGCTCCACTTGCTGGCAATCGAAGCATCTTTATCCAGCTTTGCCATCTCGAGCGTTTCTTTGTTTTTTTCCTCAGTGAGCGTTTTCATTTGATCAAAAAGCTGTTTGCTGGTAATGCTGCCGACTGGAGATGTCATGATTTCACCTTTGGGTTGTCTATCGGATAGTTGAGTATTCGTCATGAGGCATTCGATTAATCGTGCTACATCGTTATTTGATAATCGATGCTCGTACACTGAGTGGCGATGCCTCTGGAAACAGTTCCATCGGCCTATTTCTACTTGTTTCAGCGTTTATTGCACTTCCTGAGCGTGCAAACACGCGTTGAGTGAAACACCCAGTTGCTTCATTCGGTAGTAGAGCGTGCGCTTGGCAACCCCCAGTTCCAACGCCACACAATCCACGCTGTAAGTGTGACGATGTAAAGACTCTTCAATGAGCGTTTTCTCAATACGCTGCAGACGGTCTTTCAGGCCCAGTTCCAGCGGTTCTGCATTCGATGCCGATAAAGGCGGCAGCCCAAGGACAAAACGCTTGGCCGTGGAGCGTAGTTCGCGGACATTGCCCGGCCACGTATGACACAACAACTGCTGGAGCAGTTCGGTTGGGGGGTGAGGGGCTATGCAGTTGAAGTGCTCCGCCTCTTGTTTAATCATCTCCAGAAACAACGGTACGATACGCTCACGTCGGTCACGCAGCGGCTGCAGCTTGATGTTAATAACGTTCAGGCGAAAATACAGGTCTCGCCTGAAGCTGCCTTGCTCGACCATGTCATGCAGTGATTGTTGAGCGGACGCGATGACGCGCATGTCGACGGGGATGAAGCGTGTTGAGCCCAGCCGTTCAACCCCTCGTGATTCGAGCATACGCAATAGCTTGGCCTGCAGCGAAAGCGGCATGCTGTCGATTTCATCCAAATACAACGTACCCAGGTGAGCCGCCTCGATAAACCCTGCGCGTGATTGTACAGCCCCGGTATAAGCACCACTGTTGACACCGAATAATTGGCTTTCGGCGAGGCTCTCCGGAATGGCGGCGCAATTGACCGCAACAAAGTTACCTCGACGGCCGGACAGGCGATGTATTCGTTGTGCCAGGGTATCTTTGCCAGTGCCGGTTTCCCCCAGCAACAAGATGTCAACATTCAGTGTCGCGGTGCTATTGATCGTGTTCTCAATATCCGAGCCTTCAATGAATGGCGTATCGGTTTCGCTTTCTTTTTGATCGGCGGCCGACATCGGGTGGGTGCTCCACTAGCGTGATTGTTTACGATTAAAAGGCTGTGATTTAGACGGTGTTTGGGCAGAGCGTAAAGTATAAGATTTATCATCGAGTATGCAGGTAAGAGTAAGCCAGGCTTGCGTAGGAAAAGTCATTAACTTGTCGCTTAACGTCACTCGAGGTTGTTGGGCTGTTTTTGTTACGACAAATAGGAAACGTCTTAAGGTTTCAAATAGATAAGAGGATAGCTATTGTCGAAATACAAACAACCGCCCACAAAAAAGCCGATGCAGTGCATCGGCTTTTTTGTGGGCGGCAAAACCGCGATGGCGCTTAGACGTTGAAACGGAAGTGCATCACGTCGCCATCCTTGACGATGTACTCTTTGCCTTCCAGGCGCCATTTACCGGCTTCCTTGGTACCGGCTTCACCCTTGTACTGGATGAAGTCGTTGTAGGCGATGACTTCGGCGCGAATAAAGCCTTTTTCGAAGTCGGTGTGGATCACGCCGGCGGCCTGCGGTGCAGTGGCACCGACCTTGACGGTCCAGGCGCGGACTTCTTCAACACCGGCGGTGAAGTAGGTCTGCAGGTTGAGCATTTCGTAGCCAGCGCGGATCACGCGGTTCAGGCCAGGCTCTTCCAGGCCCAGGGCCTCGAGGAACATGTCTTTTTCCTCGCCGTCATCGAGCTCGGCGATTTCCGCTTCGATCTTGTTGCACACCGGCACCACGATGGCGCCTTCTTCATCGGCGATGGCCTTGACCACGTCGAGCAGTGGGTTGTTCTCGAAGCCGTCTTCGGCAACGTTGGCGATGTACATCACAGGCTTGGTGGTCAGCAGGTGGAAGCCTTTGATCACGGCTTTCTCGTCGACGCCCATGTTCTTCATCAGGCTGCGTGCCGGCTTGCCTTCGGTGAAGTGTGCGATCAGTTGTTCCAGCAGGCCTTTCTGAACCACTGCGTCCTTGTCACCGCCCTTGGCGTTACGCGCGACTTTCTGCAGTTGCTTTTCGCAGCTGTCGAGGTCGGCGAAGATCAGCTCCAGGTCGATGATCTCGATGTCGCGTTTCGGGTCAACGCTGTTGGAGACGTGAATCACGTTCTCGTCTTCAAAGCAGCGGACCACGTGGGCGATGGCATCGGTTTCACGGATATTGGCCAAAAACTTGTTGCCCAGGCCCTCACCTTTCGACGCGCCGGCTACCAGGCCCGCGATGTCGACGAACTCCATGGTGGTCGGCAGGATACGCTTGGGATTGACGATCGCTGCCAACGCGTCCAGGCGCGGGTCTGGCATCGGCACGATACCGCTGTTGGGTTCGATGGTGCAGAAGGGGAAGTTCTCCGCCGCAATACCGGACTTGGTCAGGGCGTTGAACAGGGTGGATTTGCCGACGTTGGGCAGGCCGACGATGCCGCAATTGAATCCCATGGTGTTTCCCCTCGGTAAGAGTCAGGCCTTCTGGCTGTGCAGGTTTTTCATCGCGCGGTTCCATTCACCGGCGAAGATATCCGGCAGCACGCCGAGGGCAAAGTCGATGCTGGCATCGAGTTTTTCCTGTTCGGCGCGTGGCGCACGACCCAGGACGAAATTTGAAACCATACTGGCAACGCCTGGGTGGCCAATGCCGAGCCGCAGACGGTAAAAATTATTCTGATTACCCAACTGCGCAATGATGTCGCGCAGGCCATTGTGGCCGCCATGCCCGCCGCCTAACTTGAGTTTGGCAACGCCGGGTGGCAGGTCCAGTTCGTCATGGGCCACCAGGATTTCTTCGGGTTTGATCCGGAAGAAGCCCGCAAGCGCCGCGACAGCCTGGCCGCTGCGGTTCATGTAGGTGGTAGGAATCAGCAGACGAACATCCTGACCCTGGTGCGAGAAGCGCCCGGTCAGGCCAAAATATTTGCGATCGGCCACAAGGTTCACACCTTGTGCGTGGGCGATACGCTCAACAAAAAGGGCCCCCGCGTTATGCCGGGTCTGTTCGTATTCGGCGCCTGGATTTCCCAGGCCAACGATCAGTTTAATGGCAGTCACGACAGGGGCCCTTCCTTTGGAGTTGTGGATAACATCGCCGCAACCTGTGTGCGGCGAAAGCGGTCAACAAAAGATCATTTACTCAAGAGTAAACGCCGCGTTATCGCCCGCTTTCTCGCTACGTTCCGGTCCGCGATGTTTCCTCAAGCTCCGACATTACAGAGTGAATTACTCTGCAGCGCCTTCTTCAGCTTCTGGTGCAACGCGTGGAGCGTGAACGTTTGCAACAGCTTTGTCATCACCGTGAGCCAGTGCAACAAACTCAACGCCTTTAGGGGCTTTGAGGTCGGACAGGTGAACGATGTCGCCGATTTCCAGAGCCGACAGGTCGACTTCGATGAACTCAGGCAGGTCTTTCGGCAGGCAGGTCACTTCGATCTCGGCAACAACGTGCGAAACTTCGCCGCCTTTCTTGACCGGAGCTTCTTCACCAACAAAGTGCACAGGCACGATAGCGGTCAGTTTCTGACCGGCTACTACGCGTACGAAGTCAGCGTGCAGCACGTGGCCTTTGGCTGGGTGACGTTGCAGGGCCTTGATGATGACGTTCTGCTTCTTGCCACCAACATTCAGCTCGATGATGTGGCTGTAGGCCGCATCGTTTTCGAGCAGTTTGGCGATTTCTTTGGCCAGCATGCTGATGGATTCAGGGGCTTTGTCGCCACCGTAAACTACAGCTGGAACCAGGCTTGCGAGACGACGCAGGCGGCGGCTCGCACCTTTCCCCAGGTCGGAACGCGCTTCAGCATTCAGAGTAAAATCGTTCATGTTGTATCTCCAAAATAACCACATTCGCCCCAGCGTTTGCGACCAGCGCTAAAGGCGATATGGGCAAAAAAGCCCCGCCCCAACAGAATGCTGGGGCGGGGCGCTTTTCGTCAGTGGGATGTTTCGTAAGGTTTGACCCTTATCGGAACATCGCGCTGATCGATTCTTCGTTGCTGATGCGGCGAACCGCTTCGGCAACTACCGGTGCGATATCCAGTTGACGGATACGCGAACAGGCTTGAGCTGCTGCGGACAACGGGATGGTGTTAGTCACCACCAGTTCGTCCAGCATGGAGTTCTCGATGTTCTCGATCGCTCGGCCCGACAGCACAGGGTGTGTGCAGTAGGCGAAGACTTTTGCTGCACCGTGCTCTTTCAAGGCTTTCGCCGCGTGGCACAGGGTGCCGGCGGTGTCGACCATGTCATCAACCAGAATACAGGTACGCCCTTCGACATCACCGATGATATGCATCACTTCAGAGTGATTGGCTTTCTCACGGCGTTTGTCGATGATCCCGAGGTCCACGCCCAGGGATTTGGCAACAGCCCGTGCACGCACGACGCCACCAATGTCCGGGGACACGATCATCAGGTTTTCAAAGCGCTGGTCTTCAATGTCATCCACCAATACTGGGGAGCCGTAGATGTTATCTACCGGAATATCGAAGAACCCCTGGATTTGGTCAGCGTGCAGGTCAACCGTGAGAACACGGTCGATGCCTACCACGGTCAGCATGTCAGCAACGACTTTCGCGCTGATAGCCACACGTGCGGAACGCGGACGGCGATCCTGACGGGCATAACCAAAGTAAGGGATTACAGCTGTGATTCGAGTCGCTGAGGAGCGGCGGAAGGCATCAGCCATCACGACGAGTTCCATCAGGTTATCGTTGGTCGGAGCGCAGGTCGGCTGAATAATGAAAACATCTTTACCGCGGACGTTTTCATTGATCTCGGCTGTAATTTCGCCGTCGGAGAATTTACCGACAGAGATGTCACCGAGAGGGATATGCAGCTGACGTACGACACGTCGAGCCAGATCGGGGTTGGCGTTCCCCGTAAAGACCATCATCTTGGACACGCGCAGTACCTAGAGGCTGAGGGTAACCTGGATGAGTATTAGAAAATGGCAGGGGCGGCTGGATTCGAACCAACGCATGGCAGGATCAAAACCTGCTGCCTTACCGCTTGGCGACGCCCCTGTATCTGTTGCAACGAGTACCCAGTACTCGGTTCCTTTTAGAGCAGACTTTGCAGCTTGCGATGCAACATCGAAACGTTGCTTCCCTTTGCTACAAACCCTGTAAGGGTCTCTGTAAGAAGGGCCGAGACTTTATCAGCTTCAGCTTTGCTTGGGAAGCCCCCAAACACACAACTTCCAGTTCCGGTTAATTTTGCTTCGGTAAATTTACCTAACAAATTCAAAGCGTTACGTACCTCTGGATAACGCCTTGCTACAACCGGTAAGCAGTCATTTCGACTGTTTCCCTTGGGAACGGGGCGCACTTTAATGGGAGGAGAGTTACGTGTCAACAGTGGATCTGAAAAAATTTCTGCTGTACTTACAGATACTTGCGGAACAAGCACGACATACCAAGGCTCTTCGGGGTATTCCGGGGTGAGTTTCTCCCCGACGCCTTCGGCAAAAGCCGCGTGCCCACGCACGAAAACCGGCACGTCGGCGCCCAGTGTCAGGCCCAGCGTGGCCAGGCGATCGTGGTCCCAGCCCAGTTGCCACAAGTGATTCAAACCGAGCAGCGTGGTCGCGGCATTTGAGCTGCCGCCACCGATGCCGCCGCCCATGGGCAAAATTTTATCGATCCAGATGTCGATGCCGAGTGAGCAACCGGATTGCGCCTGAAGTTTTTTCGCGGCCCTGACGATCAGATTGCTGTCGTGGGGCACGCCTTCGAATTCGGTGTGCAGCTGGATCACGCCATCGTCGCGCACGGCGAAGGTGAGTTCATCGCCGTAATCGAGAAACTGAAACAGCGTCTGCAACTCGTGGTAGCCGTCTTCACGGCGACCCAGAATGTGCAGCATCAAATTGAGTTTGGCCGGGGAGGGCAGTGTCAAGGTGGTGGCGGTCACGTTATTGCCCCAGCTTGCGCGGTTGCCATTCCTTGATCACCAGCGTGACGTCAAGGTCGGTGCCATGCAGTTTGATGCGCTCGGGCAGCCAGTAGGCGCCCTGTTGCACGTAGCTGAGGTATTCAACCTGCCAGCCATCCTGCTCAAGCGTGGCCAGGCGGCTGTCGCCGTTGAGGCTCAGCCTGCTTTTGCTGTCCGGCGCAGGCAGGCCGCGTACCCACCACACAAGGTGCGAAACGGGGAGCTTCCAGCCAATCTGTTGTTCCAGCAGTTCTTCCGGCGTGGCTGCCTCATAGCGGCCTTGATTGGCCACTTCCAGGCTCACTTGCCCTGGCCGGCCGGTCAGGCGCGCAGCACCGCGGCCAAGTGGCCCGGACAAACGGATATCGTAATAGTCCTGGCGCTGCAGCCAGAACAACGTGCCGCTGCCGGAATCTTTCGGCGCGCGAACCCCGACCTTGCCGTCGATCTGCCAGCCGTCGATGCTGCTGAGCTGCTCTTTGTGCTGTTTCCATTGCGCCGGGTTGCCCTGGCCTTCAACGGATTCACGACTGCCGATGCCCGCGCAACCGGCGAGCAGGGCGATGAAACTGAAAACAATAACGTGGCGCAAAAACATAAGCTTAAAGGGTCTCGGATCCGGTCAGGCGCTTGATGGTGCCGCGCAGGATGGGGCTTTCGGGTTGTTCCTTGAGGAATTTTTCCCAGATTTGTCGCGCTTCGCGCTGTTTGCCATTGGCCCACAGCACTTCACCCAGGTGGGCTGCCACCTCTTGGTCAGGGAAACGTTCGAGTGCCTGGCGCAGCAGGCGTTCGGCTTCGTCCAGATTGCCCAGGCGGTAATTCACCCAACCCAGGCTGTCGAGCACGGCCGGGTCTTCCGGGTTGAGCTTGTGGGCTTGTTCGATCAGCACCTTGGCTTCGGCGTAACGCGTGGTGCGGTCCGACAGGGTGTAGCCCAGGGCATTGAGCGCCATGGCATTGTCCGGGTCGCGCTTGATGATCAGGCGCAGGTCTTTTTCCATCTGCGCCAGGTCATTGCGTTTTTCCGCCTGCATGGCGCGGGTGTACAGCAGGTTCAAATCGTCGGGGTATTGCAGCAAGGCTTGTTGCAGCAATTTCCAGGCGCGTTCGCCCTGCTTGTTGGCCGACAGTGTTTCGGCCTGGATCAGGTACAGCTGAATCGCATAGTCCGGTTCGGCATCACGTGCCGCCGCCAGGCGTTTTTCCGCTTCGTCGGTGCGGCCGTTGCTCATCAGGATATCGGCCTGACGCAGCTGGGCCGGCAGGTAATCGTTGCCGGGGCCGACCTGGGCGTACTCAAGCAGCGCAGCCTGCGGGTCGTTGCGTTCTTCCGCGATGCGGCCGAGGTTCAGGTGCGCCGAATCCACATGGCTTTCGCGCTCGATCAGCTCCTCCAGATAACCCTTGGCCTCGTCCCAGGCCTTGGCTTCCAGGCAGACCAGTGCCAGGGAGTAACGCAGCTCGTCGTCGTCGGGGTATTGCTGGACCAGGTTGGCGAACTGCACTTTGGCGTCTTCCATGCGGTCTTGCTCCACCAGCATTCGCGCATAGGTCAGCAGCAAGCGCTTGTCGCCCGGGTATTTCTTGATGCTTTTTTCCAGCAGTGGAATCGCTTCCTTGCCGCGATTAAGGTTCTGCAGCAAGCGTGCGCGCAGCAGAATCGGGGCGATCTCGCCGTCTTCCGGCGGGTTCTGCTCCAGCAGCTTGAGGGCGGCATCGGCTTCATCATCCTGCTGCAGCAGCAAGGCTTTGCCGAAAATCAGTTGGCTGTTTTTCGGATGCTTTTGCAGCAGGCGGTCAAAACTCTTCATCAAGCCATTGCGCGTGTCCTGGTCAGTGTCGGCAGCCGACAGCGCGAGGAAGTCGAAATGCGTGTCGCCCTTGCCCTGCAGGACTTTCTCCATATACACCATGGAGTCGTCATAGCGCCCGGCGCGTGCCAGTTGCACGGCCGCCGCACGTTGCGCTTCCAGGTCTTGCGGAGCGTTTTTCGCCCAGATCAGCGAAGTATCCAGCGCGGCCTGGTCAGCGCCCAGGTATTCGGCGATGCGAAACGCACGCTCCGAAATGCCCGGGTCCTGGGTGTTGATGGCCTGGGTCACATAGTTATCCAGGGCAATATCGAAACGATTGCGCTGGCCGGCGAGTTCCGCGGTCAGCAGGCTGTAGATCGTTTCTTCATTGAACGAGGAGTAAACCTTGGGCTTTTCAGGGGCTGGGGCGCTGTCTTCGACCGGCGGCGTACCGTCCGGCGACACGGGTGCCAAGGCCTGGCAGCCGCTGAGGAAGACAAAAGCAAGGAGCAACGCGGAAGATCTATTCATATAGGAAGAGGACGACTAACCTGCGGTCGGATCATCATGACACAAGCCTTCGGCCAAACATAACCGAGTCTCAGTGGGCGCCTTTATAGGCACAAGCTACTAGGACAATAGACGACGGTGGTTGTTCTGGATCTTTCGAAGTAGGACAATTGTCGGCTTCCCGACATCATCAGCGATATTGAATGGCCTTCCTCGCACTCGGTATTAACCACAAGACTGCAACCGTAGACGTGCGCGAGCGCGTGGCGTTTACGCCAGAGCAGTTGGTTGAGGCCTTGCAGCAGCTCTGCCGGCTCACCGACAGCCGCGAAGCTGCGATCCTTTCGACCTGCAATCGCAGCGAGCTTTATATAGAGCAGGAACATCTCTCAGCGGATGTGGTGCTGCGCTGGCTGGCCGATTATCACCATTTGGATCTCGAGGACCTGCGCGCCAGTGCATATGTGCACGAAGAGGATGCGGCAGTTCGTCACATGATGCGCGTCGCCGCAGGGCTCGACTCGCTGGTGTTGGGCGAGCCGCAGATCCTCGGCCAGATGAAATCCGCCTACGCCGTGGCCCGCGAGGCTGGCACCGTCGGCCCGTTGCTTGGGCGTTTGTTCCAGGCTACGTTCAATTCGGCCAAGCAGGTGCGCACCGATACCGCCATCGGTGAAAACCCGGTGTCCGTCGCGTTCGCCGCCGTGAGCCTGGCCAAACAGATTTTCAGTGACTTGCAGCGCAGCCAGGCGCTGCTGATCGGCGCCGGTGAAACCATCACCTTGGTCGCTCGCCACCTGCATGACCTGGGCGTCAAGCGTATCGTGGTCGCCAACCGCACCCTGGAGCGCGCGAGCATCCTGGCCGAGCAGTTTGGCGCCCACGCGGTGTTGCTCTCGGACATCCCGGCCGAGCTGGTGCGCAGCGATATCGTCATCAGCTCCACCGCCAGCCAGTTGCCGATCCTGGGCAAAGGCGCGGTCGAGAGCGCGCTGAAGCTGCGCAAGCACAAACCGATCTTCATGGTGGATATCGCTGTTCCCCGTGATATCGAGCCTGAAGTCGGCGAGTTGGACGACGTTTACCTCTATAGCGTCGATGATCTGCACGAAGTGGTCGCCGAAAACCTCAAGAGTCGCCAGGGCGCAGCCCAGGCCGCCGAGGAAATGGTCAGCACCGGCGCCGAAGACTTTATGGTGCGCCTGCGTGAGCTGGCGGCGGTCGACGTGCTTAAGGCGTATCGTCAGCAGGGTGAACGCCTGCGCGATGAAGAATTGATCAAGGCCCAGCGCTTGCTGGCCAACGGCAGCAGCGCCGAAGAAGTGCTGATGCAATTGGCACGTGGCCTGACCAACAAATTGCTCCACGCCCCCAGCGTTCAGTTGAAAAAGCTTACCGCCGAAGGCCGCCTCGATGCGCTGGCCATGGCCCAGGAACTCTTTGCCCTCGGTGAGGGCGCGTCAGATAGCTCTTCGGATAAAAAACCGCAATGAAAGCGTCACTGCTCAATAAACTGGACGTGCTCCAGGACCGTTTCGAAGAACTGACCGCCTTGCTCGGCGATGGCGAGGTCATCTCCGATCAGACCAAGTTCCGCGCCTATTCCAAGGAATACGCCGAAGTTGAGCCGATTGTGGCCACCTATAAAAGCCTGATGAAAGTGCAGGCCGACCTCGAAGGCGCCCAGGCGCTGCTCAAGGACAGCGACCCGGACATGCGTGAAATGGCCGTGGAAGAAGTCCGCGAAGCCAAAGAGAAGCTGGCCGAGTTGGAAGGCGACCTGCAACGCATGCTGCTGCCCAAAGACCCGAACGACGGGCGCAACGTGTTCCTCGAAATCCGCGCCGGCACCGGTGGCGACGAGGCGGCAATCTTCTCCGGCGACCTGTTCCGCATGTACTCGCGCTACGCCGAGCGACGTGGCTGGCGGGTCGAGATTTTGTCCGAGAATGAAGGTGAGCACGGCGGCTATAAAGAAGTCATCGCCCGGGTCGAAGGTGACAACGTCTACGGCAAGCTTAAATTCGAGTCCGGCGCGCACCGCGTGCAGCGGGTTCCGGCGACTGAATCCCAGGGCCGTATCCACACCTCGGCGTGCACCGTGGCCGTGTTGCCCGAGCCGGACGAGCAGGAAGCCATTGAGATCAACCCGGCGGACTTGCGTGTCGACACCTACCGTTCGTCGGGCGCCGGTGGTCAGCACGTGAACAAGACCGACTCGGCGATCCGGATCACCCACTTGCCGTCGGGCATCGTGGTCGAATGCCAGGAAGAGCGTTCCCAGCACAAAAACCGTGCGCGGGCCATGTCCTGGCTGTCGGCCAAGCTCAACGACCAGCAGACCAGCGCCGCCGCCAACGCGATTGCCAGCGAGCGCAAGCTGCTGGTGGGCTCGGGCGACCGCTCCGAACGCATCCGCACCTACAACTTCGCCCAAGGCCGGGTCACCGACCACCGGGTCAACCTCACGCTTTACTCCCTCGACGAAATTCTCGCCGGCGGCGTTGATGCGGTGATCGAGCCTTTGCTGGCCGAATACCAGGCCGATCAATTGGCGGCGATAGGTGAATAAATGACCATTATTGCCAGCCTCCTGCGCGCCGCTGACCTGCCTGACTCGCCCACCGCGCGTCTGGATGTGGAACTGTTACTGGCCGCTGCCTTGGGCAAATCGCGCAGCTACTTGCACACCTGGCCGGAAAAAATCGTCAGCAGCGAAGATGCGCTGACCTTTGCCGATTACCTGCAGCGTCGCCGCACGGGTGAGCCGGTGGCCTACATCCTCGGTCAGCAGGGTTTCTGGAAGCTCGACCTGGAGGTCGCGCCGCACACGCTGATCCCGCGCCCGGAAACCGAGCTGCTGGTGGAAGCCGCCCTTGAATTGTTGCCGGCCACGCCTGCCAAGGTCCTCGACCTGGGCACCGGCAGCGGCGCGATCGCCCTGGCCCTGGCCAGCGAACGCCCGGCCTGGCAGGTCACTGCCGTTGACCGTGTGCTCGAAGCCGTAGCCCTGGCCGAACGCAACCGCCAGCGCCTGCACCTGAAGAACGCCACGGTGTTGAACAGCCATTGGTTCAGCGCGCTGCAAGGCCAGCGCTTCGAATTGATCATCAGCAACCCGCCTTACATTGCCGATAATGATCCGCACCTGGTGGCAGGCGATGTGCGCTTTGAACCGGCCAGCGCCTTGGTGGCGGGCCATGATGGGCTGGACGATCTGCGGTTGATCATCGCTCAGGCCCCAGCCCACTTGAATACCGGTGGCTGGCTGCTGCTCGAACACGGTTACGACCAAGCTGCGGCGGTACGTGATTTGTTGTCGGGTGAGGGCTTTGAAGAGGTCCACAGCCGCATCGACCTCGGCGGCCACGAACGCATCACGTTGGGGCGCCGCCCGTGCTGACCGACCAGGAGCTGTTGCGCTATAGCCGACAGATTCTGTTGCAACATGTCGACATCGAAGGCCAGCTGCGTCTTAAAAACGGCCATGCGCTGATTGTCGGCCTCGGCGGCTTGGGTGCGCCAGTCGCGTTGTACCTGGCCGCTGCCGGCGTGGGCGAGTTGCACCTGGCAGACTTCGACACTGTCGACCTGACCAACCTGCAACGCCAGATCATCCACGACACCGACAGCGTCGGGCAGGCCAAGGTCGATTCGGCCATGCGTCGCCTGGCCGGCATCAACCCCGAAATTACGTTGGTCGCCCATCGCACTGCGCTGGATGCCGATTCACTCGCCGCCGCAGTGGCCGCGGTAGACGTGGTGCTCGATTGCAGCGACAACTTCGCCACCCGTGAAGCCGTCAACGCCGCTTGTGTTGCGGCTGGAAAACCATTGGTCAGCGGTGCGGCCATTCGCCTGGAAGGGCAATTGTCAGTGTTCGACCCGCGCCGCGACGAAAGCCCGTGCTACCACTGTTTATATGGGCACGGCAGCGACACCGAGCTGACCTGCAGCGAAGCCGGTGTGGTCGGTCCGTTGGTCGGGCTGGTCGGTAGCCTGCAAGCACTGGAAGCGCTGAAGTTGCTGGCAGGCTTTGGTGAACCCTTGGTGGGGCGCTTGCTACTGATCGACGCCTTGACCACGCGTTTTCGCGAACTGCGCGTCAAGCGCGACCCCGGCTGCAGCGTTTGCGGGACGGCCCATGGTTAAGGACGCGCCCATCGGTGTGTTCGATTCCGGCGTCGGCGGCCTGTCGGTGCTGGATGAAATCCAGCAGTTGTTGCCCCATGAGTCACTGCTGTACGTGGCTGATGGCGGGCATATCCCCTACGGTGAAAAATCCCCGGCGTTCATTCTTGAGCGTAGCCGTTTGGTCGCCGAGTTTTTTCGTGAACAAGGCGCCAAAGCCTTTGTGATTGCCTGCAACACCGCAACCGTCGCCGCCGTGGCTGATTTGCGCCAGGACTATCCCGACTGGCCTTTGGTGGGTATGGAGCCGGCGGTCAAGCCAGCCGCCGCTGCCACCCGCAGTGGCGTGGTCGGCGTGCTCGCCACCACCGGCACATTGCAAAGTGCCAAGTTCGCAGCATTACTCGACCGCTTTGCCACCGACGTGCGGGTGATTACCCAGCCGTGCCCGGGCCTGGTGGAGTTGATCGAAACCGGTGACCTCAACAGCACCGCGCTGCGCCAGCTGTTGCAGGGCTATGTCGACCCGCTGCTGAGCGCCGGTTGTGACACCATCATCCTCGGCTGTACCCATTACCCCTTCCTCAAGCCGCTTCTGGCACAGATGCTTCCTCCTAGCATCATCCTGATCGACACCGGCGCTGCCGTGGCGCGTCAGCTCAAGCGTCTGTTGGGCGAACGTAACCTGCTGTCGCCCGGCAAGCCTGAGCCAGCGCAGTTCTGGACCAGCGGCGACGTCGATCACCTAAGAAATATCCTACCGACACTCTGGAAATCTCCCGGTGTTGTGCGTAATTTTGGCTTGTGAAAAATTCGTGAAACATCGCGGTTAGAAGCTGAACTTCTGGCATCGCGCAAGCTTCTATAGCGTTAGCCTGTACAAAACCATACGACTTCGATCTCAAAGGATGTGCTCTTATGAAGCGCTTGTTCTGTTTGGCTGCGATTGCGGCCGCTGTGGTGGGACACTCAGTTTCGGCCCAGGCCGCCGGCCTGGAATTTGGGGTGGGGGGCACCAGCGATTCGACCATGACCTATCGGTTGGGGCTGACGTCGGATTGGGATAAAAGCTGGTGGCAGAGTGATACGGGCCGACTGACCGGCTATTGGAGCGGCGCTTACACCTACTGGGATGGCGACAAACGCGCGAGTGTCAGCAGCCTGTCGTTCTCGCCGGTGTTTGTGTACGAGTTTGCCGGGGAGAAGGTCAAGCCCTATATAGAAGCCGGGATCGGTGTCGCGGTGTTTTCACGTACGCGGGTTGAAGACAACAACATCGGCCAGGCCTTCCAGTTCGAAGACCGACTGGGCTTTGGTTTGCGCTTTGCCGGTGGGCATGAAGTGGGCATTCGCGCCACGCACTATTCCAATGCGGGCATCAGCAGCAATAACGACGGGGTAGAAAGCTACTCGTTGCACTACACCTACCCGTTGTAACTCTCAAGCCTGAGCAAAACCATGTGGGAGCTGGCTTGCCTGCGATGCAGACACCTCGGTTTATCAGTTACACCGAAGTGATGCTATCGCAGGCAAGCCAGCTCCCACATTTTATATCCACCACATTTTGGCTCAGCGATACGCCGTCGCAATGCCCTGGCGCTCTTCCAGGCACTCCGGCGCACCCATCTCGAATTCCCGACAGATCAACGGCCGCAGCTCGTAGATCGTGCACATCATCGTGTCCCGATCCAGCGCCGCGCACCAGCCGTCATCCAGGCGCAGCATCACTTCACCGCCCCAGTCGTCGGTATCGATATAGCGTTGCGGCACACCCGTGTCGGTAATCAGCATGACTTCCAGCTGGCAGCAGCAGGCCGCGCACGTCGAGCAGGTGACGGCGGGTTCGGTGATTTGAGTGTGGGGGATGTTGGTCATAGGCGCGCAGTGTAAGGCAAGCGCGCTGGGTGCGCATGAATGCTCTGACGGACGTCAGTGGCCAAGCTGTCGCGCCACCCAGTGCATGACGGGGAACAGGATCGCCCAAAGCAGCGCCAGGCCGATCAGCGTTAGCGTTGTGTCGTAGCCGAAACGCACACCGGCCAATTGGCTGCCGGCGTAGTAAGACAACGGCCCGCCCACCGCACCCAGCAGGCTGGCGCGCCACCAGGGTTGTGCGCTCCAGGCCAGGCAATGGCGCAGCGTAGTCGCGAGCAGTGCCCATAGCATGATTAGCCAGAAGGGAATCAGCGGCCCTGGAAAACCGAAGTGAAACACGCCAAAGGTGCGCAACGAGGTATCGACCACGGTGCCCAAAAGGGTCACGGCCAGGAGCACTTGGCCGTCTTCAGACCATGAGCTTGTCCACAGCAGGTGGATGACCAGCACGCCAGCGCCCACCCATAACCAGCGGGTGTCACCGCCCAGCACACAGGCAAACCAACCGCACTGGAACAGCACGGCATTGGCCAGCGTTTTAAGCACTGAAACGCCCGAGCAACGGCGGGTTGATCGCCGCAGGCTTGGCCAGCAGCAACTGCGCGGTACCGATCGTTCGCTCCATAAACCCACCTTCGCAGTAGCACAAGTAGAATTCCCACAGGCGCAGGAAGTATTCATCGTAGCCCAACTCGGCAAGGCGGCCATGGGCGCGACGGAAGTTCTCATGCCACAGGCGCAAGGTGCGCGCGTAGTGCAAGCCGAAGTCTTCCATGTGCAGCAGGTTCATGTCGGTGTCGCGGCTGACGATCTGCAACATGTTCTGCACGGAAGGCAGGGCGCCACCGGGGAAAATATAGCGCTGGATAAAGTCGACGCTGTTCTTGGCCTGCTCAAAACGCTGCTCACGAATGGTGATGGCTTGCAGCAGCATCAGGCCGTCGCTTTTGAGCAGGTGCGCGCATTGCTTGAAGTAGGTGGGCAGGAAGCGATGGCCGACCGCTTCGATCATCTCGATGGACACCAGCTTGTCGTACTGACCGGTCAGGTCGCGATAATCTTGCAGCAGCAGCTTCACCTGATCCTTGAGGCCCAAGGCCTCGATGCGTTTTTCGGTGTAGGCAAACTGTTCTTTGGACAAGGTCGTGGTGGTGACCTTGCAGCCATAGTGCTGCGCCGCATACAACGCCATGCTGCCCCAGCCGGTGCCGATTTCGAGCAAATGGTCAGTGGGTTTGAGCGCAAGCTTCTGGCAGATGCGTTCCAGCTTGTTCAACTGCGCCTGTTCCAGGCTGTCGTCGGGCGTCAGAAACTGCGCCGCCGAATACATCATGGTCGGGTCGAGGAATTCCTCGAACAGGTCGTTGCCCAGGTCATAGTGGGCGGCGATATTTTTCTGCGAGCCCTTGCGGGTGTTGCGGTTAAGCCAGTGCAGGCCTTGGGTGAACGGTCGCGCCAAGCGCGCCAGGCCGCCTTCCATTGCGTCAAGCACATCAAGGTTGCTGACCATCACACGCACCACGGCGGTGAGGTCCGGGCTGCTCCAGTAACCGTGGATAAACGCCTCGCCGGCGCCGATCGAGCCATTGGCGGCCACCAAGCCCCAGACCGCCGAATCGTGGATCTGGATTTCGCCCAACAAATGCGCTTCGCGTGCGCCGAACACCTGGCGTTCACCCTCTTCAATCACTACCAACTGGCCGTGGCGCAGTTGGCTGAGCTGGCGCAGTACACCTTTGCGCAACAGCGCACTGGTCACGCCGTTGACGTTCAGGCGGTTGGTCTTGACCGATAAGCTAGGGGATTTCATGGCGGCGATCCTTGGTATACCCGACTGCGGTGCGAGAGGCGCCATCGGCGGCCTGATGGGAAAAAATCGGTGTGCGTTTGAGCAACAGGCGCATGGCTTGCCAGTAAATCGCCAGGCAGGTCTTGGCGGTCATCCACGGGAAGCGCCACAGGTAACGATGCAGGCTGGCGCGGGTCAGCGTTTCTTTTTGCAGGCTCAAGGTGGCGTCGAAGACTTTTTGCGTGCCCCGCCAATCGGCCATGTGCACACCCAGCCTGTCGGCCGGGGGGCTGAAACTCATGCGGTATTCCAGGTCGCGGGGTAAAAACGGCGACACATGGAACGCCTTGGCCACGGCGAAGTGCTGGTGTTCCTCGGCGCCGAGCGCCTGGGCCGGCAGCACATAGTGGTAACGCTCGCGCCACGGGGTGTTGGTTACTTCACACAGGATCGCGGCCAGTTGCCCGTCGGCCTCGAAGCAGTAGAAGAAACTCACCGGGTTAAAAGCCAGGCCCCAACTGCGGGCCTGGGTCAGTAGGCAGATAACGCCCCGGGGCTCGCGCCCCAGTGCCTTGCCGACTTCCTGGCGCACGGCATCGCTCAAGCTCATGCCGTGACGCGTGAATTCACGCAGGTAGTCCTGCTGGCGAAAGCCGAAGGGCGCCAGGCGGCTGTTGCCGGCCAGGTGTGATAGGCCGAGCACTTCGTCTTGTTCGCTCAAGTCCAGGTACAGCAGGCCGATGCGGTAGCGAAAGGCGTGGGCCTTGGGCGCAAACCGGCGATGGGCGATCCAGCCGCTGTACAGGGCGCTGTTCATAGGGTTTCGCCAAAGGCCTGGGCCACGCGTAATGCGCTGCTCACGCCGTCTTCATGAAAACCGTTGGCCCAGTAGGCGCCGCAGTAAAAGGTGTGCCGCGCACCGTGCAATTCTTCCCAGCGGTTTTGTGCGGCCACTGCCGCAAGGCTGTATTGCGGATGCGCATAGGTGTAGCGCGCGAGGATCTTCAGCGGGTTGATCATCGGCGTCTGGTTGAGGCTGACGCAAAAGGTGGTGTCGCTGTGGATGCCTTGCAGGATGTTCATGTCGTAAGTGACGGCCGCCTGGGTTTGCGCGCTGCCGCTCAGGCGATAATTCCAGCTGGCCCAGGCCAGTTTGCGATCGGGCAGCAGGCGCGTGTCGGTGTGCAGCACCACGTCATTGTCGGCGTAGGGCAGGGCACCAAGAATGTCCTGCTCAGCCTGGCTCGGGTCGGCCAGCAACGCCAAGGCCTGGTCGCTGTGACAGGCGAACACCACGCGGTCAAAGGTCTCGCTGCCGGCGAGGCTGTGGATAACCACGCCGTCGCCTGTGCGTTCGACTTTATCCACAGGGCAGTTCAGGCGGATCTGCTCGCGAAAACTGCGGGTCAAAGGTTCGATATAACTGCTGGAACCACCTTCGATCACGCACCATTGCGGCCGATTGTTCACCGACAGCAACCCGTGGTTCTTGAAGAACCGCACAAAGAACTGCAACGGAAAACCGAGCATGTCCGCCAGCGACATCGACCAGATCGCCGCGCCCATCGGCACGATGTAATGGCGGATAAAGCGTGGGCCATAACCCCCGGCCTCGAGGTAGTCGCCCAGGGTCATATCGGCACTGATGCGTTGCTCTTGCAGGTCCAGCGGTGCCTGGCGATTAAAGCGCAGAATGTCGCGCAACATGCCCCAGAATCCCGGCGAGAGAATATTGCGGCGCTGGGCAAACAGGCTGTTGAGGTTATTACCGTTGTACTCGAAACCTGCGTTCTGGTCGCACACCGAAAAGCTCATTTCGGTGGGCTTGAAGGTCACGCCAATCTGCCCGAGCAGACGGATGAAATTAGGGTAGGTCCAGTCGTTGAACACGATAAAACCGGTGTCCACGGCATAGGGTTTACCTTTGACCGTGACGTTGACCGTGTGAGTGTGCCCGCCAATGCGCTCGCCCGCCTCAAACAGCGTGATGTCGTGGCGCCGACTGAGCAGGTAAGCGCTGGTCAGCCCGGCGATACCGCTGCCGATGATGGCGATCTTCACAGGTCGTCCTTCTTCGGTGGCGGGCTGCGCAGCATGCGTTTGCCGATAATCAGTTGCGCGCGGTTGGGCAGTTTCGACAATGGCCACAAGGTGGCGATAAACATCGCGGGGAAGGCGATTTCCAGCGGGCGCTTTTCCAATTTGGCGAAGATATGCCGCGCAGCCTTTTCGGCGGACCAGCTCAGCGGCATCGGGAAATCATTGCGTTCGGTCAGCGGGGTGTCGACAAAGCCCGGGCTGATCACCGTGACGTCGATGTTCTCCGGCGACAGGCTGATGCGCAGCGATTCGAACAGGTAACGCAGCCCGGCCTTGGACGCGCCATAGGCTTCGGCGCGTGGCATTGGCAGGTAGGTCACGGCGCTCGCAACGCCGACCAGATGTGGGGTGAGCCCTTTGCGCAACAGCGGCAGTGCAGCTTCGATGCAATAGCTGCTGGCAAGCAGGTTGGTGCGCACCACGTGCTCGACGATGGAGGAGTCGAATTGCCGGGCGTCGACATACTCACAGGTGCCGGCGTTGAGGATCACCGTATCCAATGAACCCCAGACCTCGCCGATGCGTTCGCCGATCTCGCGCACGGTCTGGCTGTTGGTCAGGTCGCCGGCTACCACCAGCACTTGGCCTGGATAACGCTGGGCGAACGCTTCCAGCGGGCCTTTGCTGCGCGAGCTGAGCGCCACATGCGCGCCACTGTTGAGCAGTTCGACGGCCAGTGCGGCACCGATGCCACTGCTGGCGCCGGTCAACCAATAACGGCGGGGCGGTACAAGGCTCATCCCATTCTCCTTTTTAGCCAACTGACCACACGGCCGACTACCGGTAAGTGTTCATAGAGCAACGCGCCCGCATCGAAATAATCGCGATGGCGGTAGACCTTGTCGCGCCACATCAGGTGCGAGCAACCTTCCACCCGGATTACCTTGCCATTGGCCAGGCGCGGGTGGCAAAAACTCATTTTCCAGCGCAGGTAGCCTTCACCTTCGGCGACCTGGTCGAAGCCATGGAAGTCAAAACGCAACTGGCTGATGTTGCTGTACATCTCGGTGAAGTAACCGCGCAAAGCGGGCAGCCCATGCACTTCGTGCAGCGGATCGGTGAAGGCAATGTCCTGGCTGTACAAGCTGTCGAGCAGGTGCAGGTTGTGCTTGTCCAGCGTGGTAAAGGCTTGGGCGAACCGGTGCAGGAAGTCACTCATGTTCGGCGACCTCCTGGCGTGAAGGCAGGTTGCGGAAGGCGGCGAGGGCGCGCTCGCGGGATTTTTTCAGGTCGACAATCGAGCGTGGGTAATCTGCCGCGCCGAACAGGCCACCGGCGGCTTCGGGGTTGTGCACTTCTTTTTTGTTCAGCGCCGCCAACTCTGGCAGCCAGTGCTTGATGAACACCCCTTCGCTGTCGAACTTTTCCGACTGGCTCAACGGGCTGAAAATCCGGAAGTACGGTGCCGCGTCGGTGCCGGTGGACGAACTCCACTGCCAGCCGCCGTTGTTGGCGGCCAGGTCGCCGTCGATCAAGTGGCGCATAAAGAAGCGCTCGCCTTCGCGCCAGTCGATCAGCAGGTTCTTGGTCAAAAACATCGCCACCACCATGCGCAGGCGATTGTGCATCCAACCGGTTTCCAGCAGTTGGCGCATGGCTGCGTCAATGATCGGCAGGCCGGTGCGCGCTTGCTGCCAGGCGGCCAAGTCCTTGGGCGCATCGCGCCAGGCCAGTGCCTCGGTTTCGGGGCGGAACGCACGGTGGCGTGAGACCCGTGGGTAACCGACCAGAATGTGTTTATAGAACTCGCGCCACAGCAACTCGTTGATCCAGGTGATGGCGCCGATATCGCCGCTTTCGAACTCGCCCTGGTTGGTTTGCAGGGCGGCGTGCAGGCACTGGCGCGGCGAAACCACACCGGCGGCGAGGTAGGCCGAGAGCTGGCTGGTGCCGGGTTTGGCCGGGAAGTCGCGTTCGTCTTTGTAGTAGCTGATCTGTTGGTCGGCGAAGGCGTCAAGGCGACGCCGGGCTTCTTCTTCACCGGCGGGCCAGAAAGCGCGCAAGGTCTCGCTGGGCGGCGCGAAACCGTCGACCTGATCCGGGATGGCGTCGCTGTGCACATCCTGCGGTGCCTGTTGTTGCGGCGTGGCCACCAGGCGCGGCAAGGCGCTGTGCAGGCGGCTGTAGCAGACCTTGCGGAACTGACTGAACACCTGAAAGTAAGTGCCGGTTTTGGTCAGCACGCTGCCGGGTTGGAAAAACAGTTGGTCGAGGTAGCTGTGGAACGTCACACCGTCAGCCTCCAGGGCGTTGGCCACGGCCACATCGCGACGGCTCTCGTGGATGCCGTATTCCTCGTTGACGTGCACCGACTCCACTGACAGTTCCCGGCACAGTTTGCCCAGCACGGCGGGCGCCTGGTCCCAGGTGTCGGCGGTGCGAATCAGCAAGGGAATGTTCAGTTCGCCAAGGGCCTGGCTCAGGTGCTTGAGGTTACGCAGCCAGAAATCGACTTTGCAGGGTGCATCATCATGGGCCAGCCATTGCTGCGGCGTGATCAGGTACACGGCGGCAACCGGGCCGCGCTGGCAGGCGGCGGCGAGGGCGGTGTTGTCGTGTAGGCGCAAGTCGGTGCGCAGCCAGATCAAATGCATTTAGACAATTCCACGCTGGATCAGTAACTGGTGGGCTGACAAGGGGTCTTCGGCCACGAACAATTCAGGAGTGTCACGGGTTAATACGGCTAACTCGTCCTGGTGGATGCATACCGTTGGTCCGGCAATCAAAATTGGGCAACTGATGCCGCCCAACAGTTTGCCGAGTGCCGACAAGTGGAGGGCTTTGCTTGAGTACAGCAGCACCGCACGCGGTTGCAGGTGTTCCACGGACAGGGCCAGTTCGCCGGTCGGCAAAGGCCAATCAAAAACCTCCACGGGGCAGTCGGCGCTGCTGGCCAGCCAGGCGCTAAGCCACAGGTGTGGCTCCAGGGGCACGTCTGACTGGTTGACCAGCAGCAACGGCGCGCCCTGGAGCTGGCGGTTGTTGTGGTAAATGCGCGCGCCGAACTTGCTGCGCAGCCAGGACAGAAAAAACACTCGCTCCATTTGCGCGCCGAACTGGCCCTGCCAGCGTTGCTCCAGCGCGTTGAGCAGCGGCAGCATCAATTGCTCACACAAGGTGCGCGGCGGGTACAGCGCCATGGCCTGGTTGAACAGGTCGTCGACCCGGCGTTCGGCCAATTCGCTGATTGCGGTGAGCAGTTTATGACGCAGCACATGCCATTCATTTTCGACGCTGTCGGGGCTGGCCTGGGCGGAATCGATCAAGCCTTTGACCTGGCTGACCGGCACACCACGGTTGAGCCAGGTCAGAATGGTGTGGATGCGTTGTACATGTTCGGCGCTGAACAGCCGATGGCCCTTGGGCGTGCGCTGGGGCACGATCAGGCCATAACGGCGCTCCCAGGCGCGCAGGGTCACGGCGTTGACGCCGGTCTGGCGCGCCACTTCGCGAATCGGCAGCCAGCCGTCTTCGATGGCTTGGGCGATGTCTTCGACAGGGTCGTCTTGCAGGGCAGGTGTCATGGTCTAGATCGCATTACGCAGGCTGAGGTTTTCCGGGTGCGGCTGCAGGTACGCCTGCTGCGCGATGTAGCGGTCCGGGTGTTGGCGAAAGTGATGTTTGAGCAAGGTCAGCGGCACTACCAGCGGCACGATGCCGGTGCGGTATTGGCCGATGACGGTTTGCATTTCCTGCTTGTCATCGGCGCTGATGGCTTGTTTGAGGTAGCCGCTGATGTGTTGCAGCACATTGGTGTGGGTGCCGCGTGTGGCGCACTTTTTCAGGCCGGTCATCAGCTCGCTGAAATAGCCGGCGGCCAGTTCATCCAGGTTGATGCTCTTGCCCATGCTGCCCAGCAGGTGGCCAAGGCTTTTGTAATGCACAGGGCTGTGGGCCATCAGCAGGTATTTGTAGCGCGCGTGGAACGCCAACAGGCGGTGACGGGTGATGCCCTCAGCCAGCAATTCTTGCCAGCTGGCGTACACGAACACGCGGGTGAGGAAGTTCTCGCGCAGCACCGGGTCATTCAACCGGCCGTCTTCTTCCACCGGCAGGTTGGGGTGGCGTGCGCAAAACGCCTGGGCATAAATGCCGCGCCCGCCGCCATCAACGGGCGTGCCGTTGTCGCGGTAGACCTTGACCCGCTCCAGCCCGCACGACGGCGACTTCTGCATGAAGATGTAGCCGCACAGGTCTGTGTGTTCCACAGCCATCTGCTGGCCGTAATCATCCAATGGCTGCGTCACATTGAGGTCACGGTGCACGGTGCCGACCGCCTGCGGGTGGACAGGGTCGCCCACCAGGCGAATCGGTTCGCGGGGGATGCCCAGGCCGATCGCCACTTCGGGGCACAACGGCACGAAGTCGAAATAGTCGGCGAGCGTTTGGCTGCACAGCAGGGATTGTTTGTGTCCGCCGTTAAAGCGCACGTTTTCGCCGAGCAGGCAGGCACTGATGGCGATCTTCGGTTTTGCGCTGCTGGACATGCTCAACCCTCTGCGAAATTCCTATACAGATTTATAACTCTGTACAACTAAATCTCATCATAGGTTTGATGCTGTACAAGTCAAATTATTTGTATAAGTATTTTCAGCGCCCGCTATTTCCAACCCATGCGCCAGTCTTCGGCATTTTGCAGGGTTTGCCACGGGAGGCGTTCGGCGCGGCGGGTCATGACCGCTTGCAGCTCGATTTCGAGCACGGTGCCTTCGTCATCACGGAACAGTTCGGTGACGAGGAAGTGTTTTTCCTTGTTGCGCGGGCGTGCTGCTGTCCACTTCGACAACAGCAATTTCGTCGGGTTGAGACGGTTCATTGCAGGTGTTCGATCAGGCGGCGTGCGGCCTCCTGGCCGCTGAGCCACGCGCCTTCGACCCGCCCGGACAGGCACCAGTCACCACACACATACAAGCCCAGGTCGGCGTCGGCCAGCACGCCAAATTCATGCCGCTCCGACGGCCTGGCGTAGAGCCAGCGATGGGCCAGGCTAAAGGACGGTGCGGGCATGGCGCTGTGCAGCAGTTCGGCGAAGGCACCGTGCAGGTGTTCGATTACCGCCTCTTTGGGCAAGTCGAGATTGGCCTTGCTCCAGGCGCTGGTGGCATGCAACACCCAGGTGTCGAGGGTGGCGTCACGCCCGGGTTTACTGCGGTTGCGCGCCAGCCAGTCGAGCGGGCTGTCTTGCACAAAGCAGCCTTGCATCGGCGTATCCAGCGGCGTGTCAAAGGCCAGCGCGACGGCCCAGGTGGGGTCCATCTTCACCCCGGCGGCGGCACTTGCAAGCTTGGGCGCAGCGGCCAGCAGGGCGGTGGCCTGGGGCGCCGGCGTGGCAATGACTACGTGGCTGAACGGGCCATGATTGCCGCCGTCGGCGTCCAGCAGGTTCCAGTGCTGCTTGCCTTGGAACACTTCGGTGATGCGGCAACCGAACTCAACCGGCAAGTCGTCAAGCAGTGCGCGGGTAATAGCGCTCATGCGCGGCGTGCCGACCCAGCGGATCTGCTCGTCGGGGGAGGGCGTGAGCTGGCCGGACTTGAAGTTGTACAGCTGCGGTTTCCACTGTTCGGCCCAGCCGTTGCTTTGCCAGCGCTGTACTTCGTTGACGAAGCGCCGGTCGCGGGCCGTGAAGTATTGTGCGCCCATGTCCAACGCGCCGGCATCGCTGCGCTTGCTGGACATGCGGCCACCACTGCCACGGCTTTTATCGAAGAGTTGTACAACGTGCCCCGCGTCTCGTAACGCTCGGGCGGCGGAAAGACCGGCGATGCCGGTGCCGATGATCGCGATGGGAACAGTCATTGGGGGCCTCGTTTTACCTTTGGGTACAGACTACGCCGACACCCATAGCTGTACAATATTGTTTTTTGGTATAAGTTTTGGCGTACCTGTTCTAACGGCGTGACCTAAGGTTAAGGGTGAGGGGTTAAGAAGGAGGCCTGAACCGGCCTCTGAAACCAACGTAACGCCCACTTACAAAAGATCCATGCTTATAAAATAGACTAGCGATGGGCGGCAAACGTTACATGAGGAGAAACCCATGCATATTTTGCTGACCGGCGGTACGGGCTTGATCGGTCGCCAACTCTGTCTGCACTGGCTTGCCCAAGGGCATCGCCTGACCGTGTGGAGCCGCGAGCCGGATACCGTGGCCAAATGGTGCGGTGCCGAGGTGCTCGGTGTTGGCCGCTTGCAAGACGTGATCGGCACGGTGGATGCGGTGGTCAACCTGGCGGGCGCGCCGATTGCCGATCGCCCATGGACCAAAAAGCGCAAGGCATTGCTGTGGAGCAGCCGCATCGGCCACACCGAAACCTTGCTGGCTTGGATGCAAGGCCTGGCGCAAAAGCCGGCGGTGTTGATTTCCGGCTCTGCAGTGGGCTGGTATGGCGACGGCGGCGAGCGCGAACTGACCGAAGCCAGTGGCCCGGTGCAGGATGATTTCCCCAGCCAACTGTGCATCGCCTGGGAAGAAACCGCGTTGCGCGCCGAAGCCTTCGGCACCCGCGTGGTGCTGGTGCGCACTGGCCTGGTGTTGGCGGCCAAGGGCGGCTTTTTGTCGCGCCTGCTGCTGCCGTTCAAACTGGGGCTGGGCGGGCCGATCGGCAATGGTCGGCAGTGGATGCCGTGGGTCCATATCAAAGATCAAATCGCCCTGATTGATTTTCTTCTGCACAACGACGACGCCAGCGGTCCTTATAATGCCTGCGCGCCACACCCGGTACGTAATCGCGAGTTTGCCAACACCCTGGGCCAGGTGCTGCACCGCCCAGCGTTCATGCCGATGCCGGCGTTTGCCTTGAAGGTCGGTCTGGGCGAGTTGTCCGGGTTGTTGCTGGGCGGGCAGAAGGCCGTCCCCGAACGGTTGCTGGCCGCCGGTTTCACTTTTCAGTTCACTGAGTTGCACGCGGCACTGGAAGACTTGTCCAGCCGCCTCTAGCCATAGGATGTTGCATGACGGATCACGCGTTGTTACTGGTCAACCTGGGTTCACCGGCGTCCACTTCGGTGGCCGATGTGCGCAGCTACCTTAATCAGTTCCTGATGGACCCTTATGTGATCGACCTGCCGTGGCCGGTGCGGCGCTTGCTGGTGTCGCTGATCCTGATCAAGCGCCCTGAGCAATCGGCGCATGCCTACGCCTCGATCTGGTGGGAAGAGGGTTCGCCGCTTGTGGTCCTGAGCCGTCGCTTACAAGCGCAAATGACCCAGCAGTGGACCCACGGCCCGGTGGAGCTGGCGATGCGCTACGGCGAGCCGTCGCTTGAAACCACCCTCACGCGCCTCGCGGCTCAAGGCATTCAAAAAGTCACCCTGGCGCCGTTGTATCCGCAGTTCGCTGACAGCACCGTGACCACGGTGATCGAAGAAGCCAAGCGTGTGGTCCGCGACAAGAAGCTCAACGTGCAGTTTTCTATCTTGCAGCCGTTCTACGATCAGCCGGAATACCTCGACGCCTTGGTCGCCAGCGCTCGGCCGTACGTGGCACAGGAATTCGATCACTTGTTGCTGAGCTTCCATGGGTTGCCTGAGCGCCATCTGAAAAAACTCGACCCCACAGGCCAGCATTGCTTCAAGGATGCTGACTGCTGCAAGAACGCTTCGCCCGAGGTGCTTGCCACCTGCTACCGCGCCCAGTGCTTCAGCGTGGCGCGCGACTTTGCCGCGCGCATGGGCTTGCCGGAGGGCAAGTGGTCGGTGGCGTTCCAGTCACGGCTGGGCCGTGCCAAGTGGATCGAACCCTACACCGAGGCCCGCCTGGAGACCTTGGCCCAGCAAGGCGTGAAAAAGCTGCTGGTGATGTGTCCGGCGTTTGTAGCGGACTGCATTGAGACGCTGGAAGAGATTGGTGATCGCGGGCTGGAGCAGTTCCGCGAGGCAGGGGGCGAGGAGTTGGTGTTGGTGCCGTGCTTGAACGATGAGCCGCAGTGGGCGGTGGCGCTCAATACGCTGTGCGAGCGGGCGCCAGTAGCGCTGTAGTCCGAGTGTCGAAACGATAGAGATCAACTGTGGGAGCCGGGCAAGCCCGCTCCCACAGTGTTTTTCAGGGTCTATTCGTGGTGCGGTTCACCGAGGAAGGTCAACGAAGTAAACAGCCCGCGGGTGGCCACGTCGGCGTTGTCCTTGAGCGGAATCTCCACCTGCGCGGCAATCACATTCAACCCTTCATTACGCACCAGCACCTGGGCGCGGCCGTCCTTGTCGGTCTCAGTGCTCAAGGTGTTCGGCGCATTGCGATAATCGCCCACCAGCTTGATCCCCGCCGCCGGTTTGCCGTCCAGCAGCACCCGCACCGGCAGTGACTTGCCTGGCCCTACGGTCAGCGGGTCGACTTCCGGCAGGATCAGCAGCTTGATCTGATCCAGTTTGGGCAGCTTCGCCCCCGGCTGGTAAATCGCCAGGCTGTACTTGAAGGTCTGGGTCGACTCAATCGCGCCTGGCACTTGGCTACGGCCCTGGTTGATCCACTTCTTGTCCGGCGTCTGCGACCACATCCCGTTATCCAACGCCACGGCTAAAACGGCGGGCGATTTGAGTGGCTTGAGGCGTGCGTGGTCGGCCAGGCGCTCCACGGTGACCGGGATCATTTTGCCGCTGGCGTCATACGCCCAGGCGCCGCTGATTTTCTGCGCCTTGAAGGCATTGTCTTCGGCGCCGTGGCCGTAGATCACTTCGATATTGCCGCGTCGTTGTTCGGTCCACAGGCCGTGGGCCGAGACTTGGCTGGCAAACAGCAGGCCGATCACGGCCAGGGATTTGAAGGCTTGCATGGGGCATCCTTTTACAGGTTAAGGGTCAGGCTGACGGTGAAGTTGCGCGGCTCGCCGGGAGTGACCCAGTAATTGCTGTAGGAGCGCTCGTAGTACTTTTCGTCGAATAGGTTGTTGAGGTTCAGGCCCACCGTGACGCTATCGCTGGCTTTGTAATGCGCCAGCAGGTCGACGGTGTGGTAGGCGGGCAGTTCGAACTGGCTGCCGGCCTCGCCGGAGCGATCACCGACGTAGGTGAACGCCGCGCCCAGGTCCGAGCCGCGCAGCGCGCCATTCTGGAATTCATACACACCCAGCAGACTGCCGCTGCGCTTGGCTACGCCCAGAATCCGGCTGCCGGTGGGGATGGATTTGTCGCCCTTGGTCACTTCGGCGTCGATATAGGCAAAGGCGCCGATCACGCGTACCGCGTCCGTCACTTGCCCGCTCAGTTGCAGGTCAAAGCCCTGGCTGCGCGCCTTGCCTATGGCGCGGCTGTTGTTGAGGGTGGCCGGGTCCTGGGTCAGAACATTTTCTTTTTCGATATGGAAGGCGGCGAGCGTGGTGCTCAAACGGTCGTCGAACAGCTCGCTCTTGATCCCCACTTCATAGCCCACGCCTTCTTCGGGCTTGAAGGATTTGCCGCCGGCATCCACACCGTTGTTGGGTTTGAACGAGGTTGACGCGTTGGCGAACACCCCGACTTGCGGCGTTAGCTGATAGAGCAGACCGGCGCGTTGAGTCAGGGCGTCGTGGGTATGCCGGCTCTTGGCGTGGTTGCGGGTGAAGTCGTCGGTGCGTTGTTCGACATGCTCGAAGCGCGCACCGAGCATGCCGCGCAGGCGGTCGGTGAAGATGATCTGGTCTTGCAGGTTCAGCGCCTGGCTTTTCGTCTGTTCGAAGACGTCGGTGCCGGTGCGTGCGCCGTTGGGTTTGGTCTGGCCGTAGATCGGGTTATAGATGTCGATGGGGTAGAGGCTGCCGGCAACCGCCGACACGCGTTCCTTCTTGCGGTAGTCCTCGTATTCGCCGCCGATCAACAGTTCGTGCTGCCAACTGCCGATGTCGAACTGGCCGCGCAGTTCCAGCTGGGTGATGCTGTCGTGCCAACCGGTGGAGCGTTCGCGCAGGCGGCGGTTAACGGTATGGCCGTTGGCATTCAGCGCACGACTTTCCGAGGCGTCACCCCACAGGCTGCCCTGTTTGTAGTGGCTGGCCAGGCGCAGTTTCCAGGCGTCATTAAGGTGATGTTCCAACGCGGCCTGGATGCGATTGTTGTGGTTGCGGATATTGCCGTCGTTGGGTTCGCCGAGGAAGGTCGAGCGGGACATGCCATGGTTGGCGACGATGCCCCGGTCGAAGGTGGAGCTGTGGCGCACGAACTCGCTTTCTACGAGAAGGCTGGTGTCGGGGTCCAACTGCCAACTGAATGATGGCGCGACGAACACGCGCTGGGCGTCGACGTGATCGCGGAAGCTGTGGTTGTCTTCCACGGCCAGGTTGACCCGCGACAGCACGCGGCCTTCGCTGTCCAGCGGCGTGTTCACATCCAGTGCGGTGCGATAGCGGTCCCAGCTGCCGGCACTGGTTTGCACGGTGGTAAAGGCTTCGGGCTGCGGCTTCTTGGTGACAATGTTCACGGTGCCGCCCGGATCGCCACGGCCGTACAGGCTGGCTGCGGGACCTTTGAGCACTTCAATGCGCTCGATGTTGGCCGCGTCCGGGGTGCTCGGGTAGCCACGGTTGGCGCTGAAACCGTCCTGGTAGAACTCCGACGTGGTGAAGCCGCGCACGCTGTACTCGTAAAGCGTCAGGCCGCCGAAGTTGTTTTGCTTGGACACGCCGCCGGCAAACTCCAGAGCACGTTCCACGCTGGTGCTGCCCAGGTCCTCGAGCACCGTGGCAGGAATCACGCTGATTGATTGTGGGATGTCGCGCAGATCGGTGTCAGTTTTGGTCGCGCTGGCGGAACGGGTGGCGCGGTAGCCTTTGACGGGGCCGGTGGCGGATTCATAGGCGTCGGAGGTGACGCTGATGGTGTCCAGTTCGACAGTGTTGTCATCGGCGTAGGCGGGGTCCAGCAGCAAACCCAAGGCCAGGCCAGCAACGGGGGCGAATCTTTGAGACGGCATGATAGAGCGTTCCAATAGCGATATTGAAACAATATAACATGACCATTGAGAATGGATTTCTTTTGAAATATTCGGTAACAGGAGCCCGCGAACGGGCTCCCGTAGCCGTTATTCCTCTTCTTTCACCGGGGCGGGTGGCGGGCGCAGGCCGATCTCTGCCGACAGCTTGATCTCTTTGCCGTTGCGCATTACCAGGATCGACACCTTATCGGTCGGCTTGATCCGCGCCACCTGGTTCATCGACTTGCGGCCATCACCGGCCGGTTCCCCGTCGATGCTCAGGATCACATCGCCCAACTGCAGGCCGGCTTTCTGCGCCGGGCCGTCGCGGAAGATCCCGGCCACCACGATGCCCGGGCGCCCGGTCAAGCCGAACGACTCGGCCAGTTCCTTGGTCAACGGCTGTACTTCGATGCCCAGCCAGCCACGGATTACCTGGCCGTGCTCGATGATCGACTTCATCACTTCCATTGCCAGCTTCACCGGGATCGCAAAGCCGATGCCCTGGGAACCGCCGGACTTGGAGAAAATCGCCGTGTTGATACCGGTCAGGTTGCCATTGGCATCCACCAATGCGCCGCCAGAGTTCCCCGGATTGATCGCCGCGTCAGTCTGGATAAAGTCTTCGTAGCTGTTGAGCCCCAACTGGTTACGCCCGGTGGCGCTGATGATGCCCATGGTCACGGTCTGGCCGACGCCGAACGGGTTGCCGATGGCCAGCGCGACATCACCGACGCGCAGCCCTTCGGATCGGCCGATGGTAATCGAGGGCAGGCTCTTGAGGTCGATCTTCAGCACCGCAAGGTCGGTTTCCGGGTCGCTGCCGACCACGCGGGCCAGGGTTTCACGGCCGTCGCGCAGGGCCACTACAATCTGGTCGGCGCCGGTGGTCACGTGGTTGTTGGTGAGGATGTAACCTTCCGGGCTCATGATCACCCCGGAACCGAGGCTGGATTCCATCCGGCGCTGCTTGGGCCCGTTGTCGCCGAAATAGCGGCGAAACTGCGGGTCTTCAAACAACGGATGCGCCGGTTTATTGATGACCTTGGTGGTGTACAGGTTGACCACTGCAGGCGCGGCGATGACCACCGCGTCGGCGTAGGTGACCGGGCCTTGCACCACCGAGCTGCTTTGTGGGGCCTGTTGCAGGTTCACATCAAGGCTGGGTAAGCCCACCCATTGGGGATAACGCTGAATAATCAGCATCGCGATCAGCACGCCAGCCAACAATGGCCATCCAAAAAAACGCAGTGCCTTGAGCATCAAGTAAGTCCTGACAGGTTGCAGGGGGCGGGATAGCGCCCATAATGTCGCGCATTATACGAGGCTGCGAGCGCCTCGGAACGGGATATTTAGGAGTCTTTTATGGCTGTCCCCCTTAGCACCCTGGTCGAGGAAGCGGACCGCTACCTTGGCAGCGCAAAAATTGCCGATTATTGCCCCAATGGCTTGCAGGTCGAGGGGCGCCCGCAGGTGATGCGCATTGTCAGCGGCGTCACGGCCAGCCAAGCGTTGCTGGACGCCGCCGTCGAAGCCCAGGCCGACCTGGTGCTGGTGCACCACGGTTATTTCTGGAAAGGCGAAAACCCGTGCATTACCGGCATGAAGCAGCGCCGCCTGAAAACCCTGCTCAAGCACGACATCAGCCTGCTGGCCTACCACCTGCCGCTGGACCTGCACCCGGAAGTGGGCAACAACGTGCAACTCGCCCGTCAGCTGGATATCACCGTCGAAGGCCCGCTGGACCCCAGCAACCCGAAAATCGTCGGCCTGGTCGGCTCCCTGGCCGAACCCTTGTCGCCGCGTGATTTTGCCCGACGCGTGCAGGATGTAATGGGTCGCGAGCCACTGTTGATCGAAGGCAGCGAGATGATCCGCCGGGTGGGTTGGTGCACCGGCGGCGGCCAAGGCTACATTGATGATGCTATTGCCGCAGGCGTTGACTTGTATCTGAGCGGCGAAGCGTCCGAGCAGACCTTCCACAGCGCGCGGGAAAACGACATCAGCTTTATTGCTGCGGGCCATCACGCTACTGAGCGTTATGGCGTGCAGGCACTGGGTGACTATCTGGCACGGCGTTTCGCGCTGGAACATCTGTTCATCGATTGCCCCAACCCAATCTAAGGAACACCAAGGCTCAAATGTGGGAGCTGGCTTGCCTGCGATTGCATCACCTCGGTTTGCCTGAATGACTGAGGTGCCTGTAGAGCAGACAAGCCAGCTACCACAAGCCAAACTGAGGGGCATATTCATATACCGTTTCGATCTAGCTGGCTCCCTGAATAGAAGAAGGTGCTGTGCTAGCATGCCCCGCTCGAACACGGCCCGCTGGCCGTCCATAAGATCGTTTTTCCGTGAGTAGCCATGGTCGACAAACTGACGCATCTGAAACAGCTGGAGGCGGAAAGCATCCACATCATCCGCGAGGTCGCCGCCGAGTTCGACAACCCGGTGATGCTCTACTCGATCGGTAAAGACTCCGCCGTGATGCTGCATCTGGCGCGCAAGGCCTTCTTCCCGGGCAAATTGCCGTTCCCGGTGATGCACGTCGACACCCGCTGGAAATTCCAGGAGATGTACAAGTTCCGCGACAAAATGGTCGAAGAACTGGGCCTGGACCTGATCACCCACGTCAACCCTGATGGTGTGGCGCAGGGCATCAACCCGTTCACCCACGGCAGCGCCAAGCACACCGACATCATGAAGACCGAAGGCCTCAAGCAGGCCTTGGACAAGCATGGTTTCGACGCAGCCTTCGGCGGTGCCCGTCGCGATGAAGAGAAGTCCCGCGCCAAAGAGCGTGTGTACTCGTTCCGTGACAGCAAACACCGCTGGGACCCGAAGAACCAGCGCCCGGAGCTGTGGAACGTCTACAACGGCAACGTCAACAAAGGCGAGTCGATCCGTGTGTTCCCGCTGTCCAACTGGACCGAGCTGGACATCTGGCAGTACATCTACCTCGAAGGCATCCCGATTGTGCCGCTGTACTTCGCCGCCGAGCGCGACGTGATCGAGAAGAACGGCACGTTGATCATGATCGACGACGACCGCATCCTCGAGCACTTGTCCGACGAAGACAAAGCCCGAATCGTCAAAAAGAAAGTACGTTTCCGTACCCTTGGCTGCTACCCGTTGACGGGCGCGGTGGAGTCCGAAGCCGAGACGCTGACGGACATCATTCAGGAAATGCTCCTGACGCGAACTTCCGAGCGCCAGGGCCGGGTCATCGATCACGATGGCGCAGGCTCGATGGAAGATAAAAAACGTCAGGGTTATTTCTAAGGGGCTGTCACCAATGTCGCATCAATCTGATTTGATCAGCGAGGACATCCTCGCCTACCTGGGCCAGCACGAGCGCAAAGAGATGTTGCGCTTCCTGACCTGCGGCAACGTCGACGACGGCAAGAGCACCCTGATCGGGCGCCTGCTGCACGACTCCAAGATGATCTACGAAGATCACCTGGAAGCCATTACCCGTGATTCGAAAAAATCCGGCACCACGGGCGATGATATCGACCTGGCCTTGCTGGTTGACGGCCTGCAGGCCGAGCGTGAACAGGGCATCACCATCGACGTTGCCTACCGCTACTTCTCCACCGCCAAGCGCAAATTCATCATCGCCGATACCCCCGGCCATGAGCAGTACACCCGCAACATGGCCACCGGTGCGTCCACCTGTGACCTGGCGATCATTCTGATCGACGCCCGCTACGGCGTGCAGACCCAGACCCGCCGCCACAGCTATATCGCCTCGTTACTGGGCATCAAGCACATCGTGATTGCCGTCAACAAGATGGACATCAATGGCTTTGACCAAAGCGTGTTCGAGTCGATCAAGGCCGATTACCTGAAGTTTGCCGAGGGCATTGCGTTCAAGCCGAGCACCATGGCGTTCGTACCGATGTCGGCGCTCAAGGGCGACAACGTGGTGAACAAGAGCGAGCGTTCGCCCTGGTACACCGGCCAGTCGTTGATGGAGATTCTTGAAACCGTCGAGATCGCCAACGACCGCAACTACACCGACCTGCGTTTCCCGGTGCAGTACGTCAATCGTCCGAACCTGAACTTCCGTGGTTTCGCCGGCACCCTCGCCAGCGGCATCGTGCACAAGGGCGATGAAGTCGTGGTGCTGCCGTCGGGCAAGAGCAGCCGCGTCAAATCCATCGTCACCTTCGAGGGTGAGCTGGAACACGCAGGCCCAGGCCAGGCCGTGACCCTGACCATGGAAGACGAGATCGACATCTCCCGTGGCGACCTGTTGGTGCATGCCGACAACGTGCCGCAAGTCACCGACGCTTTCGACGCCATGCTGGTGTGGATGGCCGAAGAGCCGATGCTGCCGGGCAAGAAATATGACATCAAGCGCGCCACCAGCTACGTGCCGGGTTCGATCACCAGCATCGTGCACCGCGTGGACGTGAACACCCTGGCCGAAGGCCCGGCAAGTTCGCTGCAACTGAACGAGATTGGCCGGGTCAAGGTCAGCCTCGACGCCGCCATTGCGTTGGATGGCTATGACAGCAACCGCACCACTGGTGCGTTTATCGTCATCGACCGTTTGACCAACGGTACTGTGGCTGCGGGCATGATTATTGCGCCGCCGGTGGGCCATGGTGGCGCTGCGCAACACGGCCGCCTTGCTCATGTAGCCACCGAAGAGCGCGCCCAACGCTTCGGCCAGCAACCGGCTACCGTGTTGTTCAGCGGCCTGTCCGGCGCCGGCAAAAGCACCTTGGCCTACGCGGTTGAGCGCAAGCTGTTTGACATGGGCCGTGCGGTATTCGTACTGGATGGCCAGAACCTGCGCCGCGACTTGAACAAGGGCTTGCCGCAGGACCGCGTCGGGCGTACCGAAAACTGGCGCCGTGCTGCTCACGTGGCGCGTCAGTTCAACGAAGCCGGCCTGCTGACCCTGGCCGCGTTTGTTGCCCCGGATGCCGAAGGCCGTGAACAGGCCAAGGCGTTAATCGGCAGCGACCGCTTGCTCACCGTCTACGTGCAGGCCTCGCCGCTGGTGTGCGCCGAGCGTGATCCGCAAGGCCTGTACGCGGCGGGCGGGGACAACATCCCAGGCGAGTCCTTCCCGTACGACGTGCCGTTGAATGCCGACTTGGTGATCGACACCCAGGCCACGTCGCTGGAAGACAGCGTCAAGCAAGTGCTGGAGCTGTTGCGCCAGCGCGGCGCGATCTAAACCTCGCCGCCACAAAAAAGCCCGCCACCGATCATTCGGTGGCGGGCTTTTTACTTTCTCAAGGTCTGGCGCGGTCACTGTGGGAGCTGGCTTGCCTGCGATAGCGGTGGGTCAGCAACATACCCATCAACTGACAGTCAGCTATCGCAGGCAAGCCAGCCCACATTAGATTGCATTCACAGGTCGGTCAGTGGCGGCCTGGGTATTCCGTGTGAAGCTTATCCAGCAGCGCATCCTTGTCTTCCCACAACCGGTTGATCCACCCCTGGAACGCCAACCGATACTCCCCATCCTGCTCATAATTCTTGCCGATAAACCCGGCTGGAATCTGCACTTCCTCAAAGTGCACCACCACGTCTTTCACATTCCCGCACAACAAATCCCAATACCCTGGACGCCCGGCCGGGTAGTGGATGGTCACGTTCACCAATGACTTGAGCTGCTCGCCCATGGCATCCAGCACAAACGCAATGCCACCGGCCTTGGGCTTGAGCAGGTAACGGAACGGCGATTTCTGCTGTGCGTGCTTGCCCGGCGTATACCGCGTGCCTTCGGCAAAGTTGAAAATACCCACCGGGTTGTCGCGAAACTTCGCGCAGGTCTTGCGCGTGGTTTCCAGGTCTTTGCCTTTCTTCTCCGGGTGCTTCTCCAAGTAAGCTTTGGTGTAGCGCTTCATAAACGGGAAGCCCAGCGCCCACCATGCCAGGCCAATCACCGGCACCCAGATCAGTTCCTGCTTGAGGAAGAACTTCAGCGGCCGAATCCGGCGATTGAGCACGTATTGCAGCACCATGATGTCGACCCAGCTCTGGTGGTTACTGGTCACCAGATACGAGTGCTGGTAGTCCAGGCCTTCAAGGCCAGTCAGGTGCCAGCGTGTGCGTCGCACCAGGTTCATCCAGCCCTTGTTGTTGGTCACCCAGGCTTCGTGGGTGTGGTTCATCAGCCATTCGCTGAAGCGTTTGGCAAATGGCAGCGCCTTGAACAGCGCGACAACAAACAGGAACGAACACAGCAGGATCGTGTTCAGCGCCAACAACAAGGACGCGATTACCCCGCGTACGGCGGCAGGTAGAAAATCCAGCATTTAGATATCCATAGGTCGGTTGGCGGCTTGAATCGCCGTCAGGGCGATGGTGTACACGATGTCGTCCACTTGTGCACCGCGCGGCAGGTCGTTCACCGGTTTGCGCAAGCCTTGCAGCATGGGGCCCAGGCTTACGCAGTCGGCGCTGCGTTGCACGGCCTTGTGCGTGGTGTTGCCGGTGTTCAGGTCCGGGAACACGAACACCGTGGCTTTACCGGCGACCTGGCTGTTGGGCGCCAACTGCCTTGCCACGGTTTCATTGGCCGCGGCATCGTATTGCAATGGGCCGTCGATCAGCAGCGAGCTTTGCTGTTCGTGGGCGAGCAAGGTGGCTTCGCGGACTTTCTCCACTTCTTCGCCGCTGGCCGAATCACCGCTGGAATAGCTGATCATCGCCACCCGTGGCGTAATGCCGAAGGCAGCGGCGGAGTCGGCACTTTGCAGGGCGATTTCCGCCAGTTCCACGGCGCTTGGGTGCGGGTTCATCACGCAGTCGCCGTACACCAGCACCTGCTCGGGGAACAGCATAAAGAACACCGACGACACCAAGGTGCAGCCCGGCGCCGTTTTAATCAGCTGCAGGGCAGGGCGGATGGTGTTGGCGGTGGAGTGAATAACCCCGGAAACCAGGCCGTCCACTTCATCCAGCGCGAGCATCATGGTGGCGATCACCACCGTATCTTCCAATTGTTGCTCGGCCATCGGCGCGTTGAGGCTCTTGCTCTTGCGCAGTGCGACCATTGGCTCGACATAGCGCTGGCGAATCAGGTCCGGGTCGAGAATCTCCAGGCCTTCGGGCAATTCGATGCCGTGGGCGCGGGCGACGGCTTCCACGTCGGCAGGTTTGGCCAGCAGCACGCAGCGCGCAATGCCCCGGGCCTGGCAGATGGCGGCGGCCTGCACGGTCAACGGCTCGCTGCCCTCGGGCAACACGATGCGTTTGTTGGCGGCCTGGGCGCGCTGGATCAACTGATAGCGGAACACCGCGGGCGACAGGCGCATTTCCCGTGGCGTGCCGCAGCGTTGGTGCAGCCAGCGTGCATCGAGGTGGCTGGCGACGAAATCGGTGATGATCTCCGCGCGCTCGCGGTCATCAATCGGGATTTCTTTGTTCAGGCTGTTGAGCTGGTTGGCCGTGTCGTAGGAGCCAGTGCTCACGGAAAGGACTGGCAGCCCGGCCTGGAAGGCGCCACGGCACAGGTCCATGATGCGCGGGTCGGGCAGGGTGTCGCTGGTCAGCAACAGGCCGGCCAAGGGGACGCCGTTGATCGCGGCGAGGCTGACGGCCAGGATGATGTCGTCACGGTCGCCCGGCGTTACCACCAGCACGCCCGGCTTTAGCAGCTCCACGGTGTTACGCATGGTGCGCGCGCAAATGATGATCTTGGTCATGCGCCGGGTTTCGTAGTCGCCGGCGTTGAGGATCTGTGCGCCCATCAGGTCGGCCACGTCGCGGGTGCGCGGGGCGTTGAGTTCGGGCTGGTAAGGGATGCAGCCGAGCAGGCGGAAATCGCCGCTGCGCAACAGGGGCGAGTGCTCCTTGAGGCGCGCCGAGAAGTCTTCCATGCTTTCGTCGGTGCGCACTTTGTTGAGGATCACGCCCAGCACTTTCGGGTCTTTGGGGCCGCCGAACAGTTGGGCCTGCAATTCCACGCGGCCCGATAGTTCGGTGAGCACTTCGTTTTCCGGCGCCGACACCAGGATCACTTCTGCGTCGAGGCTCTTGGCCAGGTGCAGGTTGACCCGCGCCGCATAGCTGGCGCTGCGGGTCGGCACCATGCCTTCGACGATCAGCACGTCTTTGCCCACGGCGGCTTGCTGGTACAGGGTGATGATTTCTTCGAGCAGCTCGTCGAGCTGACCGTCACCGAGCATGCGTTCCACATGGGCCAGGCCCAAGGGTTGTGGTGGCTTAAGGCCGTGGGTGCGCGCCACCAGTTCGGTGGAGCGCTCGGGGCCGGTGTCACCCGGATGTGGCTGGGCAATCGGTTTGAAGAAGCCGACTTTCAGCCCGGCCCGCTCAAGGGTGCGCACCAGCCCAAGGCTGATGGAGGTCAGACCCACACCAAAATCGGTGGGCGCGATAAAAAAAGTCTGCATGCGAATTCTCTGGAGGTGCATGGCTTCGGTGGCGTTCTATGGCTGAGCGCCTACCGGGAATCAGGCACCAAGGTTATCGTTATTCAGGCGCTTGCGCACACCAGCCGCACGTAAAGGGTTGGCCTATTTTTTCAAGACGTTGCGCGGTATCGAGTACCCAGGCGCGCGACTGCCATGGCGGCTGGTGGCGCAGGTGCTGGGTGTGGCCGCAAGACAGCTCGGCCACCCAATGGTTGTCCTCATCCTGATGGAAACCGATGATGAAGGATGCCGTTGATCGGTTCCGTCTGTCCGGGTTCTGTTCGCTTTCGGGCAAATCCTTGTTTAGACTTGTCCGTTCTTCATTCTTATGCAAAAGGTCTCGCCCCATGACGATCGCCGCTAACAAGGCTGTCTCCATCGACTATACCCTGACCAACGACGCTGGTGAGGTCATCGACAGCTCCGCCGGCGGCGCGCCGCTGGTCTACCTGCAAGGTGCAGGTAACATCATCCCGGGCCTGGAGAAGGCTCTGGAAGGCAAGAACGTCGGTGACGAACTGACTGTCGCCGTAGAACCTGAAGATGCTTACGGCGAATACTCCGCCGAACTGGTCAGCACCCTGAGCCGCAGCATGTTCGAAGGCGTTGATGAGCTGGAAGTGGGCATGCAGTTCCACGCATCCGCTCCGGACGGCCAGATGCAGATCGTCACCATCCGCGATCTGGACGGCGACGACGTGACTGTCGACGGCAACCACCCTCTGGCTGGTCAGCGCCTGAACTTCCAAGTGAAGATCGTTGCTATCCGCGACGCCTCCCAGGAAGAAGTGGCCCACGGCCACGTCCACGGTGAAGGCGGTCATCACCATTGATTGTGGTTTGATCAATAGGTAGCAAAAACGCCCCGACTGGTTCGGGGCGTTTTTTTGCGCCCGAAAATACACTGCAGTTCAAGTGTGGGAGCGGGCTTGCCCGCGATGAGGGCGTGTCAGCCGCCTTATACATCACTGACCCACCGCAATCGCGGGCAAGCCCGCTCCCACATTTTTGATCTTATCGCGCACAAACAAAAATGCCCCGGACCTTTCGGTTCGGGGCATTTCTTAACTGTTACGCAACCTGAGTTACGTGGCAGTTGTTACCACTTAGGCTGCTGCAGCGACGTTCAGAGCCTTGATGTGGCCATTCAGGCGGCTCTTATGACGAGCGGCTTTGTTCTTGTGGATGATGCCTTTATCGGCCATACGGTCGATAACAGGCACAGCCATGTGGGAGCGGGCTTGCCCGCGATGGGGGCGTGTCAGCTGGCCTGTTCACCACTGAACCACCGCAATCGCGGGCAAGCCCGCTCCCACATTTTGATCCGTGCGCCCAAGTTATTGAGCACAAACAAAAATGCCCCGGACCTTTCGGTTCGGGGCATTTCTTAACTGTTACGTAACCTGAGTTACGTGGCAGTTGTTACCACTTAGGCTGCTGCAGCGACGTTCAGAGCCTTGATGTGGCCATTCAGGCGGCTCTTATGACGAGCGGCTTTGTTCTTGTGGATGATGCCTTTATCGGCCATACGGTCGATAACAGGCACAGCCAGAACGTAAGCAGCTTGAGCTTTTTCAGCGTCTTTGGTGTCGATGGCTTTAACTACATTCTTGATGTAGGTACGAACCATGGAACGCAGGCTGGCGTTGTGGCTGCGACGCTTCTCAGCCTGTTTTGCACGTTTTTTGGCGGAAGGTGTGTTGGCCACCGTCGAGCTCCTCGAAAGACTTTTTAGGAAATAGCAAACAAAATAGGCCGCGAATCATGCCGATGACTTGATGGGTTGTCAAGGGCGGCTGATGCGAACTGCTGAGTGGTCGATCTGAAGAGGCGGGTGATTTATTTCCGGCGCTTGACCTGTAAACTCGCGAGCTTTGGCTCTGTGCTGTTGCAGGCGCGCAGTATCGCATAAGTGGGCGCTTTGTTCGCCTGCTCTTTATCTAAAGGCGCAAACTCTTTCAATGAATCTGCTCAAATCGTTGGCTGCCGTCAGCTCTATCACGATGATCTCCCGGGTTTTAGGGTTTGTGCGTGACACCCTGCTGGCACGCATTTTCGGCGCCAGCATGGCCACGGATGCGTTCTTTATTGCCTTTAAACTGCCCAACCTGTTGCGGCGGATCTTCGCCGAGGGCGCATTTTCCCAGGCGTTCGTGCCGATCCTGGCCGAATACAAAACCCAGGAGGGTGAAGAGGCGACCCGTACCTTTATTGCCTATGTCTCGGGCTTGCTGACCCTGGTACTGATGCTGGTAACCCTCGTCGGCATGCTTGCCGCGCCCTGGGTGATCTGGGCCACGGCCCCCGGTTTTGCCAATACCCCGGAAAAATTCGCGCTGACCACTGACCTGTTGCGGGTGACCTTTCCTTATATATTGCTGATCTCGCTGTCATCCCTGGCCGGGGCGATCCTCAATACCTGGAACCGTTTCTCGGTGCCGGCCTTCGTGCCGACGTTGCTGAACGTCAGCATGATTATTTTTGCGCTGTTCCTGACGCCGTACTTCGACCCGCCGGTTATGGCCCTAGGCTGGGCGGTGCTGGCCGGCGGCCTGGCGCAGTTGCTTTACCAACTGCCGCACCTGAAAAAAATCGGCATGCTCGTGCTGCCGCGGCTGAACCTCAAGGACACCGGCGTATGGCGCGTGATGCGCAATATGCTGCCGGCGATCCTGGGCGTGTCGGTGAGCCAGATTTCCCTGATCATCAACACTGCGTTCGCATCCTTGCTGGTGTCCGGTTCGGTCTCCTGGATGTACTACGCCGATCGCTTGATGGAGTTGCCGTCCGGCGTACTGGGTGTAGCCTTGGGCACAATCTTGCTGCCGACGCTGTCGCGCACCTATGCCAGCAAGGACCGCCAGGAGTACTCGCGCATCCTCGACTGGGGCCTGCGCCTGTGCTTTATGCTGGTGTTGCCGTGTTCCCTGGCCCTGGGCATTCTGGCTGAGCCGTTGACCGTGTCGCTGTTCCAATACGGCCAGTTCAGCGCGTTTGACGCGTCAATGACCCAGCGCGCACTGGTCGCCTACTCCGTCGGTCTGCTCGGCATTATCGTGATCAAAGTGCTGGCGCCGGGCTTCTACGCCCAGCAAAACATCCGCACGCCGGTCAAGATCGCAATCTTCACCCTGATCGTCACGCAACTGCTCAACCTGGTGTTTATCGGCCCGTTGGCCCATGCCGGCCTGGCCCTGGCGATCAGCGCGGGTGCCTGCATCAACGCGGGCCTGCTGTTTTATCAACTGCGCAAGCAGCAGATGTATCAGCCGCAGCCGGGCTGGGGCCTGTTTGCCCTCAAGCTGCTGGTGGCGGTGGCGATGATGTCGGCGGTGTTGTTGGGCCTGATGCACTTCATGCCCGCCTGGGATCAAGGCCATATGCTTGAACGCTTCATGCGCCTGGGTGTTCTGGTCGTGGCAGGTGTGGTGGTGTACTTCGGGATGTTGCTGTTACAAGGCTTCCGTCTGCGTGATTTCAATCGAAAGTCGCTTGGCTAGAGACTTTGCCGTGATAAAACGGTTGTTTTATCGATTCGATCCATTTGGCCTGCGCTGTTGCCTGTCGTCCGGGGCCGGGTGTGGTTATAATCGACCACTTTATGAGCAAGAAGCGCGTTATGCAGCTGGTTCGAGGTCTCCACAACCTGCGCCCCGAGCATCGGGGCTGCGTCGCCACTATTGGCAACTTTGACGGTGTTCACCGTGGCCACCAGGCTATCCTGGGCCGGCTGCGTGAACGTGCGGTCGAGTTGGGCGTGCCCAGCTGCGTGGTGATTTTTGAGCCACAGCCGCGGGAATACTTTACCCCCGAGACGGCTCCGGCGCGCTTGGCCCGCCTGCGCGACAAGCTGCAACTGCTGGCTGAAGAGGGCGTGGACCGTGTGCTGTGCCTGGCCTTCAATCAGCGTTTGCAAAGCCTCAGCGCCGCCGAGTTCGTTGACCGTATCCTGGTAGATGGCCTGGGCGTGCAGCACCTGGAGGTCGGCGACGACTTCCGTTTCGGCTGCGACCGCGTCGGCGATTTCGACTTCCTGCAACACGCTGGTGTGAATCAAGGTTTTACCGTCGAAGCCGCGCAAACCGTCGAACTGGACGGCCTGCGCGTGAGCAGTACCCAGGTGCGTAACGCACTGGCGGCTGCCGACTTCGCCTTGGCCGAGCGTTTGCTCGGTCGCCCGTTCCGCATTGCCGGGCGGGTATTGCACGGTCAGAAGCTGGCGCGCCAACTGGGCACGCCAACCGCCAACGTGCAGCTCAAGCGTCGTCGTGTGCCACTCACCGGGGTTTACCTGGTGAGTGTCGACATCGACGGCCAATCGTGGCCGGGAGTCGCCAACATAGGCGTCAGGCCCACGGTTGCAGGTGATGGCAAGGCCCACCTGGAAGTTCACCTTTTGGATTTTGCCGGTGATTTGTATGACCGGCGTTTAACGGTGGTTTTCCACCAGAAGCTGCGTGAAGAGCAGCGTTTCGCCTCCCTTGAGGCGTTGAAAACGGCGATCAATGCGGATGTCGCCGCCGCCCGTGCACTAGCCGCACCTAGCGCCCATCGCTAACCGAAGAGCCTTAAATGACCGACTATAAAGCCACGCTAAACCTTCCGGACACCGCCTTCCCAATGAAGGCCGGCCTGCCACAGCGCGAACCGCAGATCCTGCAGCGCTGGGACAGTATTGGCCTGTACGGAAAGTTGCGCGAAATTGGCAAGGATCGTCCGAAGTTCGTCCTGCACGACGGCCCTCCTTATGCCAACGGCACGATTCACATCGGTCATGCGCTGAACAAAATTCTCAAGGACATGATCCTGCGTTCGAAAACCCTGTCGGGCTTCGACGCGCCTTATGTTCCGGGCTGGGACTGCCACGGCCTGCCGATCGAACACAAAGTCGAAGTGACCTACGGCAAGAACCTGGGCGCGGATAAAACCCGCGAACTGTGCCGTGCCTACGCCACCGAGCAGATCGAAGGGCAGAAGTCCGAATTCATCCGCCTGGGCGTGCTGGGCGAGTGGGACAACCCGTACAAGACCATGAACTTCAAGAACGAGGCCGGTGAAATCCGTGCCTTGGCTGAAATCGTTAAAGGCGGTTTCGTGTTCAAGGGCCTCAAGCCCGTGAACTGGTGCTTCGACTGCGGTTCGGCCCTGGCTGAAGCGGAAGTCGAGTACGAAGACAAGAAGTCCTCGACCATCGACGTGGCCTTCCCGATCGCCGACGACGACAAGCTGGCCCAAGCCTTTGGCCTATCCAGCCTGCCAAAGCCTGCAGCCATCGTGATCTGGACCACCACCCCGTGGACCATCCCGGCCAACCAGGCGCTGAACGTGCACCCGGAATTCACCTACGCCCTGGTGGACGTCGGTGATCGCCTGCTGGTGCTGGCCGAAGAAATGGTCGAAGCCTGCCTGGCGCGCTACGAGCTGCAAGGTTCGGTCATCGCCACCACCACCGGCACTGCGCTGGAACTGATCAATTTCCGTCACCCGTTCTATGACCGTCTGTCGCCGGTGTACCTGGCTGACTACGTGGAGCTGGGTTCGGGTACTGGTGTGGTTCACTCCGCGCCGGCCTACGGCGTTGATGACTTTGTGACCTGCAAAGCCTACGGCATGGTCAACGATGACATCCTCAACCCGGTGCAGAGCAATGGCGTGTACGCGCCGTCGCTGGAGTTCTTTGGCGGCCAGTTCATCTTCAAGGCCAACGAGCCGATAATCGACAAACTGCGTGAAGTCGGTTCGCTGCTGCACACCGAAACCATCAAGCACAGCTACATGCACTGCTGGCGTCACAAGACCCCGCTGATCTACCGCGCTACCGCGCAGTGGTTTATCGGCATGGACAAAGAGCCGACCAGCGGCGACACCCTGCGTGTGCGCTCGCTCAAAGCCATCGAAGACACCAAGTTCGTCCCGGCCTGGGGCCAGGCGCGCCTGCACTCGATGATCGCCAACCGTCCGGACTGGTGCATCTCCCGCCAACGTAACTGGGGCGTGCCGATCCCGTTTTTCCTGAACAAGGAAAGCGGCGAGCTGCACCCACGTACCGTTGAACTGATGGAAGCAGTGGCGCTGCGCGTTGAGCAGGAAGGCATCGAAGCCTGGTTCAAGCTGGACGCCGCCGAACTGCTGGGCGACGAAGCGCCGCTGTACGACAAGATCAGCGACACCCTCGACGTGTGGTTCGACTCGGGTACCACCCACTGGCACGTGCTGCGCGGTTCGCACCCGATGGGTCACGCCACCGGCCCGCGTGCCGACCTGTACCTGGAAGGCTCGGACCAACACCGTGGCTGGTTCCACTCGTCGTTGCTGACCGGCTGCGCCATCGACAACCACGCGCCGTACCGCGAACTGCTGACCCACGGCTTCACCGTCGACGAGACGGGCCGCAAGATGTCCAAGTCGCTGAAAAACGTGATCGAGCCGAAAAAGATCAACGACACCCTGGGCGCCGACATCATGCGTCTGTGGGTCGCCTCGACCGATTACTCGGGCGAAATCGCCGTGTCGGACCAGATCCTGGCCCGTAGCGCCGATGCCTACCGCCGTATCCGTAATACCGCACGCTTCCTGCTGTCGAACCTGACCGGTTTCAACCCGGCCACCGACATCCTGCCGGCCGAGGACATGCTCGCCCTGGACCGTTGGGCCGTAGACCGTACGCTGTTGCTGCAGCGCGAGTTGCAGGAACACTACGGCGAATACCGTTTCTGGAACGTGTACTCCAAGATCCACAACTTCTGCGTGCAGGAGCTGGGTGGTTTCTACCTCGATATCATCAAGGACCGCCAGTACACCACCGGCGCCAACAGCAAGGCGCGCCGCTCGGCGCAGACCGCGCTGTACCACATCTCTGAAGCGCTGGTGCGCTGGATCGCACCGATCCTGGCCTTCACCGCTGACGAACTGTGGGAATACCTGCCGGGCGAGCGTAACGAATCGGTGATGCTCAACACCTGGTACGAAGGCCTGACCGAATTGCCGGCCAACTTCGAACTGGGCCGCGAGTACTGGGAAGGCGTGATGGCCGTCAAGGTTGCGGTGAACAAGGAGCTGGAAGTTCAGCGCGCGGCCAAGGCCGTCGGTGGCAACCTGCAAGCCGAAGTCACCCTGTTTGCCGAGGAAGGCCTGACCGCCGACCTGGCCAAGCTGAGCAACGAACTGCGCTTCGTACTGATCACCTCGACCGCGAGCCTGGCACCGTTTGCCCAGGCACCCGCGGACGCAGTGGCCACCGAAGTGCCGGGCCTCAAGCTCAAAGTGGTCAAGTCGGCCTTTCCTAAGTGCGCCCGTTGCTGGCACTGCCGTGAAGACGTCGGCGTGAACCCGGAGCATCCGGAAATCTGCGGTCGTTGCGTCGACAACATCAGCGGTGCTGGCGAGGTTCGCCACTATGCCTAATGCTTCCAGTCGTTTCGGACGTCTGGGTTTGCTCGTGCTGAGCGTGCTGGTCCTGGTCATTGACCAGGTCAGCAAGGCTCATTTCGAAGGCTCCCTGCAGATGTTCCAGCAGATTGTGGTCATTCCTGACTACTTCAGCTGGACCCTGGCCTACAACACCGGTGCTGCCTTCAGCTTCCTGGCGGACAGCGGCGGCTGGCAGCGCTGGCTGTTTGCCTTGATCGCGGTGGTTGTCAGCGCTGTGCTGGTGGTCTGGCTCAAGCGTCTGGGCCGTGATGATACCTGGCTCGCCATTGCCCTGGCCTTGGTGCTGGGCGGCGCGCTGGGCAACCTGTACGACCGCATTGCCCTGGGCCATGTGATCGACTTTATTCTGGTGCATTGGCAGAACCGCTGGTACTTCCCTGCGTTCAACTTTGCCGACAGCGCCATCACCGTCGGTGCAATCATGCTGGCGTTGGACATGTTCAAAAGCAAGAAAACCGGAGAGACCGTCAATGACTGATCAGGTATTGGCTGAGCAACGCATCGGCCAGAACACGGAAGTCACTTTGCATTTCGCACTGCGCCTGGAGAATGGCGACACGGTCGACAGCACGTTCGACAAAGCCCCGGCGACCTTCAAAGTCGGTGATGGCAACCTGCTGCCGGGCTTTGAAGCGGCACTGTTCGGTTTCAAGGCCGGCGACAAGCGCACCTTGCAGATCCTGCCGGAAAACGCCTTTGGCCAGCCCAACCCGCAAAACGTGCAGATCATCCCGCGCTCGCAGTTCCAGGACATGGACCTGTCGGAAGGCCTGTTGGTGATCTTCAACGATGCGGCGAACACCGAGCTGCCCGGCGTGGTTAAAACCTTCGATGACGCGCAAGTGACCATCGACTTCAACCACCCGTTGGCCGGTAAAACCTTGACGTTTGACGTTGAAATCATCGACGTTAAAGCGCTCTGACTGACGAAACCGGCGCTTATGGGGCCGGCTTGTGTGGGAGCTGGCTTGCCTGCGATAGCATCACCTCGGTGTACCTGATACACCCGGTCGTCTGCATCGCGGGCAAGCCCGGCTCCCACAGGGGCTCACTCCTGTAGAGTTGAGTTGATCCAATTTCTTGCCCTGCAAGACACGAGGCACAGCATGCAAATCAAACTCGCCAACCCCCGTGGCTTCTGCGCCGGTGTGGACCGGGCGATCGAAATCGTCAATCGCGCCCTGGAAGTGTTCGGGCCGCCGATTTACGTGCGCCATGAAGTCGTCCACAACAAATTCGTGGTTGAAGACCTGCGCGCACGCGGGGCTATCTTTGTCGAAGAACTCGACCAGGTGCCGGACGACGTTATCGTCATCTTCAGCGCCCACGGCGTGTCCCAGGCAGTACGTACCGAAGCGGCGGGCCGTGGCCTCAAGGTGTTTGACGCCACCTGCCCGCTGGTGACCAAGGTGCATATCGAAGTCGCGCGCTATAGCCGCGACGGCCGTGAATGCATCCTGATCGGCCACGCCGGTCACCCGGAAGTCGAAGGCACCATGGGGCAGTACGACGCCAGTAATGGCGGCGCCATCTACTTGGTAGAAGACGAAAAAGACGTGGCCGAGTTGCAGGTTCAAAACCCTGATCGCCTGGCCTTCGTGACGCAAACCACCCTGTCGATGGACGACACCAGCCGTGTGATCGATGCCCTGCGCACACGTTTCCCGGCAATTGGCGGCCCACGTAAGGATGACATCTGCTACGCCACGCAAAACCGCCAGGACGCGGTCAAGCAACTGGCCGACGAATGCGATGTGGTTCTGGTGGTCGGCAGCCCCAACAGCTCCAACTCCAACCGCTTGCGCGAACTGGCTGAACGCATGGCCACGCCGGCCTACCTGATCGATGGCGCTGAAGACATGCAGCGCAGTTGGTTCGACGGCGTTGAGCGTATTGGCATCACCGCAGGGGCTTCCGCTCCAGAAGTGCTGGTGCGCGGTGTGATCCAGCAACTGCAGGCCTGGGGCGCCACCGGCGCGGATGAATTGGCCGGTCGCGAAGAGAACATCACGTTCTCCATGCCCAAAGAGCTGCGGGTTCGTTCGCTGCTCTGAGTGCCACGGTGCCGGAGCCGCACAGCGCCTGCTCGGTGGCCTCACTGCGCAGGCTGATGCGCCCGCTGGGCGCCAGCACCACTTGATAGAGGCTCTGTACCGGGTCGGTGCCGCAGATGTGCACCGTACCGGCGCGGAAGCCACCTCCCGCAAACACCGGCTCACCCAGCCCGCTGAAGCGTACCTGGCTCTTGACTGGCCCATTGCCCGCCATCAGCACGCGCCCATTGCCCTGCCGTTCCAGCAGTATAGGGTTGTCGGTACCCGGCTCGCCGCGCCCGCTTGTATCCACGATGATTTGCCATCCTCGGCTCCAATCGTTCTCCAGCGCCTGAATGATCACTGCGCGATTGCGGGTGATTGCCTCAGTGCGCGCCAACCGCAGGCCTTCGGCAAGTGAGTGTGCCGCGCTGCGTTGCTGCTGCGACGCAAGCAACCCCTTGAAGGCGGGCACTGCCACGGTCACCAGGATGCCGCCCAGTAACAGGCCGAACAGAAGTTCGATCAGGGTGAAACCGCGTTGTTGCATAGTCTGTCCCTCCATGGGCAAGGGTAAAAATGGGTTTGGAGACCTAGGTATAGCGCCCGGCGGCGGGGCTGAATGATGGCCTTTATGTCCAAAGTATTTCCCTTTGTTCCGATAGCAGCGCGAGCCAAAAACCGGCGCTAGTCTTGGGTCTCACAGCAGCATTGCGCTGCTTTTTTCAGCCTTCGACACGGATGACGACGGTAATGCTTGCCTGCCCGAACAGACTTTTTCCCTGCGTGCTGCCTCGACAGCAAACCGGCATGACCTTGATCGAAGTGCTGGTGGCGGTGCTGATTCTCGCCGTCGGGTTGCTGGGCGCCGCAGTGACCCAGCTCAATGCACTCAAGTACACCGACAGCTCAAGGATGACCAGCCAGGCCAGTTTCATTGCCTACGATATGCTCGACCGAATCCGCGCCAACTCAGGCGCCGACTATGCATGGGGGGTCGCGCAAACCGCCCCCGTCCTTAGCGCGACGGCCAGCGTGCGGGACCTGGACCTGCATGACTTCGAAGCCAATATCATCGGCTTCGCCGGCGAGGACGCCAAAGGCTCGGTGGTGATCAGCAGTGGCGAGGTAACCGTGAGCATCAGTTGGGATGATGCCCGTGGGGCGAATACGCCCGGGGCGCGGGAAACCTTCATCCTCACCAGCCGCATTACCAGCGACCCGCAGGCGCCTCAATGAGAAGCTTTGTCCGTGGCTTCAGCCTGGTGGAGTTGTTGCTCGCGCTGGCTGTCGGGTTGCTGCTGGTGCTGGGTGTCAGCCAGGTGACGATCAGCGCTCGCGCGACTCAAGCCAGCCAACAGGCCGCCATGCTGCTGCAGGATGACGCGCGGTTTGTGCTGGGCAAGATGATCCGGGATATCCGCCAGGCGGGCATGTTCGGCTGCCTGGCGACAGCCGCTATCGACAACGCACCCCCAGCCTTTGATCAACCTGTGGGTTGGCATTCTGCAGGCAGTTCCTGGTCGCTGACGCTGGTCACCGCCGATGTCGCAGGTGAGGGCGGCACGCCTGACTGGACGGTGCTCTCTGACTGCCTCGGCACGGCCCAGGCCTACGCGGGGAATTCACCGCCACCGACGCCAGGGCAGATCCGCTTTGCGCTGCGCCAACTCACCTACACCTATGAAACTGGGCAATTGAAGGTCAGTACGCATGCGGCGCCGGCCAAGGCGGTGCTGTTGGACAACGTGCAGGCCTTCGACATCAGTTTCGGCGTGGCGGGCAAGCCAGGTTCGCCGCAGGTAGCGCGCTATGACGCCAGCCCGGCGGATGAATCGCTGATCCGCAGCGTACGCCTGCGCATGACGCTGCAAGACCCGACCGGGCGCGTGAAAGATCAGGCCTACAGCGTCGTCGCAGCCCTGCGAAACCGGTTGGGGTAGGGCAGCATGTTCAATCATCAACGCTTTTATGCAGGGCAAGCCGGCATGGTTTTACTGATCAGCCTGGTGTTTCTGCTGGTGCTGTCACTGATCGGCCTGGCATCGATGCAAGGGGCGGTGTCCCAACAAAAGATTACCGGCAGCGTATGGCATCGAAACCAGTCATTCCAAAGCGCCGAAAGTGGCCTGCGGTTGGGTGAGTCGGTGATCCGGCGGGCAGGCGCGACACTGCCGGTGTGTCGGGCAATCAATTCCTGTGCGCCGCCGGTCGAGTCGTCGCAGGTGATAGAGGCAGGCACAAACCCCGTGTCAGCAGTCACTTGGGTTGCCCTGAAGGGCGGCCTGTATGGCGTGCAATCCCTGGGAGCGGGCGTGGGGATGGCGGGTTTGCCTGCCGAAACACCGGCCGCGTTGTACCGCGTGACGGCGGTTGGGAGCAGTGGCCAAGTGCGCACGGTGCTGGAGGCGGTCTATGCACAGGCAGAGGGCGGTCTGAGCGTTCATCGGGTGCTATGGCGACAACTTCACTAGTAAGGAGCGTATCAATGGGCAAGGATTGCCAAGGTTTTACCCTGATCGAGTTACTGGGCGCGGTCGCGATCATCGCGTTTTTGGCCGGGATTGCTTACCCCGCGTATACCGGGCAGGTGAAAAAAGCCTACCGCGCGCAGATCGTTGCACTGTTGATTGAGCAGGCGCAGCACCTCGAACGTTTTTACACGCGCCACGGCACTTTTATTGATGCAAGCGGCGCCAGTGCCGGCAATGATCACTATAGAATCAGCACTGCATTGAGCCCCCAGTCATTCACACTGGTCGCCTCGCCTGCAGTCGGCGCCATCATGGCAAATGACCCATGCGGTGAGTTCAGCTTGTCCAGCACCGGCGTGCGCAGCAACCCGGGCGCGATACCTGAAATGTCGCGCCAGGCGTGTTGGGGGCAATGATGAGAGTACTGGATGAATGGGCGCCGGGTGCGCTTTTCCCTTTTTATCGGCTGGATCAAATGATGGCTAAGCAACAGCAAGTGGTGATTGTCGGTGGCGGTGTCATCGGCTTGTTGACCGCGTTTAACCTGGCCACGGAGGGGCAGGCCGTGGTGCTGCTGGAGCGGTCGGGGCTTGGGCAGGAGTCTTCCTGGGCGGGTGGCGGCATTGTTTCGCCGCTGTATCCATGGCGCTACAGCCCGGCGGTCACCGCACTGGCCCATTGGTCGCAGGATTTTTACCCGCAGTTGGCAGAGCGGCTGTTTGCGGCCACCGGGGTTGATCCAGAGGTTCACACCACAGGCCTGTACTGGTTGGACCTGGAAGATGAAGCCCAAGCGTTGGCTTGGGCTGCCCGAGAAGGTCGCCCGTTGAGCAAGGTAGATGTGTCGGCCGCCCATGATGCCGTGCCGGTGCTGGGCGGTGGATATTCCCAGGCGATCTACATGGCGAACGTGGCCAATGTGCGCAACCCGCGTCTGGTCAAATCCCTCAAGGCTGCGCTGTTGGCGTTGCCGGGCGTGACCCTTCATGAGCAGTGCGAAGTGGAGGGGTTTGTTATTGAAGGTGGCAACGTCGTGGGTGTAAATACCGCTGCGGGGCCGATCCTGGGCGATCAGGTGGTGCTGGCTGCGGGCGCCTGGAGCGGCGAAATACTCGGCAAGCTGGGTCTGTCGCTGCCAGTGGAGCCGGTCAAAGGCCAAATGATTTTGTACAAATGTGCGTCGGATTTTTTGTCGAGCATGGTGCTGGCCAAAGGGCGTTATGCGATCCCGCGGCGTGACGGGCACATTCTGATCGGCAGCACGCTGGAGCATGAAGGGTTCGACAAGACCCCGACCGAGTCGGCCTTGGAAAGTCTCAAGGCATCGGCGGTGGAGTTGATTCCCGCGCTGGCAGACGCGCAGGTCGTAGGTCACTGGGCCGGTTTGCGCCCCGGTTCACCGGAAGGTATCCCTTACATCGGTGAAGTGCCCGGTTTCAAAGGGCTTTGGCTCAACTGCGGGCATTATCGCAATGGGCTGGTGCTCGCGCCGGCATCCTGTCAACTGTTCGCTGACTTGCTGTTGGGGCGTCCCCCGATCATTGACCCGGCGCCGTATGCGCCCGCCGGTCGGATCAACGCTGAATAGACTTCGGCCCTTGTTCCAGGTGCGCCTGGGTGCAGTACCACTCCTGGCGTGAATTGAGTGCGCGATCCTGCGGCAGGTGCACGCCGCAGTGGGCGCAGCGCACCATCAGGGCCGCGCCCGGCTCGGCGGAGCGTTGCTGTTTAGCCGCCGGGCTTTTGAATTTGCGCCAGAACCATACCGCGGCAGCAATGACGGCAATCCAGAACAGTAGACGAAGCATGATGGGCAGTTTCTCGACAGGGAATGCGCCAGTTTAGCCAAGCGCGTGGCAAGCGCACAGCGCAATAACAAGACGCCCACAAAAAAGGAGCCTCGAGAGGCTCCTTCTTGATGACGCTGTGTGCAATCAGTCAAACACGCCGAAGGTCATGTAGCTGAACCACGAACGGTCTTCATTGTTGCCCAGGGCCTGCGGTGCTTCTTCTTCGATCACGTCGCCATTGGCGTCATGCGGCTTGAGCTCCGAAGGAATGGCTTCCTTGGCGTCCTGGAACTGCTTCATCACGTCCTGGTTGGCGCGGGTTTCGCCCGGCGGCAACGGTGGGCGGGAACTGATCAGGCCCAGGGTGTATTTGCTCAACCAGGAACGGTTGTCTGCTTCAGCTACCCGAGGCACGAACTGGCCGTCTTTCAGACTTGGGGAGTCCGGGTAGTTGAGCTTCAGGGTTTCCAGGCTGGTGGTTGCCAATGCATCCAGGTGCAATGCCTGGTAAGCCTGGGTCATCACCGCCAGGCCATCACCCACGGATGGGGTCTCCTGGAAGTTCTCAACTACATAACGACCACGGTTGGCGGCAGCTACATACGCCTGACGGGTCAGGTAGTAGTCGGCCACGTGAATCTCGTAGGACGCCAGCAGGTTGCGCAGGTAGATCATGCGCTGCTTGGCGTCCGGCGAGTAGCGGCTGTTGGGGTAGCGGCTGGTGAGCTGGGCGAACTCGTTGAAGGAGTCGCGGGCAGCACCAGGGTCACGCTTGGTCATGTCCAGCGGCAGGAAGCGTGCCAGCAGGCCAACGTCCTGGTCGAACGAGGTCAGGCCCTTCATGTAGTAGGCGTAGTCCACGTTCGGGTGCTGCGGGTGCAGGCGGATGAAACGCTCGGCGGCGGATTTTGCAGCTTCCGGCTCCGCGTTCTTGTAGTTGGCGTAGATCAGCTCGAGCTGTGCCTGGTCGGCATAGCGCCCGAACGGATAGCGCGACTCCAGGGCCTTCAGCTTGGCTGTGGCACTGGTGTAGCTATTATTGTCCAAGTCTTTTTGAGCTAATTGATACAGCTCGACTTCGCTCAGGTTTTCGTCGACGACTTCCTTTGTTGACGAGCAAGCAGCAGTCATGGCGAGGATGGCGATCAGCAGCAGGTGTTTCACTTGCATGGCGGCTTGCGTCCCTATGACGGCCGCTGTCTTGGGCGGGGCCGTCCTGTTATGATGAGCGCCCCGTTGAAAGCCTCGGGGCAAAAGACGCCGTATTTAACCACAAGCGCGCAGCCGAAACCAAAGGCTGTGCCACGCCTAGTCTGAGCATGTCCGATAAAATTGAACTTCGCGCAGAGGTGCCGTCCGAATTGGGCGGCCAACGCCTCGATCAAGTCGCCGCACAATTATTCGCTGAGCACTCGCGCTCGCGCCTTTCCGCCTGGATCAAAGACGGCCGCCTGACTGTGGATGGAGCGGTTATCCGCCCGCGAGACATAGTCCATGGCGGTGCGATTCTTGAGCTGACTGCCGAGCAGGAAGCCCAGGGAGAATGGGTCGCCCAAGACATCGAGCTGGATATCGTCTATGAAGACGATGACATCCTGGTCATCAACAAACCTGCAGGCCTGGTGGTTCACCCGGCGGTCGGGCACGCTGATGGCACTTTGCTCAATGCCTTGTTGCACCACGTGCCGGACATCGTCAACGTGCCGCGCTGCGGCATCGTGCACCGCCTGGACAAGGACACCACCGGCTTGATGGTGGTGGCCAAGACCATTCAGGCGCAGACGCAGTTGGTCACACAATTGCAGGCCCGCAGTGTCAGCCGGATCTACGAATGCATCGTGATCGGCGTGGTGGTGGCGGGTGGCAAGATCAACGCCCCGATCGGCCGCCACGGCCAGCAGCGCCAGCGTATGGCTGTGATGGAAGGCGGCAAGCCGGCCGTCAGCCACTACCGTGTGCTGGAGCGTTTCCGCTCCCACACGCATGTGCGGGTGAAGCTGGAGACCGGCCGCACGCACCAGATTCGCGTGCATATGGCGCACATCAACTTCCCGTTGGTCGGAGATCCGGCCTACGGTGGTCGCTTCCGTATTCCGCCAGCGGCCAGCCAGACCATGGTTGAATCGCTGAAAACCTTCCCGCGCCAGGCACTGCATGCACGTTTCCTGGAGCTGGATCATCCGACGAGCGGTAAGCGGATGAGCTGGGAATCGCCTCTGCCGGACGATCTGGTCTGGTTGTTGTCGCTGCTCAAGCAGGATCGCGAGGCGTTTGTAGGATGAGTGACTGGCTGATTCCTGACTGGCCCGCGCCGTCGGGAGTCAAAGCCTGCGTCACCACCCGTGCGGGCGGCGTCAGTCTGGCGCCGTTCGACAGCCTTAATCTGGGCGATCATGTCGAGGACAGTCTTGGGGCCGTCCTTGAAAATCGCCGCCGTCTTACCGACGCTTTTACTATCCAGCCTGCCTGGTTACGCCAGGTTCACGGGATAACCGTGGTGGAGGCTGACCCTTCGCGTATCGCTGAAGCCGACGCCAGTTGGACCAGCACACCCGGCATTGCCTGCACCTCAATGACCGCCGATTGCCTGCCCGCGTTGTTCTGCAACCGCGCCGGCACACGTGTGGCGGCTGCCCATGCCGGTTGGCGCGGGCTGGCGGCTGGTGTATTGGAGGCTGCGTTTGAAAGCTTGAATGCCGAGCCCGATGAAGTACTGGTGTGGCTAGGCCCGGCCATTGGCCCGCAAGCGTTTGAGGTCGGCCCCGAAGTGCGTGAAGCCTTCATGCAGCAATTGCCGACCACGGCCGAGGCCTTTGTACCTAGCCGCAACCCCGGCAAGTACATGGCCGATATTTACCAGTTGGCGCGCCTGCGCCTGGCCGCGCGCGGTGTCACCGCTGTATATGGTGGCGGTTTATGCACCGTTACCGACCCACGCTTCTTTTCCTATCGTCGCAGCCCGCGCACCGGTCGGTTCGCCTCCCTTATCTGGCTTGAGCGCTAGACTCTCCTGACTTGGGTCAATGCTGATCCACATCAAGGATCAGTTGCTTGAATCTTCCAGAATCCACCCCATCTATAAGGGTATCTGGCAGGTTTCTTCATTCAGGATGTGTATTTCTAGCTCCGGCCTGCTCAAAAGGAAGGTGACTAATGCGTATTGATCGTTTAACCAGCAAATTGCAGTTGGCACTCTCGGATTCCCAATCCCTGGCGGTCGGCCTCGACCACCCGGCGATTGAGCCTGCGCACTTGATGCAGGCGCTCCTGGAACAGCAAGGTGGTTCTATCAAGCCCTTGCTGATGCAGGTGGGCTTTGACGTCAACAGCCTGCGCAAGGAGTTGAGCAAAGAGCTCGACCAACTGCCGAAAATCCAAAACCCTACCGGCGACGTGAACATGTCGCAGGACTTGGCGCGTCTGCTTAACCAGGCCGATCGCCTGGCCCAACAGAAAGGTGACCAGTTCATCTCCAGCGAACTGGTGCTGCTCGCCGCGATGGACGACAACAGCAAGCTTGGCAAATTGTTGCTCGGCCAGGGCGTGAGCAAAAAAGCCCTGGAAAACGCCATCAACAACCTGCGTGGCGGCGAGGCGGTGAATGACCCCAATCATGAGGAGTCGCGCCAGGCCCTGGACAAATACACCGTCGACCTGACCAAGCGCGCCGAAGAAGGCAAGCTGGACCCGGTGATCGGCCGTGACGACGAAATTCGTCGCACCATCCAGGTGTTGCAACGCCGCACCAAGAACAACCCTGTGCTGATCGGTGAGCCTGGCGTGGGTAAGACCGCGATTGCCGAAGGCCTGGCCCAGCGCATCATCAATGGTGAAGTGCCGGACGGCCTTAAAGGCAAGCGCTTGTTGTCGCTGGACATGGGTTCGCTGATCGCCGGTGCCAAGTTCCGTGGCGAGTTCGAAGAACGCCTGAAGTCCCTGCTTAATGAACTGTCGAAACAGGAAGGGCAGATCATTCTGTTTATCGATGAACTGCACACCATGGTCGGCGCCGGCAAGGGCGAAGGTTCGATGGACGCCGGCAACATGCTCAAGCCGGCGTTGGCGCGCGGTGAGTTGCATTGCGTTGGCGCGACCACGCTCAACGAATACCGCCAGTACATTGAAAAGGACGCGGCCCTTGAGCGCCGCTTCCAGAAAGTATTGGTGGAAGAACCGAGCGAAGAAGACACCATCGCCATCCTGCGTGGCCTCAAAGAGCGTTATGAGGTGCACCACAAGGTGGCGATCACTGACGGCGCGATCATTGCGGCGGCCAAACTGAGCCATCGCTATATCACCGACCGTCAGTTGCCGGACAAGGCCATCGACCTGATCGACGAAGCGGCCAGCCGCATTCGCATGGAGATCGATTCCAAGCCGGAAGTGCTCGACCGCCTGGATCGGCGCCTGATTCAGCTGAAAGTTGAATCCCAGGCACTTAAGAAAGAAGAGGACGACGCAGCGAAGAAACGCCTGGAAAAACTTCAGGAAGAAATCCTGCGTCTGGAACGCGAGTATTCGGACCTCGAAGAAATCTGGACCTCGGAAAAAGCCGAAGTGCAGGGTTCTGCGCAGATCCAGCAAAAGATCGAGCAGTCCCGTCAGGAGCTGGAAGCAGCGCGCCGTAAAGGCGACCTGAACCGCATGGCCGAGTTGCAGTACGGGGTGATCCCGGACCTGGAGCGCAGCCTGCAAATGGTTGACCAGCACGGCAAGCCCGAGAATCAGCTGCTGCGCAGCAAGGTGACCGAGGAAGAAATTGCCGAAGTGGTCTCCAAGTGGACCGGCATTCCCGTGTCGAAAATGCTTGAAGGCGAGCGCGACAAGCTGCTGAAAATGGAAAGCCTGCTGCACCAGCGCGTCATCGGCCAGGAAGAGGCCGTGGTGGCAGTGTCCAATGCGGTACGGCGTTCGCGGGCCGGTTTGTCCGACCCGAATCGTCCGAGCGGCTCGTTCATGTTCCTCGGCCCAACCGGCGTGGGTAAGACCGAGCTGTGCAAGGCATTGGCCGAGTTCCTCTTTGATACTGAAGAGGCCATGGTGCGCATCGATATGTCCGAATTCATGGAGAAACACTCGGTGGCGCGCCTGATCGGTGCTCCACCAGGCTATGTGGGCTATGAAGAAGGCGGTTACCTGACCGAAGCCGTGCGGCGTAAGCCTTACTCGGTGATCCTGCTGGATGAGGTCGAGAAGGCCCACCCGGATGTGTTCAACATCTTGCTGCAGGTGCTGGAAGATGGCCGGTTGACGGACAGCCACGGGCGCACTGTGGACTTTCGCAATACGGTGATCGTGATGACCTCTAACCTGGGCTCGGCGCAGATCCAGGAGCTGGTCGGTGATCGTGAGGCCCAGCGCGCTGCGGTGATGGATGCGCTGACCTCGCACTTCCGTCCGGAATTTATCAACCGGGTCGATGAAGTGGTGATCTTCGAGCCTCTGGCGCGGGATCAGATCGCGGGTATTACCGAGATCCAGTTGGGCCGTCTGCGTAGCCGCCTGGCCGAGCGTGAGCTTGACCTGGAGCTGAGCAGCGAGGCGTTGGACAAGTTGATCGCGGTGGGTTACGACCCCGTGTACGGCGCACGGCCTCTGAAACGTGCGATACAGCGCTGGATCGAGAACCCGTTGGCGCAGTTGATCCTGTCGGGCAGCTTCATGCCGGGGACCAGCGTGGCGGCCACGGTGGAAAACGACGAAATCGTCTTCCACTAAGCCCGGCCTGTATGGCGATAAGAGGAGGCCCCGCATTGCGGGGCCTTTTTTTTCGATAGGGCGTTGAACTGTAAGGCAAAGGCTTGTAAAGTGCGCCCCGCAGCAACGTCAGCCCACGGGTTTCTTCTCCCCAAGAAGAAATCAGAAACAAGCGCAAATCATTGTCTTAAAAGCAATTTAAAGGGTTGACAGGGGTTTTTAAGATTGTAGAATAGCGCGCCTCAGAGACGTGAACGTAGCGATACGGACAAGCCGATGAGAAGGTTGTAAAGCAGTAGAAGTTGTAAATTTGAAATATGTAGTTCCGTGATAGCTCAGTCGGTAGAGCAAATGACTGTTAATCATTGGGTCCCAGGTTCGAGTCCTGGTCACGGAGCCAATTTCAAAACCGGGGTATAGCGCAGTCCGGTAGCGCGCCTGCTTTGGGAGCAGGATGTCAGGAGTTCGAATCCCCTTACCCCGACCATTTTTGGGTCGTTAGCTCAGTTGGTAGAGCAGTTGGCTTTTAACCAATTGGTCGTAGGTTCGAATCCCACACGACCCACCATTTTTGAGACCAGTTAACGCTGGAATCGAATCTTAAGATCAGAGGCCAAAAGCACTGATCGAAGAAGGCGACTGAGAGGTCGCCTTTTTTTTACCGGGGTATAGCGCAGTCCGGTAGCGCGCCTGCTTTGGGAGCAGGATGTCAGGAGTTCGAATCCCCTTACCCCGACCATATTAAAAATCCTCGTATCGAAAGATACGGGGATTTTTTTTGTGCGCGCAAATCTTAAATATTACGCAAAAAATGTGGGAGCTGGCTTGTCGAATCGTCGCACCGCTGCGATAGCGGTGTATCAGCCTGTGCATCTTGTGCTGATCGATCGCCATCGCGGGCAAGCCAGCTCCCACATTAGTTTGTGTTGTTAATGGAGCTTGAGCCGCGGCTCAGTCCCGCGCCCAATCTTGCTGCCCAGCATCAACATCGCCGTGCGGAAGAACCCGTACAGCGCCATCTGGTGCATGCGGTACAGCGACACGTAGAACATCCGCGCCAGCCAGCCTTCGAGCATCACGCTGCCCGTCAGGTTGCCCATCAAGTTACCCACCGCCGAAAAACGCGACAGCGAGATCAGAGAACCGTAGTCGGTGTACTTGTAGGACGGCAGGTCCTTGCCTTCGATCCGCAGTTTCAGCGACTTGGCCAACAGTGAAGCCTGCTGGTGAGCGGCCTGGGCGCGTGGCGGCACATTGCGGTCGGTGCCCGGTTGCGGGCAGGCGGCGCAGTCGCCAAAGGCGAAGATGTTTTCATCACGGGTGGTTTGCAGCGTCGGCAATACCTGCAATTGATTGATGCGGTTGGTTTCCAGCCCGTCAATATCCTTGAGGAAGGCCGGTGCGCGGATACCCGCAGCCCAGACCTTGAGGCTCGCTGGAATGACCTGGCCGCTGCTGGTGATCAAGGCATCCGCGGTCACTTCGCTGACCGCCGAGTTGGTCAGTACCGTTACCCCAAGTTTCTCCAGGGTTTTGTGCACAGGCCCGCCGATCCGCTCCGGCAGCGCGGGCAATACCCGTGGGCCGGCTTCGATCAGGGTGATGTGCATGTTTTCCGGTTTGATGCGGTCCAGGCCATAGGCAGCCAGCTCATGGGCGGCGTTGTGCAGTTCAGCGGCCAATTCGACGCCCGTCGCACCAGCGCCGACGATAGCGACGCTGATGTTCTCTTCCACGTCGGTCTGGCCCGCATGGGCGCGCAGATAGTGGTTGAGCAATTGTTGATGGAAGCGCTCGGCCTGTTTGCGGGTGTCGAGGAACAGACAGTGTTGCGCCGCGCCCTCGGTGCCGAAATCGTTGGTGGTGCTGCCGACTGCGATCACCAGGCTGTCATAACCCAGCACGCGCGCAGGCACCAGCTCACGGCCTTCTTCATCGAGGGTCGCGGCCAGCTGGATTTTTTTCTGTTCACGGTCAAGCCCGCTCATGCGCCCCAGTTGGAACTCGAAGTGGTTCCATTTGGCCTGGGCGACGTAATTGAGCTCGTCTTCCGAAGAGTTCAGCGAACCGGCGGCCACTTCGTGCAGCAGCGGTTTCCAGATATGGGTGAGGTTGGCGTCCACCAGCGTGATGCTGGCGGTGCCGCGCTTGCCCAGAGTCTTACCCAGGCGGGTAGCCAACTCCAGGCCGCCGGCGCCGCCGCCGACGATAATAATACGATGGGTCATGGGGATATCTCGCAAGGCTAAAAGAAATCGGAGCAGTTACCCTCGCGAGCGCGATGCAGCTCATAGCGTCAGGTAACTCAAAAGGCGGCTCAGCAGGCCGAGCCCGATCACCACCAACAGCACCACACCCAGGAGCAGCCACGGCCGGAAAGGCTTGCGCTCGACTCGGTTTTGGGAGAGTTGCAGGTACTCTTCGACATGCTGTTGGTCATCGGGGTTCAGGCGGCTGGTCATAAAGGCCTCGTCAGGTAGACGTTGCAAAAGGGCGCCACGTTACAGCCAGAAGGTTGGCGGGCTCGCCACAAGCGTAGCCGGTGCCCGCGTCACAGGCTGATGCCCACATCGAATACTATGCTGCGCCCCAGGTTGTTGCGCAAGAAGTCCGGTGCGTCCGGGTGGGCAAACAGTACGCGCGCAAAGGTCGGGCCTACCAACGACAGCGAGCGCCAGCCTTGGCGCAGGTATTCGGTAGGCGGTGGGAAATGGCTGTTGAGGTCCAGCACTTCACGCTTGAGGCTGGTGAAGGCAATCAGGTCCAACTCGCCCAGGTCTATGCCGCGTTCTTTGTAGTTATGTGCCTTTTTGCGCAACGTCGGCGCCAGGCGCAGCAGGAATTCATGGGCCGGAATGCGCCGTGGCTTGGCTTCGCGTCGCACCAACTGGCTCAAGGAAAACGCACTGCGCCGCCGCAGCAACTCATCACGCCATTCGTCGTTCAGGCGCCGGCCTTCATCCAATACGAAAAAAACTTCGAAACTGGCGTCGCGAAACAACACGTCCGGCGGCTCTTGGCCGGCGGGGTGAAACTCTTCGGCACGGTAAGGCACGTTCAAGCCTTGCAGCAGGCGCTGGCAGACCCAACGCTCACGCTCCCATTTGCGGGCATTGGACAGGAACGCATTGGCTTGTTCGGCCGCTACGGTGAGCAGGCGCAAATAATCTGAGTCATCCATATTGGCAGCTTAGCGTCCAATTGATGACCGCAGGAAGTCTTGCTTTGAAACGCCGGTGTAGACTGCTCATTCAACAGCAACTGCATGGACGAGGTGTGTGGTGAGGTTTTCTGCAAAGGCATTACGCTCGTGATCAGCGCTGCAGTGTTGGCGCCGCAAACGCTCATCATTGGCTGGCTGTTTTACGCGCCATTGGTCATGTGGGCGATCCTGCGCGCACCGTGGGTCGAGTTGTTTGCCGACCGGCGGCGCCAGCATTTGCTGTTCGGCACCGTGTTTGCCCTGTTTATGCTCTGGCTGGTACGGCGGGATTTCGACACCGGTGTGTCTTACCACTTTATCGGCATGACCGCCGTGACCCTGCTGCTGGATTGGCCCCTGGCTATCGTCGGCGGGTTGGCCGCGCAATTGGGTTTGGTGCTGCTGGGGCGCCAGGACCTGGCGGCGGTCGGGGTCAATGGTTTGCTGCTGATTGGCTTGCCGGTGCTGGTCACCGAGACCTGCGCGCTGCTGGTGGAGCGGGCGCAAACGCGCAACCCCTTTGTGTATATCTTCTGTTCCGGCTTTTTCGCCGCAGCGCTGTCGGCACTGCTGTGCCTGCTGGCGGCGTTGGGATTGTTGTGGTTTGACGGCCGTTTTGCCATGCCCGAGTGGCTGGAAGACTTCGTCGGTTACCTGTGGCTGATCATCTTCCCCGAGGCGTTTATCAACGGCATGGTCATCAGTGCCCTGGTGGTGTTCTGCCCGGAATGGCTGGAGACCTTCAACCGTACGCGCTACCTGTCGGCGCCGTGGAAGGATGACGATTCGCGGCGTTGATCCAGATCAAATCCCAGGCGGCCGCGCAGGCCCATGCTCTGCGAAATTTTACTGAGCAGGGCGGGGCACAGACTATGAGTGTGTACGAATGGGCGCGGCAAGAGTTGCGCAGAAGCCAGGATGCGGCACAGGAAATTGGTTTTGACCCAGGTCTTACCCTGCGCGCCATGCTCAGTGCGGTGGTGCAGCAGAGCAAGGGTGTGCGCAGTTTTGAAGACCTGGCCGACGAGCTGCAATACCTTGCAGAAAACCTCGACGACCAGCAGGAATACGCCTTTATGCGGCCTTAGTGGCGCGGCGGCAGGTCTTCTGAGAACAGCTCGTCCTCGGCATCCGGGCTCACCGGAATCTTGTGTTCTTCCGCGGCCCAGGCGCCAAGGTCGATAAGCTTGCAGCGGTCCGAGCAGAACGGCCGGTTGAGGTTGTCGGGTTTCCATTCCACGGGTGCGCCGCAGGTTGGGCAGTCGACGGTCAAGGGTTGGCTCATGATCGGCCTCCACGCAAAGTAAGGTAAAAGTGGTGCAGTCGCTCGACCTCGCTGTGCAGCCAGGCGAGGTCCTTGTCGTTGACCAGCACGTCATCGGCATGGTTCAGACGGCCTTCACGGCTGGACTGAGCCTTGAGGATCGCCTGCACCTGCTGTTCGCTGATGCCGTCGCGCTGCAGGGTACGCTGAATCTGCAGCGATTGCGGCACGTCGATCACCAGGATGCGCTGGGTCATGCTGTACTGGCCGGACTCGATCAGCAGCGGTGAGACCAGGATCGCGTAAGGCGATTGGGCGCGCGCCAGATGGCTGCGAATTTCTTCGCCAATCAACGGGTGCAGCAGGGCTTCCAGCCAGCGACGTTCTTCGGGAACTTCAAAGATCAGCTTGCGCAGGGCCGCGCGGTCCAACTGGCCGTCCGCCTGCAACACGCCTGCACCAAAATGCTCGGCAATGCGTGCGAGTGCTGGCCGGCCGGGTTCGACCACCCAGCGTGCGGCATGGTCGGCATCGACCAGGTCAATGCCCAGGTCGATAAAGTGCTGGGCGGCCGCGCTTTTACCGCTGCCGATGCCGCCGGTGAGGCCTAAAATCCAGGGTGTTGCGACACAAGTGGTCATCTGAAACCGACAGACTGCAAATAGAAGTCGGTTATTTGACCACCCCAGAGCAATGCAATCCAGCCGGCAATTGCCAGGCACGGGCCAAATGGCATCGGCACCGATGCCTGGGACTTGCGCAAACGCATCAGGACAAGGCCTGCGAACACGCCCAGCAGCGACGCTATCAGCAGCGTCATCGGCAGAATCTGCCAACCACCCCAGGCACCGAGCAGGGCCAATAGCTTGAAGTCGCCATAACCCATGCCGTCCTTGCCGGTGACCACTTTGAACACCCAGAACACGCTCCACAGGCACACATAGCCTACGACTGCGCCCCATAGCGCATCGGGCAGCGTCGCCAACAAACCGCCGCTATTGAGGACCAGCCCCAGCCACAGCAGTGGCAACACCAGCACATCCGGCAGCAGTTGATGATCGATGTCGATCAGGCTCATCGCCAGCAGGCCCCAACTCAGCAGCATCACTGCGCCAGCTTGCCAGCCGAAGCCAAAATGCCAGGCGACCATGGCCGAGAGCAGCGCACAGGCCAGTTCGGTAAAGGGGTAACGCGCGCTGATAGACTCGCGGCAGCGGGCGCAGCGCCCCTTGAGTAGCAGGTAGCTGAGTACCGGGATATTTTCCCAGGGGCGAATCGGCTGGCTGCAATGCGCACAGCACGAGTTGGGATGCATCAGGTTGTAGACAGGGCCGGCGGGGTCGGCCGGCAGGCCGAGTATTTCCTGGGCCTGGGCGCGCCATTCGCGTACGAGCATCTTCGGCAGGCGCCACACCAGCACATTGAGAAAGCTGCCGACGATCAGGCCGAGCACCAACGCCATCCCGACAAAGACCCAGGGTTGTTCACCCAGCAGCAGGCTCAAAACGCCGACCCCAACTGGAACACCGGCAGATACATCGCAATCACCAACGCGCCGACAATGCCCCCCAACACCACCATGATCAGTGGCTCCATCAGGCTGGTGAGGTTATCGACCAGGTTTTCCACATCGGCTTCATAGTGGTTGGCGACTTTATCCAGCATGAGGTCCAGGGTGCCCGACTCTTCACCGATGGCCGTCATCTGGATGGCCATGCCGGGGAACAGCCCGCTGTGGGCCATGGACTGGTTCAACGGCACACCTGTGGATACATCGTGCCGCATATGTTCGATCGCCTTTGTGAACAACCCATTACCTGCCGCGCCTGCCACGGAGTCCAGAGCCTGCACCAATGGCACGCCCGCGGCAAAGGTGGTTGAAAGTGTACGGGCGTAACGGGCGATGGCTGAGCGCCTCAGCAGTGTGCCAGCCAGGGGCGCGTTCAACAAAGCGGCATCCAGCCCGTCACGAAACCCCGGGTAAGCCCGATAGGCATGGCGCAGCGCAGTTATTGCCATACCCAGCCCCAGGGCAAGCATCCACCAGGCGTGCTGCAGGAAGTTGGACAGCGCAATCACCAGCAAGGTAAAGCCTGGTAGTTGGCCGTTTACCCCGGCGAAGAGGTTCTGGAACTGCGGCACCACGTGGATAAGCAAAACTGCACTGACCAGGCAGGCGACGACGATTACGGCGATAGGGTAGGTCATGGCTTTTTTGATTCGCGCCTTGAGCTGCTGGCTTTTTTCCAGGTGAATCGCCACCCGTTCGAGCAATGTTTCCAGGGCGCCTGCCTGTTCGCCTGCGGCAACCAGGTTGCAATACAAATCATCAAAGTGACGCGGCTGTTTGCGCAGCGCTGCTGCCAGGCTACTACCGGCGGCAATCTCCTGCTTCAAGCCTTTTATCAACGCGCGCATCTGCCGGTTTTCGAAGCCTTCGCAGATGATGTCGAGCGCCTGCAGCAGCGCAATGCCGGCCTTTAACAGGGTCGCCAATTGGCGCGTGAACAGCGCGATGTCGGCGGGTTTTATCGGCGCGGCAAAATATGGCCGGTGCGAAGCCTTTTTGCGCACGCGTCCGGGGTAAATCCCCTGCTGGCGCAGCTGTGCCTTGATCAGTGCCAGGTTATGCCCGGTGGCTTGCCCGGACACCCGGCGGCCTTTGCGGTTGGTGCCTTCCCAGGCGTAGATCGTTGAAGCTTCATTCATGGCACAGGTCCGCACACAGGTCGTCGTAGATTTATAGCTTAGTCAGATGACGGATTCGGACCGCTCGTGGGCGCGCGATAAAATGTCAGAATGTGCGTCTTACCCACAATTGGGCGCTCACGGATGAGTACACTGGCGCCGCTGCACACTGCGGGGCGCAGGACGCGCCTTGATAAGGTTTTTATTCTGGAGAGTGAATGTGATGCGTCAGAAAGGCTTTACCTTGATCGAGTTGTTGATCGTCGTGGCAATCATCGGCATTTTGGCCACCATCGGTCTGCCCATGTACACCAAGCACCAGGCCAAGGCCAAGTTCACGGCGGGGCTGGCTGAAATTGCGGCGTTGAAGGCCGGTTTTGAAGACACCCTTAACCAGGGCACTGTGCCGACCTTGCCTTTGATTGGTGGCACCAGCCCGACTGCCAACTGCACGATCACCGTAACCGGCGATGTGGCCACGGGCGTCGGTTCCATTACCTGCGAAATCCTCGATGCACCTGCGCCGGTACTGGGCAAGACCATCACCTTGACGCGCAGCGCCACCCAGGGTTGGGCCTGTGCCACCACGGTCGAGGCGCAGTACGCCGCCAAGGGTTGCGGCGCCGACGGGGCGTAATGCCTGCCGGGCGGTCAGCGAGTTTGTTGCTGCCTGCCCAATGCGGTGCTAGCTTTAGCCCACCGCCCGTGTAGCTCAGTTGGTAGAGCAGCGCACTCGTAACGCGAAGGTCGCAGGTTCGACTCCTGTCTCGGGCACAAGGCAACACTGTTTCAACGGCGACACTGTTTCAAAGGCAACGTTTTCAGATGATCCCAGAATGGTTCTGAAGGCCAGACGAGGCGGCATTCGTGCCCACTCTTTTGTATCTGCGCAACCTTGATGACCCAGATGCATCCCCATTCCATGATCTAAGAGAACAACATGACCACACAAGAAATGACCCAGGAACAGCGGCACGAAGCAGCCCTCAAAAAATACGTCGCGGAATCGCCGGAACTGCTCGACGAGATCAAGGACCTTAGCGCCGATGATCAAAAGGACCAGATCCAGTGGGCCTTCGAGGATGAGGCCGAGGCCCAGGGCCTACAGCCATGGGAACTGACCCTCAAGTACACCTCGACGCCGCAAGAGTTCGAAGCGGCGCGCCTGGCCTTGCACAAGGAGGCCGCCGAGGTACTGGGCGTTGACTGGAACGAGTATTGCGGGATGAATAATCTCGCGATCTGAGCGCGAAATTGAAGGAGCGAGCAACCTCGCTCCTTTTGCTCGGATGTTGCTTGCTCAGATGCTCAGGCGCATCGACAAATCCACCGCCTTCACATCCTTGGTCATCGCACCGATGGAAATGTAATCCACCCCGGTCTGCGCGATAGGCAGCAAGGTGGTTTCATTGATCCCGCCGCTGGCTTCCAGCTTGGCCTTGCCGGCATTCAGGCGCACGGCCTCACGCATGTCATCCAGGCTCAACTCGTCGAGCATGATGATATCGGCGCCCGCCGCCAAAGCTTCACGCAGCTCCTCCAGGCTTTCCACTTCGATTTCCACCGGCTTGCCCGGCGCGATCTTGTGGGCGGCGGTAATCGCCTCGGCAATCCCGCCACAGGCGGCGATATGGTTTTCCTTGATCAGGAACGCGTCATACAACCCGATGCGATGGTTGTGGCAACCGCCGCAAGTCACGGCGTACTTCTGCGCCAGGCGCAGGCCCGGCAGGGTTTTGCGGGTGTCCAGCAACTTGACCTGAGTGCTGGCGACAAAGTCCGCCAAGTACTGCGCGCGCGTGGCGACGCCTGACAACATCTGCAGAAAATTCAGCGCACACCTTTCGCCGCTCAGCAGTGAGCGTGCCGGGCCTTCAAGGTGGAACAGCACTTGATTGGGGCTCACACGCTCACCGTCGGCCACCTGCCAATGCACCGCAACCCGTGGGTCGAGCTGGCGGAACACCGCGTCCACCCAGGCGGTGCCGGCGATAACGGCTGCGTCGCGGGTAATGATGGTGGCCTTGGCCAGCCGTTCGGCCGGGATCAGTTGCGCAGTGATGTCGCCGCTGCCGATGTCTTCCAGCAGTGCGCGGCGCACGTTGGCTTCGATTTCGGCGGTGAGGTCGGCAAGACGGAGATTCGGCATAACAGGCTCCACAAACAAAGTGCCTCGATTATAGGGGCAGCGCGCCGCCGAACCCATACTCGCCACTCATTTACAGCGCATTGGCAGAGTTCACTGGCGCAACAGCCCCCATTTGCAAGATAATCTCGCGCCTTGCGATTGGCGTCATAGCTTTGACGTCCTTGGAGATAACCGGTGTTTGCAGCCCGATGGGGCCTGTAGCCGATTTTTCCCCAACTCATCACCGCCGTTTCAGGAGGCCAGGATGCACATTGACGGAAAGGTGGTGCCCATCAATCGGGCACAGGCCACGCCATCGCCGCTCGCGCGCCTGCCGGTGGTGTTGCTGCAGGTTCGCGACAAGGCTGCACAGCAGTTGCAGCAAGGTTTGCAGGAGCTGTTCGATAACGCTGACGACACCTTGTTTGAAATGGCCGACAAGGCCCGCAGCAACGTCGACCACCATATTTTCTTTGAAGCCATGCGTGACCTGCGCCTCAAACGCAAGAATTTCGAGCGCGTGTTCATGGAGCAATTGTTCGCCGCATTTATCGACCTGGGCCAGGCCGAGCGCGGTGAGTTTCACCTGGTGCCGATGGTGTCCTATGAGGCGGCGCCGGGTACGTCCAGTGATGAGCTGGAAAAAGCCGTCGCGCTGGAGGCCATGCTCGGCCGGGTGCGCCATCGCGATGGCCTGGCGCTGGGGCAATTAACCGCGCGCCTGGGCGCGTTGCTCGGCAACCCCCTGGATGAGCGCGATAACCCGCTTGGCCCGGCACTGCTGTGCGAGTTCTTCCTGCGTGCGGGGCGCAGCCTGGGTGTGGAGATTCGCGTCAAGCTGATCATGCTCAAGCTGTTCGAAAAGTATGTGCTCAGTGACGCCGACCAACTGTACGCCGAGGCCAACCAACTGCTGGTTGCCACTGGCGTTTTGCCGCAGCTCAAGGCTGTGCCGTCACGCCGCCCAGGTGGGCGTGAAGCTCGCGAGCAGCAGCGCGAAGGCAGTGTGCAGGCCGTTGATCAGCCCATGGATGAAAACGGCCAGCAAGCCTTCGCCGCGTTGCAGAAGTTGCTCGCTGCCGTGCGTGGCAGCGTCGCGCCCACCCTGGAAGCCAGCGCCGAACCCCAGCCCATCGCCACCCGCGATTTGCTGCGCCTGCTCTCCCACCTGCAGCAATATGTGCCGGAGCCCGAGGCCGAAGACGACTTCGACCTGCGTAACCAGCTTGAGCAGTTGCTGACTCGCGTGAGCGTCAAGAGCGGCAAGTCCCGTGTGGTGGAAGACGCCGATGAGGATGTGATCAACCTGGTCGCGCTGTTGTTCGAGTTCATCCTCACTGACCACTGCGTGCCTGACGTATTCAAGGCCTTGATCGCACGCTTGCAGATTCCGCTGTTGAAAGTGGCGGTGCTGGACAAGAGTTTTTTCAGCCGCGCCAGCCACCCGGCGCGACGTCTGCTCAATGAAATCGCCAGCGCCGCCATGACATGGAGCCCGCGCGATGATTATCAGCGTGACAGCCTGTACCTGCGCACTGAGCAGGTGGTGCAACGGCTGTTGAATGAGTTCGTTGAAGACCTGGCGATTTTCCGCCAGGTGCTGGCGCAGTTCAGTGCCTCTACTGCCGACGAGCGCCACCGCAGCGAATTGCTCGAACAGCACACCTGTGAGGCCGAAGAAGGCCGGGTGCGCAAAGACGCCGCGCGTCAGCGGGTGGCCGAGGTGCTCAATCGACGGTTGGTGGGCCGAGTGTTGCCGCAGTCCGTGGTGCAGTTTATCCAGCAGGCCTGGAGCCAGGTGCTGTTGCTGGCCAGCCTCAAGCAGGGCGAGCAGTCAGTGCAATGGCAGGCGGCCGTGCGCACCATGGACGAATTGATCTGGAGCGTCAGCCTGCAAAAAGACACCGAGGCCGGCCGGCACTTGCTTGAGCAACTGCCCGGCCTGCTCAAAGCCTTGCGTGATGGGTTGACCAGTGCTGCGTTCGACCCCTTCAGCACCCGCGAATTTTTTGTACGTTTGCAGGCCATGCACCTGCAGTCGTTCGAAGGCGAGCGCCTGGACACGCTGATCGAGGTGCGTGAGCCGTTTTCGCTCAGTAACGAGGTGCCTGACGCCATCCCGAGTCTGCCCAGTGATGATCCGGAGTTGCTCAAGGTCCAGCAGTTGCACATTGGTCACTGGTTTGAGTTCCAGCAGGAGGACGGCAGCCGGCTGCGTTGCAAGCTGAAGGCCATCATGGCGCCGGCCAACCGCTATATTTTTGTCAGCCGCACCGGGCTCAAAGCCCTCGAGAAAAGTGCCGGCCAATTGGCCATGGCCCTCAAGCAGGGCGCGCTGCGCAGCCTTGATGAGGGGCTGCTGTTCGACCGCGCGCTGACGTCGGTGATTGGCACGCTGCGCCAACTCAATCGCGGCAAGTGATCGCAACCGCAGGGCTGAACGCGGCATACTGGTAACACCTCGTCTCATTCAAGGAACCCGTATGCAGTTGGACCCCACCAGCGGTTGGTGCCAGGGCATCCGTCATTGCCCGTCGCCCAACTTCAACGAGCGCCCCGCCGGCGAGATCTCACTGTTGGTGGTGCATAACATCAGCCTGCCACCGGGGCAGTTTGCTACTGGCAAAGTGCAGGAGTTTTTCCAGAACCGCCTGGACGTCACGGAGCATCCCTACTTTGAAAGCATTGCCAGCCTACGGGTGTCTGCGCATTTTCTGATTGAGCGCGACGGCTTGGTGACACAATTTGTGTCGTGCCTGGAGCGTGCCTGGCATGCCGGGGTGTCCAGTTTCGAGGGGCGTGAAGTGTGCAATGACTTTTCCCTCGGGATCGAACTGGAAGGCACGGACGAGCTACCGTTCACCGATGCGCAATATGTGTCGCTGATCGACCTGGCCCGGCAACTGTTGTCGGCCTACCCAGGCATTACCCAGCAGCGTATTTGTGGTCACAGTGATATCGCACCGGGACGCAAGACCGATCCAGGCCCGGCTTTTGATTGGACGCGCTTTCGCAGCGCCCTGCAGGATGGAGGACACGCACGATGAGTTTCCTGGTGTTGGTGCTGGCGGTGTGGATCGAGAAGTTCTCGGCCCTGCGTCGGCGGTTGCAACGTGACGGCGGATGGCTGCGCGAGCTGGCCAAGCTGGAGTCGAGCCCGCGCATGGGCAAGCAGCCTTGGCTGATCCTGGTACTGCTGGTGTTGTTGCCGGTGGCCGTGCTGGGGTTGTTGCTGTTGGTGCTGGAGCCCGTGGCTTATGGCCTGTTGGCACTGCCGGTGCATTTGCTGGTGGTGATCTACAGCCTGGGGCGCGGCGACCTGCTGGGCGAGCTTGGGCCGTTTCGCGACGCCTGGCGGCGCGGCGACCTGCAAGCTGCCGAGCACGTCGCCGAGCGCGACCTGAAGGTGGCCGCCGACAGTGGCGAGCAACTGCTGGAGCGGGTTCAAGGCCATTTGCTGTGGCAGGCCTACCAAAGCTTTTTTGCGGTGATTTTCTGGTATTTCCTGCTTGGCCCGGTCGCGGCCCTGGCTTATCGCCTGTTGGCATTGGCCAGCGAGAACAGCCAGAACCCGCTGGTCGCCGAACGCGCCGGGCAATTGCGTCACGCATTTGACTGGCTGCCGGTGCGTCTGTTGGCGGCCAGCTTTGCCCTGGTGGGTAACTTTGTCGCGGTCAGCCGGGTGATGCTGCATGAGCTGTTGAGCTGGGACATCAGCGCTGCGCAACTGATGGAAAAAGTTGGCTTGGTGGCGGCTGAAATTCCACCACCGGTGGTGGGGGCCGATGGCATCAACAGCCTGGATCGTCTGTGGGAACTGCTGCTGCGGGCTGCGGTGCTGTGGTATGCGGGGTTTGCGATTTGGACGGTGTTGCCTTAGCTCCGTACGGTCAAAATGTGGGAGCTGGCTTGCCTGCGATGGCGGCTTGTGGGTGTACATATCCATTGCTGCGGTAACGGCTGCTTAGGGTTCCGCCCTTACGGCGGGTCACTTTTGTAAAGACACAAAAGTAACCAAAAGGTCTTCGCCCCA
>NZ_JACAQL010000007.1:102660-164601 GCF_013385245.1 Pseudomonas sp. IPO3747
ATCAAGATCAAGATCAAAAGCGCAGATCAAAAGACCGCTGACTTCGTCATCGAAAAGGATGTAAGGGCCAGAGCAACAGCAACAGCAGAGCCATACTCGGTCAAATGTGGGAGCTGGCTTGCCTGCGATGGCATCAACTCGGTATGCCTGATACACCAAGGTGCCTGCATCCCCACATTGGGTCTGTGGTGAATTTCCAAGCCGTTAACCTTACGTTACAAAACTCCCTTTCAAATTGAGCTATACAGTCAGAGCGCCAAATAGTGGCTATCTGCCGCCGCCCTGCGCCTCAATAAAAATAAGAAAGGGAGCTCACCCGTGAAGCGCTTGCTCTATCCCGCTGTCGCCCTGATGAACCGCCTGAGTTTTGGCATGAAGTTCAGCCTGATCAGCGTGCTGTTCCTGCTGCCGATGCTGGCGACCAACTATTTTCTGGTGCGTGACTCCTGGTCGCAATTCCAGGGCACCCGCATTGAACTGCAAAGCCTCGATTTGCTCGGCAGCAGCCTGGCCCTGCGGCGCGATCTGGAGACCCTGAACAATCAGGTGCAGATCAACGCGGTGCTGGGGCAATCAGGTAAGGCCGGCGACCTCGAAGGCAAGATCAGTACCCTTGAGCAGAGCGTACTGAGCCGCCTGCAAAGCCTCAACGCCATGACCGTCGACCCTGAGCAAGCCAGCGCCTTCGAGGGCAAACGCGACGAGTTAATCGCCGCCTTCAAGGCTCAGCAGCAAGAAACCTCGCTGCTGAGCAAAAGCGCGCTGATCGGCAAATTACTCAACAAGGCGCAGATGTTGAGCCAGATCATCGCCAGCCAGTCCGGCTTGAGCCGCGACCCTCAGAGTGATTTGCGCCAGCTCAGTGAGCTGCTCACCAGCGTCACCGCGCAAGTCACCCAAACCCTCGGCGAGGGGCGGGCCATGGGCGCGTACTCCCTCGGCCAGGGCTTTCTCAATTCATCCTCCAGCACGCGCTTTGACGAACTGTTGCAACAGTTGGAAAAACTCCAGGCTGAATACGCCTTGAAGCTGCAGGATGCCCTGGGCGCCAGTACCGCCGCGCACACGGCGCTCGACAGCTTGGCCCAGGCCAGCAGTGCCAGCCTCAAACAAGGCAGCGAGTTGTTTGAAGAGCAGGTCGTCATGGCGCAAACCCTCGACGCGCCGTGGCAGGGGTTCTACGAAGATGTCAGCCGACTGATGGCCCAGACCTACCAGCTCAATGACACCACCCTGAGGTTCCTTGAGCAGCAACTGCAGCAGCGCCTGGCGCAAAACCGCACGCACATGGTGGTGCTGGTGTGTGCCCTGGTGGCGGTGTTCTTGCTGATCTTCTATTTGTATGCAGGCTTCTATGCCTCCACGCGCACCACCTTGCGCCGACTGGGCGCGATGATGGACAAGGTGGCGGCCGGCGACATGACCGTCACGTTTGTGGCCCACAGTCGCGATGAACTGGGCGACCTGGGCCAAGTGTTCAACGGCACTGTGGCCAAGATCCACGACTTGATCGAACGCGTGGGGCACACCGTTAGCCAGGTCGAGCTGCAAGCCGGCCAGGTGCAGGCCGTGTCTTCGCAAAGCAATCAGGCGGTGTCCGGCCAGCGCAGCCAGATTGAACAGGTGGCGACGGCGATGAACCAGATGTCTTCCACCGCCCAGGAAGTGGCACGCAGCGCGGCGGCGGCGGTCAACAGCGCCCATAGCGTCAACCACGAAACCGTCACCGGCCGTGGCCTGGTGCAATCCCAGCAGGGCAGCATTGCGCGCCTGGCGTCGGAGATTGATGAATCGGTGCGGGTGATCAATCAACTGGCCGCCGACAGCCAGTCCATCAGCAGCGTGCTGGAAGTGATCAAAAGCATCGCCGAGCAAACCAACCTGCTGGCGCTCAATGCGGCGATCGAGGCGGCGCGCGCCGGTGAGCAGGGGCGTGGTTTTGCGGTGGTGGCCGATGAGGTGCGCACCCTGGCCCGGCGCACGCAGCATTCCACCGAAGAAATCGAACAGATGATCAGCCGTTTGCACAGCGGTGTAGGCGCAGCGGTGAAGGCCATGGGCACCAGCCATACCATGGCCGATGGTACCGTGGCTCAGTCGGAAAAGGTCCAGCAGGCCCTGGAAAATATCCTTGGCGCCGTGGGCATGATCGTCGATCAGAACCAGCAGATCGCCGCCGCCGTCGAGCAGCAAACCGCAGTCGCGCAGGATATCGACCAAAACATCGTCGAAATCAATCGAGCCGGCGAACATGCGGCCCAGGGCGCGCAGCAGACCGAGGCCGCCAGCCGGCAGCTGTCGTTGCAGGTCATTGAACTGAAGCACTTGATCGGGGCGTTTCGTGTGTAAGACCTGCGCGTAGGAATAGGCTTGATGGTTTGTGGTGCCTGTCCTTATTTTTCGGTGTGCCTGTTTTGATCATGTGATTGGGTGAGAATTTGTTTCACCCAATCCGGGTACTCGGGAGGCAACGCGATGACGGCGGTTATCGGCATCAAAGGGCACTGCGCCCATTGCGACATCACCTTCGAACTCAAGCCCTGGCAATTGAACGCCATTGCCATCCGTGAGCCGTTTGATTGCCCGTATTGTCAGCGGGTCCTGGAGTTGAACTGCCCCAGGCAACTGCGCCAGTTCAAATCCTTGGACCACTGGGCCATGGTGCACCCCAGCATGATGGTACTGACCAGCGCGGTGCTGATCGTGGCGATGGTGGCCGAGTGGCTCGGCCTGATCAGTATGGTCGGGCAGCTCAACGTTTCATTGATAGTGGTACTTATGCACTTTCTGACGCTGCGTTACGTGCGCCACCGGCAGCGACTGACCTTGGATTTGCAGGTGGTCAACGTGCTACCAGTTGAACAGCTCGCACGCGTTGCGTGTGCTCGTTTCGGCCAGCACTGAAGGGCTGATGCCCATGCGTTCGGCCAAGGCGTCGCAGATAGCCGGCAGGTGTTGCGGGCTGTTGCGCTGGCCGGGGTACATGGCCGGCGCCATGTCCGGCGAATCGGTTTCCAGCACCAGCGCCTCAAGCGGCAGCTGGGTCAGCACCTTGTGCATACGCAGCGCCTGGGGCCAAGTGGCCGCGCCGCCCAGGCCCAGTTTAAAGCCGAGTTTGATGTATTCGCGGGCCTCCTCAACGCTGCCGGCAAACGCATGAATGATGCCGCCGCGCGGCAGGCGGATGCGTTTGAGGGTGGCGATCACTGCCGCGTGGCTGCGGCGCACGTGCAGCAGGGCTGGAAGCTGGAAATCCACAGCCAGTTTCAGCTGCGCTTCAAACAGGCTTTGCTGACGTTCGCGGTCCAACTGTTCGAGGAAGTAATCCAGCCCGATCTCACCGACGGCGCACAGTTGCCGATGGCCCTGTAGACGGGTCAGCCAATCACCCAACTCGATCAGGTCGGCGGGGCGATGATCCTCCAGATACACCGGGTGCAGGCCGAAGGCGGCAAATAAACTTTCATCGTCCTGCACCAGATCCCACAGCCGTTGCCAGTTCTGCTGATACACACCCAGCACCACCATGCGCTGCACGCCGAGTTGGCGGCTGTGGGCGAGGACTGCCCGGCGATCCGTGTCGAAATCCGGGAAGTCCAGGTGGGTGTGGGTGTCGATCAGCTCCACGCTCAAGCCTCGTGAATGCGCTGCTTGAAGGTCCGGCCGATGGCATGCACGCCGGGCTCATACTGTTCTTCTTCGATGGCCGCCAGGGCCAGGCGCAGGGCGGTGTCGGCGATCAGTTGATGTTGCTGGGCCATGGCGTTGACCGGCAAGGGCAGGAAGTCGAGCAGTTGGGTGTCGCCGAACGTGCCCAGGCGCAACGGCCGGGACTTGAGCGGGAAGTCATGCAACGCGTCGAACACACCTTGCAGCAGCACGTAGGAAGTCGTCACCAGCGCGTCAGGCAAATGCCCCAGGCGTTGCAGGAGTTCTTCCATCAGTTGGCGGCCACAGTCACGGCTGAAGGCTTCACCCTGCTCGATCAGCACGTCGCCCTTGAAGTCTCTCAAGGCTTCACGGAAACCGGCAGCGCGTTCCTGGCTGATGCTCAGTTCGGGGTGTGCGCCGATCAGCGCGATCTGCTTGGGCAGCGGCTGCAACAGGCTGCTGGTGAGTTGCTGGCAGGCCTGGCGGTCGTCGCTGACCACCGAGCAGAACTGCCCGGGTTCCATCACCCGGTCGATGGCGATCACCGGCAGGCCCTTGGCTTGCAGCTCACGGTAGCTGTCATCGCTGGCCGGCAAACAACTGGCCACGAACAGTGCATCGCAGCGCCGCGCGCGGAACAGTTGCAGCAGTTGGCGTTCGCTGTCGGCTTCATCATCGGAGCTGGCGATCAGCAGTTGGTAGCCGCGCGCCCGCGCGCCTTGTTCCAACAGCTTGGCGATGCGTGCGTAGCTGGGGTTTTCCAGGTCGGGCAAGATAAAGCCCAAGGTGCGCGTGTGCCGACTGCGCAGCCCGGCGGCCTGAGGGTTGGGCGTAAAGCCATGGGCTTCGACCACAGCACGCACACGCTCGACGGTGGCGCTGCTGATGCGTTGCTGTTCGGCCTTGCCGTTGATGACATAGCTGGCGGTGGTAACGGACACACCGGCCAGACGTGCGATATCACTGAGTTTCAAACCGGGATTTCCTTGTTTTTTAGAGCTTGCCCCGACATTTTGTCCAATCGTAACCGATTCCTGCACACGACTATTGTCTGAGCTCAAGTGCCGAGTGGTCCTTCAAGCTTGCATAATTAGCGCATAATCTGCCATAAATTCTAGATTAAACGTTTCAGCAAGCGTATTTTTACGATGTTCGCCACTGAGTGACTACTGCCAATTGACCACTCAGTCAGTTATTTATGAACGCGCCTGCGCTGATTTATTCAAAACAATACCTAGTGCCCACAGTGCACTAACTAGGAGAACGGCATGCTTGAGCTCACTGTAGAGCAGATTTCCATGGGCCAGGTGGCTGTGGATAAATCTGCTGCCTTGCACCTGCTCGCGGAAAAACTGGTGGCCGATGGCCTGGTCGCCGAGGGTTATCTGAGCGGCTTGCAAGCCCGTGAAGCCCAAGGCTCGACTTTTCTCGGCCAAGGTATTGCCATCCCCCACGGTACGCCGGAAACCCGTGACCAAGTGTTTTCCACGGGCGTACGCCTGCTGCAATTTCCCGAAGGGGTGGATTGGGGCGACGGCCAGATCGTCTACCTGGCGATCGGCATCGCGGCCAAATCCGATGAACACCTGCGCCTGCTGCAACTGCTCACCCGCGCCCTCGGAGAAACCGACCTGGGCCAGGCGCTGCGGCGTGCCGGCTCCGCCGAAGCCTTGCTGAAACTGCTGCAAGGCGCACCACAGGAACTGGCGCTGGACGCGCAGATGATCAGCCTGGGCGTATCGGCCGACGATTTTGAAGAGCTGGTCTGGCGTGGCGCACGCCTGTTGCGTCAGGCCGATTGTGTCAGTAATGGTTTCGCCGCCGTGTTGCAGCAAGTCGACGCGCTGCCGTTGGGCGATGGCCTGTGGTGGCTGCACAGCGAGCAGACGGTGAAGCGCCCAGGCCTTGCGTTCGTGACGCCGGACAAACCGATGCGTTACCTCGGCCAGCCCCTGAACGGCCTGTTCTGCCTGGCCAGCCTGGGTGAGGCGCATCAAACCTTGCTCGAACGCCTGTGCGCCTTGTTGATTGAAGGTCGCGGCCAGGAATTGGGCCGCGCTACCAGCAGCCGGGCGGTGCTTGAAGTATTGGGCGGTGAACTGCCGCCGGACTGGCCGAATGCGCGCATCACCCTGGCCAATGCCCATGGTTTGCATGCGCGGCCGGCGAAGATCCTCGCGCAATTGGCGAAAAGTTTTGACGGCGATATCCGCGTGCGCATCGTTGATGGCCCGGTGGGTGCCGTCTCGGTGAAAAGCCTGAGCAAGTTGCTGAGCCTCGGCGCCCGTCGCGGCCAGGTGCTGGAGTTTGTCGCTGAACCTGCGATTGCCGGTGATGCATTGCCCGCGCTGCTGGCAGCGGTGGAGCAAGGGCTTGGCGAAGAAGTCGAGCCGCTGCCGACCGTGAGTGCCCAACCTGCCATCCTTGATATTGAACCGGCGATCAGCGCGCCTGTGTCCGGCAGCCAGGTCCAGGCCATCGCCGCCGCGCCCGGCATTGCCATTGGCCCGGCGCATATCCAGACCCAGCAGGTCTTCGATTACCCGCTGCGCGGCGAATCTGCGGCCATTGAGCGCCAGCGCCTGCACGCCGCGCTCACCGACGTGCGCGCTGATATCCAGGGCTTGATCGAGCGCAGCCAATCCAAGGCGATCCGCGAGATTTTCATCACCCACCAGGAAATGCTCGACGACCCGGAGCTGACCGACGAGGTCGACACGCGCCTCAAGCAGGGCGAAAGCGCCGAAGCTGCGTGGATGAGCGTGATCGAAGCCGCGGCCAAACAGCAAGAGTCGCTGCAGGATGCCTTGCTCGCTGAGCGCGCCGCCGACCTGCGCGACATTGGCCGCCGGGTGCTGGCGCAATTGTGCGGCCTGGAAACCGCCCAGGAGCCAAGCGAGCCTTACATTCTGGTGATGGACGAAGTCGGCCCCTCTGACGTTGCCCGCCTGGACCCAACCCGCGTCGCCGGCATCCTCACCGCCCGTGGCGGCGCCACGGCCCACAGTGCCATCGTTGCGCGTGCCTTGGGCATTCCTGCTTTGGTAGGCGCCGGCGCGGCGGTGTTGTTGCTGGCCGCTGGCACACAGCTATTGCTCGACGGCCAGCGCGGCCGCCTGCATGTCGACCCCGACGCGGCCACCCTGCAACGCGCCACGGTCGAGCGCGACACTCGCGAACAGCGCCTGCAAGCGGCCTCGGCCCAGCGTCACGAACCGGCCATGACCCGCGATGGCCATGCCGTGGAAGTGTTCGCCAATATCGGTGAAAGCGCAGGCGTTGCGGCGGCGGTGGAGCAGGGCGCCGAAGGCATCGGGCTGCTGCGCACCGAGCTGATTTTCATGGCCCACCCGCAAGCACCGGATGAAGCCACCCAGGAAGCCGAATACCGCCGCGTGCTCGACGGCCTTGGCGGTCGCCCGCTGGTGGTGCGCACCCTGGATGTGGGCGGCGACAAACCGCTGCCGTATTGGCCGATTGCCGAGGAAGAAAACCCTTTCCTCGGTGTGCGCGGCATTCGCCTGACCTTGCAGCGCCCGCAGATCATGGAGGCGCAATTGCGTGCGCTGTTGCGCTCGGCGGACAACCGCCCGCTGCGCATCATGTTTCCCATGGTCGGCAGTGTCGATGAATGGCGAGCCGCCCGCGATATGACCGAGCGCCTGCGCCTGGAAATCCCGGTGGCCGACCTGCAACTGGGCATCATGATCGAAGTACCGTCTGCCGCTTTGCTCGCGCCGGTACTCGCCAAGGAAGTCGACTTTTTCAGCGTCGGCACCAACGACCTCACCCAGTACACCCTGGCCATCGACCGTGGCCACCCAACCCTGTCGGCCCAGGCCGATGGCCTGCACCCGGCCGTGTTGCAACTGATCGACATCACCGTGCGCGCCGCCCATGCCCATGGCAAATGGGTCGGCGTGTGCGGCGAACTGGCGGCGGACCCGCTGGCGGTGCCGGTGCTGGTCGGGCTGGGTGTGGATGAGTTGAGTGTGTCGGCCCGCAGCATTCCCGAAGTGAAGGCGCGGGTGCGTGAATTCAGTCTGAGCGAGGCCCAGGGCCTGGCGCAAAAAGCGCTTGCGGTGGGTTCGCCCGCGCAAGTGCGAGCCCTAGTGGAGGCCGTGTAAATGGCGAAGATTCTGACCCTGACGCTGAACCCGGCGTTGGACCTTACGGTACGCCTGGCACACCTGGAACCCGGTGCAGTCAACCGCAGCGAAACCCTGTTGACCCATGCTGCCGGCAAGGGTGTGAATGTCGCCCAGGTGCTGGCGGACTTGGGGCATGAAGTCACCGTCGGTGGCTTTCTGGGGGAAGACAACCCGCAAGCGTTTGACGCGCTGATCGCACGGCGTGGTTTTGCCGATGCGTTTATTCGCGTACCGGGCGAAACCCGCAGCAATATCAAGATCGCTGAACAGGATGGCCGGGTGACCGACATCAATGCGCCGGGGCCGCAGGTCAGTGAGCAGGCACAATTGGCCTTGCTCAATCAATTGACCCTGATCGCCCCGGGGCATGCTGCCGTAGTAGTCGCTGGCAGTTTGCCGCGCGGCGTCAGCGCGCAGTGGTTTCAGAGTTTGCTTGTGCATTTGAAAAGCCTCGGCCTGAAAGTCGTCCTCGACACCAGCGGCGAAGCCTTGCGCGCGGGCATCAAGGCCGGCCCGTGGTTGATCAAACCCAACACCGAAGAACTCGCCGAAGCCCTCGATTGCGCCACCGACTCCATCGCACAGCAGGCCCAGGCCGCCGAGCGTTTGCATGCTCAAGGCGTGGAGCATGTGGTGGTCTCCCACGGCGCCGAGGGCGTGAACTGGTTCAGCCCAGGCACCGCGCTGCATGCCACGCCGCCCAAGGTCAGCGTCGCCAGCACGGTGGGTGCGGGCGATTCGTTGCTGGCCGGGATGCTGCACGGTCTGCTCAGGTTTGATCTGCCGGAAACCACCTTGCGCCGGGCCACGGCGATTGCCGCCATGGCGGTCACGCAGATCGGTTTTGGCATCAGCGATGACGCGCAGTTGGCGCGCCTCGAAAGCGGCGTCCATGTGCGCACGCTGACAGAACAATAAGAGGGTTTGTGATGAAGTTAGCCATTGTTACCGCCTGCCCGAACGGCATGGTCACCAGTGTGCTGTGCGCCCGCTTGTTGGACGCCGCCGCGCAGCGCCAGGGCTGGAGCACCAGCACCGAAGTCGTAGATGTGCAGCACCCTGAGCGCCAGTTGTCTCAAGCCACAATCGATGCTGCCGAATGGGTGTTGCTGGTCAGTAGCACGCCGGTGGATATGCAGCGGTTTGTCGGCAAGCGTGTATTCCAGAGCACGCCGGCCCAGGCGCTGGCGGATGTCGACGCGGTGCTGCGCCGTGGTGCCGAAGAGGCCCAGGAATACGTCGCCAGCCAAGCGCCGGTGGCGGCGAAGAATGCCCCGCGTATCGTCGCGATCACGGCCTGCCCGACCGGCGTGGCCCACACCTTCATGGCCGCCGAAGCCTTGCAGCAAACGGCCAAGCGCCTGGGCTATGACTTGCAGGTCGAGACCCAAGGTTCGGTGGGCGCACGCACGCCGTTGAGCGCGCAGGCCATCGCCGATGCCGATGTGGTGTTGCTGGCGGCGGATATCGAAGTCGCCACTGAGCGTTTCGCCGGCAAGAAGATTTACCGCTGTGGTACCGGCATCGCCCTCAAGCAGTCCGAGGCCACGCTCAACAAGGCGCTGGCCGAAGGCGCGGTAGAAAACGCCGCCAGCGGTGCGGTCGGCAAAAAAGAAAAAACCGGCGTGTACAAGCACTTGCTCACCGGCGTGTCGTTCATGTTGCCGATGGTGGTGGCGGGCGGGCTGTTGATCGCCTTGTCGTTTGTGTTCGGCATCCATGCTTTTGAAGAAAAAGGCACCTTGGCTGCCGCCCTCAAAACCGTCGGCGACCAGGCCTTTATGCTGATGGTGCCGTTGCTGGCGGGCTACATCGCTTATTCGATTGCCGACCGTCCGGGCCTGGCGCCGGGCATGATCGGCGGCTTGCTGGCGGGCACCTTGGGCGCCGGGTTTATCGGCGGCATCCTCGCCGGTTTCCTTGCCGGTTACTGCGTCAAGCTGATCACCCGCGCGGTGCAATTGCCGCAAAGCCTGGAGGCGCTCAAGCCGATCCTGATCATCCCGCTGCTGGCAAGCCTGTTCACGGGCCTTGCGATGATCTATCTGGTCGGCCCGCCGGTGGCGCGGTTGCTCACGGGGCTGACGGATTTTCTCAGCACCATGGGCACCACCAATGCGGTGCTGCTGGGCATTTTGTTGGGCGGCATGATGTGTGTGGATTTGGGCGGGCCGATCAACAAGGCGGCGTATGCGTTTTCGGTCGGCCTGCTGGCCGCGTCCAGTGGTGCACCGATGGCGGCGACCATGGCCGCTGGGATGGTGCCGCCAATCGGCATGGGCATCGCCACCTTGCTGGCGCGGCGCAAGTTCGCCCAGACCGAGCGCGAGGCGGGCAAGGCCGCAATGATCCTGGGCCTGTGCTTTATCTCTGAAGGCGCGATTCCATTTGCCGCCAAAGACCCGCTACGGGTGATCCCGGCCAGCATCGCCGGTGGCGCGTTGACCGGCGCGCTGTCGATGTACTTCGGCTGCAAACTCGCCGCGCCCCATGGCGGTTTGTTTGTGTTGGTGATTCCGAATGCAATGAACCATGCGCTCCTGTATTTGCTGGCGATTGTGGCGGGCAGCTTGGTGACTGGGCTGGTGTATGCGCTGATCAAGCGTCCCGAGGCGGCGGAGCTGTCGGTCACTTCAGCCAAGGCCTGACACTGTTCAAAATGTGGGAGCTGGCTTGCCTGCGATTGCTTTCTGTCAGTCACCCTTTCAGTGACTGATTCACCGCTATCGCAGGCAAGCCAGCTCCCACCTTTGATCTCCAGTGTTCTTACGGTCGGTGTCACATCCGCTTCATGCTCCCGTGTTTAAGTTGCCCTTTTGATACTCAAGAGGGCACCTGCATGAGCCACTTCGATCTCGGCCGTCGCCGCGTGATGCAAGCCGTTGGCGCCGGTTTGTTGCTGCCGGGCCTGGCGCCGGCAGTGATCGCCTCGGTCAAGGACCGCCCCCAACTCACCGACGGCGTGCAGTCCGGCGACTTGCTGGGCGATCGGGCGATGATCTGGAGCCGCAGCGACCGCCCGGCGAAGATGGTGGTGGAGTGGGACACCCGCAGTGTGTTCAGCAACCCGCGCAAATTTATCTCGCCCCTGGCCGACAGCCGCACCGACTTTACCGCCCGCGTCGAACTCACCGGGCTGCCGGTCGATCAGGCGATTTTCTACCGTGTGCACTTTGAAGACGCCCAGACCGGCGTGGCCAGCGAGCCGTGGTTCGGCCACTTGCGCAGCGTGCCGCAGCAGCGTCGTGATATCCGTTTTGTGTGGAGCGGCGACACTGTCGGCCAGGGCTTCGGCATCAACCCGGACATCGGCGGCATGCGCATTTACGAAGCCATGCGCCTGCGCCTGCCGGACTTTTTTATCCACAGCGGTGACACCATCTACGCCGACGGCCCAGTGCCGGCCCAGCTGACCGTTGAAGACGGGCGCATCTGGCGCAACATCACCACTGAAGCCAAGAGCAAAGTCGCCGAAACCCTCGACGAATATCGCGGCAATTATCGCTACAACCTGCTGGATGAAAACGTGCGCCGCTTCAATGCCGAAGTGCCGCAGATCTGGCAGTGGGACGACCACGAGGTGATCAACAACTGGTCGCCGAGCAAGGTGCTCGATGAGCGTTACCAGACCAAGGACATCAACACCTTGGTCGGCCGCGCACGCCAGGCCTGGCTGGAGTATTCACCGATGCGCCGCCAGAGCGCCGATGGCGGTGGGCGCATCTATCGCAAGCTCAGCTACGGGCCGTTGCTGGATGTGTTCGTGCTGGACATGCGCAGTTATCGCGGGCCTAACGACGACAATCTGGGCGGCGAAAAGCCCTTTATGGGCCGTGAGCAACTGGACTGGCTCAAGCGCGAACTCAAGGCCTCCCAGGCGCAGTGGAAAGTCGTGGCCGCCGACATGCCTATCGGCCTCGGCGTGCCCGACGGTGAAGTCAGCCCCGGAGTGCCACGTTGGGAAGCCATCGCCAACGGCGACCCAGGCCCGGCCCAAGGTCGTGAGCTGGAGATTGCCGAACTGTTAGGGTTTTTGCGCGCGCAGCAGGTGCGCAACCATGTGTGGCTGACGGCGGATGTGCATTACTGCGCGGCGCATCATTACCACCCGGACCGCGCGGCGTTTCAGGATTTCGAGCCGTTCTGGGAGTTTGTGGCCGGGCCGCTGAATGCGGGGAGCTTCGGGCCTAATCAACTGGACAAAACCTTTGGACCGGAGGTGGTGTTCCAGAAGGCTCCGCCTGCGCAGAACACTTCGCCGTTTGCCGGTTTTCAGTTTTTTGGTGAAGTGCAGATTGACGGGCAGACGGCGGAGTTGACCGTGATCTTGCGTGACTTGGATGGGGTCTCGGTGTTCGAGCAAAAGCTGCAGCCCGCTTGAGGACGATCGTTCCCACGCTCTGCGTGGGAACGCCGCCATGGACGCTCCGCGTCGGCTTTTAGGGCGGTGACGCGGAGCGTCACGGGATGCATTCCCACGCAGAGCGTGGGAACGATCGGTATGAGGGCTTAGTACACATCCCGACGATAGCGGCCCTGCTCAATCAAACGCTCCACCGCTTCGCTGCCCAGCACCTCGTGCAGCACTTGATCCACACCCGTGGCCATGCCCTGCAAGCTGCCGCACACATAAATCGCGGCGCCTTCGGCCAGCCATCTACGCAATACGTCTGCCGATTCGCGCAGGCGGTCCTGTACGTAGATTTTCTCTGCCTGGTCGCGGGAAAACGCCAGGTCCAGCAGGGCCAGGTCACCGCTGGCCAGCCAGCCTTGCAGCTCGTCCTGGCACAGGTAGTCGTGGGCAATATTGCGTTCGCCGAACAACAGCCAGTTGCGCTGCTGGCCATCGGCGATGCGCGCTTTAAGCAAACTGCGCAGGCCGGCCAGGCCGGTGCCGTTGCCCAGCAGGATCAGCGGCACCGGCGCTTCGGGCAAGTGGAAGCCACTGTTGCGGCGCAGACGCAGGCTGACGCCGGAGCCGATGGCGGCGTATTCCGTCAGCCAGCCCGAGCCCAGGCCCAGGCTGCCGTCGGGGTGGCGCTCCTGGCGTACGATCAGCTCCAGCACGCCGTCGCTGGCGATCGAGGCGATGGAGTATTCGCGCATGCCCAAGGGCACCAGCGCGTTGACCAGCGCTTGTGCGTGCAGGCCCACCAGATGCGCGCGGTTGTCCGGCAGTTGGCGGGTGGCCAAAGCCTGGTTGAGGGTTTGCGCCAGGCCGTCGATCAACACACCATCGCTGCCGACCAGGCCCAGGCCTGCGAGGAAATGCTCGATGGCCCACGGGCAATTGCGCGGCAGCACTTCCACCAGGTCACCGGCCAGCCAGCTTTGCGGCGCGGGCGGCGTGAGGCCCAGCAGGTAGATGTCTGAGCCAACGCTGTCGCGGTTAAGCAGGGTGCGATGGGTGAGGGTCCAGTTTTCAAACTGAGGCGCTTGCCAGGCCGCTGCCGGTGCTTGGCCGGTGATTTGGCCCAGTTGTTGTTGCCACATCAGCAGCGCTTCGCTGTCGCCGCTGTCGACTTCCACGGGGGCGAACAATGGCGTGCCGCCCTGGTGGGTCAGCCAGAAATGCAGGCGCCGGGCAAAACCGCAGAAGTGTTCATATTGGCGATCACCCAGGGCCAGCACCGAGTAGTTCAAGCCTTTGAGCGACAGATCCTGGCCGAGCACGCTGCGCTCAAACCCCCGGGCGCTGTCTGGGGCTTCGCCGTCGCCGAAGGTGCTGACCACGAACAGCGCATGCTGCGATTGGCTCAGGTCGTGCTGGCTGACGCTGCCCAGCGGCTGCACTTTCACCGGCAAGCCGGCGGCCTGCAATTGCCCGGCGGTTTGCCAGGCCAACTGCTCGGCAAAACCGCTCTGGCTGGCAAAGCCGATCAGCCAGGCCGGCGCATCGCTGTGGTTGGCGCCGAGGCCTTTGCGGGCGTCGCGCACTTGGCGCTTTTTGCGGCGACGGTCCAGGTACAGCAGCCAGCCGGTGATAAAGAACAACGGCATCATCAGCGAACTGAGGGTGAGGAGGATGCGCCCGGTCCAACCGAAGTAGCTGCCGGTGTGCAACGCATAAATGCTAGTGAGCAATTGGGACTTGAGCGTCTTGCTGGCGTACGGGGCGTGGGTTTTGACCTCGCCGGAGGACGGGTCCAGGTTGATCTGGTTCAGCGCGCGGTCGTGGGGCGATGTGTTGAGCAGGTAATACACAATGGCTGGCTGCCCGGCGACGGCCGGCATGCGAATGTTGTAGGCGATCAAACCGGGGCCGGCGTTGGCGTAGATGCTGCTCCATATGGCGTCGTAGTTGGCCACCGGCGCCGGGCCTTCGGGCGGCGGGCCGCGTTTGCGCAGGCGCTCGTTTTGCGGCGCGTCGGACAGCAGTTTGTTCAGGCCCTGGCTGTACCAGTCGTAGGACCAATACAGGCCGGTGAGCGCCGAGAACAGATAGAACAACAGGCACCAGGTGCCGAACACCGAGTGCACGTCCCAGTTGAAGCTGCGGCCTTTCTTGCGCCAGTCCAGCGTCAGCCAGGCGCGCCAGCTTGCCACTTGGCGCGGCCAGCGCAGGTACAGGCCCGAGAGGCAGAAGAACACCAGGATGAGGCTGCAGGCGCCGGTGATGTTACGCCCGGTTTCGCCCATGGCGAGGAAACGGTGCAACTGCAAGATAAAGCCGAGCACATCCTGGCCGACGGCGTCACCCATGTAGTCGCCGGTGTAGGGGTCGAAGTAGCGCATCTGGCCACGCCGTTCGCCCGGCGGGGCGGTGAAGAACACACGCGCGGCGTTGCCGCTGTCGCTTTCCACCCACAGCATCGATACGGTCTTGCCTTCGGTGGCCTCAAGCTTGCGCACCAGTTCGGCAGGCGGCAGCACACCGGCTTCGCGTTTTTCGACCTTCAAGACTGTGGGGTTGAGCGCCCGCAGGATTTCATCCTGAAACGAGACCGCAGCCCCGGTTATCCCCATCAACGCCAGCACCAGCCCGGCAGTGATGCCGAAGAACCAGTGCAATTGGAACAGGGTTTTTTTCAACACGTCGGACCGCCTCGCTCATCTGGATGTCGTTGTCACGGCGCGCATTATGCCGTGGGTTAACGAGAAAAATTCTGTTTTACACGCAAAAGCCCCACGCATCCGATGCGTGGGGCTTTTGGCTGAACGTTGACCGGGTTTAGAAGTGGAAACTGGTGGTCAACAGCGCCGTACGCCCGGCGGCCTGGTTGGCAAAGTGCGCCGCGTAGGCTTTGTCGTAGTAGGTCTTGTCGGTCAGGTTTTGCACGTTCAATTGCAGGTCGACGTTCTTGGTCAGCTTGTAGCTGGCCATCGCGTCGTAGCGGGTGTAAGCCGGCACGTACACGGTGTTGGCAGGGTCGCCGTACACCTGATCGACGTAGAACGCGCCGCCGCCGATGGTCAGTTTTGGCGTGATGTCGTAAGTGGTCCACAGGCTGAAGGTGTTCTTCGGCGTGTTGGGCATTTGGTTGCCTTTGTTGGAGCCGGCCGACACTACGTTTTGACGGTTGCCGATCTTGCCTGGGTCGACCAGTTCGCTTTTCAGGTAGCTGTAGCCGGCAAACACCTGCCATTGATCGGTGAGCTTGCCGCTGGCCGACAGTTCCAGGCCATCGACACGGGATTCGCCGCCGTTTTCGAAGGTGTTGGAGTCCACCAGGATTCGCGTGTTTTTCTTCTCGGTACGGAACACTGCTGCCGTCAACGACAGGCGGTTGTGGAACAGGTCCCACTTGGTGCCCAGCTCGTAGTTGACGGTCTCTTCGGGTTTCAGGTCGCTGGTGTTGATGCCGGTGACGAAACCATTGGTTTCTTGCCCTTCACCCACCAGCCCGCCGACTGGCTGCGCCGAGGTGGCGTAGGAGGTGTAGATGCTGCCGTTTTCCAGCGGCTTCCAGACCAGACCCGCCTGCCAGTTGAAGAACTGGCTGTCGTCCTTGAGCTTGCTGCGCCCGGCTACGGCGTTGGTGTTGGCTTGGGTATCAAAGGTGTCGTAACGCACGCCGACGTTCAGCAGCCATTTCGGGTCCAGCTCGATGGTGTCGAACACATAGGCTGCGCGGCTGGTGGCCTTGGTGTTGGTGCCCATGTAGTTGCGTGCCACGCTGCCGGTCCAGGCGTCATCCGGTGTCGGGTTGCTCAGCGAGGTGCACTGGCCGCCCAGGCTGCCTTTGGCCACGGTGCAGGTCGGGTTGCTGTTCGGGCTGACGGTGTAGCTGCTGACGCGGGTTTCTTCACCGGTGAATTCCAGGCCGGTGGAGTACGAGTGTTTCATGCCCGCCAGTTGGAAGTTGCCGAACAGATCAGTCTGGTTGGTGGTGGTGTCGGTGGTTGACACGCGGGTGTTGGCGCGGCGCCACACGGTGCCGAAACGGCTGACGTTGCGCTGGCTGTCATCCGGCTGAGTGAGTACGTAATCCTGGCCGGTGCTGCCATGGCGCAGGGTGTTTTTCAGCGTCATGTTGTCGTTCAGGTCGTGCTCGATGGAGAACGTGCTGATGTCGGCGCGGGTCTTGCGGAAATCGCGGTCTTTCAAACCGTAGAAGTTGTTGCTGTCGCCGCCGTCGGTGGGTTTGTCATGCCCGTGGGCAGTGGCGGTCGGCGAGCTGTAGCCATACGGAATGCCCGAGTCAGGCAGGTCGTCGCTTTCCATGTGGTAGTAGCTGAAGTTGACGCGGGTCGGTGTGCCCAGGCCGAAAGTCAGCGACGGTGCCACGCCCCAGCGGTCGTAGTTGATGGTGTCGCGGCCGGCCACATTCTGTTCGTGGCTCATCAGGTTCAAACGGAACGCGGCGTTGTCGAGGAACTGACGGTTCACGTCGAGTACGTAGCGGCGGGTCTGGTCGGAGCCGTAAGTGAAACCGCCGTTGGTGAAGTCACGCGCCTGTGGCGTCTTGCTCACCAGGTTGATGCTGCCGCCGGCCGAGCCACGGCCTCCGAACGAGGAATTGGGGCCTTTGCTGACTTCGATCGACTCGATGTCGAAGATCTCGCGGCTCTGGCCGCCGGTGTCGCGCACGCCATCCAGGTAGGTGTCGCCCTGGGCGTCAAAACCACGGATGAACGGGCGGTCGCCCTGGGGGTTGCCGCCTTCGCCGGCGCCAAAGGTGATGCCCGGTACGGTGCGCAGGGCATCCTGCAGCGACGTGGCGGCAGTGTCTTTCAACACTTGCTGCGGCACCACGGTGACCGAGCGCGGGGTGTCCACCAGCGGCGCGGTGTATTTTTGCGACGAGGCTTTTTCGACCTGGTAGGAGGTGTTGTCCTGTTCCTGGCCGGTGATGCTGGTGGCGCCGAGGGAGATGCTGTTGCGCTCGCCTTTTGGTTCGGTGCTTTCGGCCGCTTGCGCCAGTTGGGCGGCAGAGCTGGCACTGAGTGCAACGCCGATGGCCGAAGCCAGCATGCGTGGTGAACTGGCAGGTGTTTTTAGCGTAGTGCGCGACATAACAAGTCCTTTCCCCAAGGAGGTGAGGCCGCGGAATATAGGGTCAACAAGACTTTCTATCAATTGCGATACATTACTATTCGCACTGAATTTACATTCTTTACACTTTTGCCTTACGGTTTTTACCCACTCATTCGTCCGCCGCGTTTTACAGGGCAGATAAGAATCAATACCATTAGCACCTCTCTGTTTTCAGGTATTGCCCCATGTTGCTGCATATTCCCGGCCTGTTCTCTCGCGAGGAGGTGCTGCGCATTCGCCAAGCCCTGGAAAACACTGAGTGGGCCGACGGTAAAATCACCGCCGGGCACCAATCCGCCAAGGCCAAGCACAACCTGCAATTGCCCGAAGGCCACCCGCTGGCCAAGGAAATCGGCGCGGCGATGCTGGAGCGTTTGTGGAACAACCCGCTGTTTATGTCGGCGGCACTACCGCACAAAGTCTTCCCGCCGTTGCTCAACTGCTACACGGCCGGTGGCAGTTTCGATTTTCACATCGACAATGCCGTGCGCCAGGCGCGCGGCAGCCACGAGCGGGTGCGCACGGATCTGTCGTCCACGCTGTTTTTCAGCGACCCGGAGGAATACGACGGTGGCGAACTGGAGATTCAGGACACTTTTGGCCTGCAACGGGTAAAACTGCCGGCGGGCGATATGGTGCTGTACCCCGGCTCCAGCCTGCACAAAGTCAACGCCGTGACCCGTGGCGCGCGCTATGCCTCGTTCTTCTGGACCCAAAGCCTGGTGCGCGAAGACAGCCAGCGCACGTTGCTGTTCGAAATGGACGGCGCTATCCAGCAACTGACCACGGACGTACCCGACCACCCGGCGCTGATCCAGCTCACCGGCACCTACCACAACCTGCTGCGCCGCTGGGTTGAGGTGTAAGCATGGGCTTTTTATTGCGCCGTGAAGAAGTGCTCAATGTCGAGCAACTGCAAAGCATGCTCGACGACTCCCCGGTGCGCGCTGCGCAGGCGATCCTCGTGGCGGCGAAGGAAGGCGTGGTCGACGCTCAAGCGTTGCTCGGGCAAATCCTGCTGGAAGGGCGCGGCATTGCACGCGATGAAGCGCTGGCACTGCGCTGGTTCCAGATCGCGGCCCATGGCGGGCATTGGATGGCGCGCAATATGACCGGGCGTTGCCTGGAGCATGGTTGGGGTTGCGCCGTCGATGAAGCAGCGGCTGCGCGCAATTATCGTCTGGCGGCAGAAGCTGGATTGGATTGGGGGCAGTACAACTACGCCAACTTGCTGGCGACCGGCCGCGGTGTTGCGCAAGACCGGGCGCAAGCGTTTGCGTTTTACCGGCTGGCCGCAGAGCAGGGCCATGCCAAGTCGATGAACCTGCTGGGGCGTTATCTGGAAGACGGCCAGTATTGCCCTCAGGATCTGGATGCGGCCGTAGCGTGGTATCGCCGTTCAGCCGAAGGCGGGGATTTTCGCGGGCAGTTCAGCTATGCGGCGGTGCTGGCTGATAGGGGCCAGATCGAGGAGGCGCTGGGTTGGCTGCGCCAAGCACTGGCTGGAGGGAACCTCAAGTTTTTGCGCACGGCGCACAAGGCGCTGTTAAATGCAGCGCAGCCGGAAATCCGGTCTTTGGCTAAAGATTTCGAGCAGCGAGTGGCTCAATTAAACGATGAGCGGCATGGGTTAGCAGTTGCTGCACCGCTCTAAATCACTATGATTGAAGCTGATTCAGATTTAATCATATGTTTCGCAATGCTGCGAAGAGAGGATTTATGGGCGCCGACACTAAAGTACTGACCGCTCACGTCCCCACCGCCTTGGCGCAAAAAGTCGATCAGATGGCGGCACGGATGGATCGTTCGCGGGGCTGGATCGTTAAGCAAGCGCTCGCCGATTGGGTCGATATGGAGGAAGCACGCAGCCGGCTGACACGAGAGGCCATGGCCGATGTCGATGCCGGTCGGGTGATTGATCAGCAAGCGGTTCAAGCCTGGGCGGATAGTTTAAGCACTGATTCGCCGCTGCCGGTACCTCGCTGATGGAGTTGAAGTGGACCAGTAAGGCCTTATCGGATCTGGCTCGACTTTTCGACTTCCTGGCCGTCGTAAATCGCATGGCGGCGGCGCGTACGGTGCAGTCACTTTCCCAAGCACCTTTGAGTTTGTTAAGTAACCCGCGCATCGGTGAACGCGTTGAAGAATTTGAACCGCGGGACGTAAGACGACTGTTGGTTGGTCATTACGAAATGCGCTACGAAATTCAAGAATCAACACTCTATATTTTGCGTTTATGGCACGTGCGCGAAGATCGTTGAAATGTGCAAGCCCGTAAAAAAACCCATGACATGTCATGGGTTTTTTGTGTGCAGCGTTCTTACACGTAGTAAGACTTCAGCGGCGGGAAGCCATTGAATTCAACCGCGCTGTAGCTGGTGGTGTAGGCACCGGTCGACAACCAGTACAAACGATCACCAATCGCCAGGTTCAGCGGCAGGCCGTACTTGTAGTTTTCGTACATGATGTCGGCGCTGTCGCAGGTCGGGCCGGCGATGACCACTTCTTCCATCTCGCCTTTCTTCTCGGTCCAGATCGGGAACTTGATGGCTTCGTCCATGGTTTCGATCAGGCCGGAGAATTTGCCCACATCCGTGTACACCCAGCGCTCGACGGCGGTGCGCGATTTACGTGCAACCAGTACCACTTCGCTGACCAGGATACCGGCGTTGGCGATCAACGAACGGCCCGGTTCCAGGATGATTTCCGGCAGGTCGTCGCCGAAATCTTCCTTGAGGAAGCGGATGATTTCTTCGGCATAGGTTTCCAGGCTGTTGGTACGGGTGATGTAGTTGGCCGGGAAGCCGCCGCCCATGTTGATCAGCTTGAGGTGGATGCCGTCTTCTTCCTTCAGGCGTTCGAAGATCACTTTGACCTTGGCGATCGCGGCATCCCATACGCTGATGTCGCGCTGTTGCGAGCCGACGTGGAAGGAGATGCCGTAAGGCACCAGGCCCAGGTCGCGGGCGAGGATCAGCAGGTCCATGGCCATGTCGGTCTGGCAGCCGAATTTGCGCGACAAAGGCCAGTCAGCCGTGGTCGAGCCTTCGGTGAGGATACGCACATACACTTTGGAACCTGGCGCGGCCTTGGCGATGTTGCGCAGGTCGGCTTCGGAGTCGGTGGAGAACAGGCGCACGCCTTTATCAAAGAAGTAGCGGATGTCTTTGGATTTCTTGATGGTGTTGCCGTAGCTGATACGGTCCGGGCTGACGCCACGGTCCATCACTTTATCCAGCTCGTAGATCGAGGCGATGTCGAAGCTCGAACCCTTGTCTTTCAACAGGTCGATGATCTCGACGGCCGGGTTGGCCTTGACCGCGTAATAGACTTTGGCGAATTCGAAACCGGCGCGCAGGTCATCGTAGGCCTGGCTGATCATCGCGGTGTCGATCACCACGAACGGGGTTTCTTGCTTGTCGGCGAACGCCTTCATTTTGTCAAAAGTGGCGCGCGCGAAATAATCTTCGACGTTGATCGACATGCTGGGAACTCCTAAGGGCAAACTGTAGTAATCAATGGGTGCAACTGAACGTCCTCCGTATCCCCACTTTGGTTCGCCTACTTCCCAAGGCATGTCGCCGAAAGCAAAAAGGCCATGGGATAACCGCGTCCCTTGGCCTTGCTGTCTCGTCGTCAGTACTTGAGCCGGATGGATCGTTTCCAGCATGGACGTTCGGCGCGAACTTTAGGACGTGAGGGGCCATAGATCAACTAAAAATGTCGCGTTTTTGCACGCGTTCGTCGCGGGACCCGGTGCAGCTACTTATGTAACCGACAGGTGTGACGGATTGATGTTCCCCCGGGAGTGTTATTTGAGGGGAATTTGGAGCGCTTTGTGGCGAGGGAGCTTGCTCCCGCTGGGGCGCGAAGCGGCCCCAAAATCAGTCAACCCCGGTTACCTGAAACTATTGAGTCGTCTGTTCTGGGGCTGCTGCGCAGCCCAACGGGAGCAAGCTCCCTCGCCACAGAAGTTAATCAGGCCAGTGCTGTCTCGGCAGGCGACACGATACTGGTCTTGCCCCCGCGCGACTTACCGGAACTCAGGTACTCGGCAATCGACTCTTGCGTCACTTCACCGAGGAACACCCGCTCGGCGTCCATCACCGGCAACCACGAACGGTTGAACTCATACATACGCGACAACAGGATGCGCAAATGCTCGTCGTACGCCGCCGTGGCGTTGAACTCGCGCAGGTACTGCCCGCAGGTACCGGTCTGACGGTGCAGGTCGCGACGTCGTACATACCCCAGTGCCTTGTTCTCGGCGCAGGTGACCACCACATAACGGCGGTCAGTTTCATCCATCAGCTCCAGCGCATCCGCCACCGGAGTTTCCGGGCTCACCGACGGGGCGTTGTCGGCTGCATCTTCGGCTTTCACCAAGAGCAGGCGCTTGAGGGTGCTGTCCTGACCGACAAAGTTACTCACGAACTCGTCAGCCGGGTGCGCTAGCAAGGTGTCCGGATGGTCGATCTGCAGCAGCTTGCCGGCGCGGAAGATCGCAATCTTGTCGCCCAGCTTGATGGCTTCATCAATGTCGTGGCTGACCATGATCACGGTCTTGTTCAGCGCCCGTTGCATCTCGAAAAACTCGTTCTGGATCATCTCGCGGTTGATCGGGTCGACCGCACCGAACGGTTCGTCCATCAGCAGCAACGGTGCATCGGCCGCCAACGCGCGGATCACGCCAATGCGCTGTTGCTGGCCACCCGACAGTTCACGCGGGTAGCGATGCAGGTACTGTTTGGGTTCGAGCTTGATCATGCTCATCAACTCGCGGGCGCGGTCATGGCATTTCTGTTTGTCCCAGCCGAGCAGCTTGGGCACGACCACGATGTTTTCCTCGATGGTCATGTTCGGGAACAGGCCGATCTGCTGGATGACATAGCCGATGTTGCGACGCAGGGTCACTTCGTCGAGGTCGGTGGTGTCCTCGCCGTTGATCAGAATCTTGCCCGAGGTGGGCTTGATCAAGCGGTTGATCATTTTCAGCGTGGTGCTCTTGCCGCAGCCCGACGGGCCGAGGAATACGCAAATTTCGCCTTCGTTGACGGTCAGGCTTACGTCGTTCACGGCGGAGACAGTCTTGCCGTTGCTTTGAAAAGTCTTGGTCAGGTTTTGAAGTTCGATCATTTGAGCAGTCCTTTTGGAGTCAGCGAGCGTTGCAGCCATTGCAGAAGCAGGTCGGCGAAGATGGCCAGGAGACTGACCAGCACGGCGCCCACGATCAGCATCGACATGTCGCTGCGGCTGATGGAAGCCAGAATAAGTACACCCAGGCCACCGGCGCCGATGGTGGCGGCGATGGTCATTACACCAATGTTCATCACCACGGCGGTGCGCACACCGGCGAGGATCACCGGCACGGCAATCGGCAGTTCGACCATGCGCAGGCGCTGGCCGAAGGTCATGCCGATGCCTTTGGCGGCTTCGCGAATACCCGGCTCCACGCCCGTGAGGGCGAGGTAGGTGTTACGCATGATCGGCAGCAGTGAGTAGAGGAACACCGCGGTAATCGCCGGCATCGGCCCCAGGCCCTGGCCGAACTTGGAGTAGAACGGCAGCAGCAGGCCGAACAGCGCGATGGACGGCACGGTCAGCAGCACCGTGGCGCTGGCTTGCAGCGGGCCGGCCAGGGTCGGGAAGCGGGTCATCAGCACGCCGAGGGGCACGCCGACGACAATCGCGAGAATGACCGCAATGCCGACCAGGGTGATGTGCTGCCAGGTCAGTTGCAGGACAAGTGCCCAATCAAGATGGGAAAAGGCGTTCAGGAATTCCATGTCTTCTCCTCTTATTGGCTGATGGGATGTTGGCGCAGAAAATCTGCGGCCACGGCGGATGGGCTTTCATGGTCGACGTCGACCCGTGCGTTCAACTGGCGCATGGTGGCGTCGTCAAACAGCGCAGCCAGCGGCTTCAGGTCGGCGGCCAATTGCGGGTGGGCGTCGAGATAAACCTGACGCACCACGGGCGCTGCGGTGTAGTCCGGGAAGTAGTGCTTGTCGTCTTCCAGCAGCTTCAATTTGAAGGCGTTCAGGCGACCGTCGGTGGTGTAGACCAACCCGGCAAACACCTGGCCATTACGCAGCGCGGTGTAGACCAGGCCGGCGTCCATCTGCCGAGTGTTTTTACGCGTGAGGTTCATGTCATACAGCTTGACCATGCCGGCCATGCCGTCGGAACGGTTGGCGAACTCGGTGTCCAGGGCTACCAGGCGGTTTTCCTTGGTTTTTTCCGCCAGGGCTTGGGTCAGGTCGCTGATGCTATTGACCTGCGGGAACTCCTTAGCCACGTTCTCCGGCAATGCCAGGGCGTAGGTGTTGCTGAATTTCGACGGCGACAGCCAGACCAGGCCTTTTTTCGCGTCGAGTTCTTTCACCCGAGCGTAAGACTGTTCGCTGTCGAGCTTCTCGTCGATATGGTTGTAAGCCACCAGCGACACGCCGGTGTACTCCCAAATTAAATCAAGCTGCCCGCTTTCCTGGGCACTGCGCGCCAGGTTACTGCCCAGGCCGCCGGTCACACGGGTGTCGTAGCCCTTAGTGCGCAGGTACTGGGAAGTGATTTCGGCGAGCAGGGTCTGTTCGGTGAACACCCGGGCGCCGATGCGAATCACCGGTTTTTCGGCGGCTTGCGCAATGCCTGCAAACAGCAGGACGCAGCTCAATATCAAAGTCAGTTTTTTCATGTGATTTCCTTTGCCAAGCCTTAAGACGCACGCACTCCGCGTTCCAGCCAGAGGCGGCTGGCCATGGTCACCAGACCGTCGAGCAGCAATGCCAGCAGCGCGGTGCACGCGGCGCCGAGCAGCAGTTGCGGCTGATTGTTCAGGGCGATGCCGGGGAAAATCAGGCTGCCCAGGCTGTTGGCGCCAATCAGGAACGCCAGCGGGGCGGTGCCGACGTTGATCGCCAGGGCCACGCGCACACCGCCGATGATGATCGGCACGGCGTTGGGCAGTTCCACGCGAAACAGCACCTGGCGCGGCGTCATGCCGATGCCGGTGGCGGCTTCTTTGAGTGAGCCTTGAACGTTTTTGAGGCCTTCGTAGGTGTTGCGCACGATGGGCAGCAACGAGGCGAGGAACAACGCGAAGATGGCCGGGCCACTGCCGATGCCGAGGACGCCGAGGGCGATGGCCAATACGGCCAGGGGAGGGACGGTGTTGCCGATGTTGAAGATCTGCATGAAGCGTTCTGCGCGCCCGACCATGTTCGGTCGGCTGAGCAGGATACCGGCGGGGATGCCCACAACGAGGGCGGCCAGCATGGAGACTAGAACGAGGATCAGGTGTGCTTGCAGGTAAAACAACAAATCGTCGCGGTACAGTTCGATCGTGTTGATGCCGATCCAGTGGACCAGCAGGGCCAGGAGTGCGACGACAACCGCACCTCCTATCAGCCCTTTGCCATAGCGAATAGCCACAGGCGGACTCCTTTTTTTCTTTTGTCGGCGAACACATTCTCCGGCGGCAATGCCATTGCTGGCTGCCTTCGAATGTGTTCGCGAAAAGCAGCTCGCCGATACCGGCAACGCGGTATGCGATCGAGCCATGAGCGCAGCCTCGTCAGGCTAACTTGCTGATTTTTCAGCCCCTGTTCCGAGTGCGGTAGCAGGGGAGTGGACGTCTCTACCTTTTAAAAGGTTCCATACTTGGCAGCATTTAGCCACCCCCAATCGGGTGAACGGTGGTCCGGCGCCTGGGGTTTGCGCTATACTCGCCGCCCTTTTTTGACTCACCTGCCAGGCGATTTCCCATGACCCACCAGGCCGCCGAAGTCGCGAAACGCCGCACTTTCGCCATTATTTCCCACCCCGATGCAGGTAAAACCACCATCACCGAGAAGCTGTTGCTGATGGGCAAGGCAATCGCTGTGGCCGGCACGGTGAAATCCCGCAAATCCGACCGCCATGCGACATCCGACTGGATGGAAATGGAAAAACAACGGGGTATTTCCATTACCACGTCGGTCATGCAGTTCCCGTATCGCGACCACATGGTCAACCTGCTCGACACCCCCGGCCACGAAGACTTCTCCGAAGACACCTACCGCACCCTCACCGCGGTGGACTCGGCCTTGATGGTCCTCGACGGCGGTAAAGGCGTTGAGCCACGGACCATCGCGCTGATGGACGTGTGCCGTCTGCGTGACACGCCCATCGTCAGCTTCATCAACAAACTCGACCGCGATATCCGCGACCCAATCGAGTTGCTGGATGAAATCGAAGCCGTCCTGAAGATAAAGGCCGCGCCGATCACCTGGCCGATCGGCTGCTACCGCGACTTCAAGGGTGTGTACCACCTGGCCGACGACTACATCATTGTCTACACCGCTGGCCACGGTCACGAACGCACCGAAACCAAGATCATCGAGAAGCTCGACTCGGACGAAGCCCGCGCCCACCTGGGTGACGAGTACGACCGTTTTGTCGACCAGCTGGAACTGGTGCAGGGCGCCTGCCACGAGTTCAACCAGCAGGAATTCCTCGACGGCCAGCTGACGCCGGTGTTCTTCGGTACTGCACTGGGCAACTTCGGTGTCGACCACGTGCTCGACGCCGTGGTGGACTGGGCGCCGAAACCCCTGGCCCGGGTTGCCAACGAGCGCACCGTGGAACCGGTCGAAGAGAAATTCACCGGCTTCGTGTTCAAGATCCAGGCGAACATGGACCCCAAACACCGCGACCGTATCGCCTTCATGCGCATCTGCTCCGGTAAATACGAAAAAGGCATGAAGATGCGCCACGTGCGCACCGGCAAGGACGTGCGCATCGGCGACGCCCTGACGTTCTTCTCCTCCGAGCGTGAGCAGCTGGAAGAGGCGTTTGCCGGCGACATCATCGGTTTGCACAACCACGGCACCATCCAGATCGGCGACACCTTCACCGAAGGCGAAGCCCTGGGCTTCACCGGCATCCCGCACTTCGCCCCGGAACTGTTCCGCCGCGTACGCCTGCGTGACCCGCTCAAATCCAAGCAACTGCGCCAAGGTTTGCAGCAGCTGGCGGAAGAGGGCGCCACCCAGGTGTTCTTCCCTGAGCGCAGCAACGACATCATCCTCGGCGCCGTCGGTGTGCTGCAGTTCGATGTGGTCGCCAGCCGCTTGAAAGAGGAATACAAGGTCGAGTGCTCCTACGAGCCAATCACCGTGTACTCCGCGCGCTGGATCGATTGCAGCGATAAGAAGAAGCTGGAAGAGTTCTCCAACAAGGCCGTAGAAAACCTGGCGATCGACGGCGGTGGTCACCTGACCTACCTGGCACCGACGCGGGTCAACCTGGCGCTGATGGAAGAGCGCTGGCCGGATGTGAAATTCCGGGCGACGCGCGAACACCACTAAGGTCTGTGCGGTACACCAAAGGGCGAAGCTGTCATGGCTTCGCCCTTTTTTGTGTGCGCGACGCTGGTCCATTGTGGGAGCTGGCTTGCCTGCGATGGCGGTCTGTCAGTAACCCTATCAGTGGCTGGCCCACCGCTATCGCAGGCAAGCCAGCTCCCACATTTTGATCTTCATCTGTCCGGGCCATTGGCGCGAATCCCGCATCCGGTCTAGCGTTTTCAAATACTTCACCCACTCACCGACGGATCCGGAGGCGACCTTGCGTATAACTCAACGTGCCGTCCAGCTGATGCTGCTGGCAGCCCCAGGCTCAGCCCGCGCCCAAGGAATATCAAGAAAACCCCTACAATGACGGTGAGGACAGGATACGTGAGTCCTGATTGGCATAAACCCGAGAACGGAACTAGCTTCATTCACAGCGCCGGTCGAACGCTGGCGCACGTGTTTCACTGACTGGACGGAAATCGACCATGACTATCTTTCAACGTTTGGTGCTGTTGCTGAAAGTGTTGGTGATGTTATCGCTGGGCGCTTCTTCGGCGTGGGCCAGTACGGCTGTGCAGAGCCAGGCCCCAGGCTATGTGGCGGCGAAGACGGCGCAGGTGGGTGGTTTGCAGTTGGCCAAGAGCGAGTCTGAGGCCGGTGATGAAGACCAGGGCGGCTCAAAGGATGATGATGACCAGCAAGCGCCGCCAGATGACGATGACAACTCTGAAGGTGACAGCGATACCTGAGTCGAGATGAAAAAAAGCCCCGCCTGCCGGACTGATGCGCAATCCGACGGGTGGGGCGGTAGAACTCCTCTAAGTCGATCGTTCCCACGCTCCGCGTGGGAATGCATCCTGTGACGCTCTGCGTCACGCCTTAATCGAGCGACGGGACGCAGAGCGTCCTGGGCGGCGTTCCCACGCAGAGCGTGGGAACGATCCACTGTCTCGCCCTACAAGGCTTAAGCCACAAACTGCTCCGCATAGTGGCAAGCCACCTGACGGTTATCCAACGCTCGCAACTGCGGCTCCTCACTGCTGCACCGCGCCGTGGCATACGGGCAACGCTTGTGGAACGCGCAGCCAGGCGGCGGGTTCAGCGGGTTGGGCAGTTCGCCGACGATCTTGATCTTCGGCTTGTTCGGGTCCGGGTGGATGGTCGGGGTGGCCGACAGCAGCGCCTGGGTGTAGGGGTGCAGCGGGCGCGCGTAGATGTCTTCCTTGGGGCCGACTTCCACGGGGCGGCCGAGGTACATCACCATCACGTCGTCGGCGACGTGTTGCACCACCGCCAGGTTGTGGGAGATGAACACGTAGGCGGTGTTGAATTCCTGCTGCAGGTCCATGAACAGGTTGAGTACCTGGGCCTGGATCGACACGTCCAGCGCCGAGGTCGGCTCATCCGCCACCAGCACTTTAGGCTGCAACATCATGGCGCGAGCCAGGGCGATGCGCTGGCGCTGGCCACCGGAGAACATGTGCGGGTAGCGCTGATAATGCTCAGGGCGCAGGCCCACTTGCTTCATCATGGCCTGCACTTTCTCGCGGCGTTCGGCGGCGGACAGGTTGGTATTGATCAGCAGCGGCTCGCCGAGCTGGTCACCGACCTTCTGGCGCGGGTTCAACGAGGCGTACGGGCTCTGGAACACCATCTGCACGTCTTTGCGCAATTGCTTGCGCTGGGCCTTGTCGGCGCCGGCGACTTCCTGGCCGGCGATTTTCAAGGAGCCGGACGACGGCTCTTCAATCAGCGTGAGCGCACGGGCCAGGGTGGATTTGCCGCAACCCGACTCGCCTACCACGGCGAGGGTCTTGCCGGCTTCCAGTTCAAACGACACACCATTAAGCGCGCGCACCAGTGCATGGCCCTTGAACAGGCCACGGGACACTTCGTAGTGACGGGTGAGGTCGCGGGCGGTAAGAACGACGGCCATTACGCCACCTCCTGGTTCAAGGGGTAGAAGCAGCGCGCGAGGCTGTTGCTTTTCGGATCAAGGCCGGGGCGCTGGGCACGGCAGGATTCCTGCACGTACGGGCAACGTGGCGACAGCAGGCAACCCTGCGGGCGGTCATAACGACCAGGCACGATACCCGGCAGCGTGGCCAGGCGCGTGGCGCCCAGGCTGTGCTCGGGAATGGCCTTGAGCAGTGCCTCGCTGTACGGGTGCGCCGGAATGTCGAACAGTTGCGGCACCTGGCCGACTTCCACGGCCTGGCCGGCGTACATCACGCACACGCGCTGGGCGGTTTCAGCCACGACCGCGAGGTCGTGAGTGATCAGCACCAGGCCCATGTTCTGCTCTTTTTGCAGGGCCAGCAGCAGTTCCATGATCTGCGCCTGGATGGTCACGTCCAATGCCGTGGTCGGCTCATCGGCGATCAGCAGCTTCGGCTCGCCGGCAATCGCCATGGCGATTGCCACGCGCTGGCTCATACCGCCGGACAGTTGGTGCGGGTAAGCATCCATACGGCTGGCGGCGCCTGGGATTTCTACCTTTTCGAGCAGTTCGATAGCGCGTTTGCGGGCTTGCTTGCCGGACATTTTCAGGTGCAGGCGCAGCACTTCTTCGATCTGGAAACCCACGGTGTAGCTGGGGTTCAGCGCGGTCATCGGGTCCTGGAACACCATCGCCAGGTCTTTGCCGACGATCTGGCGACGCTGGCGGTTGCTCAGCTTGAGCATGTCCTTGCCGTCAAAGTTCAGCGCGTCGGCAGTAACGATACCGGGGTGCTCGATCAGGCCCATCAGCGCCATCATGGTCACGGATTTACCCGAGCCCGACTCGCCAACGATCGCCAGTACTTCGCCTTTGTCGACGGAAATGTCGAGGCCATCGACCACCGGCACGGCGGTCTTGTCGCCGAAGCGCACGTTGAGATTCTTGATTTCTAACAGTGACATGGGAATCTCCTCAGGCGGCGTTCTTGAGTTTCGGGTCCAGCGCATCGCGCAGGCCGTCACCCATCAAGTTGATTGCCAGCACGCTGAGCAAAATGGTCAAACCAGGCAAGCTCACCACCCACCAGGCGCGTTCGATGTAGTCACGGGCCGAAGCCAGCATGGTGCCCCACTCAGGGGTTGGCGGTTGTACGCCAAGGCCAAGGAAGCCCAGGGCCGCAGCATCGAGGATCGCCGAGGAGAAGCTCAAGGTGGCCTGTACGATCAGCGGCGCCATGCAGTTGGGCAGCACGGTGATGAACATCAGGCGTGGCAGGCCGGCGCCGGCGAGGCGGGCGGCAGTCACGTAGTCGCGGTTCAGTTCGCCCATTACCGCAGCGCGGGTCAGACGGACATAAGACGGCAGCGACACGATAGCGATGGCGATGACGGTGTTGATCAGGCCAGGGCCGAGGATTGCGACGATGGCAACAGCCAGCAGCAGCGATGGCAGGGCCAGCATGATGTCCATCAAGCGCATGATGGTCGGGCCAAGCACGCGTGGGAAGAAACCGGCGAACAGGCCCAGCAGGATGCCCGGGATCAGCGACATCACCACCGACGACAAGCCGATCAGCAACGACAGGCGCGAACCCTGGATCAGGCGCGAGAGCAGGTCACGGCCCAGCTCGTCAGTACCCAACAGGAACTGTATTTGCCCACCTTCCAGCCAGGCCGGTGGGGTGAGCAGGAAGTCGCGGTATTGCTCGCTGGGGTTATGTGGCGCAACCCACGGGGCGAAAATCGCGCAGAACACGATCAGCAACATAAACAGCAGGCCGGCAACCGCGCCTTTGTTTTTGGAAAAGGCTTGCCAGAATTCTTTGTACGGGGACGGGTACAGCAGGCTTTGATCGACTGCTACCGCTTGAGTAGGTGTGCTCATGGTCATGATCTCAGCGCTGGTGACGGATGCGTGGGTTGGCGAAGCCGTAGAGGATATCCACCACGAAGTTCACCATGATCACCAGGCAGGCGATCAGCAAGATGCCGTTTTGCACCACCGGGTAGTCCCGCGCGCCAATGGCTTCGATCAGCCATTTGCCGATGCCGGGCCACGAGAAGATGGTTTCGGTCAGGACCGCACCGGCCAGCAGGGTGCCGACTTGCAGGCCGACCACGGTCAGTACCGGGATCAGCGCGTTACGCAGGCCGTGCACGAATACCACGCGCGCCGGCGACAGGCCTTTGGCCTTGGCGGTGCGGATGTAGTCTTCACGCAGTACTTCGAGCATCGACGAACGGGTCATGCGCGCAATCACCGCCAGCGGGATGGTGCCGAGCACGATGGCCGGCAGGATCAGGTGGTGCAGGGCATCCCAGAACGCGTCCGGCTCGTCAGCCAGCAAGGTGTCGATCAGCATGAAGCCAGTGCGCGGCTCGATGTCGTAGAGCAGGTCGATACGCCCGGAAACCGGGGTCCAGCCCAGGCTCACCGAGAAGAACATGATCAGGATCAGGCCCCACCAGAAGATCGGCATCGAATATCCCGCGAGGGAGATGCCCATCACCCCATGGTCGAACAGGGATCCTCGTTTAAGGGCCGCGATCACCCCGGCCAACAGGCCCAGGATACCGGCGAACAACAGGGCGGCCATGGACAGTTCCAGGGTCGCAGGGAAGAGGGCGGTGAATTCGGTCCACACGCTGGTGCGTGTGCGCAGCGATTCGCCGAGGTCGCCGTGGGCGAGCTTGCCTACATAGTCAAAGTATTGCGCATAGAGCGGCTTGTTCAGGCCAAGGCGTTCCATTGCCTGTGCGTGCATCTCGGGGTCGACACGGCGTTCGCCCATCATGACTTCTACGGGGTCGCCGGGAATCATGCGAATCAACGCAAACGTCAGCAACGTGATGCCGAAAAACGTGGGGATCAATAACCCCAATCGGCGGGCAATAAAACTAAACATCTTGTTGTGTACCTCAATCAGCCGGTTAGGCAGGTTCGGCACCGTCAATGTCGACGGTGCCGAGCGTCTTCTCTTATTTACTTCACCTGGGTGGTGGCGAAGTTATTTGTGGTCAGAGGGCTTTGGGTAAAGCCTTCGACGTTTTTGCGCATGGCGGTGAACATTTTCGGGTAAGCCATGGGAATCCATGGTTGGTCTTTTTCGAAGACATCCATGGCTTGTTCGTAGAGTGTGGCCCGTTTCGAGGGTTCCTCGATGGCGCGCGCTTTGTCGATCAAGTCTTGAAACTCTTTGTTACACCAGCGGGCGTAGTTTTCGCCGTTTTTCGCTGCATCGCAACTCAGGTTTGGCGTGAGGAAGTTATCCGGGTCCCCGTTATCCCCTGCCCAACCGGCGGAAACCATGTCGTGCTCGCCGTTTTTGGCACGCTTGAGCATCTCGCCCCATTCCATCACTTTGATGTTCACTTTCAGGCCGATCTGCGCCAGATCCGCCTGCATGCGCTGGGCGCCGAGCATCGGGTTGGGGTTGGTCGGGCCGCCGCCATTACGGGTGAACAGAGTGAACTCGGTGCCTTCCGGTACGCCGGCTTCCTTGAGCAGGGCGCGGGCCTTGTCGAGGTCACGGGTTGGGTTTTTCAGCTTGTCGCTGAAACCCAGCAGCGTTGGCGGGTACGGGCCGGTGGCATCAATGGCATTGCCTTTGCCGTACAGGGATTCGTTGTAGCCTTTTTTGTCGAACGCGATGTTGATCGCGTGACGCACCCGCGCGTCGCTCATGTACTTGTGAGTGGTGTTCAGCGCAGTGTAGGCGGTGGTCATCGCCGCCAGCTCCGCAACCTTCAGGTTCGGGTCAGCCTTCATGCTCGGCACGTCATCCGGTTTCGGATACAGCGCGATCTGGCACTCGTTGGCCTTGAGCTTCTGCAGGCGCACATTGTTGTCGGTGGTGATCGCTAGGATCAGCGGGTCAGCTGGCGGTTTGCCACGGAAGTAGTCCGGGTTGGCCTTGAAACGCACCTGGGCGTCTTTGGCGTAACGGGTGAAGATGAACGGGCCGGTGCCGATGGGCTTGGCGTTCAGGTCATCGGTCCTGCCGGACTTGAGTAACTGGTCGGCGTATTCGGCGGAGTGAATCGAGGAAAACGCCATGGCCAGGTCGGCCAAAAACGGTGCTTCAGGACGGGTCAGGGTAAAGACGACGGTGTGATCGTCGGTCTTCTCTACGCTCTTGAGCAGTTCCTTGAAGCCCATGCTTTCGAAATACGGGTAGCCCACGAGAGACTTGTTGTGCCAAGGGTGATTCGGGTCCAGCTGGCGCTGAAAGCTCCAAAGCACGTCGTCGGCGTTCATGTTGCGCGTGGGTTTGAAGTAGTCGGTGGTGTGGAACTTTACATCGTCACGCAGGTGGAAGGTGTAGGTCAGGCCATCAGCGCTGATCTCGGGCAGGGCCTTGGCCAGTGCCGGTACAACTTCGGTGGTGCCGGGCTTGAAGTCCACCAGGCGGTTGAACATGGTTTCAGCGGCGGCGTCGGCGGTTACTGCGGTGGTGTACAGAACCGGGTCAAAACCTTCCGGGCTGGCTTCGGTGCAGACCACCAGCGGTTTGGCTGAAACGCCGATCGCAACGCTCAACAGCGCAGCGGCAATGGCAGCTTGTAGCGGGAGCATTTTCATTCAGAGCCCTCTGCAATCGATTAAACCAGACAAGCGTAGACGGCGGGCTCGTGATGAGCCCGCCGTCTACCTGGCGCTAATTAAAGAATGTTGAACGGGATGGTGGTGACCAGGCGGAACTCACGGATGTTGCCGTCAGCCTGGTTGGCGCTGGCACGGTGAGTCACGTAGGTACCACGGATGGTGGTGGCCTTGAGTGGGCCGCTCTGCAGGGCGTAGGAAGTACCGATGCCGTATTCCTGGTGTTTCTCGCCATCCTGATTCTGGATGCCGTTGTAAGCGAAGCCTTTCACGCCGCCGTCGCCGGTGTAGTGAGTGCCGTCGATGCCCCAGCCGCGAGCCGAGTAGATGTTGAACTTCAGGCCAGGCACGCCGTATTCGGCCATGTTGAGGCCGTAAGCGACCTGGAACGATTTCTCGTTCGGGCCGTTAAAGTCGGACGTCAGGGAGTTGGCCAGGTAGATGCCGTTGGTTTCGTGCAGGTAGTCGAAGTACTCGTTACCGTTAACTTCCTGGTACGAGAAGGTCAGGCTGTGAGCCTGGTGAGTCAGGCCCAGCGACAGCGAGTAGGTGTCGTTGTCGATCTTGCCCATCAACTTTTTGCCTTCGTCGACGGTCTTGTAGTAGTTCAGGCCGGTGGTCAGGGCCAGGGTCTGAGCATCACCCAGTTCGTGGGTGGCGCCGAAGTAGTACTGGTTCCAGAAGTCTTTGACTTGAGCGCCAAAGAAGCTGGTTTTCAGGCTCTTGAACGGCTGGTAGTTCACGCCGGCGGTGTAGACGTGATCCGCTTCCTGGCCATTGCCGTATTCACTGCGGAATTTCGACAGGCTCTGTTCGGTACGTGGCGACACGCGGTCGAAGTAAGCGCCCTGGAACGACAGGTTGCTGAATTCTTCGCTGTTCAGGGCGAAACCTTCGAAGCTCGATGGCAGCGCACGGTTGCCGATGGTGTCGACGATGCCGCTGCTGAAGTTCTGGCGACCGGCGGTCAAGGTGGTGTTCGACACACGGAACTTCACGTTGGCCAGGCCCAGTTTGCTCCACTGGTCGACTGCATCACCGTTGGAGTCGGCCAGGGTACGGTTGGAACCACCCTTGATGTCGCGCTTGCTGCGGTCCAGAACCAGAGCGTTGTAGGCCGCGACTTCGGTAGCGACGCCCACGGTGCCTTGGGTAAAGCCCGAGCTCAGGTTGAGGATGGTGCCCTGTACCCAGTTGGTACGGTAAGCGTCAGTGCGCGCTTCGCCGTGCTTCTGGTAGGTGAACTTGCCGCCACGGAACTTCTGTTCGTTGGAGAACCAGTTACGGGTGGTACCGCCCAGGCTTGCGCCGTCGACAAAGCCTTTGGCCTCGCTTTGGGCACTGGTGCCGGCCAATGTGGTTGGAACGAAGTCCTGGCTCTGGGTTTCAGCGAAGGCGGTTGCCGTGATGCTGCTGATGGCCAGGGCCAGAAGCGCTTTGCTGCTCAGTTTCATGGGTGGAGCTCCTTTGGTTCTCTTTTTAATGCCGGTCTTTTTAGGTGAACCGGCTATTGGGTGTGTAACTCGTTCAAGCTATTGCAAACGTTTGCCGTAGGATAAATCCCAACAAAAGGCTGCACGTTTGCTACGGAGCCGATTTGGCTCCGCACCATCCGGTTATTTTCTTATGGGTTGAAACTGACGCCCGAGAACACGTTGCGGCCGAAGGGGCTGACTTTGAAACCTTCGACTTTGGCGCTTAACGGCTGGTTGACCGTCGAGTGGGCGACTGGCGTGATTGGCACTTGCTGTTTAAGCAATTGCTGCGCCTGTTTGTACAGAACAGTCCTTTGTTCGCGGTCGGTCACGACCTTGGCTTGCTTGATCAGCTTGTCGTACGCCGGGTCACACCACATGGAGTAGTTGTTCCCGCCGATGGCGTCGCAGCTGTAGAGGGTGCCCAGCCAGTTGTCCGGGTCACCGTTGTCGCCGGTCCAGCCGATCAGGCTGATATCGTGCTCGCCGTTTTTGGTGCGCTTGATGTACTCGCCCCATTCGTAGCTGACGATCTTGACCTTGAGGCCGATCTTGGCCCAATCGCTTTGCAGCATTTCGGCCATCAGCTTGGCGTTGGGGTTGTACGGGCGCTGCACCGGCATGGCCCACAGGGTGATCTCGGTGCCTTCTTTAACGCCGGCGGCCTTGAGCAGTTGCTTGGCTTTTTCCGGGTTGTAGGCGGCGTCCTTGATGCTGTCGTCGTAGGACCACTGGGTCGGCGGCATGGCGTTGACCGCCAGTTGGCCCGCGCCCTGGTACACGGCATTGAGGATGCTTTGCTTGTTCACCGCCATGTCCAGCGCCTGGCGCACTTCGAGCTGGTCGAAAGGTTTGTGGCGCACGTTGTAGGCGATGTAGCCGAGGTTGAAACCTGGCTTGGTCAACAGTTGCAGGTTCGGGTCGGCCTTGAGCGCGTCGACGTCAGCGGGGCGCGGGTGCAGGGTCACCTGGCACTCGCCAGCCTTGAGCTTCTGCACCCGCACCGAGGCGTCGGTGTTGATGGCGAAAATCAGTTGGTCCAGCTTGACGCGGCTCGGGTCCCAGTACTGCTTGTTGCCCACATAACGGATCTGCGAGTCTTTCTGGTAGCGCTGGAATACGAACGGGCCTGTGCCGATCGGCTTCTGGTTGATGTCGCTGGGTTTACCTTGTTTAAGCAACTGTTCGGCGTACTCGGCCGACAGGATCGAGGCAAAGCTCATGGCGATGTTTTGCACAAACGCGGCATCAACCGTGTTCAGGGTCATCACCACGGTGTAAGGGCCGGTCTTCTCGACCTTGGCGATGTTCTTGTTCAGGCTCATCCCGTTGAAGTATGGAAACTCGGTGGGGTAGGCCTTGCGAAACGGGTATTCAGGGTCGAGCATGCGGTTGAAGGTGAACAGCACGTCGTCGGCGTTGAAGTCGCGCGTCGGCTTGAATTCCTTGTTGCTGTGGAACTTCACCCCTTCACGCAGGTGAAAGGTGTAAGTCAGGCCGTCTTCGGAAATATCCCACTTGGTTGCCAGCCCAGGCACCACGTCAGTCGCGCCTTTTTCGAATTCAACCAGGCGGTTGTACAAGGGCTCCGCCGCGTCGTTGTCGGTGGCGGTGGTGTACTGCGCGGTGTCGAACCCGGCCGGGCTGCCTTCAGAGCAGAACACCAGGCTCTTCTTTTCGGCGGCTTGGCCCATCGTGGCCACAGCCAGCAGGCTGGTGCCAAAAATTGCGGATAGAACAGTGGTATGGCGCATGACGATCCCGATCCTTGTTTGTTGTTGTCATCAGCGAACAATCACCCAGGCGTCAGGCCTGGGAGACATCACTGATCCCACATACAGCAAGTGCCTTTCCTAGGTTGGAGCCTCTGCTGTCCTACGACGGTATGGGTCGCGGAGCTTGCAGTAAATGCGCCAAAACGGATTGACCTTGTAGGCAACGGATGCACATGTCGCAGTTCATTGCTGTAGGACGGCAATGTTGCGGATGTGGTCTGTTTCCTACGGTCTGGGCGGATGCAATAACGGCGACGTTATGAAACGTCGCCGCTACTGAGCCTTACTTGCCGCTTACGCTAACGCCGTAGAAGGAGTTCAAGCCAAACGGGCTGATCTTGAAGTCCTGCACGGTGTTGCGCATGGGTTGATACACCGTCGAGTGCGCGATAGGTGTCATCGGGACTGCATCTTTGAGGATATGTTGCGCCTGCTTGTACAGCTCGGTGCGTTTGGCGACATCCGATGTGGCTTTGGCTTCTTTGACGATGCCGTCGAATTTCTTGTCGCACCATTTGGAGAAGTTGTTACCGGACAGCGAGTCGCAGCCGAACAGCACGTTCAGCCAGTTGTCCGGGTCACCATTGTCACCGCTCCAGCCAATGATCATGGCCTGGTTCTCGCCGCCTTTGGAACGCTTGATGTACTCGCCCCACTCGTAGCTGACAATGTTGACCTTCAGGCCGATCTGTTTCCAGTCGTTCTGCAGCATCTCGGCCATCAGCTTGGCGTTCGGGTTGTACGGACGTTGAACCGGCATGGCCCACAGGGTGATTTCGGTGCCTTCCTTGACGCCCGCTTCCTTGAGCAAAGCCTTGGCTTTGGTCACATCATGCGGGGCATCCTTGATGGTGGTGTCGTAGGACCACTGGGTCGGCGGCATGGCGTTGACGGCCAGTTGGCCTGCGCCCTGGTACACGGAGTCGATGATCTGCTGCTTGTTCACCGACATGTCCAGCGCTTCACGTACACGCAGGTCAGACAGTGGGTTGGCGGCGGTCTGGCCCTTGAGCACCGGCATAACGTTGTAAGCGATGTAGCCCAGGTTGAAACCGGCCTGGTGCGGCAGTTTCAGGTCCTTGTCTTCACCCAGCGCCTTGAGGTCGGCTGGACGCGGGAACAGGGTCACCTGGCATTCGTTTTTCTTCAGCTTCTGGATACGCACCGACGGGTCAGTGGTGATGGCGAAGATCAGGTTGTCGATCTTCACGTCTTCAGGCTTCCAGTAATCCTTGTTGCCGGTGTAACGGATGTTGGAGTCTTTCTGGTAGCTCTTGAACACGAACGGGCCAGTGCCGATTGGCTTCTGGTTGATGTCCTGTGCCTTGCCTTCTTTCAACAGTTGGGCGGCGTATTCAGCCGACTGGATCGACGCGAAGCTCATCGCCAGGTTCTGGATGAAAGCGGCGTCCACAGTGCCAAGGGTGAACTTGACGGTGTGGTCATCGACTTTCTCGATGTTCTTGATGTTGGTGTCCATCCCCATGTCCGTGAAGTACGGGAACTCGGTGGGGTAGGCTTTGCGAAACGGGTCGTCCTTATTGATCATGCGGTTGAACGTGAACAGCACGTCATCAGCATTGAAGGTACGGGTCGGCTTGAAGTACGAGGTGGTGTGGAACTTCACGCCATCACGCAGGTGGAAGGTGTACGTCAGGCCATCCGGGGAAACGTCCCAGCTGGTGGCCAGCCCAGGAATCACAGCAGTGCCGCCGCGTTCGAACTGGGTCAGACGGTTGAACATGGTTTCGGCCGAGGCATCGAAGTCTGTTCCGGTGGTGTACTGGCCTGGGTCGAAACCGGCCGGGCTCCCTTCGGAGCAGAACACCAGGTTAGTCGCCGCTTGGGCGAATGGAGCTGCGGCCATAAGGCCAGCACTCACTAAAAGCGGAAGGACTGCGTGTTTAAGCATGTTGGCCTCATGATTTGTTGTCATTTTTGGTGGTGAGGGCGACCTCGTGAGTCGGCCTGCGGATACTTATGCAGGGGCCATACCCATTGCAAGATGCTGAACCGTTGCGAGAGGCAAACTGTGGTACGAACGTACAGGAATGTCGCATTTATGAAAGTTTGTACATAAATGCATATATATAGAGGGTTTTTTCGGTGCATTGTGCGCACCAAAAAGGCCCAGCCGAGGCGTCTGGCGCACTCGGTTGGGGCGATGATGTTACTTATCTAGACTGACACCATAGAACGGCGTAAGCCCAAACGGGCTGATCTTGAAGTTTTGCACTTCCTTACGCAGTGGCTGGAAAACCGTCGAGTTCGCAATAGGTGTTATAGGTACTTGTTCCTTAAGTATTTTTTGCGCCTGTTGATACCACTTGATGCGTTGCTCGCGGTCGTTGCTGACCTTGGCCTGTTGCACCAGCTTGTCGTAGGCCGGGTTACACCATTTGGCGTAGTTACTGCCCTTGACGGCGGCACAACTGTAGAGCACGCCGAGCCAGTTATCCGGGTCGCCGTTGTCGCCGGTCCAGCCATAAATCATGGCGTCATGCTCGCCATTTTTGGCGCGCTTGATGTATTCGCCCCATTCGTAGCTGATTATGTTGGCCTTGATACCGACCTTCGCCCAATCCTGCTGGATCATTTGTGCCGACATGCGTGCGTTGGGGTTTGAAGCGCGCTGTACCGTCATGGCCCACAAATTGATGGTGGTACCTGGTGCAACCCCTGCTTCTTTTAGTAGCGCCCGGGCCTTGGTCGGATCGTACGGCGCATCCTTGATAGTGGGGTCATAAGACCACTGCGCCGGTGGCAGTGCGTTCTGCGCCAATTGTCCGGCGCTCTGGTAAACGGCCTTGATGATCGCGGGCTTGTCGATGGCCATGTCCAGCGCCTGGCGCACTTTGAGCTGGTCCAGCGGCGGATGCGTCACGTTGTAGGCCAGGAAGCCCAAGTTGAAACCGGCCTGTTGCAGCACGCGCAGGTTGGGGGCTTGTTTCATTATTTCAATGTCGGACGGACGCGGGTAACCGCTGACCTGGCATTCACCGGCCTTGAGTTTCTGCAGGCGCGCGGCGGCGTCCGGGGTGATGGCGAATACCAGATTGTCGAGCTTCACATCCTCGGGCTTCCAATACTGCTTATTGGCCACGTAGCGAATCTGCGAATCTTTCTGGTAGCGCTTGAACACAAACGGGCCTGTGCCCACCGGCTTCTGGTTGATCTCTTCGGCTTTGCCTTCTTTGAGCAATTGAGCGGCGTATTCGGCTGATTGCACCGAAGCGAAGCTCATGGCCAGGTTCTGTACGAACGAGGCATCGACATTGTTCAGGTTGAACTGCACGGTGTGGTTGTCGAGTTTCTCGACGTTTTTGATCGTGGTGTTCAAACCCATGTCGGTGAAGTAAGGCGATTCTGACGGGTAAGCCTTGCGGAACGGGCTGTTGGCATCGAGCAAGCGATTGAACGTGAACAGCACATCATCCGCATTGAAGTCACGGGTAGGGGTGAAGTAGTCGGTGGTGTGGAATTTGACGCCATCGCGCAGGTGGAAGGTGTAGGTCAGGCCGTCTTTGGAGACCTCCCAGCTTGTTGCAAGGCCAGGCTCTACCTCGGTGCCACCGCGCTTGAACTGGGTCAGGCGGTTAAAGACGGTTTCGGCTGAGGCATCGAAATCGGTGCCGCTGGTGTACTGGCTGGGGTCGAAGCCGGCGGGGCTGGCTTCGGAGCAGTAGACCAGGGTAGTCGCCGCCTGAGCGGTCGGCATCAAGGCCAGGAGGCCGGCGGCAAGGAGCAACGGTTTTAAGGTGATTCTTTCCATGGAGACCCCTGAAGTGGTGGGCATATAAAAGCTGCCCAAACGGAAGCGACGGTCACCGAGGTTACCGCCGTTCAGGGTTATCAGGTAGAGACTCTGGTTCACTTAATGCAGTCAGATGATGCCCTTCGGCAGGTTCTCGCTGTTATGGTTGTGGGAAGGTCATTGGCTTATAAGTAAATGCCCACCATGAAAACGGATTCCAATAGGGATTTTTCTTTACGGGTTTGAAGTTTATGGTTTTCGCCAATTCTTTGGCGACGTATTTTTCAGCTTCGTCTCTGGCCAATGCCCTATCGGCATCAGTCAGCGGGGAGTTCTGAGTTTGTTTTAGGGCTTTCAAATATTCTTTTTCTACTTTTTCAATCGCGGCATTTATTTCTTCCGGCACGAGGTTGCCTGTGAGCGTGCCACGATAGCCTTTGACAGGGCGCTGTATGAGCCTCTGAAACTCAGCCGCGAAGGAGGCATCTCCACCACTTGCAGAGTCACATGTCAGCAGCCGTATATTGTCAAACGTCTCCGGGTGAATACCTGCGTCTTTAAGTGTCTGAAGTAGCTCTTCGGGCGTATGGAGTTTTCCGGCATATGAAACTTTCGCGATACCAGTAGCAGGGTCGACGCTCCCATGGACGAGTATGTTGAGTCGTTCTGCACTGCCTTTTTTGTTGAAATCGGTAAATGTGTAGAGTTTTTTGTCAAGGATGTTTAGGTCATTGAGTTCTCCACTCAGAATTACGTTTTTTTCAGGCGTAGAAAAAAGAGCCTCGCCGGTCGGTAAGTCTTCAATGGACCTTAGAATCGAACGTTTACTGTTTTGCGCTTCGATTGTCGGGGGCACGCCTTCTGTCTCAATGGCCGGTGGCGTACTCGGTTCGTTTGGCGCGGCGTGGGTGGCGGGGTGTATATCGCTTTCGCTCGACACTTTTATGTTTCGCTCAAAATTAAAACTCTTGGTCTGCTCATTGTATTTCCAGCCGTAAACTTCGCTGCCCGCGGTAGTAGGTCCGATGGGGGCTTCACCCAACCCTGCATCCGTCCCAATTTGTGCAACTTCGTGCGCGAGTTGCAGGGCAGATATCACCGCGGCAGCAGTGCCGCCAACGCGATCGCTGGCTGTCATACCCGTGGCGGCGTCATGAATGCCAAACACGATATTGCCCGTATTGCCGACAACGGGGACGTAACCGAAGGTATTGCCCCACGCCTCTTTCGCGGCCTTCCACGATTGCTTCGAGGCACCAAACACCTGCGTCTGATCGTCCGATTTTGCATTTTTGGTGTTCATCTCCTGATAGGCGTGGGCAATACCGGAGTTAAGGCTTCCAAACTTTAAATAATAGTGTGAATTTCGCGACTGGGTATAATTAAAAGTCTCCTCCACCGGTACAACTTTTTCGCTGGTTTTACCGGCCCGCCCCGGGTAGGTGGCACCTTTACCGATAATCAAATTTTCGAGTACATCGCCCGCCGGGGGCCAATGAGTATTTTGGCCGCCCTGCCTGTCCTTGGAGTTGAAACTCCGTAGCAACTCATTACGGTTTTCTTTTGCCCAACTGGCAAATTCATCATCGCCGTCTATTTTACTGACCTTGCCGTTCTTCAACTCAATCATCAGGCCTCTATTGGGCCGGTGATCATAATCGCCATGGTAGTTTTTGTAAGGGATAAACGCATACCCGGCGAGCGGATAGCCGTAGATATTTGGAATAACCACGTTGCCGTTTTTGTCTAGTGTTCGGTCGATGGCTTCTTGTGCCTTAGCCCCGAGCGCCTTATAACTTTCCTTGTCGTTGCGCAGACTGTGCAAGGTGCCCCGCACTACATAGGCATCGGCCAACCCTGAGCGCTTCGCCAGTGCGCCCGAATGATCCGCCATGGGCTTGATTATCTCGTTTTTCCAATGATGCTGAAGCTTGGCGCCCATCGACTCCAAGTCGTTAATTTTATTTCGGTCTTCTGGCCTGATTTGCATGCTTTGGGCATTAATCACGCCGCCTCCCGCGGGTCTATCGTGCTTAAGGGCTCCGGCTGCAATCTCCCATGCAAAGTAGGTGCGCTCGTCTTTGCTGGTCAGGTGAGAAGCACCATTAAGCTCCTTGGTGTAAGCGGTGAACGTCACCGTGATTGTTTCATGCGGGTCATACCCGGCTGCCAGCAAACCGCCACTGAAGTAACCTGCGGGTTCCATGTATTGACGGGCATCTTGGAATTTAATATTCCTTTCGCCTTCGCTACCGTGTTCCACAAGCTTTAACTTCCACCTTACGCGATCCGCATAGTCACCCATACGTGCCTCCCGTTCTTGCAGGGAGGCGTTCGCCGGGGGGGGAGTGACGCTCCACCCATAAATGACTCCCTGGATATTACCCGGTTTAAGATCGTCGAAGGGCGAGTGTCCATGAAACCCACCGCGATAAAACGGCTGGCCCCTCGGTAAACCTCTTGAATTTCTATCCGGAGGGGATAGATCGCGAGTGACGCGATTGCCCATGTGTGCTTGTTCTGGATAGTTTGAATCCAAGGGAGTAGTTGGTGTAGCGCAAGCGTGCAGCGAAGAGGGTGCCATTGTTTGCATGGTCGGCTCGATTTACTGAGTGGGTTGTGAACTTAACTGTCGATCCTCACTGGGCAGCAGGCGGCCGCAAGTTTACGCTGCGGTGCAATAGCAGGCATCGCACAGAGAACGTCGAATAAACACGTTGCTTGTTAAGTTAAGGCAGCAGTGATGATCACTCAGTGGGGGGCTGGACGCGTCGAGTTCCACTTTACACCCTGGTTGAGCACGTAAAGTTGATGCTTAAACTTATTCCGACTGTGCAGAAGAAAAGTTTTACATGAAGGTACTGTCAACTGTTGCATGGCAGTTTGAGTGGGAAAGCTTTCCACTTGAAATTTTACGGTCGTCGTTAATGAAATGTTGCTGTATGGCGTTCGAGCGCGGCGATGTGAGTTGTGATTTTGCGATGTCGGTGTGGGGCTGTTGGGCGACATAAGCGCGGTCAAAAAAAAGCGCAGCCTGTCAGGCTGCGCCGTTTCTAATATCGCAAAGGGTTTAGTGCAAGACCTCAATCACCCCATCAGCGCTCATGTTGACCTGGCTGGTGCCGGCTTCTACTTCTGGCGTTGGCGCCGAATCCGCCATGGCCGCCTTCATCATCATCCCGCCATTGCGGGCGTAAGGCATCGGGTAACCATTGGTGTTGAAGTTCAGGTTGACGATCTTGTAGCCCTTGCCACCCAACGCGTCAGTTGCGAGCTGGGCACGGGCCTTGAACGCGGCGACCGCATCCTTGAGCAACGCATCTTCGCTGGCCTTGCGCGTGGTGTCGGCGATGGCGAAGTCCATGTTTTCCATTTTCAGGGTGTTCAACAGCTCGCCAGTGAGTTTGGACAGTGCCGGGAAGTCGGCGCTTTCCAGACGCAGTTCGGCGCGTTCGCGCCAACCGGTGATCTTCTGGTTCTTGCTGTCGTAGATCGGGTAGCTGTTGCGGCTGCCTTGGCGCAGGGTTACGGCTTTGACTTCACGTGCCTGGCCCAACGCCTTGTTCATGGTGTTGGTGATTTCGGCAGCAAGCTTGGCCGGGTCGGCATTTTGCGATTCGGTGTACAGCGTGACGATCATCTTGTCGCGAGCAACCTCCTGGCTGACCTCGGCGCGCAGGGAAATCTGGTTGTAGTTCAGCCCTTCGGCTGCCAAAGCGGGGAGGCTGGCAAGGGTGGCGACGCCCAGGGTGATAACAGCTGCACTGCGAGTGAAACGAGACATGGAAGCTCCTTAAGGTGTTCGTATCGGGTATGACTGTAGACGGTGGCATCGGGTTCTTCGGGTTTACACATTCGCTACAAGTTGTGATGGCGCCGACGAACGGTCGTTTGGCCGGCCTGCGTCAAAGAGCCACACGCGCCGTGCCAGCGGGTCTGCTTCGTTTATACTCGTGCCGATCCGCCTGCAGCGCTCACCGGGAGAGCTCATGCTCGCCGCCGTAAAACTGACTTCCGCCACACGCCAGAACCTCTGGCGCCTGACGTTCATCCGCACCCTGGTACTGGCCGCACAGGCCGGCTCCGTCGGGCTTGCCTATTGGTTCGACCTGCTGCCGCTGCCGTGGCTGCAACTGGGTGTGACCCTGGCGTTTTCCACTGTGCTGTGCGCGTTCACGGCCATCCGCCTGCGTACCACGTGGCCTGTGACCGAGCTGGAATACGCACTCCAGTTGGCCTGCGATCTGTTTATCCACAGTGTGTTGCTTTATTTCTCTGGTGGTTCCACCAACCCGTTTGTTTCTTACTACCTGGTGCCACTGACCATCGCCGCCGTGACCTTGCCATGGCGCTATTCGGTAGTGCTGTCGGGTATTGCGCTGACGCTCTATACCTTGCTGCTGGCGCAGTTCTATCCGTTGCAAACCTTTCCCATCGCCCGCGAAAACCTGCAGATCTACGGGATGTGGCTGAGCTTCGCGCTGTCTGCTGCAGTGATCACGTTCTTCGCTGCACGCATGGCCGAAGAACTGCGCCGTCAGGAAGAGCTGCGCGCCATTCGCCGCGAAGAAGGCCTGCGCGACCAGCAATTGCTGGCCGTCGCCACCCAGGCCGCAGGTGCCGCCCACGAGTTGGGCACACCACTGGCGACCATGAGCGTGCTGCTTAACGAAATGACCCAGGACCATCACGACCCGGTGTTGCAAGAAGATCTCGGCGTGCTGCGTGAACAGGTCAAGCAATGCAAGCAGACCTTGCAGCAACTGGTGCGCGCCGCCGAAGCCAATCGCCGCCTGGCGGTGGAGATGCAGGACGTGACCCAGTGGCTCGACGAAGCCCTGAATCGCTGGCACCTGATGCGCCCCGAAGCCAGTTACCGTTTTCATCTATTAGGGCAGGGCAGTGTGCCGCGCATGGCGCCGCCGCCGGACCTGACCCAGGCCTTGCTCAACCTGCTGAACAACGCCGCCGACGCTTGCCCCGAAGGCTTGGGCGTGCAGCTGGACTGGGACGCCGAAAACGTCACCATCAGCATTCGTGACCACGGCGCGGGCGTGCCGCTGGCCATTGCCGAACAAATCGGCAAACCCTTCTTTACCACCAAGGGCAAAGGCTTCGGCCTCGGCCTGTTTTTGAGCAAGGCCAGCGTGACCCGCGCGGGCGGCTCAGTGAAGCTCTATAGTCATGAGGAAGGTGGCACGCTCACCGAGCTGCGCCTGCCCCGTGTCGCACGAGGAGATATCGATGAGTGACGAGATCCAAGTCGAAGGCGAAGAACTGCCGCACCTGTTGCTGGTAGATGACGACGCCACCTTTACCCGCGTGATGGCGCGCGCCATGAGCCGTCGTGGCTTTCGCGTGAGCACCGCAGGTTCGGCTGAAGAAGGCCTGACCATCGCCCAGGCCGACCTGCCGGACTACGCCGCGCTCGACCTGAAAATGGATGGCGACTCCGGCCTGGTGCTGCTGCCCAAGCTGCTGGAGCTCGACCCGGAAATGCGCGTGGTGATCCTCACCGGTTACTCCAGCATCGCCACCGCCGTCGAGGCCATCAAGCGCGGCGCCTGCAACTACCTGTGCAAGCCGGCGGATGCCGACGACGTGCTGGCTGCGTTGCTCTCAGAGCACGCCGACCTCGATACCCTGGTGCCGGAAAACCCGATGTCGGTGGACCGCCTGCAGTGGGAACACATCCAGCGCGTGCTCACCGAACACGAAGGCAATATCTCCGCCACTGCCCGTGCCCTGGGCATGCACCGTCGCACCCTGCAACGCAAGCTGCAGAAGCGTCCTGTACGGCGCTGAACAAAGTCTGAACAATCTGCTTCAGGCTGCACAGCGCGCTGAACCGATCGTCTATGATCGGTTCAAACGCCTGTCACATTTTCTTACAGAGCCTGAACGATGAATCAGAACGCTGAGTATTCCGCGGTCAACGACGCGGTGCGTGGGCAATTCTTGCGCCGAACCTGGGCGATGATCACACCGTATTGGCGTAGTGAAGAGAAGGGCAAGGCCTGGTTGTTGCTGGCTGTGGTGATTGGTCTGACGCTGTTCAGCGTGGCGATTTCCGTGTGGCTTAACCACTGGTACAAGGATTTCTACAACGCCCTGGAAAAAAAGGACACTGCGGCCTTCTGGCAACAGATCATCTATTTCTGCGGCATCGCTGCAGTGGCTATTCTCGGCGCGGTCTACCGCCTCTATCTGACCCAGATGTTGACCATTCGCTGGCGCGCGTGGCTCACCGAAAAGCACTTTGCACGCTGGCTTAACAACAAGAACTACTACCAGTTGGAGCAGGGCGGCTACACCGATAACCCGGACCAGCGGATTTCCGAAGACCTCAATAGCTTTACCTTGAACACATTAGCTCTGGGTTTGGGCCTGCTGCGCAATGTGGTCAGTCTGGTGTCGTTCTCGATTATCTTGTGGGGCGTGTCGGGCAGCATCGAAGTGTTCGGTATCACCATCCCCGGCTACATGTTCTGGTGCGCATTGCTGTATGCCGCCGTCGGCAGTTGGCTGACGCACCTGATCGGCCGTCGTTTGATCGGCCTTAGCAACCAGCAGCAACGGTTCGAAGCAGACTTGCGTTTCTCCATGGTGCGCGTGCGGGAAAATGCCGAAAGCATTGCTTTGTACAATGGCGAGTCAAACGAGAATCAACGTTTGAGTGCGCGGTTCGGCAAGGTCTGGCACAACTATTGGGACATCATGAAGGTGTCCAAGCGCCTGACATTCTTCACCGCAGGCTATGAGCAGATCGCGGTTGTCTTTGCATTTATCGTGGCGGCACCGCGCTATTTCGCCGGCAAGATCGAACTGGGCGAGCTGATGCAAATCAACTCGGCGTTCGGCAATGTGCAGGGCAACTTCAGCTGGTTTATCACCGCTTACTCCGACCTCGCCAGCTGGCGTGCCAGCAGTGACCGTCTGCTGAGTTTTCATGAGGCCATGAGCCGCAACGAACAACGTGCTCCGGCCATCGATGTGCGCCCGCAAGGCGAGCAACTGGTGGTCAAAGACCTGGGCATGGACCTGGCCGACGGCCGCCACCTGCTCACCGACGCCGACATGACGGTAGAGCCTGGCCAGCGTGTGATGCTCAGTGGGCGTTCCGGTAGCGGTAAAAGTACATTGCTGCGCGCCATGGGCGACTTGTGGCCGGCGGGCCACGGCAGCATTTGCCTGCCGGCGGCGCGTTATCTGTTCCTGCCGCAAAAGCCTTACTTGCCGATTGGCAGCCTGAAGGCCGTGTTGAGTTATCCACAAGACGACAGCACCTACCCGGCCGAACGTTATGCACAGGTCCTGGAAACCTGCCGCTTGCCCCATCTGGTCAGCCGTCTGGATGAGGCCAACCATTGGCAACGCATGCTCTCGCCCGGTGAGCAGCAACGTCTGGCCTTTGCGCGTGCCTTATTGTTCGCGCCGCAGTGGCTGTACATGGACGAAGCCACCTCGGCGATGGATGAAGAGGATGAAGCGAACCTGTATCAAGCGCTGATCGATGAACTGCCGGGGCTGAGTATCGTCAGTGTCGGCCATCGCAGCAGCCTCAAGCGTTTTCATGGGCGGCATGTGCGGATTGAGGGTGGGCTGTTGCAGGAGCAACAACCGGCTTAAGGTCTTACGCGGTCAATGTGGGAGTCGGGCTTGCTCGCGATGGCGGTGTGTCAGGCAATGGAAGCTTTGCTGATACACCGCTATCGCAGGCAAGCCAGCTCCCACAGTTGACCGGTGTCGCCTGCTTGATTGAGGCCCACAAAAAAGCCCGGCTGATCATCGATCAACCGGGCTTTTTAGTGTTTGAAAAAACTTACTTCTTCAAACCGTAATGCTCATCCAGCATGCCTGGGGCGTTCGGCGTTTTTGGCGCGTAGTCCCGTGGCGGCTCCTGGTTTTCCCGCGGTGGCGTCAGGCGCTCCCGTGGGGCTTGCGGTGCATCGGAATGCAACGCGGCCAGCAGGCGCTGGCGGGTGATGTCGTCGAGGGCGAGGCGGTTGGCGCCATCGGCGAGATGATCCTGTACTTCCTGGTAGCTCTGGGTGAGCTTCTTGACCAGGGTCGCGGTGCTGTTGAAGTGGGTAACAACCTCGTTCTGATAACTGTCAAAACGTTCCTGAATGTCATCCAGCTGACGCTGCGTGCGGTTAGGCGCGGCATTCGGCAGCAGGCGGGCAACCAGGAATCCAATGGCGACACCGGCAACCAGGGCAAGAGTCGGCAACAACCAAACTAAGAGCGAGTGTTCCACGAGTCCTTCCTCTATAAACGGCTTTGCTTTACGTTAACGGCTCAAACCTGCGCTGTATACCGCGATTAAGCTCGCAATGATGCCATGCACAGACTTTTAGCTAGACGAGTCGACCCTTTGAGAGGTCACGGAGTTCATTCCTTGCTCATGCGTGAAACCCCCGTTTTGATCGCTGGCCCGGTGGGCCAATTGGAAGCCTTGTACCTGGATCACCCCGAGCCACGTGGCCTGGCGCTGATCTGCCACCCTAACCCGGTGCAAGGCGGGACCATGCTCAATAAAGTCGTTTCGACCCTGCAACGCACTGCCCGCGATGCTGGTTTGATTACTTTACGTTTCAATTACCGTGGCGTCGGCGCGAGTGCCGGAACTCACGACATGGCTACCGGTGAAGTAGACGATGCCGAAGCGGCGGCCACCTGGCTGCGGGAAAAGCACCCCGACCTGCCGATCACCCTGCTCGGGTTTTCGTTCGGCGGTTATGTTGCAGCCAGTCTCGGCGGCCGCCTGGAAGCCAAGGGCGAAAAACTCGCGCACCTGTTCATGGTCGCCGCTGCCGTGATGCGCCTGCGCGATAGCGACGTGCTGCCCCAAGGCTGCCCGTTAACCCTGATCCAGCCGGAAACCGACGAAGTGGTCGACCCACAGACCGTGTACGACTGGTCCGCCGCCCTGAAACGCCCCCATGAGCTGCTGAAAGTGGCAGAATGCGGACACTTTTTTCATGGCAAGCTCACCGACCTCAAGGATCTGGTGCTGCCGCGCCTCTCGAATTGATAGCAGTCTGATAAGCGATTACCCATGACGACTCGTACCCGTATTCTCACCGGCATCACTACCACCGGCACGCCGCACCTGGGCAACTACGCCGGTGCGATCCGCCCTGCGATCCTCGCCAGCCAGGACGCGAATGCCGATTCCTTTTACTTCTTGGCCGACTACCACGCCCTGATCAAGTGCGATGACCCGCAGCGCATCCAGCGCTCGCGCATGGAAATCGCCGCGACCTGGCTCGCCGGTGGCCTGGATGTGAACCGGGTGACCTTCTATCGCCAGTCCGACATCCCGGAAATCCCTGAACTGACCTGGCTGCTGACCTGTGTTGCCGCCAAGGGCCTGCTCAACCGCGCCCATGCCTACAAGGCCTCGGTGGACAAGAACGTTGAAGCCGGCGAAGACCCGGACGCGGGCATCAGCATGGGCCTGTACAGCTACCCGGTGCTGATGGCGGCGGACATCCTGATGTTCAACGCGCACAAGGTGCCGGTCGGCCGTGACCAGATCCAGCACGTGGAAATGGCCCGCGACATCGGACAGCGCTTCAACCACCTGTTCGGCAACGGTAAAGAATTCTTCACCATGCCTGAGGCGTTGATCGAAGAAAGCGTCGCCACTTTACCGGGCCTCGATGGCCGCAAGATGTCCAAGAGCTACGACAACACCATCCCGTTGTTCACCAGCGCCAAGGACATGAAAGACGCGATCTCGCGGATCGTCACCGACTCGCGTGCGCCCGGCGAAGCCAAGGACCCGGACAATTCGCATCTGTTCACCTTGTTCCAGGCGTTTGCCAGCAAGGCTCAGGAACAAGAGTTCCGCGCCGATCTGCTGCAAGGCCTGGGCTGGGGCGAGGCGAAGAGCCGCCTGTTCCAACTGCTCGACAGCCAACTGAGCGAGCCGCGTGAGCGTTACCATCAGTTGATGTCGCGCCCCTCGGACATGGAAGACCTGCTGCTGATCGGCGCCAAGAAAGCCCGCGCCGTGGCCGCGCCGTTCCTTGCCGAGCTGCGTGAAGCCGTGGGCCTGCGCTCGTTCGTCAACCAGGCCGCCGCGCCGGTGGTGGCCAAGAAGAAAGCCGCGAAGGCTGCGCGCTTCGTGAGCTTCCGTGAAGACGACGGCAGCTTCCGCTTCCGCCTGCTGTCGGCCGATGGCGAGCAATTGCTGTTGTCGCGCAACTTTGCCGACGGCAAAGCGGCGGGCGCAGTGACCAAGCAACTGCAAAGCGGCGACGCGCTGGACGTACGCACTGAGGCCACAGGCTTCAGCGTATGGCTGGACGGTGCTGCCGTGGCCGACAGCGCTGAATTTGCCGACGAAACGTCGCGTGATGCTGCCATTGCCGCCTTGCGCGTTGCGTTGACCCCCATCGAGGATTAACCCGACCAAGGGTTGATTGCCATTATCCAGGGCCGTCGTTACAGTGACGGCCCGTTTTTGTTGCCTTGCTAACGAAATTATGACGCCCCTAGAACGATATCAAGCTGATCTGAAACGCCCTGAATTCTTCCATGACGCGGCCCAGGAAAATGCGGTGCGTCATTTGCAGCGCCTGTACGACGACCTGGTCGCGGCCTCGCACAACAAGCCAGGGATGTTCAGCAAGCTGTTTGGCAAGAAAGACCACACGCCGGTCAAAGGCCTGTATTTCTGGGGTGGCGTGGGCCGCGGCAAGACTTATCTGGTCGACACCTTCTTCGAAGCGCTGCCGTTCAAGGAAAAGGTCCGTACGCACTTCCACCGCTTCATGAAGCGTGTACACGAAGAGATGAAGACCCTGCCGGGCGAGAAAAACCCGCTGACCATTATCGCCAAGCGCTTCTCCGACGAAGCGCGGGTCATCTGCTTCGATGAGTTCTTTGTCTCCGACATCACCGACGCCATGATCCTCGGCACCTTGATGGAAGAGCTGTTCAAGAACGGCGTGACCCTGGTCGCCACCTCGAACATCGTTCCCGATGGCTTGTACAAGGACGGCCTGCAACGCGCACGTTTCCTGCCGGCCATCGCGCTGATCAAGCAGAACACCGAAATCGTCAACGTCGACAGCGGCGTCGACTACCGTTTGCGTCACCTTGAGCAGGCCGAGCTGTTCCACTTCCCGCTGAACGAAGCGGCGCATGAAAGCCTGAAAAAGAGCTTCCGCGCGCTGACGCCGGAATGCACCCAGGCGGTGGAAAACGACAAGCTGATAATCGAGAACCGCGAAATCATCGCCCTGCGTACCTGCGATGACGTGGCCTGGTTCGAGTTCCGCCAGCTGTGCGACGGCCCGCGTAGCCAGAACGACTACATCGAGTTGGGCAAGATCTTCCACGCGGTGATCTTGAGCGGCGTGGAGCAGATGAGCGTTACTACCGATGACATCGCGCGGCGGTTCATCAACATGGTCGATGAGTTCTACGACCGTAACGTGAAGCTGATCATCTCGGCCGAAGTCGAGCTCAAGGACCTCTACACGGGCGGTCGCTTGAACTTCGAATTCCAGCGCACCCTGAGCCGCTTGCTCGAAATGCAGTCCCACGAGTTCCTGTCGCGTGGGCACAAGCCGTAAGCGATGTGCATGAAATGACCAAGGCCTGCAGTGATGCAGGCTTTTTTTATGGATGTTCTCCAGAACAGTGGAGATCACCTGTGGGAGCCGGGCTTGCCCGCGATGGCGGTGGGTCAGAAACAAATGTACTCACTGATACACCGCTATCGCAGGCAAGCCAGCTCCCACATGGGTTTGTGGTTACCTTGGCTTACGCGGCCTGCAGCGATGCAGGCCTTTTTTATGCATGTTCTCCAGAACAATGGAGATCCCCTGTGGGAGCCGGGCTTGCCCGCGATGGCGGTGGGTCAGGAACAAATGTACTCACTGATACACCGCTATCGCAGGCAAGCCAGCTCCCACATGGGTTTGTGGTTACCTTGGCTTACGCGGCCTGCAGTGATGCAGGCCTTTTTTATGGGTGTTCTCCAGAACAATGGAGATCACCTGTGGGAGCCGGGCTTGCCCGCGATGGCGGTGGTTCAGGAACAAATGTACTCACTGATCCACCGCTATCGCAGGCAAGCCAGCTCCCACATGGGTTTGTGGTTACCTTGGCTTACGCGGCCTGCAGTGATGCAGGCCTTTTTTATGGGTGTTCTCCATAACAATGGAGATCAAATGTGGGAGCCGGGCTTGCCCGCGATGGCGGTGGGTCAGGAACAAATGTACTCACTGATACACCGCTATCGCAGGCAAGCCAGCTCCCACATGGGTTTGTGTTTACTTTGGGTCAGGCGGCTTGCTGGAACTGCTGGCGATACTGGTTCGGCGACAGCTCGGTGTGCTGCCTGAACAGCCGCGCGAAGAAGCTCGCATCGTCGTATCCCACTTCATAGCTGATGGTCTTGATGCTCTTGCGGCTGCCTGAAAGCAGGCCTTTGGCCGTCTCGATGCGCAGCCTTTGCAGGTAATGCAGCGGCTTGTCGCCGGTGGCCGTCTGGAAGCGGCGCATGAAGTTACGGATGCTCATGCCGTGTTCCCGGGCGACGTCTTCGAAGCGGAACTTGTCGGCAAAGTGCTCTTCGAGCCAGTGCTGGATCTGCAGGATGATCACGTCCTGGTGCAGCTTCTGCCCGCCAAAACCGATGCGCCCTGGCGCGTAGCTGCGCTGCACTTCGTAAAGGATGTCGCGGGCCACGGCCTGGGCAATGTTGGCGCCGCAGAAGCGTTCGATCAGGTAGATGTAAAGGTCGCACGCCGAGGTGGTGCCGCCGGCGCAGTACAGGTTGTCGGCGTCGGTGAGGTGCTTGTCCTGGTTGAGCTGTACCTTGGGGAAACGCTCGCTGAAGGCGTTGAAGAAGCGCCAGTAGGTGGTCGCCTCCTTGCCATCGAGCAACCCGGCTTCGGCGAGCCAGAACACCCCGGTGGCTTCGCCGCACAGCACCGCGCCACGCGCATGTTGCTCGCGCAGCCAGGGCAGCACTTGCGGGTAACGGGTGCACAGCGCGTCGAAGTCGTCCCAGAAGGCCGGCAACACGATGATGTCGGCGTTTTCCAGGCCGCCGTCCACCGGCATGATCACATCGCTGAAGCTGCGTACCGATTGCCCGTCGGGGCTGACCAGGCGCGTTTCAAATGCCGGGGTCAGGCCCAGGCCTTGCTGCTTGCCGTAACGCAGGCTGGCGAGGTGGAAGAAATCCTTGGCTTGCATGAGGGTGGAAGCGAATACCCGATCAATGGCCAAAATGCTGACGCGCCGCAAGGGCGTGGAGATTTGGTTAGACATAATTTCATTTATTCTTATAGGGGAAAGTGGTCACCAGACGGCTGGATCGTCTTATTTTTTGTCGCATGTGTCCAGTGTCCTGTGACGCCTTCGCGGCATAGGCTCTGTGGGCTGGTCTTTGTCCGACAATCCACGCAGGTGACCCATGATCCCCAGAACCTTGTTCAGCTCGGAGCACGAACTCTTCCGCGAGAGCGTGCGTACCTTCCTCGAAAAACACGCCGCGCCGTTCCATGGGCAGTGGGAAAAGCAGGGTTACATCGACCGTAACCTGTGGAGCAAGGCGGGGGAGGCGGGGATGCTGTGCTCCCATCTGCCGGAAGAATATGGCGGGCTGGGCGCGGACTTTTTGTACAGCGCGGTGGTGATCGAAGAGATCAGCCGCCTGGGCCTTACCGGCATTGGCTTTTCCCTGCATTCGGACATCGTCGCGCCGTACATCCTGCATTACGGCAGTGAGGCACTGAAGCAAAAGTACCTGCCCAAATTGATCTCCGGCGAGATGGTCACGGCCATTGCGATGACCGAACCGGGCGCCGGCTCTGACTTGCAGGGCGTCAAGACCACCGCCGTGTTGGACGGCGACGAGTATGTGATCAACGGCTCCAAGACCTTCATCACCAACGGCTATCTCGCCGAGCTGGTCATTGTCGTGGCCAAGACCGACCCCAAGGCCGGCGCCAAGGGCACCAGCCTGTTTCTGGTGGAAGCCGATACGCCGGGCTTCGACAAGGGCAAGCGCCTGGAGAAGGTCGGCATGAAGGCCCAGGACACCTCGGAACTGTTCTTTCAGGACGTGCGCGTGCCCAAGGGTAACCTGCTGGGCCAGGCAGGCATGGGCTTCGCCTACTTGATGCAGGAGCTGCCTCAGGAGCGCCTGACGGTAGCGATTGGCGCGCTGTCATCCGCCGAAGCTGCGCTGCAGTGGACCCTGGACTACACCCGCGAGCGCAAGGCGTTCGGCAAGGCGATTGCCGACTTCCAGAATACCCGCTTCAAACTGGCGGAGATGGCCACCGAGATTCAGATCGGCCGCGTGTTTGTCGACAAATGCATGGCGCTGCACCTGGAAGGCAAGCTTGATGTGCCCACCGCCGCGATGGCCAAGTACTGGGCCACGGACCTGCAGTGCAAGGTACTCGACGAGTGCGTGCAATTGCACGGTGGCTACGGCTTTATGTGGGAATACCCGATTGCGCGGGCTTGGGCGGATGCGCGGGTGCAGCGCATTTATGCGGGGACCAATGAGATCATGAAGGAGATTATTGCGCGGGCGCTTTGACGCCCATCGGATCGTTCCCACGCTCTGCGTGGGAATGCATCCGGTGACGCTCTGCGTCATACCTTCAAGCGCGGACGCGGAGCGTCCAGGGCGGCATTCCCACGCAGAGCGTGGGAACGATCATTTCGGCTCAATCAAGGCGCTGGGTTCGGATGATCCTTCTGAATCGCCTCAATCCCTTCCAGCACTTCCTTGGACAGCTTCAAATCAGCACTGGCAATGTTGCTGTCCAGCTGCTCCAGGCTCGTGGCCCCAATAATATTACTGGTCACAAACGGCTGTTGCGTCACAAATGCCAGCGCCATCTGCGCCGGGTCCAGGCCATGTTCCCGCGCCAGGGCCACATAACGGCTGCACGCGGCTTCCGACTGCGGGTTGAAGTAGCGGCTGAAACGGCTGTACTCGGTGAGGCGCGCCTTGGCCGGGCGTGCGCCATTTTCGTATTTGCCGCTGAGCATGCCGAATGCCAGCGGTGAATAGGCCAGCAAGCCGCATTGCTCGCGAATAGCCACTTCCGCCAAACCCACTTCAAAGCTGCGGTTGAGCAGGTTGTAGGGGTTCTGGATCGACACGGCGCGGGTCCAGCCACGGGCTTCGGCCAGGGCCAGGAACTTCATGGTGCCCCACGGGGTTTCGTTGGACAGGCCGATGTGGCGGATCTTGCCGGCTTTTACCTGCTCGTCCAGCGCTTCGAGGGTTTCTTCCAGCGGGGTCAGGTCGTCTTCGTCCTTGTGCTTGTAGCTCAATTGGCCAAAGAAGTTGGTGCTGCGCTCCGGCCAGTGCAACTGGTAGAGGTCGATCCAGTCGGTTTGCAGGCGCTTGAGGCTGGCATCCAGGGCGTCGACGATGTGCTTGCGGTTGTGGCGCAGGTGGCCGTCGCGGATATAGTCGATGGTATTGCCGGGGCCGGCGATCTTGCTGGCGAGGATCCAGTCGGCACGGTCGCCGCGGCTCTTGAAGTAATTACCGATATAACGCTCGGTGGTGGCATAGGTGTCGGCCTTGGGCGGCACCGGGTACATTTCTGCGGTGTCGAGGAAGTTGATCCCTGCGGCCTTGGCCCGTTCGATCTGTGCGAAGGCCTCTGCCTCGCTGTTCTGCTCACCCCAAGTCATGGTGCCCAAGGCGATCGCGCTTACGTTCAGATCGGTGCGGCCCAGCTGTCGATAATCCATCGGGTACTCCTTCGGGGAAAACAATCATAAAAGCAGGTTGAATTTTTTTTCGCAATCTGCATAATTGCCCACCTCTTTCTGCAGTGGAAGTGATGCGCCGCCTGCCGAAGAATCTTGCCGTTGAACGGACGCGCCGACCCGAGCCCCCGATAGCGTCTGTATCCGGCTGCCTTTGACTTGTCAAAGTACGCACTATTCAGTAAGATCCGCCGTCTAATTTACAGGGCGGCCCCTGAGGCTATTAAAGAATGACAACTTTTACTGCAAAACCGGAAACAGTTCAGCGCGACTGGTTTGTCGTCGACGCCGCTGGTCAGACCCTGGGTCGTCTGGCCACTGAAGTCGCCAGCCGTCTGCGTGGCAAGCACAAGCCTGAGTACACCCCTCACGTTGACACCGGTGACTACATTGTCATCATCAACGCCGAGCAGGTACGTGTTACCGGCAACAAAGCGCAAGACAAAATGTACTACCGTCACTCCGGTTTCCCAGGCGGTATCAAGTCTTCGAACTTCGAAGGCCTGATCTCCAAGAAGCCTGAAGCCCCGATCGAAATCGCGGTCAAAGGTATGCTGCCTAAGGGCCCACTGGGTCGCGATATGTTTCGCAAGCTGAAAGTCTATGCGGGCGCTGTACACCCTCATGCTGCTCAGCAGCCCCAAGAACTGAAGTTTTAACGGAATAGTTCATTATGTCGGCGACTCAAAATTACGGCACTGGCCGTCGCAAAACCGCTACCGCTCGCGTTTTCCTGCGTCCGGGTACTGGTAACATCTCGATCAACAACCGCACTCTGGAAAACTTCTTCGGTCGCGAAACTGCCCGCATGGTAGTTCGTCAGCCGCTGGAACTGACCGAGACTGTTGAAAAGTTCGACATCTACGTCACCGTTATCGGTGGCGGTGTAAGTGGTCAAGCTGGCGCAATCCGCCACGGTATCACTCGCGCTCTGATGCAGTACGACGAAACCCTGCGTGGCGCTCTGCGCAAAGCTGGCTTCGTAACTCGCGATGCTCGTGAAGTTGAACGTAAGAAAGTCGGTCTGCGTAAAGCGCGTAAGCGTCCGCAGTACTCGAAGCGTTAATTCGCTTTACGTTCCACAAAAACGCCCAACTCCTCACGGAGCTGGGCGTTTTTTATTGCCTGCGATTTATGCATAAATTTCGCCGTGACAACTTGCCACATCCGTAGACGCCCTATACTACAAGGCCTGGAGGCTGAGCCCAGGGCAATTCCCTTGTCATACGTGGGGCTTTTCATTACCATCCGACAAAATTTTTATAAGTAAAGATTCAACACTTAGTAGACGCCTGATTTAACAGGCCAAAAAGCTGATGGGAGAGGACTGAATGAGCAATGACGGCGTGAATGCAGGCCGGCGTCGCTTCTTGGTAGCAGCCACATCCGTGGTGGGTGCTGCAGGAGCGGTGGGGGCTGCGGTCCCGTTCGTGGGGTCATGGTTTCCCAGTGCCAAGGCGAAAGCCGCAGGTGCACCGGTGAAGGTGAATGTCAGCAAGATCGACCCAGGCCAGCAGATGATTGCTGAGTGGCGCGGTCAGCCGGTCTTCATCGTTCGTCGTACTGAGGAGATCCTGGGGAATCTGAAGAAAATCGAAGGTCAGCTGTCTGACCCCGACTCGAAGAACTCCGACCAGCCCGCCTACGTCGATAAGGAAATCCGTTCGATCAAGCCAGAGATCCTGCTGCTGATCGGTATCTGCACCCACTTGGGTTGCTCGCCTACCTTCCGCCCGGAAGTTGCTCCTGCCGACCTTGGCAAGGATTGGGTCGGTGGCTACTTCTGCCCTTGCCACGGCTCCCATTACGACCTCGCCGGTCGCGTCTACAAGTCACAACCCGCACCACTGAACCTGCCAGTGCCGCCACATCACTACGAGACTGACAGTGTCATTGTCATTGGCGTCGACGAGGGGGAGAAAGCCTGATGAGCAAGTTCATGGATTGGGTGGATGCGCGCTTCCCCGCCACTAAAATGTGGGAAGACCATCTCAGCAAATATTACGCGCCAAAAAACTTCAACTTCTTCTACTTCTTCGGCTCGCTGGCCTTGCTGGTGCTGGTCAACCAGATCGTCACCGGTGTGTGGCTGACGATGAGCTACACGCCGTCGGCGGAAGAGGCGTTCGCCTCCGTCGAGTACATCATGCGTGACGTCGAGTACGGCTCGATCCTGCGCCTGCTGCACTCCACCGGCGCATCGGCGTTCTTCATCGTCGTGTATATGCACATGTTCCGCGGCCTGCTCTACGGCTCGTACCAGAAGCCACGCGAACTGGTGTGGGTCTTCGGCATGCTGATCTACCTGGCGCTGATGGCCGAGGCCTTCATGGGTTACCTGCTGCCGTGGGGCCAGATGTCGTACTGGGGCGCCCAGGTGATCATCTCGCTGTTTGGTGCGATCCCGGTGATCGGCAACGACCTGACCCAGTGGATTCGCGGTGACTACCTGATCTCCGGCATCACCCTGAACCGCTTCTTTGCGTTGCATGTCGTTGCATTGCCTATCGTGATTCTGGGCCTGGTGGTGCTGCACATCCTGGCGCTGCACGAAGTGGGTTCGAACAACCCCGATGGTGTGGACATCAAGAAGCACAAAGATGAAAACGGCATTCCGCTGGATGGCATTCCGTTCCATCCGTATTACACCGTCAAAGACATTGTCGGTGTGGTGGTCTTCCTGTTCATCTTCTGCTCGATCGTGTTCTTTTTCCCGGAGATGGGTGGTTATTTCTTGGAGAAGCCTAACTTCGAACAGGCCAACGCCTTCAAGACGCCTGAGCACATTGCACCGGTCTGGTACTTCACGCCGTTCTACGCGATCTTGCGGGCGATCCCCGACAAGCTCATGGGCGTAATGGCCATGGGCGCGTCGATTGCGCTGCTGTTCGTACTGCCATGGCTCGACCGCAGCCCGGTCAAGTCGATGCGCTACAAAGGCTGGCTGAGCAAGATCTGGCTGTGGGTGTTCTGCATTGCATTCGTGATCCTGGGCGTGTTGGGCGTATTGGCGCCGACCCCTGAGCGTACGCTGCTGTCGCAGGTCTGCACCTTCCTGTACTTCGCCTACTTCATTCTGATGCCGTTCTACACCCGGCTCGAGAAGACCAAACCGGTTCCGGAAAGGGTGACTGGCTGATGAAAAAGTTATTCGTTGCTTTGATCCTTGCGGCGCTGCCGCTACTGTCCTTCGCTGCCGAGCACGGCGCGGAGCTGGAAAAAGTCGATATCGACGTGTCCGACAAGGCCGCCATGCAAGATGGCCTGCGCACGTTCACCAACTACTGCATGGGCTGCCACAGCGCCAAGTTCCAGCGTTACGAGCGTGTCGCCGATGACCTGGGCATTCCCCATGACGTGATGCTCAGCCACGCCGTGTTCACCGGCGCCAAGATCGGCGACCACATGAACATCGGCATGCAGCCTGCGGATGCCAAGGCCTGGTTCGGCGCTGCACCGCCCGACCTGACCCTGGTGGCGCGCGTGCGCGGTACCGATTGGCTCTATGGCTACCTCAAATCCTTCTACGAAGACCCGGCGCGCCCTTACGGCGTGAACAACAAAGTCTTCCCGAACGTCGGTATGCCTAACGTTCTGGTCGGCCTGCAGGGTCGCCAAGTGGTAGGATGCAAGCAGGTTCAGGTCGTTGAAGACGGCAAGAAGCAATATGATCCGTTGACCGGCACGCCTTTGACACACGAAGCGTGCGATCAACTGACCATCGTGCCCAAGACCGGTACGCTGAACGAAGAGCAGTTCGACGAGAAGGTCAAGAATCTGGTGACCTTCCTGGCCTACTCGGCCAACCCGGTCAAATTGCAGCATCAGCGCATCGGTACGTATGTGTTGCTGTACCTGGCCTTCTTCTTCGTATTCGCTTATCTGCTTAAACGCGAATACTGGAAGGATGTGCATTGATCCAACCGTAAGCAATTGCTGTTAATCTTGCGCGCCCAGCGGCATCTCTGAATACGTAGCGGTCTGGTTGAACCAGGCACTACAGGGATGCTCTCTGGGCGCGCTCGTTTTTGAGCTTTCCATAATTTCAACAAGCGAGGAGGACCGCCATGGGCGTGACCAATCGGTTGGCCTGTTACTCCGACCCCGCCGACCACTATTCCCACCGAGTACGCATCGTGCTCGCAGAGAAGGGTGTCAGCGCCGAGATCATCAGTGTGGAGGCAGGTCGTCATCCGCCGAAACTGATCGAAGTGAACCCTTACGGCAGCTTGCCCACCCTGGTCGATCGTGACCTGGCGTTGTGGGAGTCAACCGTGGTGATGGAATACCTGGATGAGCGTTACCCGCATCCGCCTTTGCTGCCGGTGTATCCGGTGGCGCGTGCCAACAGCCGCCTGCTGATCCATCGGATCCAGCGTGACTGGTGCGGACTGGTGGATGTGATCCTGGATACGCGCAGTAAAGAAGCCGTTCGTGTGCAAGCGCGCAAGGAATTGCGCGAGAGCCTGACCGGCGTTTCGCCGCTGTTCGCCGACAAGCCTTTTTTCCTCAGTGAGGAACAAAGCTTGGTGGATTGCTGCCTATTACCCATACTCTGGCGCTTGCCGATCCTGGGCATTGAACTGCCACGGCCGGCCAAGCCGTTGCTTGATTACATGGAGCGCCAGTTTGCGCGTGAGGCTTTCCAGGCGAGTCTGTCTGGTGTCGAACGCGACATGCGCTAAGGCTTAAGGAGCCGCTGATGAACTCCAGTCGACCCTATTTGGTCCGCGCGCTCTATGAGTGGATTGTGGACAACGATTGCACCCCGCACATGCTGGTCAACTCTGAATTTCCCAAGGTTGACGTGCCGCAGGGTTTTGCCAGTGACGGGCAGATCGTGCTGAACGTATCACCGAGTGCAGTGCGTCACTTGCACATGGACAATGAAGCCGTCAGCTTCGAAGGGCGTTTTGGCGGCGTGCCGCATACGCTGTTCGTGCCGATTGGTGCCATCCTCGGGATCTATGCCCGGGAAAATGGCCAGGGCATGGTGTTTGATCTGGAATCGCCTTTCGAGGACGACGAAACGATCGAAGGCGAGGACGGTGATGATGTACCGCCACCAGACTCCGAGCCGCCGCGTCCAAGCGGTCGGCCAAGCCTGAAAGTGGTGAAGTAAGCGGCGTTCACCCTTGGGTGAAGTCTAAAAATGCCTCGGCCTGTGCCGGGGCATTTTTTTGCGCAAAGGATATGGATGAAAGTCGTGACAGAACGGTGATCGTACAACCGCCATGGGCTATGATGCGGACTCAAGTTCGCCGAGAAAGATCATTCGTCATGGAAAACGCCAACATCGCCCCTCGTCTTCCCCGCAAGCGCCGCAGCCTTGCCCAGGAATTGGTCACGGTGTTGTCCGAGCAGATCCGCGACGGCCAGCTCAAGCGTGGCGACAAGTTGCCCACCGAGTCGGCCATCATGCAAGCCCATGGGGTCAGCCGCACGGTGGTGCGTGAGGCTATCTCACGTTTGCAGGCGGCGGGGCAGGTGGAAACCCGCCACGGTATCGGCACCTTTGTGTTGGACACGCCAAGCCCGAGCGGTTTCCGGATCGACCCGGCCACGGTGGTGACGCTGCGGGATGTGCTGGCGATTCTTGAGTTGCGTATCAGCCTGGAAGTGGAATCGGCTGGCCTTGCCGCGTTGCGCCGCAGTGACGAACAGCTGGCAGCCATGCGCGCAGCCCTTGATGCGTTGAATGAAAGCGCGGCCCACGCAGGGGATGCGGTGGCGTCAGACTTTGCGTTCCACCTGGAAATTGCGCTGTCCACCGGCAACCGCTACTTCACCGACATCATGACCCACCTGGGTACCAGCATCATTCCGCGTACCCGCCTGAATTCGGCGCGCCTGGCCCATGATGACCAGCAGCACTACATGGGCCGCCTGAGCCGCGAACACGAAGAGATTTATGAGGCAATTGCCCGCCAGGATTCGGATGCGGCCCGCGCGGCCATGCGCCTGCATTTGACCAACAGCCGTGAGCGGCTGCGCCATGCCCATGAAG
>NZ_JACAQL010000008.1:0-30292 GCF_013385245.1 Pseudomonas sp. IPO3747
GCTGCCGAAAACTTCGTAACTCTTTGTTTACCAAGGAGTTTTCCGTTTCGACTGCGCCGGAAGTGGGGCGAATTATAGACAGATATAAAACACAGTCAATCCCTCATTTCAGTTTTATTCGGCTTTGAGCGTAATACGCGCAAATGCCTTCTTTCCAGCCTGACAAACGTGGGTAGCGCCCAGCTCGTAGATAAAGGTGCGATCGACAACCTCACCATCTATACGCACACCACCGGAACCCAACAGGTCGCGCGCGACCGCGGAGTTCTTAACCAGGCCCGCCTTATTAAGTACAGCAGCAATCGGCATCGCCTCAGCTGCAGCCAATTCGATCTCTGGCAGATCATCCGGCAGCTCGCCATCCTTCATGCGGTTACCAGCCGCGCGGTGAGCACTGGCCGCAGCCTCTTCACCATGGAAGCGCGCGACGATCTCTTCCGCCAACTTGATCTTCACGTCACGAGGGTTCGCACCCGCCTCGACTTCAGCGCGCAACGCATTGATCTCATCCATCGAGCGGAAGCTCAACAGCTCGAAATAACGCCACATCAGCGCATCAGGAATCGACACAAGCTTGCCGTACATCACGCCCGGCGCTTCTTGGATACCGACGTAGTTACCCAGGGACTTGGACATTTTCTTGACGCCATCCAACCCTTCCAGCAACGGCATGGTCAGAATGCACTGAGCTTCTTGCCCATACGCACGCTGCAGCTCGCGCCCCATCAGCAGGTTGAACTTCTGGTCAGTGCCGCCCAGCTCGACGTCCGCGCGCAATGCCACCGAGTCATAGCCCTGCACCAGCGGGTAGAGGAACTCGTGAATCGCGATCGGCTGATTGGTGGAATAACGCTTATCGAAGTCATCACGCTCAAGCATGCGTGCCACGGTGTATTGGGAAGTCAGGCGAATGAAGTCGGCCGGCCCCATCTGATCCATCCAGGTGGAGTTGAACGCCACCTCGGTCTTGGCCGGATCAAGAATCTTGAACACTTGAGTCTTGTAGGTCTCGGCATTATCGAGAACCTGCTCACGGGTCAGCGGCGGACGCGTTGCGCTTTTGCCGCTCGGATCACCGATCATCCCGGTGAAGTCACCTATAAGGAAGATGACTTGATGCCCCAGCTCCTGGAACTGGCGCAGCTTATTAATAAGCACGGTATGACCCAGGTGCAGATCCGGCGCGGTCGGATCGAAGCCAGCCTTAATACGCAGGGGTTGGCCACGCTTGAGCTTTTCGATCAGCTCGGCCTCGACCAACAGTTCTTCCGCACCACGTTTTATCAGCGCTAGCTGCTCTTCAACCGACTTCATAACAGACCCGCAAGGCTCAGATTCAAAAGGGAACCAACCATACAAGATCAGGGACTAATTACAAGTTTTGTCCCGCGCACGGACACCGTTCAGCAAGCCCAGCGTTCGCGAGCTTGCGCCACAGATGATTTGGTTATATTTTATACAGTTATTTCATCTTCATCATGTCATTCATCTTTTCCATTTCATCTTCAAAGTCAAAATTACCTATGACCACAGAACCGTCTAAAGCGCCGCCGCTTTACCCGAAGACCCACCTGCTCGCCGCAAGTGGTATCGCCGCCCTTCTCAGCCTGGCACTCCTGGTATTCCCTTCCAGTGACGTAGAAGCCAAACGAACATCCCTGAGCCTTGACCTGGAAAGTCCAGTTGAACAACTGACACAAGATCAAGACGCTTCCGACGCACAACAAGCCACAAACGCACCGACAGAATCTCCATTTGCACAGATAGAAACCACCCCGGAAGACACCCGGCAGGCGACTCAAGAGCCGCCTGCGCCAGTCACTCCAAAAAATCCGCTGCACCGCGAAGTGACCGTCGCCAAAGGCGACACCCTTTCAACGCTGTTTGAAAAGGTTGGTCTGCCCGCTGCTACGGTTAATGAGGTGTTGGCCAGCGATAAACAAGCCAAACAATTCACCCAGCTCAAACATGGCCAGAAGCTTGAATTCGAATTGGCTGCCGACGGTCAGCTGAAAAGCCTGCATAGCACTGTCAGCGACCTAGAAAGCATTGCCCTGACTAAAGGCACCAAAGGCTTTGCGTTCAACCGCATCACCACCAAGCCGGTGACGCGCTCCGCCTACGTGCATGGCGTCATCAACAGTTCGCTGTCACAGTCGGCTGCGCGTGCCGGCTTGTCCCACAGCATGACCATGGACATGGCCAGCGTGTTTGGCTACGACATCGACTTCGCCCAGGACATCCGTCAGGGTGACGAATTTGACGTGATTTACGAGCAGAAAGTCGCCAACGGCAAAGTCGTCGGGACCGGTGCGATTCTATCTGCGCGGTTTACCAACCGTGGCAAGACCTACACCGCAGTGCGCTACACCAACAAACAAGGCAACACCAGCTACTACACCGCCGATGGCAACAGCATGCGCAAAGCCTTCATCCGCACGCCGGTGGACTTTGCCCGCATCAGTTCGCGCTTCTCCATGGGCCGCAAGCACCCGATCCTCAACAAGATCCGCGCCCACAAAGGCGTCGACTATGCCGCCCCTCGTGGTACGCCGATCAAGGCCGCCGGTGATGGCAAAGTGTTGCTCGCCGGCCGCCGCGGTGGCTACGGCAATACCGTGATCATCCAGCACGGCAATACCTACCGTACCCTCTATGGCCACATGCAGGGGTTCGCCAAAGGCGTTTCGACCGGCAGCAACGTGAAGCAGGGCCAGGTTATCGGCTATATCGGCACCACCGGCCTGTCCACCGGCCCGCATTTGCACTATGAGTTCCAGGTGAACGGCGTCCACGTCGACCCACTGGGCCAAAAGCTGCCAATGGCCGACCCGATAGCCAAAGCCGAGCGCGCGCGCTTCCTGCAACAAAGCCAGCCATTGATGGCACGCATGGACCAGGAGCGCTCCACCCTGCTGGCCTCGGCGAAGCGCTAAGGTATGCCGCTCTATATAGGTGTGATGTCCGGGACCAGTCTTGATGGCCTGGATATCGCCCTGATCGAACAGAACCCGGCGATCAACTTGATCGGCACGCACTACATCCCCATGCCGGACGATCTGCGCACTGAGCTGTTAAGCCTGTGCGCCAGCGGCCCGGATGAGATCGCCCGTTCGGCGCTCGCCCAGCAACACTGGGTGACACTGGCGGCCAAAGGCATCCATGCCTTACTGGAACAACACGCCCTCAAGCCTCAGGACATACGCGCGATCGGCAGCCACGGCCAGACGATCCGCCATGAACCCGCTCGAGGCTTTACCGTTCAAATCGGCAACCCTGCCCTGCTCACAGAGCTGACGAGCATTACCGTCGTCAGTGATTTCCGCAGCCGCGATGTGGCCGCCGGCGGTCAAGGCGCCCCCTTGGTGCCCGCCTTTCATGAAGCCTTGTTCGGCGAACGTGCCGGCAACCGCGCCGTGCTGAATGTCGGCGGCTTCAGCAATCTCAGCCTGATCGAGACCGACAAGCCCGTAGCTGGCTTCGATTGCGGCCCGGGCAACGTGCTGCTGGATGCGTGGATCCACAATCAGCGTGGCGAGCACTTTGATCGCGATGGCCACTGGGCGGCCGGTGGCCAGGTCGAGCCTGCACTACTCAACGCACTGCTCAGCGACCCGTTCTTCCTGACCAAAGGCCCGAAAAGCACTGGCCGCGAAGTATTCAACCTGGGATGGCTGCAACACCACCTGGCCAGATTGCCAGCGTTTCAGGCAGAGAATGTGCAAGCGACCCTGCTTGAACTGACCGCGCTGACCATCGTCGAGTCCCTGCAATCCGCACAAACCGACACCGAAACCCTGCTGGTCTGTGGCGGCGGCGCGCATAACGCCACGCTGATGAAGCGCTTGGCAGCGTTGTTGCCGTCCACTCAGGTCAGCAGCACCGCCACTTACGGCGTGGACCCCGATTGGGTTGAAGCCATGGCCTTCGCCTGGCTGGCCCATTGCTGCCTTGAGGGCATCGCCGCCAACCGCCCAAGTGTCACTGGCGCGCGTGGGCTTCGGGTATTAGGCGCGATCTACCCAGCCTAAACCTGCAGGCAGCAAAACGCCGCTTGGCCTATCAAAGCCAAGCGGCGTTTTTTTATTTGCTGAAGATCAGGCTGCTGATCAGATCGAGAAAGAAGACCCGCAACCACAGGTCGTGGTGGCATTAGGGTTCTTGATCACGAAACGCGACCCTTCCAGACCTTCCTGATAATCCACCTCGGCACCCGCCAGGTATTGGAAGCTCATCGGGTCCACGACCAGGCTGACGCCCTCGCGCTCGACGATGGTGTCATCGTCGGCCACATCTTCATCGAAGGTAAAACCGTACTGAAACCCTGAACAACCGCCGCCCGTAACGAATACGCGCAGCTTCAAGCGATCATTACCCTCTTCATCGACCAGGCTCTTCACCTTGTGCGCAGCACCGTGGGTGAATTGCAAAGCCGTGGGGGTGAAGGATTCAACGCTCATGCTGATAATCTCCCGGCGTAGCGCCGCCATATGCGTAATGGCGGGCATTATCCGCTTCTCCTAGAAAAGCGGTCAACTATTGTTACGGTATATCAATCTGCGCTGCCGCCATTAAAAACACAAAAGGCCCGATCAACGGGCCTTTTGCTTAACCGCTAAACCGCCTTAAGGCAGCATGCCCGCGTGGGACAGGCCCAGCTTCTCGTCCAGGCCGAAGAGGATGTTCAGGTTCTGCACCGCCTGGCCCGACGCGCCCTTGACCAGGTTATCGATTACCGACAACACCACCACCAAATCGCCATCCTGTGGACGGTGCACAGCAATGCGACATACGTTCGCACCGCGCACGCTACGGGTTTCCGGGTGGCTGCCGGCCGGCATCACATCGACGAACGGTTCATTGGCATAACGCTTTTCGAACAGCGCCTGCAGGTCTACCGAACGGTCGACAACAGTGGCGTAGAGCGTGGAGTGAATGCCACGAATCATCGGCGTCAGGTGCGGCACGAAGGTCAGGCCCACGTCTTTACCGGCCGCGCGGCGCAGCCCCTGGCGAATTTCCGGCAAGTGACGATGCCCTTTAACCGCGTAGGCCTTCATGCTTTCCGACGTCTCGGAGTACAGCGAACCTACAGCTGCACCACGGCCGGCGCCACTCACACCCGACTTGCAGTCGGCGATCAAGCGCGAAGTGTCGGCCAGACCCGCTTCCAGCAACGGCAGGAACCCCAGCTGCGTTGCGGTCGGATAGCAACCTGGCACAGCAATCAGGCGTGCTTGCTTGATTTGCTCACGATTGACTTCCGGCAGACCGTACACCGCCTCCTCCAGCAACTCAGGCGCGCCGTGTGGCTGGCCGTACCACTTGGCCCACTCATCGGCGTCCTGCAAGCGGAAGTCGGCTGACAGGTCGATGACCTTGGTACCCGCCGCCAGCAATTCGCCGGCCAGTGCATGCGCAACCCCGTGAGGCGTGGCGAAGAACACCACATCGCACGCGCCCAGGGTCTTGATGTCCGGCACGCTGAACGCCAGGCCGTCATAGTGGCCTCGCAGGTTCGGGTACATATCGGCCACGGCCAACCCGGCCTCGGATCGGGAAGTGATGACCACCACCTCAGCTTGCGGATGCTGAGCCAACAGACGCAGCAATTCGACACCGGTGTAACCCGTGCCGCCGACGATACCGACCTTGACCATAAACCTGCCCTCAACGAACCCACTGGAAAGCCGTCGATAATAGGGGCCGTATCGTCCTGCGACAACCGTCAACGTGACGTACAGGCGCATGAGCCACTACTATCTTCAGTTACCGTGAACCTGGGAATAACTAGAAATGCTCTATCTATGGATCAAAGCCTTCCATATCGTCAGTATCGTCTGCTGGTTTGCCGGGCTGTTTTACCTGCCACGCCTGTTCGTCTACCACGCGCAAAGTGAGGACACCGTCAGCAAAGAACGCTTCAGCGTCATGGAGCGCAAGCTGTACCGCGGCATCATGGGGCCGGCAATGATCGCTACCCTGATATTCGGCGGCTGGCTGATCTACCTGAACCCGGCCATTTTTCAATCCGGCGCCTGGATCCACGCCAAACTTACCCTGGTGGTGCTGCTGATCGGCTACCACCATATGTGCGGCGCCCAAGTAAAACGTTTCGCCCGTGGCGAAAATACCCGCAGCCATGTCTTTTATCGCTGGTTCAATGAAGTGCCGGTTCTGATATTGCTGGCTATCGTAATTTTGGTCGTGGTCAAACCGTTCTAATTTCAATTACTCGGGGAACCTCCAATGTCACTGCCCGCTTCGCTCGAACAACGTCTGCGCCTACCCGTGGTGGCTGCGCCGATGTTTCTGATTTCCAACCCGCAACTCGTGCTGGCGTGCTGTCGCAATGGCGTGGTTGGGAGTTTCCCGGCACTTAACCAGCGCGAAAGCAGCGGTTTCAAGGCCTGGCTGGAGGAAATCGAAGCGGGCCTGGCACAGCTGGACAACCCCGCGCCCTATGCCGTCAACCTGATCGTGCATAACAGCAACCCAAGGCTTGAGGCCGACCTGGCGATCTGCGTCGAGCACAAGGTGCCGATCGTCATCACCAGCCTGGGCGCGGTCAAGGAGCTGGTGGATGCGGTCCACAGCTACGGTGGCCTGGTGTTTCACGACGTCACCACCCGCCGGCATGCCGAGAAAGCCGCAGAAGCCGGTGTTGACGGCCTGATCGCCGTGGCAGCGGGCGCCGGTGGCCATGCCGGTACCTGGAGCCCGTTCGCGCTGATCGCCGAGATTCGCCAGTTCTTTGATAAAACCCTGCTGTTGGCCGGCTGCCTCAACCATGGGCATGAGATACTCGCAGCCCAACTGCTGGGCGCAGACCTGGCGTATTTCGGCACGCGCTTTATCGGCACCACCGAAAGCCACGCCCCGGACGCTTATAAAGAGATGCTGCTCACATCGCGCGCCGCCGACATCGTGCACACTCCTGCGGTGTCCGGCGTACCCGCAAGCTTCATGCGCCAGAGTTTGGAAAACGCCGGTTTCGACCTCGCCGCCCTGCAGGGCAAAGGCGAAGTCAACTTCGGCTCCAAGCTCAAGCCGTTAAGCGATGAGGCCAAGGCCTGGAAAACCGTATGGTCAGCCGGCCAAGGTGTCGGCCAGATTGATGATTTGCCCAGCGTCGATGAACTGATTGCCCGCCTGGATGCCGAATACCGCAAGGCACGCGAGAAGGCAGCGCAGTTGCGCTGGCCCCGTTAAACTCAATAGCAGGCCTGCCCATGTGTGCAGGCCTGCAAACCCCCTCCCTGAACAAGTGACAAGGATGCCCGCATGAGCGACAGCCGTTTCAAGATTGTGTTTGACGGAGCCCTGCTCCCGGGTGTCGAAAGCACCACCGCCAAGCTGAACCTCGCCGAGCTGTTCAAAAGTGATGTGGCAGCCATCGAAAAGCTTTTCACCGGCCGCCCGGTCGCACTCAAGCGCGACCTTTCCCGTGCCGATGCCGAAACCTACCTTACAGCGCTGAAAAACGCCGGCATCGATGCACGTATCGAAGCCGAGCAGCCGGTAACCTTCAACCTGGCCGAAACCCACGAAACCGACGCCAGCACTGCAGACTTCTCGCGCCCTGCGGCTTCGCCCTATGCACCACCGCGTGCTGCCGTGGGTGAGTACACCGAGGAATACTCAACCCTTAAAGTGTTCACCATCCACGGTCGCATCGGCCGCTTGCGTTATCTGGCCTGGACACTGGTATTGACCCTGGCGCTGTTGGTGGCCGGTGGCATCATCAGTACCGCGAGCTTCGCCGTCGCAACCGCCTCGCCGACTGCCGGCACCATCCTCGGGGTGCTGCTGGGCTTGGCCTTGTTTGTTGCACTGGTGTGGGTGAGCGTGCAAATCGGTGTGCAACGCCTGCACGACCTGGGCTGGTCCGGCTGGCTGTACTTCCTCAACCTTGTGCCAGTGGTCAACAGCATCTTCCCAATCTTGCTGCTGGTATTGCCGGGCAATGCAGGCGCCAACCAATATGGCCCGCCGCCGCCGCGCAACTCCACGGCAGTCAAAGTGTTGGCGACCCTGTGGCTGGCGTTTATTCCGGTGATGCTCGCCATTGTGGTGACGCTGGGCATGAACGGCTACCTGAACCAACTCGAAGCCAATATGGACAGCAGCTACGAAAGCAGCTCCATCACCGCCGATGACGCCACCGATCAAAGCGTCACCGTAGATGAAGAAGAAAGCGTGCAAAGTGCTGAGGACGCAGCCGAACCTGTAGACTCTCCAGAACAGTGAAGAAACGCCACGCCGCCTGTGATGCCTCTGTCACAGGCTCGGCGGCGTTGCGATGGAGAAAGGCATGACCCGTTACGCTCTGATCACCGGCGCCTCCAGTGGCATCGGCCTGGCTTTGGCCGAAGCACTGGCCCGTCGCGGCCGCAGCTTGATTCTGGTGGCCCGCCAGCGTGATCAGTTGGAAAGCATTGCAATTGAATTGACTCAGCGCTTCGGCGTCGAGGTGCTGTTTCGTGCCTGCGACCTGGGCGAACCCCTGCGTTTGTCCGGGTTCCTGCTGGAACTTGAAGAAGGCGAGCGGCAGATCGACCTGCTGGTCAACTGTGCCGGCATGGGCACCAGCGGGCCGTTCCTTGCCCAGGACTGGATGACCGAGCAGGACCTGATCGAAGTCAACATCCTGGCCCTCACCCGCATGTGCCACGCCCTAGGCAACGCCATGGCGCTGCATGGCGGCGGGCAGATTCTCAACGTGGCCTCGGTCGCAGCCTTCCAGCCCGGCCCCTGGATGAGCAGCTATTACGCCAGCAAGGCGTATGTGCTGCACTTCTCCGAAGGCTTGCGCGAAGAGTTGAAGACCTGCGGTATCAAGGTCTCGGTGCTGTGTCCCGGCCCCACGCGCACGGCATTTTTCGGCACCGCGCAAATGGACACCGCCAAGCTCGACCGCAGCGGTCAACTGATGAGCCCGGAAGAAGTGGCGCTCTACACCGTGCGCGCGCTGGAAAAGAACAAAGCCATCATTATTCCCGGGCGACGCAACCGCTGGCTGGCCTTCAGCCCGCGCTTGAGCCCACGCTGGCTGACCCGCAAGATTGCCGGCGCCATCAACAAGGCCTATTGCCCGCGCTGACGGCCTCGGTACACTCGTTCTACACTTTCATAATGGAGAAACAGCTGTGGATACTCTGTTCACCAAGATCATCAACAGAGAAATACCTGCGAAGATCATCTATGAAGATGACCAAGTCCTCGCCTTCCACGATATTGCCCCAATGGCACCCGTGCATTTTCTGGTCATTCCGAAAAAGCCGATCCGTACCCTCAACGACCTCACCGAAGAAGACAAAGCCCTCGCTGGCCATATTCTGTTCACCGCTCAACGGCTGGCCGTAGAGCAAGGCTGCGAGAAGGGCTTTCGCGTGGTGATGAACTGCAACGAGGATGGCGGGCAGACTGTTTATCACATCCATATGCACGTGCTGGGTCAGCGCCAGATGAACTGGCCGCCGGGCTGATTGTTGCGGGGAGTTTGCGACGGCTACGCCGTCGGGCGGGAGCAAGCTCCCTCGCCACAGGGGCAAATTGACACAGCGCAAACGCATCGCCTTCTCTTGCGGTAAACTGGCCGCCGAGATTCTTCCCGGAGGTCAGCATGACTACCCAACGTCACTACTCGCCGATTGACCGTCTGTTGCTGCAAGCCGACATGGCCATGCGCACACTGCTGCCCTTCAGCGGCCAACCGTACCGGCCTTCGCCCGCCATCGTGCAGCCCGACGCGCAGATGAGCGAGACCGACACCCGCCACGTCGCCGGCCTGATGCGCATCAACCACACCGGTGAAGTCTGTGCCCAGGCGCTGTACCAAGGCCAGGCGCTGACCGCCAAGCTGCCGCAAGTACGCGCAGCGATGGAACATGCGGCCGAAGAAGAAATCGACCACCTGGCCTGGTGCGAGCAGCGCATTCGCCAGCTCGGTAGCCATCCCAGCGTGCTCAACCCACTGTTTTATGGTTTGTCGTTCGGTATCGGCGCCGCTGCCGGCCTGATCAGCGACAAGGTCAGCCTCGGTTTTGTGGCTGCGACCGAGCATCAGGTGTGCAAACACCTGGATGAACACCTGGAGCAACTGCCGGCCGAAGACGAAAAGTCGCGGGCGATTCTTGAACAGATGCGCATTGATGAAGAACACCACGCAGAAAGCGCACTGGATGCAGGCGGCTTCCGCTTCCCGGCGCCCGTGAGGTTCGGCATGAGCGTACTGGCCAAGGTCATGACCAAAAGCACCTATCGAATTTAAACAATGCCGCACAAAAAAGGGCGCCCTCAACAGGCGCCCTTTTCTATTGCCGACTGGCAATCAACCCAGCTCGATAATCTCGTAATCATGGGTGATGGCCACACCGGCCGCGCCAAGCATGATCGATGCAGAGCAATACTTCTCGGCCGACAGCTCGATGGCGCGCTTGACCTGAGCTTCCTTCAACGCCCGGCCCTTGACCACGAAATGCATGTGGATCTTGGTAAACACCTTGGGGTCTTCAGTGGCCCGCTCCGCTTCCAGGAAGGCTTCGCAGCTCTCGACGGCCTGGCGGGACTTCTTCAAGATGCTGACCACGTCGAAATTGCTGCAACCGCCAACACCGAGCAGGAGCATTTCCATCGGGCGTACACCCAGGTTACGGCCACCGGCGTCCGGCGGGCCGTCCATAACTACCACATGGCCACTGCCCGACTCACCGAGGAACATGGCCTCGCCCGCCCATTGGATGCGTGCCTTCATCGCCCAGACTCCACTGCTAAAAAAGGGTCGCCAGCTTAGCACAGGGTCTTGAACCCGCAGCGCCCGGTATGAAAACGATCAATGACAACGTTTGCCCGCTAAATTCCTTAATCGAGGCAGAATGTGTCTGTTAAGCTGGCGCCAATTCAATGGCGCATTGCCATCCTTTGTACAGCGTGTATCAATGCCATTACCGCTGGATAAAAATAATTCCAACCACACCGTGCAGTCTTTTCGGGATACAACCATGGTTGCTCTTGCTCCCACACCCAAGATCAAGAACCTCGACAAATTGTTGATGCATTGCCAGCGCCGGCGTTACCCGGCCAAGCACAACATCATTTGCGCAGGCGAACGCTCCGAGACGCTGTTCTTCATTATCAAGGGCTCGGTCACCATCCTGATTGAAGATGAAGACGGCCGCGAGATGATCATCGCGTACCTCAATACCGGGGATTTCTTCGGTGAGCTGGGGCTGTTTGAACAAGCGGGCAAAGAGCAGGAGCGCAGTGCCTGGGTGCGGGCCAAGGTTGAGTGTGAAGTCGCCGAGATCAGCTATGCCAAGTTTCGCGAACTGGCCCAACATGATCCCGACATTCTCTACGCCTTAAGCGGTCAGATTGCCCAGCGCTTGCGCGACACCACGCGCAAAGTGGGTGACCTGGCGTTCTTTGATGTCACCGGCCGCGTAGCCCGTTGCCTGCTGGAACTGTGCAAACAGCCCGACGCCATGACCCACCCTGACGGCATGCAGATCAAAGTCACGCGCCAGGAGATCGGACGCATTGTCGGGTGTTCACGGGAAATGGTCGGTCGTGTGCTCAAGGACTTGGAAGAGCGCAACCTGGTACACGTCAAAGGCAAGACGATGGTGGTGTTCGGTACGCGTTAAGCCGGCAGGAATCCGGCCAGCATCTGACGGTACAACGCGTCCAGTCGGGTGATGGCATCCGGTGCGGGAAAGGCTTCGTGCAACGCGATATGGCTGTCGGCACGCACCCGCTGGTCGAGGCCGCAGGCCTCATTGAAACGATTGACCGCCGCAATCAGCTCATCGCGGTCGTTATCCAGCAACAATGCACCGTGCACCAAACCTACTGGGCGGCCGCCACTTTGTCGCCAGCGCTGGGCAGTGCCAACCATCTTGCGGCCGTTGAGGTTGACGTTATAGCGACCGTCGCAAAAGGCGCCGTCGATTTCGCCAACAGAAGCGTCACCGCCCAACTCAATCAGCAAATCACAGATCGGCTGGCACAAACGCTGATAACCGGTTTCGATGCGGCCTTGATCACCTTCGCTGCGTGGCGGCGCGTAAACCAGCGCGATATTGACCGTGGCGGCCGACTGCGGCACCGGCTCTCCGCCGGTCTCGCGCAGTAGCACCGGCCAACCGGCAGCAGCCGAAACCTGGCTGGCCGCGTCAAAAGCCGGCAAGCGGCTCAAACGGCGCGGCATCACCAAAGCCTGGTCATTTGGCTGCCAGAACAGTAGCCCGAATTCCTGTTCACCGGCGCAAACGGCCGCGAGCAAGTCTTGCTCGGCGGCAAGTCCTGCTTCAACTGTCATCGACACCGGCTCGATCATCGGACACCTACTTCTCTAAATAGACACAAATCAAATGTGGGAGCTGGCTTGCCTGCGATACAGACACCTCGGTACATCAGGTACACCGAGGTGTCTGTATCGCAGGCAAGCCAGCTCCCACACAAGCCAGCTCCCACATTTTTGACCGTATTTCAAATCAGTCGAGGGTCGAACCACTCACCGCTACGCCACGCTCCGGAAAGAACAGACGCTGCAATTCCGCACCTGGGTTCTCGGCGCGCATAAATGTCTCACCCACCAGGAACGAAAACACACCGCTGATTTCCATCAGCTCTACGTCGGCGCGGTTGACGATGCCGCTCTCGGTAATCACCAACCGATCACGCGGAATACGCGGCAACAGGTCGAGGGTATTTTCCAGGCTGACTTCAAAGGTGTGCAGGTTACGGTTATTAACCCCCACCAACGGCGTGTCGAGGGTTTTCAGCGCGCGCTCCAGCTCATCGCCATCGTGCACTTCTACCAGTACGTCCAGGCCTACGCTTTTGGCCACGGCCGCCAGCTCGGCCATCTTCACGTCGTCCAGCGCGGAGACGATCAGCAGCACGCAATCGGCGCCCAAGGCGCGGGCTTCGACGATCTGGTACGGGTCAACCATGAAGTCCTTGCGGATCACCGGCAACTTGCACGCGGCGCGGGCCTGTTGCAGGAACAGGTCGGAACCCTGGAAGAAGTCGATATCGGTCAACACGGACAGGCAGGTTGCGCCGCCCTTCTCATAGCTCTTGGCAATGTCTTCAGGAATGAAAACTTCGCGAATCACGCCTTTGCTGGGCGAAGCTTTTTTGATCTCGGCAATCACGGCAGGCTGTTTTTCCTTCGCCTGCTTGATCAGCGCAGCGGCAAAACCACGCGGCGCGTCGGCGCTTTTTGCCAAGCCCTCCAGCTCAGCCAGGCTCACACGGGCACGGCGCTCGGCCACCTCTTCAGCCTTGCGCGCGAGGATTTTTTCCAGAACGGTCGGGACACTCATCCTTCATTCTCCATTTTGAACACAGCGGTAAAGGCTCCCAGTTCTTCGAGCTTTTCGCGAGCCAGACCGGTGTGCAACGCATCGTGGGCCAAGGCGACACCTTCCTTAAGACTATAGGCGTGGTCCGCCGCGTAAAGTGCCGCGCCAGCATTCAGAACAATCATTTCTGCGGCTTTCTGGCCGTTTTCTGTCTTACGGCGCCCCAAGGCATCACGGATCAACTCCAGCGAGGCCGCCGGGCTTTCCACCGACAGGCCATGCAAGCTTTGGCTTCTCATGCCGAGGTCTTCGGGCTCGACCCAATATTCGCTGACCTGGTCATTCTTCAGCTCCGCCACGAAGGTCGGTGCCGCCAGGCTGAATTCGTCCAGGCCATCCTTGGAATGCACCACCAGCACGTGCTTGCTGCCCAGACGCTGCAACACTTCGGCCAACGGCCGGCACAGCGCCTGGCTGAACACACCGACCACCTGATGTTTCACGCCAGCCGGATTCGTAAGCGGGCCAAGCATGTTGAACAGGGTGCGCAGGCCAAGGTCCTTGCGCGGGCCGGCGGCGTGTTTCATGGCGCCGTGGTGGGACTGGGCAAACATGAAGCCAATGCCCACGCTGTCGATGCAGCGCGCCACTTGCACCGGCGTCAGGTTCAGATAAATACCAGCCGCCTCCAGCAAGTCGGCGCTGCCGCTTTTGCCCGACACCGCACGGTTACCGTGTTTGGCCACGGTGCAACCGGCTGCCGCCACCACAAAGGAGGAAGCCGTCGACACGTTGAAAATATTCGCACCGTCGCCGCCGGTACCGACCACATCGACCACGCCGTCGAGGGTCTTGAGCTCAACCTTGTCGGCCAGCTCACGCATCACTGACACGGCGCCGACGATTTCGTCGATGCTCTCGCTCTTCATGCGCATCGCCATCATGAACGCGCCGATCTGCGCGTCAGTGCATTGGCCAGTCATGATCTCGCGCATCACGTCGCTCATTTCAGCGGTGCTCAGGTCCAGATGGCCGACGATACGGCTCAGGGCAGTCTTGATATCCATGGAAAGTCCTTAGCGCGTGCCGCCGCTCTGCTTGAGAAAGTTGGCGAACAGCTCGTAGCCCTGCTCGGTCAGGATTGATTCGGGGTGAAATTGCACCCCTTCGATATTCAGTGTCTTGTGACGCAGGCCCATGATCTCGTCGACCGAGCCGTCTTCCAGCTGAGTCCAGGCGGTCAGCTCCAGGCACTCGGGCAGGGTTTCACGCTTGACCACCAACGAGTGGTAGCGAGTGACTGTCACCGGCAGGTTGAGGCCGTGGAATACGCCGAGGTCTTTATGGAACACCGGGCTGGTTTTGCCATGCATCACTTGGCGCGCACGTACCACGTCACCACCAAACGCCTGGCCGATGGACTGATGGCCCAGACACACGCCCAGGATCGGCAATTTACCGGCGAAATATTTGATCGCTTCGAGGGAAATGCCCGCTTCGGTCGGCGTGCACGGGCCAGGCGAAACCACGATGCGCTCCGGGTTCAGGGCAGCGATTTCGGCGACCGTCAGTTCGTCGTTGCGCACCACCTTGACCTCGGCGCCGAGTTCGCCCAGGTACTGCACAACGTTGTAGGTAAAGGAATCGTAGTTATCAATCATCAGCAACATGTGGGTTCAAACCTCTTGAATTCACTGATTTCGAATGACCGCCTTCCAAGAGAGTGTCCCGCTGCCAGACGCACGTTCCGGTTGCCAGGGTGAGCCGGCAAGGGGCGTCAAACAAAGGGTGAAGAAGGCAAATCGGTACAGGTCCGGCCGAGCCGGCAGAGAAAAATGTCAGGCGCGCCAACGCCAACGGGCGTGTGCCTTGACTACTCGCATCAAGAGTTTGCTGATGATCAACACGGGGAGGGTCTCATTCATACGTTCAGGCACAGTAACGTAGCCTCGCCAGCGGTGCAATATGGAGCAGCGATTCCGGGGGTCACCACCGAGTATTTGTAAGAAAAAACTGTTTTCTTCGAATAAAACCCTCACTACATTGCTAGTGTTTCGCTTCCGACACAAAAACAACTAAATGGAATTTCGCATGCTCAGACCACCGTTTTTTGCGCCCCTTGCCGGCTGCCTCCTGTCACTGGCCTGCGCGCAGGCGTTTGCAGCACCTTCACCTTACTCAACCATGGTCGTGTTCGGCGACAGCCTGGCCGACGCCGGCCAGTTCCCCGATGGCTCGGCCGGCGCCACCTTGCGCTTTACCAACCGCACCGGGCCGACATTCCAGGGCGATTATGGCCTGGTGTCATCTACGCTTTTGGGGGGCAAGCTGGGCGTGGCACCCAACGACCTGAATGCCTCCACCTCGCCGGTACGTGCCGCCCAAGGTTTGCCGGATGGTAATAACTGGGCGGTCGGCGGCTACCGTACCGACAATATCCTCGATTCCATCACCTCGGTCTCCAATGCGGCGATCCCGCCCGGCAACGCCGGTGGTGGCACCGTACTGCGCAGCCGTCAGGGTTATCTGCCGGCCAACGGCGGGCGGGCTGACCCGAACGCGTTGTATTTCCTATCCGGTGGCGGCAATGACTTTCTGCAAGGGCGCGTCCTCAGCCCGGGCCAGGCCGTGGCCGCCGGCGGGCGCCTGGCCGACAGCGCCCAAGCCCTGCAACAGGCCGGCGCGCGCTACATCATGGTGTGGATGCTGCCCGACCTGGGCTTGACACCCGCCATCAACGGCACGCCCGCGCAAGGCGCCAGCTCGGCCCTGAGCAGCATTTTCAACCAGGCGCTGGTGCAGCGCCTGTCGCAGATCGACGCCCAGGTCATCCCGCTGAACATCCCGTTACTGCTCAATGAAACCTTCGCCAACCCTGCGCGCTTTGGCCTGGCCACCGGGCAAAACCTAACCGGCACCTGCTTCAGCGGCAACGGCTGCACCGCCAACCCGGTGTATGGCATTGGCGGCGCCACCCCGGACCCGACCAAGCTGATCTATAACGACTCGGTGCACCCCACCATCGCCGGGCAACAGTTGATCGCCGACTACGCCTACTCGCTGCTCGCCGCGCCGTGGGAAGTGACCTTGCTGCCGGAGATGGCCCAGGGCACCTTGCGCGCCCACCAGGATGAGCTGCGCAACCAGTGGCAAGCCGACAATGGCAACTGGCAGGCCGTCGGCCAATGGCGCGCGATTGTCGCCGGTGGTGGCCAGCATTTGGACTTTGATGATCAACGCAGTTCGGCCAGCGGCGACGGCAGTGGCTACAACGTGAACGTCGGCGGCAGCTATCGCCTCGACGAAAACTGGCGCGTCGGCGTGGCCGCCGGCTTGTATCGCCAGACACTCGAAGCCGGCGCCCGCGATTCGGACTACAAGCTCAACAGCTACATGGGCACGGCCTTTGCGCAATATCAGCAAAACCATTGGTGGGCCGATGCGGCGTTGACCGGCGGCAAGCTGGACTTCGACAGCCTCAAGCGCAAGTTCGCCCTGGGCGTCAGCGAAGGCGCCGAAAAAGGCGACACCGATGGCTGGCTCTGGGCCTTGAGCGGCCGTTTGGGTTATGACATTGCCGGCGCCGGCAGCGACTGGCATTTGTCACCGTTCATCAGCGCGGACTATTCGCGGGTCGAAGTCGATGGTTATTCGGAAAAGGACAACCGCTCCACCGCGCTGACCTTCGATGACCAGCAACGCGACTCCAAACGCCTGGGCGTCGGCCTGCAGGGCAGCTACCGGATTACGCCGCAAACCCAAGTGTTTGGCGAAGTGGCCCACGAGCATGAGTTCGAAAACGACACCCAGAAGGTAAAGATTTCGCTCAACAGCGTGCCCGGGATCGACTTCAAGCTGGACGGCTACACGCCGCGCAGCAATTCGGACCGATTGAGTCTGGGCGTCAGCCACAAGCTGACTCAGGAGCTGGCGCTACGGGCGGCGTATAACGTGAGGAAGGATGACAGCTTTACCCAGCAAGGCGTCAGTGTGGGGGTGAGTCTGGATTTCTAAGCGGATCTTAAACGCCCCACAAAACAACTGTGGGAGCTGGCTTGCCTGCTCCCACAGGTTGTCCAATGTCTGACTTTAGCTTTGCGGCGTTTGCTCGGCCAACGCCACAGCCCGGAACATCGCGCGGCGTTTATTCAGGGTTTCTTCCCATTCCAGGGCCGGCACCGAGTCAGCCACAATCCCGCCACCCGCCTGCACATGCAGCTCGCCGTCCTTGATCACGGCGGTGCGGATCGCAATCGCGGTGTCCATATTGCCGTTCCAGGCGAAATATCCCACGGCGCCGCCATACACACCACGCTTGACCGGCTCCAGTTCGTCGATGATCTCCATCGCGCGAATCTTCGGCGCGCCCGACAAAGTGCCCGCCGGCAGAATCGCCCGCAGTGCGTCCATCGCGGTCAACCCGGCTTTCAGCTCGCCGGTGACGTTGGACACAATGTGCATCACGTTGGAATACCGCTCGATGACCATCTTCTCGGTGAGCTTCACCGAACCGATTTCCGAAACCCGCCCGGTGTCGTTGCGGCCCAGGTCGATCAGCATCAAGTGTTCGGCAATTTCCTTGTCGTCACTCAGCAGGTCTTCTTCCAGCGCCAGGTCGGCCTCTTCGGTCGCGCCACGCGGGCGTGTGCCGGCTATCGGGCGCACGGTGATGAGGTTGTCTTCGACCCGCACCAGCACTTCCGGCGAACTGCCCACCACGTGGAAGTCGCCGAAGTTGAAGAAGTACATATACGGCGTCGGGTTGAAGCACCGCAGCGCGCGGTACAGATCAATTGGCGCCGCCTTGAAGTCGATGGACATGCGTTGCGACGGCACCACCTGCATGCAGTCACCGGCAAGGATGTATTCCTTGATGGTGTCGACCGCGCGCTCGTAGTCATCCTGGGTAAAGCTTGAACGAAAGATCGGGTCGGCGGCCGGCGGACGGCTGAGGTCCAGGCCACGGCGTGGAGTGATCGGCTGACGCAGTTTCTCCAGCAGCGCCTCAAGGCTGGCCTGGCCTTGCTCGAAGGCATCGGCCTGGGACGGGTCGGCGAGGACAATCGCGTGCATCTTGCCGGCGAGGTTGTCGAACACCACCACCGCGTCGGAGACCATCAGCAGAATGTCCGGCACGCCCAGCGGGTCCGGGTTCGGGCATTTGCCCAGGCGTTTTTCTACGTAGCGCACGCAGTCGTAGCCGAAATACCCCACCAGGCCACCGTTGAAACGCGGCAGACCGGGAATGGTCGGCACGTTGTAGCGCGCCTTGAAGGTTTCGACGAACGCCAGCGGGTCTTCCACGTCATGGCTTTCGATCTCGACGCCATCATGGGTGATGCTCACATGGTGGTCATGCACACGCAGCACGGTGCGGCACGGCAGGCCGATGATCGAGTAACGGCCCCACTTCTCGCCGCCCTGCACCGATTCAAGCAGGTAGGAATTGGGCTTGTCGGCCAGTTTGAGGTAGATCGACAGCGGCGTATCGAAGTCAGCCAGGGTTTCGCAGGCCATGGGGATACGGTTATAGCCGGCAGTGGCCAAACGCAGGAATTCTTCGCGGATCATGAGGTGCCTCGTGGCTTGAGGGTCAAACGGTCAGGTGTGCAAACGTGCCGCAACGCGGCCAGGATCAGTCAGGCGCGCCAACGCCAGCGGGCCAGGGCCTTGATGACTTTCATCCAGAGTTTGCGAGTGACCACCACGATGGAATTTCCAGAAGGGGTTGATTCGATGTCGGGCAACGTTATCTCAGCGCCCGCTCCCAAGCAACCGGGGATTAGCAGTCGCAGATCATCAATCACCAGCGCCGGCGACTCCTCGGCGATCGGTCGGCCGTGGTTGTAGCCGTAGCTCAGCGCCACACACTGCACGCCAGCGGCTTTGGCGGCTTGCACATCACTGCGCGAATCGCCGACAAACAACGATTGCGAGGCCGGAATATTGGCCATTTTCATCACAAAGAACAGCGCCGCCGGGTCAGGCTTTTTCTGCGGCAAGGTGTCGCCGCCGATGATCCAGCGGAAATACCGGCCGATTTTCATCTGGTCCAACAGCGGCGCGACAAAGCGCTCCGGCTTGTTGGTGATCAGCGCCATCTCCACGCCTTGCTTGTGCAGCCACTTGAGCGTGTCGCGCACGCCGGGGTAAACCACGGTGAGCTCATGGCTGCTTTCATAGGCAACATTGAAGAGTTCCAGGGCGTGCTCGGCCTCAACCTCATCCACACCTTCGGCATCAATATGGTTGGCCAAGGCCCGACGCACCAGCATCTGCGCGCCGTTGCCGACCCACTCACGCACCGCCTCGATGCCCGCCGGCTTACGCCCCAGCTTGAGCAGCATCTCGTCCACCGCCGCCGCCAGGTCTGGCACCGAATCGATCAACGTACCGTCCAGATCGAACATCACCAGTCGTGGCAGTTTGCCGGGGAACAACTGCTCAAAACCGCTCATGGACGCGCCAGCGCCAGTTCGGCCCGCATCTTGTCGATGACTTCCTGGTAGTTGGGGGCGTTGAAGATCGCCGAGCCAGCCACAAAGGTGTCAGCGCCAGCGGCGGCGATTTCGCGAATATTGTTGACGTTGACCCCACCGTCGATTTCCAGGCGGATATCACGGCCCGACGCATCGATCAGCGCACGGGCTTCGCGCAGCTTGTTCAGCGTGCCGGGGATGAACTTCTGCCCGCCGAAGCCCGGGTTGACGCTCATCAGCAAGACCATGTCGACCTTGTCCATCACGTACTCCAGCACGCTCAACGGCGTGGCCGGGTTGAACACCAGGCCGGCCTTGCAACCGCCTTCGCGGATCAGCTGCAGGGTGCGGTCGACGTGCAGCGTGGCTTCCGGGTGGAAGGTGATGTAGGTGGCACCGGCCTCGATGAAGTCACCGACGATGCGATCCACCGGGCTGACCATCAGGTGCGCATCGATCGGCGCAGTAATGCCGTACTTGCGCAGTGCCGCGCAGACCATCGGGCCGATAGTCAGGTTGGGCACATAGTGGTTGTCCATGACATCGAAGTGCACGAAGTCGGCACCGGCGGCCAATACCTTGTCCACTTCCTCACCCAGGCGGGCGAAGTCGGCGGAGAGAATCGATGGAGCGATAACGAAGGGCTGCATGACGCACCTTTTTGAGCTAAATCACGATGGCGCGCATTGTATACCTCATGCTTTACCCAGCACACCGTGACCTAACTCAATGGTCAGTAAGCCGCCCGGTAGATTTTCTCGATATCCGCTGCGCTGAGCTTGCGCGGGTTGTTGCGCATCAGGCGCTCGATACCCGCCGCTTCCGTCGCCATGGCGGGGATCGCGTCTTCCGGCACACCAAAGCTGCGCAGCCCTGCCGGGATTTCCACGGCGGCACATAGCCGCGTCATCGCCTCGACCGCCTGATCGGCGGCGTCGTTGACGCTGAGCCCGGCGGTATTCACGCCCATGGCTTGGGCAATGTCCTGCATGCGCTCCACGCAGGCCAGTTTGTTCCAGTGCATCACGTAGGGCAGCAACAGCGCATTGCTCACGCCGTGAGCAATATTGAATCGCCCGCCCAGCGGGTACGCCAAGGCATGCACTGCGCCGACGCCAGCATTGCCGAACGCCATGCCGGCCATCAGGCTGGCGGTGGCCATATCATCGCGGGCCTGCAGGTTGGCAGGGTTGGCGTAGGCCTTGGGCAGCGCATTGGCAATCAGTTTGATCGCGCCGATGGCCAGCGCGTCAGTGATCGGCGAGGCATTCAGCGACAGGTAGGACTCGATGGCATGCACCAGCGCATCCACGCCACTGGCGGCGGTGACACTGCGCGGGCACGTGAGGGTCATTTGCGGGCTGATCAGCGCAACATCCGGCAATAAGTAATCGCTTACGATGCCTTTTTTCAGTTGTGCGGCCTTGTCGGAGAGAATCGCCACATTGGTCACCTCCGAACCGGTGCCGGCCGTGGTCGGGATGGCGATCAGCGGCGGTCCTTTGCGCGGCACCTGGTCGACGCCGAACAAGTCCGCCAGCGCGCCGTGGTAACCGGCATAGGCCGCGACACTCTTGGCGATGTCGATGGCACTGCCACCGCCCACGCCGATCAGGCCGTCATGCCCGCCCTCGCGGTACACGCGCATGCAGTCCTCGACGATGGCGATTTCCGGGTCGGGCAGCACACGGTCGAAAATCTCATAAGTGCGCTCGCCCAGGTGCTCGAGCGCCAGCGCCACGGTGCCGGACTTGACCAGCGCGGCATCGGTAACGATCAACGGGTTATCCACATCAAGACGCGTGAGCTCGGCGGCCAGTTGTTCGATGGCGCCAGCACCGGTCAGCAGTTTGTGGGCGATCTTGAATGAGGAAGTACTCATGTGCGCGGCCTCTTATTAATGATGGGCTGGCACAAGAATAGCCGGGTATTTCAGGTTGCCCAGCATTCACGCACTGAATGGCTCGGTCGGTGTGGGAGCTGGCTTGCCTGCGATGCGACCGCCTCGGTTTTCCTGACATACCGAGTTGATGCTATCGCAGGCAAGCCAGCTCCCACATTTGATCCGGTTTCGGCCTTTAGACTTGCGCGGTGCGCAGTTTCTCGCTGCGGCCTCGCAGCCACTCAAGGGTCAGCAACAGCAGCACCGAGAACGCAATCAGCAAGGTTGCCGCTGCGGCAATCGTCGGGCTTAAATTTTCGCGGATGCCGCTGAACATCTGGCGCGGCAAAGTCGCTTGCTCGGGGCCGGCGAGAAACAGCGTCACTACCACTTCATCAAAGGACGTCGAGAAGGCAAACAATGCCCCGGAAATCACCCCCGGCGCGATCAACGGCAAGGTCACACGGCGAAACGCGGTCAGCGGCGAGGCGCCCAGGCTGGCCGCCGCCCGCACCAGGTTGTGGTTGAAGCCCTGCAACGTCGCCGACACGGTGATGATCACAAACGGCACACCCAGCACGGCATGTACCACGATCAGCGAGAGGAAGCTGTTGCCCAGCCCCAGTGGCGCAAAGAACAGATAGCTGGCCACGCCAATGATCACCATAGGCACCACCATCGGCGAAATCACCAAGGCCATGACCAACGCCTTGCCGGGGAAGTTGCCGCGCGTCAGGCCAATCGCCGCCAGCGTACCGAACACCATCGCCAGCACCGTGGCCGCCGGGGCCACAATGATGCTGTTCTTCAATGCACGCATCCACTCGGCCGAGGCGAAGAAGTCCTGATACCAGTGCAACGAGAAGCCTTGCAGCGGGTACACCAGGAAACTGCCGCTGTTGAACGACAGCGGGATAATCACCAGCACCGGCAAGATCAGGAACAGCAGGATCAAGCCACACAGGATCCGCAAGCTGTAGAACCACACCCGCTCCACGGGTGACATATAAGGGCTCAGCATCGCCAACTCTCCTCAGCTCAGGCGCAGGCGACTGGCGCCGACCAGACGGTTGTAGATCAGGTACAGCACGACGGTCGCCAGCAGCAGCAAGCCGCCCAGCGCCGTGGCCATACCCCAATTGATGCTGGTGTTGGTGTAGAACGCGACGAAATAGCTGACCATCTGGTCGTTCGGGCTGCCGAGCAGCGCCGGGGTGATGTAGTAACCAATCGCCAGGATAAACACCAGCAGGCAACCGGCGCCGACACCGGCATAAGTCTGCGGGAAGTACACACGCCAGAAACTGGCAAACGGGTGGCAACCCAGGGAAATCGCTGCACGCATATACGTGGGCGAGATGCCTTTCATCACGCTGTAAATCGGCAAAATCATGAAGGGCAACAGGATGTGCACCATCGAGATGTAAACCCCGGTGCGGTTAAACACCAGCTCCATGGGTTTATCGATCAGCCCCATGCCCATCAATGCGCTGTTGATCAACCCACCGGACTGCAGCAGTACAATCCACGCCGCCACCCTTACCAGGATTGAGGTCCAGAACGGCAGCAATACCAGAATCATCAGCAGGTTACTTTTGCGTGCCGGCAGGTTGGCCAGCAAATAGGCCAACGGGTAGGCCAGCAGCAGGCAGATGAAGGTTATTACCAAGCCCATCCAGAACGTGCGGGCGAAGATGTCCAGGTAGATGGCCTGGTCAGGCGTGGCCGGGGCCACTTCGCCAAGGTCATTGATACGGTGATCGACAGCCGCCAGCAGGTAGTACGGCGTGAGGCTGCTGGTATTACGCCGGATCGCCTGCCAGTACGCCGGGTCGCCCCAGCGTTCGTCGAGGTTTTCCAACGCTTCCTTATAAGAGGCGGGCGCTTCGGTAAACGGCAGCGCCCGCGCGGTTTTGGTCAACAGGCTGCGGTAGCCGGCCAGTTCCATGTTCAAGCGTTTGGACAAGTCGCCCAGCGTCTGGTTTTTACGCGCTTCACCCAGGTCTTCGCTGAGCGCCTGATACACCGGTTCACCCGGCAGGCCGCGACCGTCCCAGGTCTTGACCGCCACCACGGTACGCGGCAAACCGCCCACCACTTCCGGGTTGCCGACGCTTTTGTAAAGCAGCGCAACAATCGGCACCAGGAACACCAGCAGCAAAAACAGCACCAGCGGCGCAATCAAGGCCTGGGCCTTCCAGCGATTGAGCCGCTCGGCACGCGCCAGGCGCTGCTTGAGGGTGGGGCTGGGAATGGCGATAACCATGGCAAACTCCGGAAATCTTCTAAGAGTTCCCTGTGAGCGGTGCTTCTTTGTGGGAGCTGGCTTGCCTGCTCCCACACCAGCCTGCTTTCACAGAGGAATATGCGGTGTTACTTGGCCGCCCAGGAATTGAAGCGCTGCTCGAGCTGCTCGCCGTTATCCGCCCAGAAGCTCACATCGATCTGCACCTGGTTGGCGATGTTTTCCGGGGTGGTCGGCATGTCTTTCAACACATCCTTGGCCAGCAACGGTACAGCCTGGGTATTGGCCGGGCCGTAGGCGATGTTTTCCGAGTAGGTCTTCTGCTGTTGCGGCTGCACCGAGAAGGCGATGAATTTCTTCGCCGCTTCGGCACGGTCCTTGGCCAGGCCTTTAGGGATGGCCCAGGCGTCAAAGTCGTAGATGCCGCCGTTCCACACCACTTTCAGGTTGCTTTCTTTTTGCACGGCAGCGATGCGGCCGTTATAGGCCGAGCTCATGACCACATCACCCGAGGCCAGGTACTGCGGCGGTTGTGCGCCGGCTTCCCACCACTGGATCGACGGTTTGAGTTCGTCGAGTTTCTTGAACGCGCGATCCTGACCGTCTTTGCCAGCCAGTACTTTGTACACGTCTTTGGGGGCCACGCCGTCCGCCATCAAGGCGAATTCCAGGGTGTACTTGGCGCCTTTGCGCAGGCCGCGCTTGCCTGGGAATTTCTTGGTATCCCAGAAATCCGCCCAACTGGTCGGTGCAGTGGCAAGCTTGTCGGCGTTGTACGCCAGCACGGTGGACCACACAAAGAAGCCCACGCCGCAGGGCTGAATCGCGCCTTTCACGTAATCGGCGCTATTGCCGAACAGTTTCGGGTCGAGCGGTTCGAACATGTCTTCGTCACAGCCACGGGACAGTTCCGGCGACTCCACTTCCACCAAGTCCCACGACACGCTCTTGGTATCGACCATGGCTTTGACCTTGGCCATTTCACCGTTGTACTCACCGGCGACGATCTTGCCATTGCCCGCGCTTTCCCACGGTGCGTAAAAGGCTTTGACCTGAGCCGCCTTGTTCGCACCACCGAAGGATACGACCGTCAGGTCCGGGCCTGCCATGGCCTGTGTCGCGCCCATCAAGCCAATGGCCAGGGCGGAATATTTAAGGGATCTCAACATTGTTGTTCTCTCCACGTGCAGGGTTGGTGAAGCCATGGGGCGATTAATTCGCCTCTAGAAGTGGGTCGAGTGCGCGAACGTGCTCGACTTGCCAGCCAATCGGTACCACGTCGCCGACCGCAAGCGCTGTGTCCAGCTCAGCGATCGGTTGTTTCACAAAAAAATCGGCCTTGCCGCAGACTTCCAGGCGCACACGCACGTGGTCGCCCAGGTAGATAAATTCCGCCACCCGCCCAGAGAAGCGGTTGACGCAGGATTCACTGGAGCCATTGAGGCTGACGCGCTCCGGGCGTACTGACAGGGTCACCGGGCCGCCGAGCTGGCCGACATTCACTGCCAGCGCCTCGACCTTTTCACCACGCGCCAACTCCACCACACAGCGCTCGCCGGTGTGGCTGTGCAGGCGGCCATTGAGTCGGTTGTTCTCGCCGATGAAGTTGGCGACGAACGTGTTTTTTGGCTCTTCGTACAGCGTGCGCGGCGCGGCGATCTGCTGGATCTCGCCCTGGTGGAACACCGCCACGCGGTCGGACATGGTCAAGGCTTCGCCCTGGTCGTGGGTCACGTACACCACGGTCACGCCGAGGCGCTGGTGCAGGTGCTTGATCTCCATCTGCATGTGTTCGCGCAGTTGTTTATCGAGGGCGCCGAGGGGTTCGTCCATCAACACCAGCTGCGGTTCGAACACCAGCGCGCGGGCCAAGGCCACGCGCTGTTGCTGACCGCCGGAGAGTTGCGCCGGGTAACGCTGGGCGAAGGCATCCAGCTGGACCATGCTCAGCACGCGTTTGACCCGCTCGCTGATATCGGTCTTGCTCAAGCCGCGCACCGACAAGGGGAAGGCCAGGTTCTCTGCCACCGTCATGTGCGGGAACAGCGCGTAGTTCTGGAACACCATGCCGATGTCGCGCTTGTGCGGCGGCACGTTGTTGATAGCGCGCCCGGCGAGCAGGATTTCCCCGGCGGTCGGCGTCTCGAAACCGGCGAGCATCATCAGGCTGGTGGTCTTGCCCGAACCCGACGGCCCGAGCAGGGTGAGGAACTCGCCCTTGCGAATCTCCAGGTTGAGGTCTTTGACGATCAGGTTCTCGCCGTCGTAGCTCTTCTGCACGCCACGAAAGCTGACCAGCACATCATTTGAATCCACCTCGCTCATACCCGCACCTTTTGTTTTGGACTGCTGTGGCACAAAGCGTAGTCCAGGCGCGAGCCCCCGGAAATCGGGGGCGAGGAGAGAATCACATCAGCAGGATGGAAGGTTGGGGGTAGGGATTGCCCTACACGGATGGCGGGCAGAGAACAGTGCGGCGGCAATCGTCAGCGTCTGCCGGCAAAGCCTATGTCGTAAACAGATACGCGCACCTGGAGGAGCCCGGCTTGATCGTTCCCTCGCTCCGCGTGGGAATGCAGCCCAGGACGCTCTGCGTCCTAAAGCGTGACGCAGAGCGTCACAAGAGGCGTTACCACGTGGAGCGTGGGAACGATCGAGGGGGTTACAAGAGTTTGTGTTCCATGGCGTACTTCACCAGTTCGGCCAGGGAGGTGATATGGAGCTTTTGCATCAACCGCGCCTTGTGGGTGCTGATGGTCTTGCTGCTCAGCGCCAGTTGCTGGGCGATGTCATTGACGTTGGCGCCCTGGGCCAGGCGCTCGAACACTGAGAACTCGCGCTCCGACAGTAACGAGTGCAACGGCCGCGTATCGGTGAGGCCGACCTCAAAGACCATGCGGTCCGCCAGGTCCGGGTCGATGTAACGCCCGCCCGCCGCCACCTTGCGAATCGCCGTCAGCAACAGCGCCGGGTCACTGTCCTTGGTGGCATACCCCGCCGCCCCGACTTTCAGGGCGCGGGCAGCCATTTGCGCTTCATCGTGCATCGACAGCACCAGAATCGCGGGCGGGTTACTCAATGCACGGATGCGCGCAATCGCTTCCAGGCCATTTACGCCCGGCATCGAGATATCCAGCAACACCACCTCACAGGCGATATGGCGCAAGGTCTCCAGCAACTGCTCGCCATTGCTGGCCTCGCCGACCACCAGCAGGTCTTTGGCCAGGCCAATCAATTGCTTGATGCCTTCACGAACAATGGTGTGGTCTTCGGCTACCAATACGCGAATCACAGGGGCTTGCTCCTATCGTTATGCATCCAACGGCACCGTGACACTCAAGGTGGTGCCCTCCCCAAGTTCGCCGTGCAGGCTCAATTGCCCGCCCATCATCAGCACCCGCTCACGCATACCGACTACGCCAAAGGATACCGGGCGGCCGGGGTTCTCGACGAAACCGACGCCGTCATCGCTGATGGTCAGCCGCAAGTCGGCGCTTTCCACCGTCAGGGTCAGTTCGACAGTATGCGCCTGGGCATGACGCATCACATTGGTCAGCGCCTCCTGCAGGATGCGGAACAGGCCAATTGCCTTGGCATCGCTGAGGGCCGGCAGGTTATCCGGGACTTGTACCAGACAGGGAATGTGCGTGCGCGCTTCGAAGCGGCGGGCTTGCCATTCAATCGCCGAGGCGATGCCAGCGTCGAGAATCGGCGGGCGTAGCGCGGTCGCCACATCCCGGACAAGCTGGAACAGCTGGGCGATCAGGCGTTTCATGCTGTTCAGGCGCTCGGTCAAGCCCGGGTCCAATTGCGCATAGGCCAGCTCGCACATCGAGGTCTCCAGCTTGAGCACCGTGAGCATCTGACCCAACTCGTCATGCACTTCACGGGCGATACGCGCCTTTTCCTCTTCGCGCACGGTTTCAAGGTGGGCAGAGAGCTCGCGCAGCTGTGTTTCGCTTTGCTGCAAGGCGGCCACGTAACGACGGCGCTCGGTGACGTCGTTGAGATAAACCACCAGGTATTCGCCCTCGGCAAAGCGCAGGAAGCTCAACGACACATCCGCCGGCAGGATGCTGCCGTCAGCGCGCACGCAATCGGCGGCGAAGGTCTGCGGGCCTTCTTCGCTGGCGCGCGCACGCTTCCACACGTCGAGCCAGCGGTCCATGTTCAAGGTCGGGTCAAAATCGATCAGCGGTCGCTCGATCAGCGCGCCGGCGGCGTAGCCCAGCATGGTCTCGGCGGCACGGTTGGCGTAACGCACATGGCTGTCCCAATTGACCCAAAGAATGCCGACCGTACTTTGATCGATGGAGAACTGCGTCAGCCGCAACGCTTCGGCACCCGCCGCACGCGCGGCGCTTTCTTCTCGGGCGGCCAGTAAGCTGTGTTCCAGCACTCGCTGGTGGCGGCGCTGCCAAACCACCACGGCGAGGCTGGCGAGCAGGAACATCGCCAAGAGCAGGCTGAGGTTTTGCCACAGGCCCGGCGATTCCGTCAGCCGTGGGTATTTGGGTTGCAGCCAGCGGCTGTGCAATTGGTCGAGGTCGCGGGCGGGTATCGCGCGCAAGGCACTTTGCATGATGCTCGCCAGCTCCGGCCACTCACGGCGCGTGGCCACACGCAGCAATTGCGGCAGGCCGATATCGCCGACCACCGCCAGCCCGGCAAACTCCGCCTCGCCGGACAATCGGCTCAATTGCGCCTCATCCACCACGGCATAACGCGCCTGCTGGCTCACCAACAATTGCAAGGCCTGACGCTCCAAAGGGACGCCTTGCAGGTTGAGGTTGGGATAATTGCTACGCAGGTAATCGGCGACAGCGCTGGGCATGCGCACGGCGACGCGGGACAGCTCGTCAAGCTTTTCCAGCTCCACCGCGCCGCCGCCCTCGCGAATGCCGACGATATGCTGAGGCACGCGCATGTAAGGGTCGCTGAATAACCACAGACGCAAGCCCGCCGGGGTTTGCTGCAGGCCCGGGGCGATATCCACCTCGCCATCGCGCACGGCGGCTTCCAATTGCTCCTGGCTGGGGAAATTGCGCCAGGTCAGGTCGATATTCAGCGCTTTGGCCAGCCATTGCATCAATTCGACATTCGCCCCGGACAGGCGCTGCAGGCGCCGATCGTATTGGGCGTACGGTGCCTGCAATACCAGGCCCACGCGCAACTGCGGGTGCTGCGCCAGCCATTCACGCTGCTGAGCATTGAGCTGCGCCTGCGGCGCGATAGGCGCAGGCGCGGCATTCGCCATCAAGGCAAAGCACACACAGCCGATAACCAGCAGACAGCGAAAACCCATGATCCACGTCTCACATCACTGACAAACACTGACCAACCCATTAGGCTGCTGGAATCACTTCTGGCCGGGAATTAACGATGCCCTTTACCCACCGTTCGGCACTGCCAGCATTGTGCCTATCGCTGCTATTTACCAGCGCCTTTTCTGTTCACGCCGCCGACGCGCCTGCGCCCACCGCCGAAAAACCGGCTGAACGCCAAGCCCTGCCCGAGCGCAGCCAGGAAGAAGCCAACGCCCTTGAGCGACAACTTCCACGCCAGGAACAACAACAGTTGCAGGCCGGCACCGACTCATTCCTGGCGCTGTGGAAACCTGCCAACAGCGCCGAGCCCGAAGGGGTGGTGATTATCGTACCGGGCGCAGGGGAAAGTGCTGACTGGCCGCAAGCAATCGCGCCCTTACGGCGCAAGCTGCCCGATGCCAATTGGGGCACCCTCAGTCTGTCGCTGCCGGATGTGAACCTCGACACCTTGCCGCCACGGGTCATGGAGCCACCTAAAGCCGCCGTCGACACCAGCAGCAAAGACGGCAGCACGGCCGCCAAACCGATCGAACAAGCCGCCAGCGCCGAAGCCGAAGGCACTGACCCGGCGGTGGTGCCTGGTGCTGATGAACAAGACAAGACCGACGCCAAGCGCATCTTTGATCGCATTGACGCCGCCGTTGCCTTTGCCCAAACCCAGAGCGCCCGCAGTGTGGTACTGCTCGGCCACGGCACCGGCGCCTGGTGGGCTGCGCGCTACCTGAGCGAGAAACAGCCGTCCCAAGTGCAGAAGTTGGTGATGGTGGATGGCAAGACGCCAGCGGCCAGGCAGCCGGACCTGCAAAAACTGGCACCGGCGCTGAAGGTGCCGACGGCGGATGTGTATTACCAGGACGGCGCTCAAGAGCGCAAAAACGCCCGGGAACGCATGCAGGCCGCCAAGCGGGCGAAGAATGACAGCTATAAACAGGTGTCACTCAAGACCTTGCCGGGCAACAGTGCGGCTGAGCAAGAGCAGCTGTATCGGCGGGTTCGCGGGTGGTTGAGCCCGGAGCCGGCCTCCAACTAATCCAGCCTGGCAAGCC
>NZ_JACAQL010000008.1:30330-145514 GCF_013385245.1 Pseudomonas sp. IPO3747
CAAGCCAGCTCCCACACTGATTGGGTTGTCACTTCCAAATGGTGGTGGCTACCTGAAATCCCGCCGCTCACGAATCAACGCATAGGCATTGTGCAACTCGCGGGTACGCTCGGTGGCCTCACGCACTTGCGCCAGGCTCGCGCCACTGCCGGCGATCTTGTCCGGGTGATGGCGGCTGAGCAGGCGGCGATAGGCACGTTTGATCGCCGCCGGTTCGCTGGTGGACGTCACCCCCAGAATCCGCAACGCCTCCTGATACGCCCCGCCACGACTGGCCAATGGCTTGCGTTCGGGGGCGTAATCAGACGCCAGCGCCTGCAGCTGTTGCGGCGTCCACCCCAGCCACTTGCCCCATAGGTCAATCAGGTCGCGCTCGGCGTCATCGGCCCTGCCGTCCGCCCAGGCCATGCGCCAGCATGCACGCAATACACCTTCTGCCGCATGGGGTTGGGCTTTGAGTACGCGCAGGTAATTGCGCACTCGGTCGGATCCCGACTTGCCACGATTGAACGCGGTAATCGCCCGGCGCTGGGCCGGCTCGCTCATGTCCAGCGAGCGCATCTCCTGGCGCGCCTGCTGAATATGCCCAGCCACCACCCGGCCATTACTCTTGGCCAGGCGCCCCAACAACACAAACAGCAATTCGTCATTGCGCAACGCCGGGCGCCCGCCCAGGCGCTCGCGCAGTTGTGCCCAACTTTGCAACTGAAGGCGGCGATCCAGCGCCTGCCCCAGCAATGCGCCCAACAAGCCCCCCGGAATACTGGCAATGGCAAAGCCAGCCCCGGCACCGATCAGTGTCCCTGGCCACAACATCTTATTGCCCCGCAGTCAGCAAGGTTTCAACCTGCGCCAGACGCTCCAGCGTGCCGACATCAATCCAGCGTCCTGTCATGTGCTCTCCCGTTACCAGACCTTTGGCCATGGCCTCCCGCAACAGCGGCGCCAGTTTGAAGGCACCGGCGCTGCAACCCGCGAACAACTTCGGGTCGAGAACTGAAATGCCACTGAAGGTCAGGTTATCGGCACCGGGCGCGGCATCATGAAGCAGACCTTCGTCCAGGTAGAAATCGCCGCCAGAAGGGTGATGCGCCGGGTTATCGACCATCACCAGGTGAGCCAGGCCCTTGAGCGGTTGCTTGAGGAGATTGAAGTCGTAGTCGGTCCAGATATCACCATTGACCACCAGAAAAGGCTCCTCGCCCAACAACGGCAGCGCCTGGAAAATTCCGCCACCGGTTTCCAGCGGCTCGCCCTCGGGCGAGTACTGAATGCGCAAGCCAAACTGCGCACCATCACCCAGATAGCTTTCAATCTGCTGGCCGAGCCAGGCATGGTTGATCACGATATCGGTGAAGCCGGCCTTGGCCAGCGCTTCAAGGTGATACTCGATCAAACGCTTGCCGCCCGCCTGCACCAGTGGTTTGGGCGTGTGCAACGTGAGCGGGCGCATCCGCTCACCTTTGCCTGCTGCCAGGATCATCGCCTTCATACGCGCGCCTCGGTTGGTTCACGCAGGCTGGCGAGCAGCTCGCCCAACTCGTCCAGCTCCGGCCGGTCGGCCAGTACCGCTTCTATATAAGCAAAGAAACGCGGCACATCGGCCAGGTAGCGTGGCTTGCCATCGCGATGGCAGATGCGTGCAAAAATGCCGATGACCTTGAGGTGACGCTGCACGCCCATCAGGTCACTGGCCCGCAGGAACTCGTTGAAATCCGCCTGCACCGGGATGCCCAAAGCGCCAGCACGTTCCCAGTAGCGGCGTTGCCACGCCCGCACACGCGCCTTGGGCCAGCTGAGAAACGCATCCTTGAACAGGCAGGTGATGTCATAGGTGACCGGGCCGTAGACCGCGTCCTGGAAGTCCAGCACGCCGGGGTTCGGCGCGCTGATCATCAGGTTGCGCGGCATATAGTCGCGATGCACCAGCACTTTGGGCTGGGCCAGGGCGCTGTCGATCAGGTGATCGCTGACGCGTTGCCATAAGGCCTGCTGCCGGGTGTCGAATTCGATACCCAAATGCCGGCGCACGTACCACTCCGGAAACAATTCCAGCTCACGGCGCAACAAGGCCACGTCATAGCTGGGCAGCGGCGCGTCCATCGGCAATTGCTGAAAAGCCAGCAACGCGTCGATGGCATCGGCAAACAATTGATCGGCGTTTTGCGCGTCAATCACGTCCAGATAGGTTTTTCTGCCCAGGTCATTGAGCAAAAGAAACCCGCGCGGCAAATCTTCTGCATAAATTTTTGGCACATTTATTCCCGATTTCGCGAGTAAATCAGCGATATCGACGAAAGGTTTGCAGTTTTCCTGGGGCGGTGGAGCGTCCATGACGACGAACGTGCGACCGCCGCCCTCCCACCGGAAATAACGCCTGAAACTCGCGTCGCTGCTGGCCGCGGTCAATGTGGCCGGAGGTACGACACCCCAGTCCTGAGCGTTGAAAAGGATCGGCAACTGCTCATCCAGCCAAACTTTCAGCTGTTGTAAACGTAGATCTTGCTCGGGCATTACAAGGGTCTCCGACGGCGCTAGCCGTCAAGCGGGTCATGCTTTATTATCACGCATCTTTTTCAGACCATCGAGAGGCGTGCGGCCCAAACCGCGGGCAGATGGCACGCAGGAAGCCCGGACTAATAAGATGGCATTGAAATCCCCCGCGTTTCGTAGAAAATTTCCGTTGCTGGTAACCGGCAGTCTGCTGGCCATGCAACCTTTCGCCACCTCATTCGTGGTCGCCGCGGAACAGTATGACTGCTCAGTCTCTGCTTCGGGTGCCTGGGATTGCGCGCCAAAAACCGCCGCAGCCCCGTTACCACCGCGCCCGGTGCACGACGGTGCAGCCGTCAGCGCCGCTGGCAGCACGGCGCAAGCCGATGCTGGCGGCACCGCTGCGGCCGAGCCGAAGACCACCCTGGTCACCGAGTCCAAGGGCCGTGGCCTGCGTTCGCGCAGTGCCGACTACAGCCACCTGGACTGGGTGCCTCGCGACAAGCTGACCGCAGCCCAACTGGCTGAGACCGGCCCGTATTGCTCCGGCGCGTACATCGAGCCGACCCGTCCTGGCATGAACGACAAGACGGACAAAAGCGATTCGCCGACCTTCATCGGTGCCAAGGTGTCTCGTTACGAGCAGGAACAGCAGGTTGCGACCCTGGCCGGTGACGTCGTCATGCGCCAGGGCAGCATGCAGATGGAGGCTCAGGAAGCCAGCCTGTACCAGGCCGAGAACCGTGGCGAGCTGAACGGCGATGTGCGTCTGCGCGACAACGGCGCCCTGATCGTCGGCGACCACGCCGAGGTCCAGCTCGATACCGGCGCGGCCCAGATCGACAATGCCGAATACGTGCTGCACAAGTCGCGCATTCGCGGTAACGCCCTGTACGCCAAGCGTGCCGAAAACGCGATCATCCGTCTCAAGGACGGTACGTACACCACCTGCGAGCCGGACAGCAACGCCTGGCAGCTCAAGGGCAACAACATCACGTTGAACCCGGCCACCGGTTTCGGTACGGCCACCAACGCGACGTTGCGGATCAAGAACATCCCGATCCTCTACACCCCGTACATCTACTTCCCGATCGACGACCGTCGTCAATCCGGCTTCCTGCCGCCAAGCTTCAGCACCGGCAGCGAAACCGGCTTCACACTGGTCACGCCGTACTACTTCAACCTGGCGCCAAACTACGACGCCACGTTGTACCCGCAATACATGACCAAGCGCGGTTTGTTGATGGAAGGCGAATTCCGCTACCTCACCAAATCCAGCGAGGGCCAGTTCGGTGGCGCGTACTTGAATGACGACAGCGACGAGCGGAAAAAGCAGACCGATTACGAAAAAACTCGGTATATGCTCAATTGGCAGCATAAGGGCGGGCTGGACTCACGCCTGTCGACCCAGGTTGACTACACCAAGATCAGCGATCCGTTCTACTACCAAGACCTGAAATCCTATCAGGAAGGTATCCAGACTCAGGACTACGTTAACCAGCAAGGCTCCGTAACCTATCGCGGTGACAGCTATCAGGCTCGCCTGAACCTGCAGGCCTACCAGTTGGCAACGATTTCACAAATCACCCCGTATAACCGGCTGCCGCAGATCACCTTCAACGGCACGCTGCCGTTCCATCCAGGCGGTGTGAACTTTACTTATGAGACTGAGGCTGTTCGGTTTGACCGGGATCTCCGGAGCGGCAACGTTCTTGATGAGAATGGCGGCCCAATTAATGCAGACGGCACTTTAGGTGAGAAACGCCTTGACGAATACGTAACCGGCTTAACCCGCGCCAACGGCACTCGCCTGAACGTCGCTCCGGCCGTCGAATACCCGATGAACTGGACCTACGGCTTCATTACACCGAAGCTCAAGTACGTATACACCAAGTACGATCTTGATCTTGATGCCAAGGGCAAGAACGACATCGTCGCGCAACAGGCGGCAGCGGCAGCAGCGGGCACTCAATACGCCGGTGGCAATTTCAAAAGTTCCCAGGACCGCGCGATTCCAATCGCCAGCATCGACAGCGGCCTGTACTTCGACCGCAATACCAACTGGTTCGGCAAAGACTATCGCCAAACCCTGGAACCGCGCGCCTATTACCTTTATGTCCCGAATAAGGACCAGAGCGATATTCCGGTATTCGACACCAGCGAATACTCGTTCAGCTATGCCTCTCTATTCCGCGACAACCGCTTCAGCGGCACCGACAGGATCGGCGACGAGAACAAACTGTCCCTGGGCTTGACCAGTCGCTGGATCGAGGAGAATGGCTTCGAACGTCAGCGCGCGTCCATCGGCCAGGCGGTGTACTTCAAGGATCGTGAAGTTCAGTTGCCGGGCATCCTGGCTGCCGACCGTGCCGACGCACAGTCTGACGTGTCGCCTGTTGCCTTGGAATACGAGTTCCGCTTCAACCGCGACTGGCGAGCCACCGCTGACTACAACTGGGACACCGAGGAGCACACCCCTCGCTCCGGCAGCGCGATGCTCCACTACCAGCCGGAAGACAACCCAAACAAAATCATCAACGTTGGCTATCGCTATCGTAACGACCAGGTGGTCTACAACCAACTGACTGGCAAATGGCAGTTTGGTGGTGACTACGGTACCGAAGGCCAACCTAACTTCATCAAGGATTACTACAAAATCCAGCAACACGACTTCTCGATGATGTGGCCGATCATTCCGCAGTGGAACCTGATCACCCGCTGGCAGTATGACTATGCCCGCAACCGTACCCTGGAAGCCTTCGGTGGTTTCGAGTACGACAACTGCTGCTGGAAACTGCGCGTCATCAACCGTTACTGGGTTTCCAACGACGAATACAGCCAGATCGCCCCGCTTAACGAAAAGGGTGACCACGGGCTCTTCTTCCAGATCGTCCTCAAAGGACTCGGCGGCCTGACCGGCGCCAAGGTAGAGAGCTTCCTCGACAAAGGCATTGAAGGTTATCGTGAACGTGAAGACCAAGCTTTCTGATTGCTTGCGCCCGCTAGTGCTGGGCGCGCTGTTCCTGGGGGCCGCATCGGCACACGCTGCGGTTCAACAGCTGGACAAGGTAGTGGCCATCGTCGATAACGACGTGATCATGCAGAGCCAACTCGACCAACGGGTCAAGGAAGTTCAGCAAACCATCGCCAAGCGTGGCGGCGGCGTACCGCCTACCAGCGTGCTGGACCCACAGGTACTTGAGCGCCTGATCGTCGAAAACCTGCAACTGCAGATCGGCGAGCGCTCCGGCATCCGTATTTCGGACGAAGAACTGAACCAGGCCGTCGGCACCATCGCTCAGCGCAATAACATGAGCATTGACCAGTTCAAGGCTGCCCTGGCCCACGATGGTTTGTCTTATGAAGACGCCCGTGACCAGATCAAGCGTGAAATGATCATCAGCCGTGTGCGTCAGCGCCGTGTAGCGGAGCGCGTTCAGGTGTCTGAGCAGGAAGTGAAGAACTTCCTGGCCTCGGACCTCGGCAAGATGCAGCTCTCCGAAGAACTGCACCTGGCCAATATCCTGGTTCCAACCCCAGACAGCGCCAGCTCCGAGCAGCTCAATGCCGCTGCGGCGAAAACCCAGGCTATCTATGATCGCCTGAAAGCCGGTGCTGACTTTGCCCAAACGGCCATTGCCATGTCCGGCAGCGACAACGCCCTGGACGGCGGTGACATGGGCTGGCGTAAAGCCGCGCAACTGCCACCTCCGTTCGACCGTGAGCTGAGCGCCATGAATGTGGGTGAAATCACCCAGCCAGCGCGTACGCCAGGCGGCTTCATCATCCTCAAGTTGCTCGGCAAACGCGGCGGCGAGACCTCGCTGAAAGACGAAGTGCATGTTCGTCACATCCTGGTCAAACCAAGCGAAATCCGCACCGAGGCGCAAACCAAGGAGCTGGCCCAGAAGATCTATGACCGCATCGAAGGCGGTGAAGACTTCGCCACCCTGGCCAAGAGCTTCTCGGAAGACCCGGGTTCCGCCCTCAACGGTGGCGACCTGAACTGGATCGATCCGAAAGCGCTGGTGCCGGAGTTCCAGGACGTCATGGCCAAGACCCCGCAAGGCGTTCTGTCCAAGCCGTTCAAGACCCAATATGGCTGGCACGTCCTGGAAGTCCTTGGCCGCCGCGCCACCGACAACACCACCCAGGCCCGCGAGCAACAAGCCCTGACCGTGCTGCGTAACCGCAAGTACGACGAAGAGCTGCAAACCTGGTTGCGTCAGATCCGTGACGAAGCCTACGTAGAGAACAAGCTGCCAGGCGCCGAGCAAACAGGCACCGACCAGGCAGCACAGTGAAACCCCAGCGTTTCGCGGTAACACCCGGCGAGCCGGCCGGCATTGGTCCAGACCTGTGCCTGCTGCTCGCCTCGCACCCTCAGCCACACCCCCTGATTGCCATTACCAGTCGCGACCTGCTCCTTGAGCGGGCCGCGCAGCTGGGTGTGGCTGTCACCTTGCTGGACGTGGCGCCGGGCAACTGGCCCGACCTGCCCGCCCCGGCCGGTAGCCTGTATGTGTGGGACACCCCGCTGGCAGCCAAGGTGGTTGCCGGGCGACTGAACAAGGCCAATGCCGCGTTTGTGCTGGAAACCCTGACACGCGCAGGCCAAGGCTGCATCGACGGCGACTTCGCCGGTATGATCACCGCCCCGGTGCACAAGGGCGTGATCAACGAGTCCGGCATTGCCTTTTCAGGCCATACCGAATTCCTCGCCGAACTGACCCATACCGGACAAGTGGTGATGATGCTGGCCACTCGCGGCCTTCGGGTAGCGCTGGTGACCACGCACTTGCCGTTGCGCGATATCGCCGACGCCATCACTGCCGAGCGCGTGGAGCGCGTTACACGCATCCTGCACGCCGACCTGCAACAGAAATTCGGCATTGCCCAACCACGCATCCTGGTTTGTGGGCTCAACCCGCATGCCGGTGAAGGCGGTCATTTGGGCCATGAAGAAATCGACATCATTGAACCGACATTAGAGCGTCTGCGCCAAGAAGGCATGGACCTGCGCGGCCCATTGCCTGCAGACACTCTGTTTACCCCCAAATATCTGGAGCACTGCGACGCAGTGCTGGCGATGTACCACGACCAAGGGCTGCCCGTGCTGAAGTACAAAGGCTTCGGCGCCGCAGTCAACGTGACACTGGGCCTGCCGATCATCCGCACCTCCGTCGACCATGGCACTGCCCTGGACCTGGCGGGCAGCGGCAAGATCGATACCGGCAGCCTGCACGTGGCCCTGGAAACCGCCTATCAGATGGCCGAGACCCGTATATGACTGAGCATTACCAACACCGGGCGCGCAAGCGCTTCGGGCAAAACTTCCTGCACGACGCTGGCGTGATCGACCGTATTCTGCGTTCCATCCATGCCAAGCCAGAAGACCGCTTGCTGGAAATCGGCCCGGGCCAGGGCGCATTGACCCAAGGCCTGCTCAACAGTGGCGGCCAGTTGGACGTGGTGGAGTTGGACAAGGACCTGATCCCGATCCTCAACCAGCAGTTCGCCGGTATGCCCAACTTCAACCTGCACCAGGGCGATGCGCTGAAGTTTGACTTCAACAGCCTCAACGCCGCGCCCAACAGCCTGCGGGTGGTCGGCAACCTGCCGTACAACATCTCTACGCCGCTGATTTTTCACCTGCTGAACAATGCCGGGATCATCCGCGACATGCACTTCATGCTGCAAAAAGAAGTGGTTGAGCGTTTGGCCGCAGGCCCAGGCGGTGGTGATTGGGGCCGTCTGTCGATCATGGTTCAGTACCATTGCCGCGTAGAGCACCTGTTCAACGTCGGCCCTGGCGCCTTCAACCCGCCGCCGAAGGTCGACTCGGCCATCGTGCGCCTGGTGCCGCACGCGGTGCTGCCGCATCCGGCCAAGGACCACAAGTTGCTGGAGCGCGTGGTACGCGAAGCGTTCAACCAACGCCGCAAGACCCTGCGCAACACGCTCAAGGCGCTGCTGAGCAACGCCGAGATCGAAGCCGCCGGTGTCGACGGTGGCCTGCGCCCCGAGCAACTGGACCTGGCCGCGTTTGTGCGTCTGGCTGATCAGCTTGCGATCCAGCCTGCGCCGACCGTGGAATAAGCTGTAACTCGATACAACTGTGGGAGCGGGCTTGCCCGCGAATGCAGTGCATCAGTGACACATTCAGTGGCTGACACACTGCATTCGCGAGTAAGCCCGCCCCCACAGTTGCTCCGCGTTATACCGATAGCGCTTGCCGCCTGCCCGACACATGTCTGGCCTAGTGCCCCGCTCATGGCCTAGACTGATCCGCATCTGCTGTCCTCCGCTTTTGCTCTTAAGGCCTCTTGCATGTCCGATCCTCGCTACCAGATCGACGTCAGCGTCGTCACCCGCTTCCTCGCGGACCAATCGCAACCTGAACACGACCGTTATGCCTTCGCCTACACCATCACGGTGAAGAACAACGGGCAGGTGCCGGCCAAACTGCTGTCGCGCCACTGGGTAATTACCGATGGCGACGGCCAGGTCGAGGAAGTGCGTGGTGCCGGCGTGGTTGGTCAGCAGCCGTTGATCGACATCGGCGCCAGCCATACTTACAGCAGCGGCACGGTGATGACCTCCAAAGTCGGCACCATGCAGGGCTCGTATCAGATGAAAGCCACCGACGGAAAACTGTTCGACGCCATCATCGCGCCGTTTCGCCTCGCGGTGCCCGGAGCCCTGCACTGATGACGACGTACGCAGTCGGTGACCTGCAAGGCTGCCTGGAACCCCTCAAATGCCTGCTGGAGCGCGTAGCCTTCAACCCGGCGAGCGACCGCTTGTGGCTGGTCGGCGACCTGGTCAATCGCGGCCCCGAGTCCCTGGAGACACTGCGCTTTCTTTATAAGATGCGCGATTCATTGGTGTGCGTGCTGGGCAACCATGACCTGCACCTGCTGGCGGCCGGCAATAACATCGAACGCCTGAAAAAAGGCGACACCCTGCGCGAGATCCTGGAAGCTCCGGACAGGACTGAATTACTGGACTGGCTGCGCCGCCAAAAGCTCATGCATTACGACGAAGGCCGCAACATGGCCTTGGTGCATGCCGGCATCCCGCCCCAATGGACGCTGAAGAAAGCCCTCAAGGGCGCCGCCGAAGTCGAAAGCGCCCTGGCCGATGACAACCTGTACACCGCCTACCTCGACGGCATGTACGGCAACGAGCCGGTCAAGTGGGACAATGACCTCACCGGCGTGGCCCGCCTGCGCGTGATCACCAACTACTTCACACGCATGCGCTTCTGCACCGCCGAAGGCAAGCTGGACCTCAAGAGCAAGGAAGGCGCCGACACTGCGCTGCCCGGTTATAAGCCATGGTTTGCCCACAAGGAACGCAAGACCCGTGACATGAAGATCATCTTCGGTCACTGGGCGGCCCTGGAAGGCAAATGCGAAGAACCTGGCGTGTTCGCCCTCGACACCGGTTGCGTGTGGGGCGGCGCCATGACCCTGATGAACATCGACACCGGCGAGCGCCTGAGCTGCCAGTGTGAACCTCCCCCTTCTGTAACACTGCCGGGCGCCAAGCCCTAGGAGCCCGCCATGAGCGAATTCAAACGTATCCCTCCCGAACAAGCCCAGGCCCTGCGCGAGCAAGGCGCCGTGGTGGTCGACATCCGCGACCAGCCGACCTATGCAGCAGGCCACATCAGCGGCGCGCAGCATCTGGACAACCACAACATCCAAGACTTCATCCGTGCCGCCGACCTCGATGCACCGGTGATCGTGGCCTGCTACCACGGCAATTCCAGCCAGAGCGCAGCGGCCTATCTGATCAGCCAGGGCTTCTCCGACGTCTATAGCCTGGACGGTGGCTTCGAGCTGTGGCGTACGACCTATCCTGCAGAAATTGCCTCCGACAATTCGCAATAATTTTTTTCACACCCCGCCACCCCGCGTGACGCTTGGGCTTGCGCCGTTTCTGACGAACGGCGCAGCCAAACTAATTGCGCATCGCGCCTTGACCTCCCGGATTCCGAACTATCCTTAAGCGCAGGCCATCCGAATCAGGGGAGAGCCGGTACACCGGCGTGCGGGTCATCGGTAGCGTTTCAGGGTGTTCTGGGGGGAAAACAGCCAGTGGCGATCGCCAATGGCTGCCAGCATCGACTGATTGATCCGGCGTCGGCTCCACGTATCGAGCGAGGTGACGACGTCATGAGTATCTTTAGCCACTTCCAACAACGCTTCGAGTCCACCCAGCAGGAAGAACTCACCCTGCAGGAGTATCTCGAGCTGTGCAAAAAGGACCGCAGCACCTACGCATCTGCCGCCGAACGCCTGCTGCTGGCGATTGGTGAGCCGGAGCTGGTAGACACCTCGAACAATTCGCGCCTGTCGCGAATATTCTCCAACAAGGTGATCCGGCGCTACCCGGCCTTTGAAGACTTCCACGGCATGGAAGAATGCATCGACCAGATCGTCTCCTACTTCCGCCACGCCGCCCAAGGCCTGGAAGAGAAGAAACAGATCCTCTACCTGCTCGGCCCGGTCGGCGGCGGTAAGTCGTCCCTGGCGGAAAAGCTCAAACAACTGATCGAGAAGGTGCCCTTCTACGCCATCAAGGGCTCGCCGGTGTTCGAGTCGCCTTTGGGGTTGTTCAACGCCACGGAAGATGGCGCGATCCTCGAAGAAGACTTCGGCATCCCACGCCGCTACCTCAATACCATCATGTCGCCGTGGGCCACCAAACGGCTGTCGGAGTTTGGCGGCGACATCAGCCAGTTCCGCGTGGTGAAACTCTACCCGTCGATCCTCAACCAGATCGGCGTGGCCAAGACCGAGCCAGGTGACGAGAACAACCAGGACATCTCGGCGCTGGTGGGCAAGGTCGATATCCGCAAACTCGAGGAATTCCCACAGAACGACGCCGACGCCTACAGCTACTCGGGCGCACTGTGCCGGGCCAACCAGGGCCTGATGGAGTTCGTGGAAATGTTCAAAGCGCCGATCAAGGTGCTGCACCCACTGCTTACCGCCACCCAGGAAGGCAACTACAACAGTACCGAAGGCCTGGGCGCGATTCCGTTCACCGGGATCCTGCTGGCTCACTCCAACGAATCGGAATGGCATACCTTCCGCAACAACAAGAACAACGAAGCCTTCATCGACCGGATCTACATCGTCAAGGTGCCGTACTGCCTGCGGGTCAGTGATGAAATCAAGATTTACGACAAGCTGCTGTTCAACAGCTCCCTGGCCAAGGCGCATTGCGCGCCTGACACCCTGAAGATGCTTGCGCAATTCACCGTGCTCTCGCGCCTCAAGGAGCCGGAAAACTCGAACATCTACTCGAAAATGCGCGTGTACGACGGCGAAAACCTCAAGGACACCGACCCCAAAGCCAAGTCGATCCAGGAATATCGCGACACGGCGGGCGTGGATGAGGGCATGAACGGCCTTTCCACCCGTTTCGCGTTCAAGATCCTCTCCAAGGTCTTTAACTTCGACCCGCACGAGATCGCCGCCAACCCGGTGCATCTGCTCTATGTGCTGGAACAGCAGATCGAACAGGAGCAATTCCAGGCCGAAACCCGCGAACGCTACCTGCGCTTCCTCAAGGAATACCTGGCGCCGCGCTACATCGAGTTCATCGGCAAGGAAATCCAGACTGCATACCTGGAGTCCTACAGCGAGTACGGCCAGAACATCTTTGACCGCTACGTGCTGTACGCCGACTTCTGGATTCAGGACCAGGAATACCGCGACCCGGAAACCGGCGAGATCCTCAACCGCGTGGCCCTCAACGAGGAACTGGAGAAGATCGAAAAACCGGCCGGCATCAGCAATCCGAAGGATTTCCGCAACGAAATCGTCAACTTCGTGCTGCGCGCCCGTGCCAACAACAACGGCAAGAACCCTACCTGGCTCAGCTACGAGAAGCTGCGGGTGGTCATCGAGAAAAAAATGTTCTCCAACACCGAGGACCTGCTGCCGGTTATCAGCTTCAACGCCAAGGCCAGCAAGGAGGACCAGCAAAAACACAACGACTTTGTTACGCGCATGGTCGAACGCGGCTACACCGACAAACAGGTACGCCTGCTTTCCGAGTGGTACCTGCGGGTGCGTAAATCACAGTAAGGCAGCGACAGGCGCGTGCTGCCGGGCTTCTGGCCCGGCAGCCGACCGCTTGTCTCTAAGCTTCCAGCTCGCGGCTTGAAGCTTGTAACGTGAAGCTGCCCGGAGGGCTCCCCATGAGCTATGTGATCGACCGACGCCTCAATGGCAAGAACAAGAGCACGGTAAACCGTCAGCGTTTCCTGCGGCGTTACCGTGACCACATCAAAAAGGCCGTTGAAGAGGCCGTCAGCCGCCGCTCCATTACTGACATGGAGCATGGCGAGCAAATCAGCATTCCCGGACGCGACATCGACGAACCGGTGCTGCACCACGGCCGGGGCGGCAAACAGACCGTCGTGCACCCCGGCAACAAGGAATTCACCACCGGCGAGCATATCCAGCGCCCCCAAGGCGGTGGTGGCGGTAAAGGCCCCGGCAAAGCCGGCAATTCCGGCGAGGGCATGGACGAGTTCGTGTTCCAGATCACCCAGGAAGAATTCCTGGAATTCATGTTTGAAGACCTGGAATTGCCCAACCTGGTCAAACGCAACCTGACCGGCACCGACACCTTCAAGACCGTGCGCGCAGGGATCAGTAACGAGGGCAACCCGTCCCGCATCAATATCATTCGCACTCTGCGCTCGGCCCATGCACGCCGTATCGCACTGTCCGGTAGCAGCCGCGCCAAACTGAAGGAAGCCAAGGAAGAACTGGCGCGCTTAAAGCGCGAAGAGCCGGATAACTTCGGCGATATCCAGCAAATCGAGGCGGAAATCGAGAAACTCAGCGCGCGCATTCACCGCGTGCCGTTCCTCGACACCTTCGACCTCAAATACAACTTGCTGGTGAAACAACCCAACCCCAGCTCCAAGGCGGTGATGTTCTGCCTGATGGACGTGTCCGGCTCCATGACCCAGGCCACCAAGGACATTGCCAAACGCTTTTTCATCCTGCTGTACCTGTTCCTGAAGCGTAACTACGACAAGATCGACGTGGTGTTCATCCGCCATCACACCAGCGCCCGGGAAGTGGACGAAGAAGAGTTCTTCTACTCGCGGGAAACCGGCGGCACCATCGTGTCCAGCGCCTTGAAGCTGATGCAGGAGATCATGGCCGAGCGCTACCCTGCCAATGAGTGGAACATCTACGCCGCGCAAGCCTCCGACGGCGATAACTGGAACGATGACTCGCCGATCTGCCGCGATATCCTGATCAACCAGATCATGCCGTTCGTGCAGTACTACACCTACGTTGAAATTACCCCTCGTGAGCACCAGGCACTGTGGTTCGAATACGAGCGCATCGGCGAAGCCTTTGCCGATACGTTCGCCCAGCAGCAACTGGTCTCGGCCGGCGATATCTACCCGGTCTTCCGTGAACTCTTCCAGCGCAGGTTAGTGACATGACCGCCAAAAAAGAGCATAAGCGCCAACCCATTTCCACCGGCTCCGAGTGGACCTTTGAACTGATCCAGGCCTATGACCGGGAAATCAGCCGCATCGCGGCGGGTTATGCCCTGGACACTTACCCCAACCAGATCGAAGTGATCACCGCCGAGCAGATGATGGATGCCTACGCCTCGGTCGGCATGCCCTTGGGCTACCACCATTGGTCCTATGGCAAACACTTCCTCAGCACCGAGAAGTCCTACACCCGTGGGCAGATGGGCCTGGCCTACGAGATCGTGATCAACTCCGACCCGTGCATCGCCTACCTGATGGAAGAAAACACCATCTGCATGCAGGCGCTGGTGGTGGCCCACGCGTGCTACGGGCATAACAGTTTTTTCAAGGGCAACTACCTGTTCCGCACCTGGACCGATGCCAGCTCGATCATCGATTACCTGGTGTTCGCCAAGCAGTACATCATGCAATGCGAGGAACGCCATGGCATCGATGCGGTAGAGGACTTGCTCGACTCTTGCCACGCGCTGATGAACTACGGCGTCGACCGTTACAAACGCCCGTATCCGATTTCCGCCGAGGAAGAACGCCTGCGCCAGAAGGAGCGTGAGGAGCACCTGCAAAAGCAGATCAACGACCTGTGGCGCACGATTCCTAAAAAGGCCGGCAAAAACAGCGACAAGGACAATGCACGCTTCCCCGCCGAACCTCAGGAAAACATCTTGTACTTCCTGGAAAAACACGCGCCGTTGCTGGAGCCGTGGCAGCGAGAAATCGTGCGCATTGTGCGCAAGATCGCCCAGTATTTTTATCCACAGCGCCAAACCCAGGTGATGAACGAAGGCTGGGCAACGTTCTGGCACTACACCTTGATGAATGACCTGTACGACGAAGGCCTGGTCACCGACGGTTTCATGATGGAGTTCCTCACCTCCCATACCAGCGTGGTGTTCCAGCCCGGTTTTGACAGCCCGTATTACAGCGGCATCAACCCCTACGCGCTGGGCTTTGCCATGTACCGCGACATCCGGCGCATGTGTGAACACCCCACCGAAGAAGACCGCCGCTGGTTCCCGGAAATCGCCGGCAGCGACTGGTTGTCGACCATCAAGTTCGCCATGAGCAGCTTCAAGGATGAGAGTTTCATCCTGCAGTACCTGTCACCCCAGGTGATTCGCGACCTCAAGCTGTTCAGCATTCTCGATGACGACCTCAAGGATGATCTGGTGGTGCCTGCCATCCACGATGAGCCCGGCTACCGCACCATCCGTGAAACCCTGGCAGCGCAGTACAACCTGGGCAACCGTGAGCCAAACGTGCAGATCTACAGCATTGATGTGCGCGGCGACCGTTCGTTGACCTTGCGTCACCAGCAGCACGACCGCAAACCTTTGGGCGAGTCCACCGAGGAAGTGCTCAAACACCTGCACCGGCTGTGGGGCTTCGACATTCATCTGGAAACCCTGCAGGGCGATCAGGTGATGAAAACCCACCACGTGCCGCCACGCACCGACCACAACGATAACGACTACGGCCGCCTGGACCTGGCCGTCGTACATCTCTGAAACAGCAAAGCCTCCATTGGTCCGGCTCAGGCGGTATCCTGTGCCGCTAATGGAGGCTTTTTCATGAAAATCTACACAGTCGGCGGTGCGGTGCGTGATCGCCTGCTCGGCCTCACGGTCACCGATATCGACCGCGTCGTGGTCGGTGCGACCACTGAAGAAATGCTCGCTAAAGGCTACAAGCCAGTCGGTGCTGACTTCCCGGTATTCCTGGACCCAAAGAACGGCGACGAATACGCCCTCGCCCGCACCGAACGCAAGAGTGGCCGGGGTTATGGCGGCTTTGTGTTTCACGCAAGCCCCGAGGTCACGCTGGAAGAAGACCTGATTCGCCGTGACCTGACCATCAACGCCATGGCCGAGGATGATGACGGCAACCTGACCGATCCCTATGGCGGCCAGAGCGACCTAGAAGCACGGATTCTGCGTCACGTTTCTCCCGCGTTCGCCGAAGATCCCCTGCGAGTGCTGCGTGTTGCACGCTTTGCTGCGCGTTACGCTCACTTGAGTTTTACCGTCGCCCCGCAAACCCTGGAACTGATGCGCCAACTCAGCGAGTCCGGCGAACTGCAAGCCTTGACCCCGGAGCGCAGCTGGAAAGAAATTTCCAGGGCGCTGATGGAGGATCAGCCGCAGGTGTTTATTCAGGTACTGCGCGACTGCAACGCGCTGAAAACCCTGATGCCCGAAGTGAATGCACTGTTTGGCGTGCCACAACCCGAGGCCCATCACCCGGAAATCGACACCGGCATCCATACCCTTAGCGTGCTCGAGCAAGCCGCCTTGCATCAGCAGCCGCTGACCGTGCGCTGGGCCTGCCTGCTGCACGACCTGGGCAAAGGCCTGACGCCTGTGGATAAGTTGCCGCAGCATATTGCCCACGAACACACGGGCTTGAAGCTGATCAAGGCGGTCAATGAACGCTTCAAGGTGCCGAAGGATTGCCAGGAACTGGCCCTGCTGGTCGGCCAATACCACACCCACGGCCACCGTGCGCTGGAGCTGAAAGCCTCGACGCTGCTGGAGTTGCTGCAAAGTTTTGACGTGTATCGCCGGCCGCAGCGCTTTGAAGAGTTTGTAGTGAGTTGCGAAATGGACGCCCGGGGCCGCAAGGGCCTGGAGCAGAGAAGTTATCCACAGGCGGATTATTTACGCGGCGCAGTCAAGGCCGCTCGCGAAGTACCGGTGGCGCCCTTGCTGGAGAAAGGTTTCAAAGGCCCGAAGCTGGGCGAGGCGCTCAAGCGTGAGCGACTCAAGGTGCTCAAAGCCTACAAAGAGCAATACAACCTGTAGTCGTTACTCTTTGTGGCAGACGGGTTTGCATCAATGCCGTTCAGTTAAGCGCAAAACGTGTGGGAGCGGGCTTGCCCGCGAAGACGTCGGCACAGTAAACAATGATGCTGACTGAACCACCGCTTTCGCGGGCAAGCCCGCTCCCACAGTTGAATCCGGTCAAGCCAGGCGCATCGGCGGCTACAGTAGATCCGCCGGGGTCAACTGCTGGCCCCGCCATTCAAACGCAACTGGCGCCAGCACCTGGTCGATCTGGGCATCGCGCCATAACTCGGCCATGGTCTTATCGACTTCAGGGTGCACGCGATCCGGCGCCATCAACGACAACGGCCACAGCACAAAAGCATTCTTCAGGATCTCTGCGCGGGGCAGGATCAAACCATCGAAATTCCCCACCAGGTCACCGTACAGCAGCACGTCGATATCCAACGGCAGCCCTTTGCGGTCCGGGGCATAACGACCATTGTCAGCCTCGATGAATTTCAACCGACGATCCAGCTCCATCAACGGCAGGTCGGTATACGCCGACACAACAAGGTTGAAGAATGGCCCGCTCTTGATGCCCACCGGCTGGCTTTCAAACACCGCGGAGCAGCGTACATCGGTCAAGAAACTCGCCAACGCGTCCAAGCCGGCACACAGGTGCGGCTCGCGCTCGATATTGCTGCCAAGGCCAAGGTAAACCTGAGTTAGCGACATCCGCGCTCGATCTCCACGCCCACGCCTTTGGCAGCCGGTACGGCGCCGGGCTTGGTCAATTTGAGGTGCAGCCAGGGAATCTGGAATTCGTTCATCAGCACTTCGGCCAACCGCTCGGCAAAGGTTTCCACCAACTGGTATTGGGATTGCTCGGCAAAGGCCTGGATACGCGTGGACACACTGGCGTAATCCAGCGCCAGGGTCAGGTCGTCACCGGCAGCCGCCGGGCGATTGTCCCAGGCGAAGCTAAGGTCCAGGCGCAGGCATTGCTTGATGCCGCGCTCCCAGTCGTAGGCCCCGATTACGGTGTCGACTTCCAGGCCTTCGATAAACACTCTGTCCAAGCTCTTCTCCGCAGCACGACAAGGGCGCATTGCCCCGGTTAGAATCAGGGCGTCCTCGCCCGGAATAGTTAGCATGTTTTGGTTACTGGCGATTCTCGCCTACCTGCTCGGCTCGCTGTCCTTCGCCATTTTGCTCAGCCGCCTGACGGGAAATCCCGACCCGCGAATGAGTGGCTCAGGCAATGCCGGCGCCACCAATATGTTGCGCCTGGCCGGCAAGAAACTCGCCGTACTGACGCTGCTGGGCGACCTCTGCAAGGGCTTGTTGCCCGTACTGATCGCCAGCTTCGCCGGTCTTACCTTGCAACAGCAGGTCTGGGTGGGCGTGTGCGCCGTCCTGGGCCATCTGTTTCCGCTGTACTTCCGTTTTCGCGGCGGCAAAGGCGTCGCGACCGCGGCCGGCATGCTGCTGGGGGTTTACCCTCCGGCAGCGCTGCTGGCCGTGCTGGCCTGGCTGCTGACGTTCTACCTGACCCGCACCAGCTCGCTGGCCGCACTGATCGCCACGCCACTCACCCTGCCGCTGCTCGCCTGGCAGGCACCGGCGGCGTTGCTGCCGATGAGCGTACTGACACTGCTGATCGTGTGGCGCCACCGCGGCAATTTACGCGACCTGTTTGCCGGGCGCGAACGGCATTTTTAAATACCGTTGATGAGCCCCGCGCAAGCCAAGCCACTTAAAGCGGTGAAAGCTGCTCCATCGGCCAGCGTGCCTGCACGCTGATCGCCAGGCTTTCGTGCTGCCCGGCCTGCAAGCGCTGGCAACCGGCGTAGGCAATCATTGCGCCGTTGTCGGTGCAAAACTCAGGGCGCGCATAGAACACGTCACCCTTCATGTCGCCGAGCATTTTTTCCAGCGAGGTACGCAGCGCCTTGTTGGCGCTGACGCCGCCTGCGATCACCAGACGCTGCATGCCTGCCTGTTTCAGGGCGCGCTTGCACTTGATGGTCAAAGTCTCCACCACGGCCTGCTGGAACGCCAGCGCGATGTCGCAACGGGCTTGTTCACTGTCGTCCCCGGCGCTGACGCTTTGCTGCCAGGTGTTCAGTGCGGAGGTTTTCAAGCCGCTGAAACTGAACATCAGGCCTGGGCGGTCGCACATCGGGCGCGGGAAGGTGTAGCGGCCCGGCACACCTTTTTCGGCCAGCCGCGCGATTTCCGGGCCACCGGGATAATTGAGGCCCATCATCTTCGCAGTTTTGTCGAAAGCTTCGCCGGCGGCGTCGTCCAGCGACTCACCCAAAAGCGTGTATTGGCCGATTCCATCCACCTGAACCAACTGCGTGTGACCACCGGAAACCAACAAAGCGACGAACGGGAACTGCGGCGGTGTTTTTTCCAGCATCGGTGCCAGTAAATGGCCTTCCATATGGTGCACGCCGAGGGCTGGAATACCCCAGGCAAATGCCAGCGCCTGGGCGCAAGAGGCCCCAACCAGAAGGGCCCCAACCAATCCGGGGCCTGCGGTATAGGCGATCGCGTCGATCTCGGTCGGCACGCAGCCGGCCTCGTCCAATACCTGGCGAATCAAGGGCAGCATGCGCTTGACGTGATCTCGGCTGGCCAGCTCCGGCACCACCCCGCCATAGGCGCGGTGCAGGTCGATCTGACTGAACAGTGCATCGGCCAAAAGCCCGCGTTCACTGTCGTAAAGTGCGACACCGGTTTCGTCGCAGGAGGTTTCAAGTCCCAGTACTAGCATGGGTTTGCGCCTTGTAGAGGCTGAATTCGAAGGCGCGCATAATAGTCGCCACTCCCCCTCCCGACTAGCGGTTTTCGATCAGAGGCTTTGCATTCCGGTCAATGAGGGGTTAACATCCGCAACCCTTAAAAACCGACGACCTCAGCCGCGAATTTTTTGCGACGAGAACGTTGATTCCCGGTAATGAAAGAAGGTAGCTCTGGATGCCAGCCGTCAAAGTAAAAGAGAACGAACCCTTCGACGTAGCTCTGCGTCGTTTCAAGCGCTCCTGCGAAAAAGCCGGTGTTCTGGCTGAAGTTCGTAGCCGCGAATTTTATGAGAAGCCAACTTCTGAGCGTAAGCGTAAAGCAGCAGCCGCTGTTAAGCGTCACGCCAAGAAAGTTCAGCGCGAACAGCGCCGCGCCGTTCGTCTGTACTAATACACAGACTTACGTAGCAAGCTTCTGCCAAGCCCGGCCCTCAGCCGGGCTGTTGGCATTTGCGGATATCGCTTGATGCTTCACCGTCGACGCCGCACACGCGACCGAGACACTGCTTCACACGTCAGGACTGGCTCTTCTGCCAGCGGTGCGCGTCTCTTCTGACGAGCCTAACAAGGCTACTGACGAGCACACCCCTTTTTCTTGCAACACAGATTCTACAAACAGACGATCAACTGTGTCGGCTGTGCCCATCAAGGCTTTTCCGAGGCTGCTATTGGCCAACACCGGACGCCAGGGCAACATTTCCAAGCCGAAGACTGATACAAACTAACGTCAGTGAATGCTCGGCAGATACACTCCCCATGCAAACGATAGATGTTCGAGCACTCGATACGTGCGCTTGATCACTTCACGGGCCCTCATTTACACGCAGTGATGACGAGAACGCCATGGCCGGGCTGATTCCCCAGAGTTTTATTGACGACCTTCTTAACCGCACCGACATCGTCGATGTTGTCAGCTCGCGCGTGCAAATGAAGAAGGCCGGCAAGAACTACACCGCCTGCTGCCCGTTCCACAAAGAAAAAACCCCGTCATTCAGCGTCAGCCCCGACAAGCAGTTCTACTACTGCTTCGGTTGCGGCGCGGGCGGCAATGCCCTCGGCTTTATCATGGACCACGACAACCTGGACTTCCCCCAGGCTGTCGAGGAACTGGCCAAAGCCGCCGGCATGGAAATCCCCCGCGAAGAAAGTGGCCGCTCGCACAAACCGCGTCAACCCACTGATTCGCCGCTGTACCCGCTGCTGACGGCCGCTGCCGACTTCTACCGTCAGGCGCTTAAAAGCCATCCGCAGCGCAAGGCCGCCGTCGAGTACCTCAAGGGTCGCGGCCTCACCGGTGAGATCGCCCGGGATTTTGGCCTGGGCTTCGCCCCGCCGGGCTGGGACAACCTGTACAAGCATCTGAGCAGCGATACGCTGCAGCAGAAGGCCATGATCGATGCCGGTCTACTCGTGGAAAACGCCGAGACCGGCAAGCGCTATGACCGCTTCCGCGACCGCGTGATGTTTCCGATCCGCGACAGCCGTGGCCGCATCATCGCTTTTGGTGGCCGGGTGCTCGGGGACGACAAGCCTAAATACCTGAACTCCCCGGAAACGCCGGTATTTCACAAGGGCCAGGAACTCTACGGGCTGTTTGAAGCGCGCAAAAACAATCGCAACCTCGATGAAATCATCGTGGTGGAAGGCTACATGGACGTCATTGCCCTGGCGCAGCAAGGCCTGCGCAATGCCGTCGCTACCCTGGGCACCGCCACCAGCGAAGAGCACATGAAGCGCCTCTTTCGCGTGGTGCCCAGCGTGCTGTTCTGTTTTGACGGCGACCAGGCCGGCCGTAACGCCGCCTGGCGTGCGCTCGAAGCCACGCTGTCGAGCCTGCAGGACGGGCGCCGCGCGCGCTTTCTGTTCCTGCCCGAAGGCGAAGACCCGGACACCCTGGTGCGCTCCGAAGGCACCGACGCCTTCCGCGCCCGCATCAATCAACACGCACAGCCGCTGGCGGACTATTTCTTCCAGCAGTTAACCGAAGAAGCCGACCCGCGCTCCCTCGAAGGCAAGGCCCACATGGCCACCCTCGCAGCGCCGCTGATCGACAAAGTGCCAGGCGCCAACCTGAAGTCACTGATGCGCATGCGCCTGCTGGAAATCACCGGCCTGAGTGGCGAGGCCGTCAGCCAGCTGGTGCATAGCGCACCGCAGGAAGCCCCACCGGCCTACGACCCAGGCATGGATTACGACGCCATGCCGGACTATTCCGACTTCCACCAACCGCAGGAGGCCTATGCGCCCCAGCAGGAGTGGACACCGAAGAAACCCGGCGCCGGCGGTAAAAAATGGGACAAGAAACCCTGGAACAAGAACGGCAAACGCGGTGACCGCGACGAGGCATACGCGCCGCGAACTCCTGTCGCCGTCGAAGCTCCAACGCTCATTGCGCTGCGAACACTTATTCACCACCCGCAATTGGCAAAAAAAGTTGAGAGCGCCGATCACTTTGCCAACGAGAGCAACACGTATGCTCAGGTACTGATCGCCTTGATTGAGGCGGTACAGAAAAATCCTAAGCTAAACTCAATTCAATTGATGGCTCGTTGGCACGGCACCGAACAAGGACGCTTGCTTAAAGCACTGGCGGAAAAGGAGTGGCTAATTGACGGCGACAACCTTGAACAACAGTTTTTAGACACCATTACTAGGTTATCCGCAGGTCAGCACACGCAGACCCTGGATGAGCTGATCAAGCGTGCAAGGCAGCCGGGATTGTCGGCTGAAGAGCAAATTCAGATAGCAAAACAGATGCGCGACCTCTTAAAACAGAATGTTTGTACATCTAACCCGACCTCAGCTGGCGTGTGAGGTCATAGCTCGGGTATAATCCTCGGCTTGTTTTTTGCCCGCCAAGACCTTCAGTGGATAGGGTGTTATGTCCGGAAAAGCGCAACAACAGTCTCGTATTAAAGAGTTGATCACCCTTGGTCGTGAGCAGAAATATCTGACTTACGCAGAGGTCAACGATCACCTGCCTGAGGATATTTCAGATCCTGAGCAGGTGGAAGACATCATCCGCATGATTAATGACATGGGGATCCCCGTACACGAGAGTGCTCCGGATGCGGACGCCCTTATGTTGGCCGACTCCGATACCGACGAGGCAGCTGCTGAAGAAGCGGCTGCTGCGCTGGCAGCGGTGGAGACCGACATCGGTCGTACGACTGACCCTGTGCGCATGTATATGCGTGAAATGGGTACCGTCGAGCTGCTGACACGTGAAGGCGAAATCGAAATCGCCAAACGTATTGAAGAGGGTATCCGTGAAGTGATGGGCGCAATCGCGCACTTCCCTGGCACGGTTGACCACATTCTCTCCGAGTACACTCGCGTCACCACCGAAGGTGGCCGCCTGTCTGACGTTCTGAGCGGCTACATCGACCCGGACGACGGCATTGCGCCGCCTGCCGCCGAAGTACCGCCGCCCGTCGATGCGAAAGCCGCGAAGGCTGACGACGACACCGAAGACGACGATGCTGAAGCCAGCAGCGACGACGAAGATGAAGTTGAAAGCGGCCCGGACCCGATCATCGCAGCCCAGCGTTTCGGTGCGGTTTCCGATCAAATGGAAATCACCCGCAAGGCCCTGAAAAAGCACGGTCGCTCCAACAAGCTGGCGATTGCCGAGCTGGTGGCCCTGGCTGAGCTGTTCATGCCGATCAAGCTGGTACCGAAGCAATTCGAAGGCTTGGTTGAGCGTGTTCGCAGTGCCCTTGAACGTCTGCGTGCGCAAGAACGCGCAATCATGCAGCTGTGTGTACGTGATGCACGTATGCCGCGGGCTGACTTCCTGCGCCAGTTCCCGGGCAACGAAGTAGACGAAAGCTGGACCGACGCACTGGCCAAAGGCAAGGCGAAATACGCCGAAGCCATTGGTCGCCTGCAGCCGGACATCATCCGTTGCCAGCAGAAGCTGACCGCGCTTGAGACCGAAACCGGTCTGACGATTGCTGAAATCAAAGACATCAACCGTCGCATGTCGATCGGTGAGGCCAAGGCCCGCCGCGCGAAGAAAGAGATGGTTGAAGCGAACTTGCGTCTGGTGATCTCGATCGCCAAGAAGTACACCAACCGTGGTCTGCAATTCCTCGATCTGATCCAGGAAGGCAACATCGGCTTGATGAAAGCGGTGGACAAGTTCGAATACCGTCGCGGCTACAAGTTCTCGACTTATGCCACCTGGTGGATCCGTCAGGCGATCACTCGCTCGATCGCCGACCAGGCTCGCACCATCCGTATTCCGGTGCACATGATCGAGACGATCAACAAGCTCAACCGTATTTCCCGGCAGATGTTGCAGGAAATGGGTCGCGAACCGACCCCGGAAGAGCTGGGCGAACGCATGGAAATGCCTGAGGATAAAATCCGCAAGGTATTGAAGATCGCTAAAGAGCCGATCTCCATGGAAACGCCGATTGGTGATGACGAAGACTCCCACCTGGGTGACTTCATCGAAGACTCGACCATGCAGTCGCCAATCGATGTCGCCACTGTTGAGAGCCTTAAAGAAGCGACTCGCGACGTACTGTCCGGCCTCACTGCCCGTGAAGCCAAGGTACTGCGCATGCGTTTCGGCATCGACATGAATACCGACCACACCCTTGAGGAAGTCGGTAAGCAGTTTGACGTGACCCGCGAGCGGATCCGTCAGATCGAAGCCAAGGCGCTGCGCAAGTTGCGCCACCCGACGCGAAGCGAGCATCTGCGCTCCTTCCTCGACGAGTGATACCAGAACCCCCGGCCCAGGCCGGGGGTTTTGTTTTCCATAGATTACTTTCTATGGATTAACTTCCCCCGCAACACCCCCTCCCCCGCAATGCCCGTCTACACTCGAAACATTCCCCGTGCCATAACGAGACCGTTATGCCCAGACTGCCGACCGTGATACTGCTGTCGCTGCTCGCCTGGACCGCAACGGCTGGCGCGTTGACTCTTACTGATGATGAGCGTGGCTGGCTGGCGGACCATCAGGAGCTGCGCCTGGGGGTGGACGCTTCTTGGCCGCCCTTCGAATACCGTGATGAAAATGGCCGTTATCAAGGCCTCGCAGCCGACTATGTACGCCTGATCCAGGACCGCCTGGGCGTGCGGATCAAGCTGATCGAGCCGGAAAACTGGACCGCCGTGCTCGAACAGGCGAAAAACAACCAGCTCGACCTGTTGCCCGGCATCATGTCGACGCCCGAACGCCAGAATTACCTGGCCTTTACACGTCCGTACCTGGATTTCCCGATCGTCATCCTCGCCCATGAAGGCGGCGCGAAACCGCGCAACCTTAAAGACCTGTACGGCCTGAAGATCGCCGTGGTGGAAAACTACGCGCCGCACGAATTACTGCGCACCCACCATCCCGACCTAAACCTGGTGGCCATGCCGAACGTCAGCTCGACGCTGCAAGCCCTGGCCACCGATGAAGTGGATGCGGTTGTCGGCGACCTCGCCTCCAGCGTCTGGAGCCTGCGCCAGCTCAAGCTGGATGGTTTATACGTCAGCGGCGAAACGCCCTATCGATACCAGTTGGCGATGGGCGTACCGCGCGACCAGAAAACACTGGTGGGCATCCTGGACAAAGTCCTCGCTGACCTCAGCTCCGACGAAACCGACGCGATCCAGCAACACTGGGTCGGCAGCTTCACCGATCACCGCACCTTCTGGGCCGACTTGCTGATGTACGGCCTGCCGGCGGTGCTGCTGCTGAGCACCGTGTTGGCCATCGTGATTCGCATCAACCGCCGGCTCAGCTCGGAAATTGCCCGGCGAGTCGCCCTTGAGCAAGAGTTGCGCAGCAGCGAATACCACTATCGCGGCCTGGTCGAGAGCCTGTCCGCGATTGCCTGGGAAGCCAGCATCACCGACTTCACCTACAGCTACGTTTCGCCCCACGCCGAAGACCTGCTGGGCTATCCCCGCGCCCATTGGCTGATTCCAGGCTTCTGGCGCAACATCATCCACCCTGCCGACCTGACCCGAGCGGAGGCATTCTGCTTCCAGGAAACCCGCGCCAACCGCGATCACAGCCTCGATTATCGAGTGATTACCGCCGACGGCCGTTGCTTGTGGGTGCGCGATATCGTCAGCCTGATCGAGCACGGCCATGAGCCGGTGTTGCGCGGTTTGATGATCGATATCAGCGAAGCCAAGCGCACAGAGGAGGCTTTGCAGCTTTCCGAAGAGAAGTTTGCCTCGGTGTTTCAGCAATGCCCGGACATCCTGGTCATCGCCCGCCTCTCTGATGGCTGCCTGCTGGAGGTGAACAAGGCATTCGAGGACCAGATTGGGCTAAGCGCCGAACAAGTCGTGGGCAAAACCGCCACCGAGCTGAACATCTGGGGCATTCAAGGCGTCGGCCCCGACCTGCTGCAACGTGTGCAGACCACCAGCATCCGCAACCTGGAAATGCCATTTCTGCGCAGCAATGGCCAGGCGTTTACCGGGCTGATCTCCGCCGAACCGTTCCAACTCGACACCACAGAAGCCTTGGTGGTGGTGGTGCGTGACATCACCCAACTCAAGGAAACCCAGCAACTGCTGCAAACCTCCGAAGAGAAATTCGCCAAGGCCTTCCACGCCTCACCCGACGGTTTGCTGCTCAGCCGCCAACGCGATGGGCTTTTGATTGAAGTGAACGAAGGCTTCACCCGCCTGACGGGCTTTAGCAGTGCGAACTCGCTCGACCAGTCGACCCTGGACCTGGGCATCTGGGTCGACCTCAACGAACGCAAGCACATGCTGGAACTGATGCAACGCGACGGTTTTGTGCGTGACTTCGTCTGCCATATCCGCCGCGCCGACGGCTTGATTCGCCTGTGCGAAGTCTCCAGCCGGCCGCTGCCCATCGGCGAGGATGACTGCATGCTGACCATCGCCCGTGACATCACCGAGCGCCAAGTGATGCAGGAAAAACTGCAACAGGCCGCCACGGTGTTCGAGAGCACGGCCGAAGGGGTATTGATCACCGACACCCGGCAGAACATCAGCGCCGTCAACCGCGCTTTCAGCGAAATCACCGGCTACAGCGAAGCCGAAGCCCTTGGCAGCACGCCGCGCCTGCTCGCTTCCGGCCTGCATGACAGCGCGTTCTATGCGGCGATGTGGCATCAATTGACCGCCCACGGCCACTGGCAGGGCGAGATTTCCAACCGCCGCAAAAACGGCGAGCTATACCCCAGCTGGCTGACCATCAGCGCCGTGCGCAACCGCGACCAGTTGATCACACACTTTGTTGCCGTGTTTGCCGACATCTCCAGTCTCAAGCACGCCCAGGCTCGCCTCGATTATCAGGCACACCACGACCCACTGACCGGCCTGCCCAACCGCACCCTGTTTGAAAGCCGACTGCAAGCCGCCCTCACCAGCCAGGAAGAAACCGGTCACCAAGGCGCCGTGCTGTTCCTCGACCTGGACCGGTTCAAGCATATCAACGACAGCCTCGGCCACCCCGTCGGCGACCTGCTGCTCAAGGACATCGCCGTGCGCCTCAAGGAGCAACTGCGCGACATCGACACCGTGGCACGCCTGGGCGGCGACGAATTCATCATCCTGCTGCCCGGCCTGCAACAAGCCAGCGATGCCGAACACCTGGCCAATAAACTGCTCGCCTGCTTCACCCCGCCGTTCCAGGCCGGCGAGCATGAGTTCTTTATCAGCGCCAGCATCGGCACCAGCCTCTATCCACAGGACGGTACCGACGTCGCTACCCTGGTCAAAAACGCCGATGCCGCGATGTACCGCTCCAAGGCCAAAGGCCGCAACCGTGTCGAGAGCTACACTCGCGACCTCACCGCCCAGGCCAACGAACGCGTGGCCCTCGAGCACGAACTGCGCCGTGCCATCGAGCGTGAAGAGCTGTTTCTGTACTACCAACCGAAGCTCAGCCTGGTCACCCAGGAACTGATCGGCGCCGAAGCATTGATTCGCTGGCACCACCCGACCTTTGGCGACGTGCCGCCGGAACACTTCATCGCCCTGGCCGAGGAGAACGGCACGATCCTGCAGATTGGCGACTGGGTACTGGAACAGGCCTGCCGTCAGATGCACACCTGGAAACGCGCCTTCAACGATTTCGGCCCGCTGTCAGTCAACCTCGCCGGCGCACAACTGCGTCACCCCAACCTGCTCGCGCGCATCGAACAACTGTTGCACGACTACCACTTGGAGCCCGGTTGCCTGCAACTGGAGATCACCGAAAACTTCATCATGAGCCAGGCCGAAGAAGCCCTCGAAGTGCTGCACCAACTCAAGCACCTGGGCGTGCAACTGGCCATCGATGACTTTGGCACTGGCTATTCTTCACTCAGTTACCTCAAGCGCCTGCCACTGGATTTCCTCAAAATCGACCAGTCCTTCGTGCGCGGCCTGCCCGACGACCCCCACGACGCCGCCATCGTGCGCGCCATCATCGCCCTGGGCCACAGCATGCAATTCACCATCATTGCCGAAGGCGTGGAAAACCCCGCACAACAAGCCTTCCTGGCCGCCGAAGGCTGCGAACAGATGCAAGGCTACATCGTCAGCCTGCCGCTGCCGCCGGAGCTTTTTGCCGAGACTTTTCTTCATATGCGGGTTTCAGACTTTTCGGATGGCACAGCACGGAAACCGTCGCTATAATCCGCGTCCTACTGAGGGCCTATAGCTCAGTTGGTTAGAGCAGAGGACTCATAATCCTTTGGTCCACGGTTCAAGTCCGTGTGGGCCCACCAACTCCAAAGCCGCGCATTGCGCGGCTTTCGCGTTTCTGGCGGAAACCATCGCGGATACAGTCCTATGGTCCAAGGGTACAATTTAGGTACAGTGCTGGTTCGCCAGCCGCCTAGGAGCACCCTCTCATGGCTACTCTCGTCAAAACCCCTTCCGGCACTTGGAAGGCGCTCATTCGTAAAAATGGCTGGCCCACTGTCGCCAAAACCTTCCGCACAAAGCGTGATGCGGAGGACTGGTCGAGGCGTACCGAAGAAGAAATGGTGCGTGGCGTGTACATCCGGCGTAGCGGCTCGGAGAAAATGACGCTAGAGGCTGCACTCAAGCGCTACCTGAGCGACATAACCCCCACCAAGAAGCCCACCACTCAGCGTGGCGAAACCTCGAAAGCCAAGAAACTCATCGAGCACCTGGGCAAGTACTCACTGGCTGCCCTCTCCGCTGAAATCATCGCCGGTTATCGTGACAAGCGCCTAAACGAACCCAGCCGTGGCGGGACAATCAGCAATAACACCGTGCGCCTCGAACTGGCCCTATTGAGCCACCTGTACACGGTAGCGATTCAGGAGTGGGGTTTAGGTCTGACGTTCAACCCAGTGCTGAACATCCGTAAGCCAAGCCCTGGGGATGGTCGTGACCGAAGATTGTCGCCGGAAGAAGAACGCGTTCTGCTCGCGGCCGTGAATCGACATAGCAATCCTATGTTGGGCTGGATTGTTTGCATCGCTCTGGAAACTGGTATGCGCTCGTCAGAGATCTCATCCCTACGGCGACTTCAAGTGGATTTGGCAAAGCGCGTCATTCGTCTCTCAGACACAAAGAACGACGGCTCGCGTACCGTTCCACTGAGCAAGCGCGCCACTGAAATATTCAAAGCTGCGATGGATAACCCGGTGCGTCCAATCGACTGCAATCTGGTGTTTTTCGGTGAGCCTGGAAAGGACGGGAAGCGTCGGCCGTATACCTTCACCAAGATTTGGGGACAGCTCAAGAAGAAGCTCGATCTACCTGACTTCAGGTTTCACGACCTGCGCCACGAAGCAGTAAGTCGGCTTGTCGAAGGTGGGTTATCGGATCAAGAGGTTTCGGCTATCAGTGGTCACAAGTCGATGCAGATGCTCAAGCGATATACCCACCTTCGGGCTGAGGACCTAGTTGAGAAGTTGGATAAAATCTCAAGATAACCGTAAACCTTGAAGCTAAATCATCCGAAAAAACACAAAAAATTGGATTTATTTCAAAAATAACTTTGACATCAATACGGCCCCTTGAATTACAAGGGCTTAGCCAACCTCAAGAAAACCAAGATATATAATCCTGGTAGCAATATGGCGACAGCACAACTACCAAAGTAATACTTCCTGGCCAATACGCGTCACCACTTAGTTTGACACCAGCAAATCACTGCGTAAAACTTCGCTCAACTTCTCCCACCATGGCGAAATTACCAATGACCACTGAGCAGTACTTACTTGATCGATTCGGCCCGCTAATGAGTTTGCCCGACATAGCCAAACTACTAGACCGATCCGTTGACGGCATACGGGTATCTCTATATTCAGACAGTGAGACCTCACGAATGCTAAAGCCCACAATGGTTCGCGTAGGTCGCAGAATATACTTCCGCACAGCCCAAGTTAATGATGTATTAAAGCTAGAAACGCCGTCTGCAACAGAGTAAGGGCCATGAAAGAACATGTAACTATCAAGCACAAATACGTCAGAGACTTTACCGTCCTACCGAACAACTTGCTCCGAGACAATACCCTTTCATGGGGAGCAACAGGGCTACTAGCTTACTTAATGTATCTGCCAGATAATTTCCAGCTTTACTTATCTTATCTATCAAAACAAAAGCGGGACGGGCGTGATGCCACGCGCGCGCGCATCAAAGAACTGGAGGTCGTCGGTTACCTGAAAATCCATCGGGAACGTGATGGGCGAGGCCAGTTCTCAAACACAAGCTGGGAGATCAATCCCACCCCGCAAACGCACGAAGCGGAGGCCCTACCACCAGGATCGGAAAACCCGAATCTGGATAGGCCAAAGACGGCGGTCCCAACCGAGGCAAAGCCGACGCTACTAAATACGAAACAAAAACAAGAACTAAAAGAAAAAAATACTACTACAACAAAGCCCTCTGTGGATAAGTCGCACAAAGATCTCTTCTACCCACCGGGCTTGGTGTCGAATGAGCCTAAAGCCTTATACAAGGCGCTGCTCGACGTTCCATTAGAGGACGCCCAAATGTTGCTTGATGAAATTTCAGGAGTCATGGAGACACCAGGCGCGTTACGAACCACCCCTGTACGGCTGCTTCACGGACTGCTAAAAAAACACAAAACTGGTTTATTCATCCCTAGTACAGGCCTAAAAATCTCTCGACGCAGAGAGCAGTAAACTCAAACTAGAAAATATATTTATTAGGAGCTATAGCATGCAACTGCATTTTAATGAGCTTGAAAATTACTGTGACAGCTTAGAGCACCCAGGAGATATTCAAGTAATATTACACGCAAATTATTCAAAAGGATTTGCACTCACAGTCTCTGATGGGGTTAGCGAACACTCGGTCATTGATGAAGACAACCGACCTTACTGCTTTAGAACAGTAGAGATGGCACTCGACGAACTGGCGAATATTTCCTACATATCGACAAAAATCATGATAGACCGAAAGGCTTGGTCCTAGCCCCACCTACATGAGAAGCCAACGGCAACTAAAAAAGAAATTCTGAACGCAGTTATCCAAATACCCCAAGAACGCTTCGGTGTGCAGGGTGCTGGGACCGAAAAGAAAGTCCCTGACAGGTGGGAACAGTAGCTCGATAGAAAGAGCCACCGGACAAGCAGCGGAAAGACGCGCCGTATAGACCACATCCCAAGAGCGCCACAAACGCGCACTGGATACGGGCCTTAAACAAGCCCTGACTGGCGAGAAAAGTAGCTCGATAAAAAGAGTCGCCGGACGGCTGGAAAGACAGCACTGCGTTCGCCCCTACCCCAAGGAGCAACACGATGATCTCGTACCTTTACCTACCGATTCTCACCTTCTGCACGTTTGTTCTCATATCCATCCGCCGATACTGGGTATGCGTAGACCGGCTCGGATACATGAAAGAAGTTTCTAAACGGGCACCGACGTTACTGCACCGAGACCTCATAGCCGCAGTGCTTGCGATGGTGCCATTCGCAATGGCGGCCATTGATTGGTTTGGAATAACGCTTCCCCGGCAGTCAGCACCTATCCCTTCAGGTTTCGCTGCATTGCTCTCAGTCTGCTGTGTATGCGCCTGCATAGGCACTCTCAATAATACCTTTGAACGCCTCGCTGGCAGTTGGGCAGGAACGCGGGAAAGCGCTCTGCGCACAGTCGCTGCCCTACGGATCATTGATCAAGCAGAGCTGGCAGCAGCGATGAATATATCCAGTAATCGCGACGCGAAAGCGACAAGCGTGGAACCAACCAACAGCATTGGCGATGAGGTGAAAAAATGAAAAGGATTCCTGCTCTCTTGCTCATCACAGCTTCAATTCTCGCGGGCTGCGAACAACAAGAACCGGTTCAAACCGTCGACTGGTACAAGGCTAATACATCTGACCGCCTGAAGACGCTAGATAGGTGCAAATCCAACCCTGGAAAGCTATCGATCTCTGCGAACTGCATCAACGCATCATCGGCCGCGAATGCAATAGTCCTGGAACAGCGTGGCTACAAACACCGCGAGCCGGTCAATTATTCTTCTCAGGGAAAATAGAATGACAACCACGACCGGAATATTTGAATGGATCGCGGGGAGCATGGACCAAACGCTCCAGACTTTCATACGCATCACTTCCAGCCAAGTGATCAATGATTTTTCACTGACGGTAACGCTTTGCGGAACGCTCTATCTGACCATGATCGGCTTCATGATGATCACCGGCACAATCGAGCAACCCGCTTCCCACTTCGTTAAGACCTGTGGAAAATTTCTGCTTATTAGCGGACTGGCAATGAACGCAGACACGTATATGTCGTGGATAGTGGAAGCACTTCACGGCCTAGAAACGGGGGTTGCCTCTGCCTTCTCAGCAACTGGCGATTCAACCGCTTCAACCTCTGTGTTTCAGGTAGTGGACAAAGCCATGTCCGACGGCTGGGCGATAGGTGCCGATATCCTGGCGAGGATGGGAACCCGCGCCTGGCACGAAGTGGGAATGATATTTTTTGATTTGTTGACCGCCATAATCGTCTACGCGGCAACACTCATTATCGCGGTACCTGCTGGAGCAATGATCATCGTTGCAAAGGGAATGCTGTCGATCATGCTGGGGATCGGGCCAATTTTTATCATGATGCTGTTGTTCGGTCAGTTCACATCCAAATGGTTCGATAGCTGGTTCGCCCAAGTCATCACATACATCCTGCAAATCGCGCTGGTTGTCACGGTACTCAGCTTCGGGATCAAGTTTTTCTCTTCGCTAACGAGCGACATACTCGCAACACCCGGTGACTACCCGATATCCACCTTCCTGGAGCTATTGGTGGTGACAGTCGTTGTGCTGTACATGCTGCAGCAAGCTAATGCCGTCGCTGGCAGCCTTGCAGGGGGAATATCAAGCGCAGGACTCACGCTACGCGGAATCGCAAGCGGTGCCACCTCACCGATCACCAAGGGACTTAACCGACAGTCCACGCGCCGCGACATGCAGTCGGGGCAAATGGTCACCGCTGGACGCTTGAACCACCTTGCGGCAGGTAACACAGCCTGGAACCCAGCCTACCGACAGCACGTCATGCAGAACATGGGCAAAAACTGGGGAAATGCTACCGGGGGCAAAGTAAATCAGTAGCCCCTGACGTATGGCTCATCAGACCTCGCTTCGGCGGGGTCTTTTTCTGAGTACCTTCAGCAAGCGGATGGCGGGTCAAGGGGTTGGTGCGGCCCGCAGGAGCGAAGCAACGAGGACTCGGCCCCTTGACGCGGCAGGAGCGACCAACGCTCACGGCATGGGTGTAGGGGATCAAGGCCGTAGGCCTCCCCTGCACCCTTGACGACAGAGGGCGACTCGCTCCCTTCCCGCTTGCGGGAAGGGCGGGGAGATGGGCAACTTTAAAATCGTTAACTCATTGAATTTTAGCGACTAATTGCAAAAAACAAGACAATTTCAGCGCTTGCCTTACTTGACTAACCAAGGGCTGAAAACCGTTAAACAGAAGTCATCGCAGAGAAGCTCAACGCAATTTAAACGAGTGAAATACAGTCTCTGATAACTCCGCGCTCCGCTTGGGCAACCCCTTCGGTTGCATCCCGTGTCCGAACTTGCCGGACGGGCTGCGGGGCAGGCACGGCGGGCGGAGCCCTTGACCTACCCCTAGCGATAGGCTGAGCGCTTCCTGTGGTGTCAAGGGTGCGGCTACGCCCGTCATCCTCACCCGTTCGGTGCTCGCCTTCGGCTCTGCTCCGCATGCGGCCTCCGGTGCCGCCCTTGACACCACATCCAGCAAAAACCTTGTACTTTGATCAATGCACGCTTTCACATGTGCCATGTACCTCCATCACACTCGCGGTTTACAAGGCGTGCTTGCGCGCGACCAGGAATGCTTCAAATGTGAATTCCTTGCACATGAACAAGACTTCTCAAAACTCGTCAGGAAAACAGCATGACTTCAGAGAATCATAAAACCACTCAACAGCAAGACAACGTTGCCTCCTCAGCCGGAACTGACCAGCTCAAGGAACACCAGATATCGGAAGCCGAGCAGAGCAAACGAAAGGAAACCATGGACTTTGCCAACGCCTCAGTAAACCTGTCTGGATTTGAAGTCACTGAGGGTATGAAACGCCTCGGCGAGCGCTACATCAGCGGCGAAATTGATCTGGACGAGTTTATGTCGATCTCGCAGCAAGAGAGCGCTTCTTCTCTACCGAAGTGATCGTAAGTTCACCGCAGCTTGAACATTCTGAGCCACATGCCCGACATTTTTCGGACTAACAAGGCAACAACTGCACGCTGACTGACAACGCAGCAGTGAAAACGCAAGAAGCATATGCCTGAGAAAGGCCCCCCTATGCATTACCCCACAACAGAGTTCACCGGCCCACTGAGAGAAGGGGGATGGCAAGCATGCAGCGCCCACGCCTAAAGCCTCCAGCGTCAATCTGGAAACGAATCGATAGCTCCCCGGAGCGCCTGATCTCTCTCGCCGCACTTGCCGTTGCGTTTGGCGCGCTATGCGTGTCGTTATGGCAGCTTGATATGGCTAAGCAGCACAATGTGCTTTCCGTAAGACCTTACCTAATGGTCACGCCTCACCTCGCAGGTGCCAACGGAAAGAACGGGCTGTATCTCACCAATGAAGGTATCGGTCTCGGGATACTTACTTCCCTGAGCGTTTCCGTATCGGGGAAAGTCTATGCAGGCTTAGGCAAGAATCAGTGGCCGAAAATCTTGCGCGATATGGGCTTGGAACCGCTTTGCTTTTCTATTGGCTGGCCAACCAAGGTTGCCGCCTTAAGGCCCGGAATGGAAATCGAAATTCTGGGCAAGTCGAAACTGTTCAACTCTGGTTGCGAGCTTGCGCTGGCTACTTTCCTAACAACGAAAGACGTCTCGATTGAGCTACGTTACACCTCGCTTTACGAAGAAGAACACACATTTTCAGGTGATACGTTCTTGAATCTATAGCGCCAGGCTCCGTAGCTGAATCCGTCCGGGCTTTGTTCATGAACAAGAACTTAGCCAATTGGAGATCTAGTGCAGGATAGGCTTCCGCCGGGAATGTGACACCCACTACGCCTGCCTTCGCTCTACCCCAGCTATCCGACACACTGCATCAAGGAAAGCTTGTTCATGAACAAATGTTTGGGGGATATGAGACCTAGTGCAGGATAGGCTTTCACCGGAAAGCTGTATTACACAACGCCACCTCCACTACGATTTTTCCTTGTTCATGAACAAATTTGAAAGACGGTGGAGCACTAGTGCAGGATAGGCTAACCGCCGTTTAAATGTGCGCACACATTTAGCACGGCATGGCTTTGCAAGTTTCGTTACCGTTGATGGGGAGTATTTATGGAGAGCTCAAGCCGAGCCTTGAACATTCACCTGGGCGCAGACCTAAAAGCCCGCTGGGCGGATTACTGCCTTGCTTTGGGTAAATCTCCTGGAGCAGCAATCAAAGCTGCGATTGAGCAACAACTGGCGCAATCAGCGGCGAACCCGGCCCCAAAGACTTACCAGCAAGTCGCAGAGACGACGACAAGCGATCCCAAGCAACGCTTTGAAATCCTGCTGACTGCTTCGGAAAAAGCAGCTATCAACGAGCGCGCTCAGATAGAGCGGTGTTCCATGCGGCGTTGGATCGTCGACGCCATCCGCATCGGCTTGACCCACGAGCCACAGTTCGGCATGGATGAAATCGACGCATTAGGTGAATCGAACTATCAGCTTTTGGCTCTAGGACGAAATCTCAACCAGATCGCCCGCAGCCTGAATGATGGTAAGTATGAACCGGTCACTGTCGAGATGATTACAGCATTAAGCGGGTTGATTCAGAAACACACTGAAGTGGTCAGTAAAGCCATTCGCGCTAGCCTTGAGCGTTGGGACATCGAATGACGTGTCACTTCCTCTGAAATCACTTTAAGACGGCATGTGCAACAGAATGGAGCAGAGGGTCGAACAGAACTCGTAATCGGCACATCAGCCGTTGTGCCTGCATCGAGGTTGGAAACGGTATCGGAGCAGCGCTGTCGTCCGGTTGCAGAGATTTTAACTAGCCGCTACCATCAGCACCGGTAGTGACAGCTGCCCCGTGCTCGCCATGCTAAGCCACAGCCCCGTGGCCCTGTTGCAACACTCCTCATTATCTCTGGGTTCTTCATGCTCAGAAACGATTGCGAGCTTCGTTTCCCCTGAGTTTGGAGTTGTCCATGATCGCAACACTCCGTAAGCCTAACTCCATCGCTGGCATCAAGAAAGTTGCCAAAGAATTGAAGAAAGGCTCAAAAATCACTCATTTCCAAGCATTAAATCTGGCAGCTCAGTTGTCAGGTTTTCATAACTTCAACCACGCCCATAGCTCGCTGAATTCACCTGCATCTGGGATGCCGCACGATCACAAGTACCAGGTGACGATATCTGCTAGGTGGAGAGACTGGGAAGGCAACAAAGGTAGCGTCTCTGCAACAGTGTCTATCCCCAATCTGTTGCATGAATTGGTCACTCCGCAAAATTTTTTTGGGCTGCTTTCCGATTTGGAAATCAACGGTTCTGAAGAACTATCGTTTGCCAAAGTCCTACCGGGAGAGGGACACGCAGAAATGAGGGTGTTCTCTGCAGCACGAGCGATCCGATTCATCTCTGTGACGGGCTTAGTCCCCGCGCTGACTCCGCGGAACCCACTACCGTTTTTTGAGGACATCCACGGATTTCAGTGCAAGATACCTAACGGTGATCACACTCGCTTTTGGAAAGATCCTATCAGTGGACATCACGTCATCACAGATGAACCCTATTTCGGCGAAGCTACTCCTCCATTAGTGAAGGCCAAACGGACTGAGTGGGCGAACAAGCATCAGCTCAGTGTTGGATTTCCGGAATGGCCTGGAATGCACAACCCAGGTTACGGAACACGTTTAACGCTTTTTTCGCAAAATCTAGACGTAGCGCCCTTTGTGAAAACTTTGGACAAGATTCCCGTTCCAGGTGAAGGTTACGATGCAGATCTGTTAGAACCAGACTATCGAAAAAGTACCTCACCCATTGGCAAACGAGCTTATAGCTGAAACTAGCTAAAGTTTTAGGTGATGATCCGTTTTCGTAAGTGGTATTTCGAAAACGGATCGCCCCGCACTCCGACATCGCCAAACGAGTACATCCAATAGATAGCGCCTGAAGTGTTTGACTCATTTCAAGAAAAATTCAACCCGCTCGCCATAAACATTTACCCGACATAAGCATGACGGAGACCAAATTTTATCTTGAACAGGAAGGCCCGAATACTTTCATATCGCGGGCCTTCGAAGGTAGGCAAGAGAGCAACCGCTCATGCATTTGTGAACGGCTGTTGGAGTGCCGACGCCGACTAAACTTACAACGCTACCTCCTTAGACTAGAAAATCTAACCTCCTGTATATTACCAAACACACTCATTCAATTTTTATTCAGCAAAATTTACTGTTACTCGTCCGACCCGCTGAGTTACAGTCGCTCCTATTTCTGCTACGTCGGGGTCAAATAATGCTAAATTAACGCCATCCCCTACCGAACTCCGATACATAACACCATCAAACCCACAAACTTTCACATACTCGCATAGATATTGGCTGGGTACGTAATCGAACGCAGCAGATCTTGGCAAAACGGGACGAGTAAGTTCTTCTCCTAGCTTCTCAAGAAACTCCACATCACTTCTAAGCATAGATATTTCGCTCTCATCAGAAAGCATAAAAGGGGAAACACTTCTTTTAGGATGCCTGAGATCAATAACTTTTAATCCGTCAGGAATACGTACACTGGCAACGCACGCATCCTCTCCCGTATGAGGGCGTATCTCAGAAACAGCTGTTATAGGTGTGGACGCCAAGTATAGATATGGAATACCTGCTGGATTGGCTCTACCATGTGAGGCAAGGTGTTTTGGAGGCGATTTCATTTCTACAGGAGGGTATGTCGTAGCACCGGTTTGTATCCGCGCACGGAACCAGTTTGTAGCCACCTCCGCCGCAGGAAGCAACAAATAATCAAAAAGCCTTTTGAGGCGGGAAAGATTTATTTCAGTTTCAGGAAAATACCTATTTTTATGTATGAGTTCCTGACGTAAATCATCCCATCTCTGTAGTGCGTTATCTGAAACAGCAGTCTCAGATGGCCTGTATCGTTGCCTTACCAATTCACCGTCATCGAGAACATCGCTAAGAAGCTCTTTAGCATGGGCTATGTCCATTCTCTCATGACTGAACATTCCCCAATCACTTTTCAGCAACTCGACAAGTCCAATTCCCTGGGGATCTCTGACATAGATCCCTGTCAACAACTCAAATTGCTCTCTAAGTTCTCGCGGGGATAAAAGTGGTTGATCGGGGGATAGACAATAACTACAAATCCCTATTTCCTGAGAGAACTGAACAAAAAAACTTCTTCGAAGATGTATATCACCGAAACAGCTTGGGCAGCAGTACAATTTCATTCCCGTCCATGAAAATAATCGGCCATCACTTCAATGTGATGCTGCATAGAGAGTTTTTTAACATACCCCAATCCGGGAAAGTGGCCGCGCTCATGCAACTCAATAAACTCATCAACCGCGCGAGTTCGGAAAATTTTCGTATCGGGCCTCAGGGCTTCATCAACTAACTTACGCAAAGCCTCAGCAAACTTACCTGCTGGGTCAGTCGGCGTTTCGAAGCGATCAGACTTAAAGTGATGGATATACATTCCATCATCCTGTTCATCGTCGATGAATGTTAAATGAATGGCAACTGCGTAAGCAGGCCCTCCACCTTCAGAGTACTCGTCTCCGACAATTAGGAAATCTCCAAAGCCTTCAGCCCCATCATCTTCGAAGGTAACGTGCAAGTCCGAGAAAAATTCTACAGCGGGGTGAAGCCTATTCGCACGTTTCTCAAATCCATTCTTAACGACAATCTTTTCAAAATCGGTAAAATTTCTTTGATATAAACGTCCATTGTAACCATCTAAAAAAACATGAGCAGAATCATCGTCCCCTGGGAGAATACTTAACAGCCCTCGAGCATCGGTAAAACCAGCATGGATGAATAGCTTTTTGCGCTGACCTACAGACTCTAAAATATTTTCAATCTGATGAACATCAGTCTCATCAGTGAGCAATACTCCTGCATACACATTTGCAGCGTGCTCATAATTACTATCCAGAAGCTCGATCAATCTAGACGGGTCGGCGGATAGATCTCCATACCGAGGATTTACTATAAGCGAAATACTACCGCCAGCATCGCTCACAGCATCAATTGCCCGTATCAAACCGTTCACTGCTTCTTTGACTGGTTCGATGATTGGGACAAATCCCCGCTCAGACATAATATCCGCACACTCGCGAATAGTAATTAGATCATACTGCTTACCGCGAAAATAAGGGTAGTACATGCTCCATTCATCCCCACTTCAATGCTTCCATTAGTGGAGTATCTATTGCATCCAATAGATTCCCCTTAGTCCGTTCTGTTAGAGGAACGGTTAACGCAAAAAATCTTATCGAAGCTGGTAAGCTTCTGACCGACTCAGACAGCCCCGATAGATTTCTAGTACTTTTTAAAACTCGTACCATTTCATCATGCACAATGGCAGAGGGGATTTTCACGAACTCTCTATCCAGAGCACTGTGCATTTGTGTGTTTGGTAAGCTAGGGACACGTACATCTAAATTCTTCAGGACCTCAACGGCCTCTCTTTGAGTAATGGCCTTGAATATAGAGCTTGAGATAGTACGACTAGGATCACAGAGGCTTTTACGAAATGTTGAGATCTGATATCTATCGGTGAGCACAGAAACGCCTACAAAGTCAGGAACAATAGAAACAACTGCTTCTAGATGTCTTTCTGCACACAGCACCGTAACACTTGCAAAAACCTCACTATACGACACGACTTGTGAGTAGAGCCTATCCAACTTATCCCGATCAGACTTGATTTCATATGCCGTGGACGTACCATTCAACATAACTATATCTGCTTTATTCTTACCAACTCTAAACTCATCGACAAGCGACGCGGTCCTCAAAGAGTGCGAACCAAGCAATACTTTTTGAGCGACGGCAGTTTTATAGGCATACTCATTTCTAAAGCTCTTCCGCTTCAGTAAATCGAAGAGTTCATCCAGTATCCGCCCTACGCTCCAAGTGTACTTATCAACCTCAACTGCAAGCTCTTTCACCAATCGTGCAAAGATCGGAGACTGGCCTTTTTTGACCATCTCGTGAAAAACGGCTGCCGTGAAAATCCGTGCGATAGCCGCTTGCTCTCGGACCTCTGTCCCCTTCCCCGATCTCAACATAAGCCTTCTTGAAGCCCTCGCCTTTCAGTCAATCTGGTTCTAGCCATCCTGGCTGCCACTCTCGCTTAACCCAAGAATAGGGTTACTCCCACCATCCTGCTGGCCCCAGTATACCCCTTCCCCCAGCAGCTAGCTTCAGTACAATGCCAGCACATTAGCAGGCTTGTTCAGATTTCACTTGGCTTCGCTTGAGCTTGGAGCAAAAGTGGGTGCATTCATTCGTGGAGAGCACGCGGGGTCGTAAAATTAAGCTGGAACCTATATGAAAATTTCGATGATTTAAAACCAAAGAACATTGATAGCTTTGCCCGTCACAGAACCCAAACTATGCTGGGCAAGCTGTACGTCACTTTGCGTAATCAAGAAACGACCATGGAGGTAGTTTTGCAATGAGCAGTTATCCGAAGCGCGTCTGGGACAACATCCTGCCACTGTCCGTTGGAGAGACTTTACCAGAAGCTTTCGAGGAGTGGTCTTTCACAGAGGTCGTAAGGGATCATGAGCAGCCGACCGAGACCTGCGAGCTGTGTGATCAGGAGTCGCTTCGATATCAGTTCGAAATTCGCAATACGATGACTAAACATACGCTATGGGTTGGATCGCAGTGCATCCTTAGGTTTGGCCTTTCGGTGTTCGAGGCAGGTCGTAGACTTTCACCGACTGATGCCAAGAAAAAACTTGAGCGCTTAACACAACAGATGCGACTAAATTCATGTGTTAGTGCTCTAGAGAAACTGGCGGTCGCGGAAAACAACTCGATGCTGTCAAACGCGCTGAAATATTACCGAACCAACAAGTACCTTTCTCCAAAATTTGCTTTCGTCGTTCTCTGGCGCTTAAAAGCAAACAAAATTGATCACAGTCCTTCTTTTTTCAAGATCAACCTTAAACGCAGCAAATATCAAGAAGACCTTAGGCATATGAAGCCAGGAAATGTAGAGATGATCTGGCCTGCACTGTCGCCTAGTCAAAGGCAAATGGCATTAGTAATGGGACATAAAGCACCAGCGTAAAATACTCTAGAAACACAAATTAGAAAATCACTTGTAAATTTTACGAATATCAAGGAGCAAAAGTGAATAAAAACTATTATTGGGAAATTGAAAAGTCACCCTACCCATCACCATTCCTATCAGAAACAAAAACATTTGGCGAAACCAACCCAATATTTCTTGTAGATCAACTAAATGGTAAACGACCCGCCGTCTTCAATGAAAATTTTCTAGCATCTGGAGAAATAAATTTTCCTATCTACCCGAGTGCACTACTCGACTCCAACATAATGGATGCAATTGACAACAGAGTACAAAAAAACACAAGGCTTGACGGGCTAGAAAATTTTCTTCACTTCGTAACACTAAACAAATGGGACTTCAGCCCACTTTTTTATTATATGGAGCATTACTCAAAATCCTCAAATGAAGACTTTATAAAAAACGCGAAAAGACGGACCGAATCGTATCTGAAAGTTTTCTCTATGAACCAAGAGCACTTTCTATCTACGCAAGAAATAATTCCAGATCCAGCCGCGATCGAATTCTACTTAGAGCCTACCCCCCATAAAACCTTAACTGAATTAGCAGAAGGAAGAACGATAGCTTTTACAGAGAAATTTGACAAACGATTCTTAAGCAATGCAATTGAGTCAATACAAATAGCATTAATCAAGATGATACTCATAGAAAAAGTTGAGTTCAAAGGTGCTACCCCCCTACAAAAACATGGGGAGCTGGTCAGTTTCCTAAAAGATGGACTCGGAATAATGCTCGGCCGCGAAGCACATATGGCACTACACTACTTCTCAGGTATTGCTGGTCGCTTATTGGGAGTTCAAGCAAGCACGCCATATACTACCGCACTCAAAAATATTCGATCGACTGCTTGGGACATGTTCTTGCTCAGAGTCCCAGAGGGATTGTATACCGAAGCGCCCGACGAATTATGTATAAGCTATATAGCCACTCAAGAAAAGCAACTTCACACCCTTGCAAAACTCTTCACCCTGGAAAGAATATTTAGCACTGAGAAAAACGGATTCACTCCTATAATCAGTTACAATATGAAAATGCTTCCGCCTGAGACTTCGTCCGGTGCAGCCACAAACGATGAACAGTTATTTTTTAGCCATATTGAGCGCAGCACGCACACGAGATTAGAGCCACCTACAGGACTTCTCAACGCCCTGGAAAACGAACTAAGAAAATATTGCAGCTAACGATTAGCATAAATATTAAAAGTTATGCGCACGCCTCTACCTAACTTATTAAGCACTTGCAGTTAGCACTAAACACATGAGATCAAAACGATCACACATAGAGTCTAAAAGGATTTATACATCGATCTCATGACCACCTAGAAAAACCGGGCAGCACACCCATCACAGCACCCTACGAGAAAAAGAGGCAAAGCAAATGGCAGAACTTGAAGTTCCCCCGAAGGTATTTATCTCATATTCTTGGGAGAGCGACGCCCACAAGCTATGGGTAAGAGTTCTCGCTGAGAGGTTAACAAAAAACGGAGTGAACGTCCGACTAGACCAGTGGCATATCGCGCCCGGACAAAGCCTCACTCAGTTCATGGAAGTTGAAGCTCAAGGTTGTGACTTCGCCCTGATCATTTGCACGAAGGACTACAGCAGAAAGTCATTGGCTCGTGCCGGCGGAGTTGGCTACGAACAACAAATAATAACTGGACGCATTGCTGCCGGTTTGGACCGGGAGCGCTTCATCCCTATTATTCGAGATGGCGAATTTACTCCTGGCGTGGACTGCTCCATACCCGCGCAGTTCTTGGGAGTCTATGCACTTGATATGCGGGACGAAGGAAAACTAGATCAGCGAATTGAGGATTTGCTAAGAGCAATATTTAGGGAACCCGCTCTGACACAACCTTCAATAGGACCGAGACCCGCCTTTGGTACAGTCCCTGAACCTGAAATCGCTGCGAGGCCTAACCAGAGATTAGCCGTATTAGACATTGACGGATGGCATCTTCTTAGTGGGGTAGCAAGCAACGAGCGCTGGCCACAGTCCTTCCGAATTCCCGAAGAATCAGAGCGATATAGCCTTAATGTGAGCGATAGCGTTAAACTTCAGTTCGAGTTCTCTCTAGATGGTGAAAATGGGGACTCCGAACTTTTTGGTGAAAGGATGTGGGTCGGAGTGATAGGTAGATCTGGCCCCTACCTCGTGGGCGAATTACAAAACACCCCAGCATGCTCAGATGAACAAGGTAACCTAGAAGCTGGCGATACCGTAGTATTTCTCCCAGAACACGTTATAGATATATGGGAAGACTAACTTCCAGCGACGGCCCATACCGAAGGGATAATTGGCTCCCTTTTATCCGTCATATCAAAACATACTCCATACCAACAAACCTGACAGATGGGCCGCCGTGATTTGGCGGCCCGTCATGATTCAGACCTTGCCGGCGGCCTTAGCTGCATCTTCGACCCACTTACCAAGGTTCTCCCGTCCACTATCCTTATTCCATAGATAGTGTTTGTATCCGGTAACGGTAAGGCCACAGCACGAGCTAGTTTGTTGCCTCAGGTTGCTGATCTGACTGATGTCGATGGTCAACAAGCCATTACCGCGTGCGATACTTTGGTCTATCTCGTACTTAACCCATTTGCTCTTGTTGGTATTCGCACCTACCAGTACGACTGTCACCGTGGTGCCAACGAGCTGGCCGTCGATCCAGGATTTTATCGCGGCCTCGCCCTTACGCTGCACCTCTTCGAATTCTGCTTTGTCGATAAAGCCGTACTTCGCGTCAGCTTGAATTACATTACTATTTCGCACATTCATGGCACGATCAACGTCATCGTACTTGAAGCTGAAGAAAACCTTTCTTGCCATGGGTTGTAGTCCTTAAATGAGAGGGATGAGGGTCAAGATAACTTCTTGGGCTCGCTTCAGCGTCGTGGCTTCGGCGCCCAATTCATGCAGCAACGGTGTAATCTTTTTTCCATGCGCGTGCTGTGCTTCGTCGTAGTTTTGGATGACGTCGTTCCACAGATCTCTGGAGATGAAACCTGTAATTCCCACTGGGATCACAAAGACGCCGTTGGTCACAGCAATATCGAACTCTTCCCGCATACCCTTTGAAAGCACCACGTCGCCGCCCTCAAGTTTATTGCCAAACAGGAAGATGGCGATGCCCGTGTGAGCAAGCATGTTGCGACGATATTCCGACCAGACCTCTTTCAAAGGACGTTGACCGACCTGGTTTTGCGGGAACGGCCTTAAGATCAATTGATCGCTGTCTAGGCGTCCACCATTCATGATGGTCTGCTCCAGCACACCGGTGATGACGGCACTACCGATCCCCAGCCCGAACCCAGAAATCACCCGATATTGAGCTTTGCTGATGGCCTTACTCAGTTCGTAAACGAAATTTTCCGACTCCTTTTCCGTCCATGGGCTGTAGTCATGCGCGGCGCCGGAAATGAAGATGGTTTTCTTTTTGTGGCGATGCTCGACAGCCTTCAAGATCTCAGTGATATCAGCGAACTGATCGACGTAAATCACTTTGATCCCTACGCGCAACAATTCGCCTTTAAAAAGCTCCTCCTTGCGCTGGCGATACTCGAAGTCCGCTAACTCTTCATCAGCGGCTTGAGCGGCTTTCCTCAATAGGCAGTAGTGCTGGCGCTGATCCTTGGCAAACTGAATCCTTACTCGACTGAGGATGTACTCAAGGTTTGGGTCGGTGAAGCTAAAGCCCAGAAAAAGAAAAGTTTTGGCAATGAGGTCCCCGCTGAGCGCGGTGATGAACGGCTGCATTTTGACGTGATAACGCTCGTAATCGTCTCGAATCAACACTGCGTCGGACGCATGTTCAACATCGCCGTGCATTTTGTAGACTATCGCGTCGCGCTTGGGCTTTGTCGTTGCCAATTGCTTGGTTGTGTACTTCGTATCCGCGATTTTCTCGTTGTTTTCTAACGCGGTCTCGATCAGACGATCATAGTTAGTCGTCCAATAGGTCTGGATCGGAAGCCTTGCAAGGATGACGTGGTTTTCAGTAGGGGCAACCTTCGCAGAAAACTCCGTCACCAAGAGTTGATTAAGCTTCGCTCGATTGGTCGAATTTACGTTTGCATGGTATTGAGCCAACGTAACTAAATCCCACTCCTTCTCGACGTCCAGATCCAGGTCGTCCGCGATTGGCTTAAGCAGCGTCTTCCAATCAACGAACCCAGCCGCGCGCGAAAAGCCCGCCCCCGCAAAAATAGCAAGATTTCCTTCTGCCAACTCTTTTGACAGGTCGTCAATGAGTCGCAACTGTTCCCTAGTCATGTAGTAATCGCTGTGTTGGAGGTTGAGAAACTCAGAGGGTGCGTACCCAGCGGCCATTTCCTTGAGGGTCGTACAGCGCCAAGCCGCCGGACGGCGGGGTATCAATGCGGTTGTAGAGCTTTAAATATTCGTTGCCGTGATAGCGCCCATGGGTGTCGGTAGTAGGGATGATCGCTATGCGGCCCAACTGCTTTTTGCCGTCCGCGTATCCAATCTCCCATGGGCACCAACGTGATGACATGGAATGTTCGGTTGCTAGAAACAAGAACCATTCTGCGCTGATGATTGCATTTTTAATTCGCGCGGCAGTCTCTGCGTCAGGCTGCTCGGGCATCGCCTGGTCTTGCCAGTCAATGTAGATGTCCCACCCTTGTTGCTTCAGCATTTCCTGAAGGCCCAGCGCAAGCGCTGCATCCTTGTGACTGTGACTAAGGAAAGCGGTAGGTTGACCTGGGCGTTTGGAGGTGTAGCCACTTTGCGAGCGATTAAAATACGTGTTGCTCAGGTCAGATTGGAGAATCGTCATTGCGTAATGCCTCCATGGCTTTGAAAGCAAAGTGCCATCTTTTAGGGGGGGCCTCAACAGTTTTTTTCAGCACACATGAAGCGTTATTGATTAATCCATTCAGCTCTGATGCCGAGCATCACTGTTAGTCAATATGATTGGATTGGGCGGTAGTCGACACACAACGCACATGCGACGCCGACCGGCCAACTAGTGCAGGTGCAGATTGTCCGCTTTCGGGGTCGACTCCACTTTTAGAAAGCGTCTACATCACTCCAAAGCAACGCGTTCTGAAGTAGGTCTTATACAAGCTTGAGTTCCAACGAGAAATGCAAAATCAGTACAACCACGGTACAGTACTCAGCTTGAGTAACCTTCTCAGAATTACGCTCAACACCAGTAACGACGGGGCCTCTAGCTATGCCAACCTACGTTCACTTACGAACGCTTTCTCTAGGCATATCAGCTCGCCCAGCAACTCATAATCCTTTGGTCGTAGGTTCGAGTCCTACTGGGCCCACCAAACAAGAAAGCCGCGCACTGCGCGGCTTTTTCGTGTCTGGAAGTCTGTAACATACCGCCTCATTGCCCTCGCACCGGAGCCCACCCTTGCCCGTCCTCGATGAAATCGATCGCCAACTGATCGCCGCCTTGCAGATCAACGCCCGCGAAAGCGTGGCCATGCTTGCCCGGCAGTTGGGCATTGCGCGCACCACGGTGACCTCGCGCCTGGCGCGCCTGGAGAAAACCCAGGTGATCACCGGTTATGGCGTGCGCCTCGGGCAGCGTGTGGTCGACGGGGGTTTGCAGGCGTATGTCGGCATCACCGTTCAAGCGCGCTCGGGCAAGGAAGTGCTGCGCCGGTTGAGCGCCATGGCGCAGGTGCAGCAATTGTGTGCGGTGAGTGGCGAGTTTGATTACGTGGCCTGGCTGCGCACTGATTCGCCGGAACAGCTGGACCAGTTGCTGGACCAGATCGGCAGCGTCGAGGGCGTGGAAAAAACCACCACGTCGATCATCCTCAGTAACAAATTGGACCGTGGTCAGCCAGTTTGACCAGCCACTTCGTCATTCTGACTAAAAACAATTCAATCCGACGACACATTGCGTCTTAATAACGAACGCTACGCTCCCTAAACTGGCTGCCATCTTTTCCTATACTCAACGGGCCGAATCCCGCCGAGTCGTCAGTAAGGTCAGCCATGAGCATTCCGTCCAGCACCATCAGCAAGACCAATCGCCATCCCGCCGACGGTAAAAAACCTATCACCATCTTTGGCCCGGATTTTCCGTTTGCCTTTGATGACTGGATCGAACACCCGGCTGGCCTGGGCAGTATTCCCGCGGCCAACCATGGCGCGGAAGTGGCGATTGTGGGAGCCGGGATCGCAGGGCTGGTGGCGGCTTACGAGCTGATGAAGCTGGGCCTCAAGCCGGTGGTATACGAGGCCTCGAAGATGGGCGGGCGTTTGCGCTCCCAGGCCTTTGAAGGCGCCGAAGGCATCATCGCCGAGCTGGGCGGCATGCGTTTTCCGGTGTCGTCCACCGCGTTCTACCACTATGTGGACAAGCTGGGCCTGGAGACCAAACCCTTTCCCAACCCGCTGACACCGGCTTCCGGCAGCACCGTGGTCGACCTCGAAGGCCAGACCCACTACGCGCAGAAACTCTCGGACCTGCCGGTGCTATTCCAGGAAGTTGCCGATGCCTGGGCGGATGCGCTGGAGGCCGGCTCGCAGTTCGGTGATATCCAGCAAGCTATTCGCGACCGTGACGTGCCGCGCCTCAAGGCGCTGTGGAACAAGCTGGTACCGCTGTGGGACGACCGCACCTTCTATGACTTCGTCGCCACTTCCAAGGCGTTCGCCAAACTGTCGTTCGCGCACCGTGAAGTGTTTGGCCAGGTGGGTTTCGGCACGGGCGGTTGGGACTCGGATTTCCCCAACTCGATGCTGGAAATCTTCCGCGTGGTGATGACCAACTGCGACGATCACCAACACCTGGTGGTTGGCGGCGTAGCGCAAGTGCCCATGGGCATATGGCGCCATGTGCCGGAGCGTTGCGCCCATTGGCCCGCCGGCACCAGCCTCAGCTCGCTGCATCGCGGCGCGCCACGGGCAGGGGTAAAACGCATTGCCCACGCTGCCGATGGCCGCTTTGCGGTCACCGACAACTACGGTGACACCCGCGAATACGCCGCCGTGCTGACTACCTGTCAAAGCTGGCTGCTGACCACCCAGATCGAATGCGACGAAACCCTGTTCTCGCAAAAAATGTGGATGGCTCTGGACCGCACACGCTACATGCAATCGTCGAAAACCTTCGTGATGGTCGACCGCCCGTTCTGGAAAGACAAGGACCCGGAGACCGGCCGCGACCTGATGAGCATGACCCTCACCGATCGCCTCACCCGTGGCACCTATCTGTTCGACAACGGTGACGACAAGCCAGGCGTGATTTGCCTGTCGTATTCGTGGATGAGCGACGCGCTGAAAATGCTCCCGCAGCCCATCGACAAGCGCGTGAAACTGGCCCTCGACGCGCTGAAAAAGATCTACCCGAAAGTCGATATCAAGGCGCGCATCATCGGCGACCCGATCACCGTGTCCTGGGAAGCCGACCCGCATTTCCTCGGTGCCTTCAAAGGTGCATTGCCCGGCCACTATCGCTACAACCAGCGCATGTATGCGCACTTTATGCAGAAGGACATGCCCGCCGAACAGCGTGGGATTTTTATCGCCGGTGACGACGTATCCTGGACGCCTGCGTGGGTCGAGGGCGCGGTGCAAACCTCGCTGAATGCGGTGTGGGGCATCATGACCCACTTCGGCGGCAGCACTCACCCCGAAAACCCGGGCCCAGGTGATGTCTTTGACGAAATCGGCCCGATCGCCCTGGCCGATTAAGGAGTTGAGCATGCGTGTCGCCCTGTACCAATGCCCACCGCTGCCGCTGGATGTGGCCGGCAACCTCAAGCGCCTGCATCAATTGGCGCATGAGGCGACCGGTGCCGACGTGCTGGTGCTGCCGGAGATGTTCCTCAGCGGCTACAACATTGGCGCGGAAGCGGTGGGCGCACTCGCCGAAGCCCAGGATGGGCCGTCGGCTCAGGCGATTGCCGAGTTGGCCAAAAGCGCCGGCCTGGCCATTCTCTACGGTTACCCGGAGCGGGCTGAGGACGGGCAGATCTACAACGCCGTGCAGTTGATCGATGCCCACGGCCAGCGCCTGTGCAACTACCGCAAGACTCATCTGTTTGGCGACCTGGACCACTCGATGTTCAGCGCCGGGGAAGATGATTTCCCGCTGGTGGAGCTTAACGGCTGGAAGCTCGGGTTTTTGATCTGCTACGACCTGGAGTTCCCGGAAAACACCCGACGCCTGGCCCTGGCCGGCGCCGAGGTAATCCTGGTGCCGACGGCCAATATGGTGCCGTTCGACTTTGTTGCCGACGTGACCGTGCGGGCGCGGGCCTTTGAAAACCAGTGCTATGTGGCCTACGCCAACTACTGCGGGCACGAAGGCGAGATTCAGTACTGCGGGCAAAGCAGTATTGCTGCGCCCAATGGCCAGCGAATCGCCCAGGCGGGGCTGGATGAATCGTTGATCGTCGGTACGCTGGATCGCCAGTCGATCCTGGATGCCCGCGCTGCCAATCACTACCTGCAAGACCGTCGCCCAGAGCTGTACGGCGCGCTGCACAAGCCCTGAGCCAGACGGTTTGTTAGCATAGGCACATCCTACGTTTCGGAAGTGCCCATGCCTGCGCCGGCCCACCCTCATCACCTTGACTTGACCCTGGCCAACGGCCTGCGGGTTTCCTTGCGCCATGCGCCACGCTTGAAGCGTTGCGCCGCGATGTTGCGCGTGGCCGCCGGCAGCCATGACGTGCCACTCGCGTGGCCGGGCTTGGCGCATTTTCTTGAGCATTTGCTGTTTCTCGGCACTGCGCGTTTTCCCACAAGCGAAGGCTTGATGGCCTACGTGCAGCGCCAGGGTGGGCAGGTCAACGCCAGCACCCGCGAGCGCACCACGGACTTTTTCTTTGAATTGCCGGTGCCAACCTTTGCCGATGGGCTGGAGCGGCTGGCGGATATGCTCACCCATCCGCGCCTGACGATTGAAGACCAACTGCGTGAGCGCGAAGTGCTGCAAGCGGAGTTTGTGGCCTGGTCCCAGGATGCCAAGGCGCAGCAGCAGGTTGCGCTGCTGGAAGGCTTGGCGGCGGACCATCCGTTGCGCGGTTTTCATGCCGGTAATCGGGATAGCCTGCCGGTTGAGCGTGAGGCGTTTCAGCAGGCATTGAAGGAATTCCATACCAGGTTCTATCAGAGCGGGCAGATGACGTTACACCTTGCCGGCCCGCAACCATTGGAAGAACTGCAAGCGTTGGCCCAGCGTTTCAGCGACGAATTGGCCACTGGCCCTCAGCACCCACAGGCTGCGCCGCCTGCGCTGATGCTCGGCCACGCCCAAGGCTTTCAACACATCGCCGATAACCACCTGCATCACGTCATCACCTGTGACGCGCCTCGCCAAGCGCTGGCATTTCTCTGCACCTGGCTCAATGCTACGGCGCCGGGTGGTTTACTGGCTGAGCTGAAAGCGCGAAAACTGGCCAACGCCATGCAGGCGACCGTGCTTTATGCGTTTGCCGGGCAAGCCGTATTGGATATCGACTTTACCCTCGATACTCAAGACGATTCGGCTACGCAAATCGAAGCGTTGCTGCACGACTGGCTGAGCTTTTTCGCACACAGCGATTGGACACCTTTACGCGAAGAGTTCGCCTTGCTGAACGCTCGCCAGCAACAGACCCAAAGTGCCTTGGCATGGGTGCGAAACGAAAGTGAAGACCTGTCGGAACAGGGCGTCGTCGCACTCAAAAAACTGCTGGATTCACTGCACCTCAAACCAGCCCGACAGGCTTGGCAGTTGCCGCCGAACAACCCATTCCTGCGCCCGCCCACCAAAGAACAACGCGCCGGGCTGATCCGCGGCCAGACCAGCGCCCATCGTGGTTTGCGCACCTTCGCCCAAGACCGCTCCCGGGGCCGTCGGGAGGTGTCGGCGCTGACATTCAGCCAGGCATTGGCGGATGATACCGATGAAGGCGCGCTGTATCTGCAATGGCAGTTTGATAACGCCGCGCCCGGGGGGTTGGAAAATACATTACAGCCATTGCGCGAGAATGCCCGGCAGGCCGGAGTTGAGTTGTCTTTCGAAACGATCGGCAATGATTTCCTGGTGAAAATGGTCGGTCTTCATCAGCCCATGCCGGCTGTTCTGGACGTATTGGCGCAAAGCTTAAGCCTGCCACAAGACGCCGCACCCGCCGCGACACCGATGATCGCCATCCGAGAGTTGCTCAAGGCGCTGCCCGTTTGCTGCACCGACACTCACTCCGGGCCAGCTTCATGGGCGACGGCTCGATGGCATGGGCTCGGCTTTGGATTGCCGGCCGCTTGTGAAGCCGCGATCAAAATCGCCGCAGCGCGGCTGCCTGGGCAGGCGGCAAGCATTGAACACACGCCGCCAACCCTCGACGGCCGGAAGCTCTGGCACACGATAAAAACAGACTCCAATGAAGCCGCTTTACTGCTGTTTTGCCCAGCACCGACGTCAGCCTTGGCCGACGAAGCCGCCTGGCGACTGCTTGGGCATCTGCTGCACGGGCCGTTTTACCAGCGCCTGCGGGTTGATCTGCAAATCGGCTACGCGGTCTTCAGCGGCATCCGACAGGTCAACGGGCAAACCGGGCTGCTGTTTGGTGTGCAGTCCCCCAGCGTTTCACTGAGCGGGATCGTCGATCACCTGCAGACCTTTCTGAAGCAATTACCGTCGTTAATCGACAGCAGCCCAGACCTGGGCAACCAGACCCTGGCGCAGCAATTCAGTGCCCAGCAACTGCCGCTCAACCAAGCCGCCGAACTGCTGTGGCAGGCTTACTTGGCGGGCCATCCGTCGGGTTACCTGGACCTGCTACAACAGTTGATACAAAACCGCACACGCGAGGATCTGCAGCGCGCCGCCCAGCAACTCAACGATGCCTCAGGCGGCTGGCGCTGTGTGGCCAACGGCCCGCGCATCAACGACTCCTGGCAACCGGCAGGCTGATCATTGCCAACCCTGCAACAGGCTTTTTCCGTCAAGACAGCGCTAACTTGAAAAGAATTGCGTAATATTCATACGCAATATCTGAACATCTCCAATAGGAGGTGGACTATATGTATTACTTGGTAGTGAACGTCCCATCCCTTGGTAGGAGTATGAATATGACCTGGTCCAAACCCGCTTACACTGATCTGCGTATCGGTTTCGAAGTCACCATGTACTTCGCCAGCCGTTGATTGGCTGAGTAATACAACGCCTCGGTTCGCCCGGGGCGTTTTTGTTTTGAGCTTTGCGTGATGGAGCAATCATGTTTGTCCAGATTCTAGGTTCCGCCGCCGGCGGTGGCTTCCCGCAGTGGAACTGCAACTGCGCGAACTGCGCAGGCTTTCGCGACGGCAGCCTGCGCGCCCAGGCGCGTACCCAGTCGTCCATCGCGATCTCCGACGATGGCGTGAACTGGGTGCTGTGCAATGCTTCGCCGGATATCCGTGCGCAACTGCAAGGCTTTGCGCCAATGCAACCCGGCCGCGCGCTGCGCGACACCGGCATCAGCGCGATCATCCTGATGGACAGCCAGATCGATCACACCACCGGCCTGTTGAGCTTGCGCGAAGGTTGCCCGCATCAGGTGTGGTGCACCGACATGGTCCATGAAGACCTCAGCACCGGTTTCCCGCTGTTCACCATGTTGACCCACTGGAACGGCGGCCTGGCTTGGAACCGTATCGAGTTGGACGCCAGCTTCACGATCCCGGCCTGCCCGAATCTGCGCTTCACCCCGCTGCCCTTGCGCAGCGCCGCGCCGCCCTACTCGCCGCACCGCTTCGACCCGCACCCAGGCGATAACATCGGCCTGATCGTCGAGGACCTGCGCACTGGCGGTAAATTGTTCTACGCCCCAGGCCTGGGCAAAGTCGACGCGCCGCTGCTGGAAATCATGGCGGGCAGCGACTGCCTGCTGGTGGACGGCACGATGTGGGACGACGATGAAATGCAGCGCCGCGGCGTCGGTACGCGCACCGGCCGCGAGATGGGCCACCTGGCGCAGAACGGCCCTGGCGGCATGCTCGAAGTACTGGAGCAGCTACCCAAGCAGCGCAAGGTGCTTATCCACATCAACAACACCAACCCGATCCTCGACGAAGACTCCCCCGAGCGCGCCGAGCTGGTGCGGCGCAATGTCGAAGTGGCTTACGACGGCATGAGCATTGAATTGTAGGAGCAGACGAAGTGACTGACACACCGTTGACCACCGCCGAGTTCGAAGCCGCCCTGCGGGCCAAGGGCGCGTTCTACCATATCCATCACCCGTACCACGTGGCGATGTATGAAGGCCGCGCCACCCGCGAGCAGATTCAGGGCTGGGTCGCCAACCGTTTCTACTATCAGGTGAACATCCCGCTCAAAGACGCTGCGATCCTGGCCAACTGCCCCGACCGTAAGATCCGCCGTGAGTGGATCCAGCGTCTGCTCGACCACGACGGCGCGCCCGGTGAAGACGGCGGTATTGAAGCCTGGCTGCGCCTGGGCCAGGCCGTCGGCCTCGACCCCGACCAGTTGCGCTCCCAGGAGCTGGTACTGCCCGGCGTACGGTTTGCGGTGGATGCCTACGTCAACTTTGCCCGCCGCGCCAGCTGGCAGGAAGCTGCCAGCAGCTCGCTGACCGAACTGTTTGCGCCGCAGATCCACCAGTCGCGCCTCGACAGCTGGCCGCAGCACTACCCGTGGATCGACCCGGCCGGTTATGAGTATTTCCGCACCCGCCTCGGCCAGGCCCGTCGCGACGTAGAGCATGGTTTGGCGATCACGCTGCAGCACTACACCACTCGCGAAGGCCAGGAACGCATGCTGGAAATCCTGCAGTTCAAACTCGACATTCTGTGGAGCATGCTGGATGCCATGAGCATGGCCTACGAACTCAAACGCCCGCCGTATCACAGCGTGACCGAGCAGCGGGTCTGGCATAAAGGGATCACCCTATGAGCTTTGATCGCAGCAAAACACCAACCTGGCGCCAGGGCTATCGTTTCCAGTACGAGCCCGCGCAAAAAGGCCACGTGTTGCTCTACCCCGAAGGCATGATCAAGCTCAACGACAGCGCCGCCTTGATCGGCGGGCTGATCGACGGCGAGCGCGACGTGGCCGCCATCATCGCCGAGCTGGATAAACAATTCCCCGGCGTGCCTGAACTCGGTCAAGACATTGAGGATTTCATGGAGGTCGCCCGTGCTGAGCACTGGATCGAACTTGCCTGAAAAGCCACCGATCGGCCTGCCACTGTGGCTGCTCGCCGAGCTGACTTATCGCTGCCCGTTGCAGTGCCCGTATTGCTCCAACCCGCTGGATTTTGCCGAGCAGGGTAAAGAGCTGAGCACTGAGCAGTGGATCAAGGTGTTTCGCGAAGCGCGGGAAATGGGCGCCGCGCAACTGGGGTTTTCCGGCGGTGAACCGCTGGTGCGCCAGGACCTTGCCGAACTGATCGCCGAGGCGCGCAAGCTGGGTTTCTACACTAACCTGATCACCTCGGGCATCGGTCTCACCGAGCAGAAGATCAGCGACTTCAAGAAGGCGGGCCTGGACCACATCCAGATCAGCTTCCAGGCCAGCGATGAACAGGTGAACAACCTGCTCGCCGGCTCGAAAAAAGCCTTCGCGCAAAAGCTGGAAATGGCCCGCGCGGTGAAGGCCCACGGCTATCCGATGGTGCTGAATTTCGTTACCCATCGGCACAATATCGACAAGATCGACCGCATTATCGAGCTGTGCATCGCACTGGAGGCAGACTTCGTCGAACTCGCCACTTGCCAGTTCTACGGCTGGGCGCAGCTCAATCGTGTGGGCTTGCTGCCGACCCGGGAACAACTGGTACGCGCCGAACGCATCACCAACGAATACCGCGCCAAGCTCGAAGCCGAAGGCCACCCGTGCAAGCTGATATTCGTGACACCGGATTACTACGAGGAACGCCCGAAAGCCTGCATGAACGGCTGGGGTAGCATCTTTCTGACAGTGACGCCGGACGGCACCGCCCTGCCTTGCCACGGCGCCCGACAGATGCCGGTGCAATTTCCCAATGTGCGCGACCACAGCATGCAGCAAATCTGGTACGACTCGTTTGGCTTCAACCGCTTTCGCGGCTACGACTGGATGCCCGAGCCGTGCCGTTCATGCGATGAAAAGGAAAAGGACTTCGGCGGCTGCCGTTGCCAGGCGTTCATGCTCACGGGCGATGCGAGCAATGCCGACCCGGTGTGCAGCAAGTCCGAGCAGCACGGCATCATCCTCAAGGCGCGGGAAGAAGCCGAGCATGCCACCCAGACCATCGAGCAGTTGGCCTTTCGCAACGAGCGCAATTCACGGCTCATCGCAAAAGGCTGACGGCCTCAGCGCTTGGCGATGATGTACACCGCGTGGATGATACCGGGGAAGTAACCGCACAGGGTCAGCAGGATGTTCAGCCAGAACGCGCCGCCGAAACCCACTTGCAGGAACACACCCAATGGCGGCAGCAGGATAGCGATGATGATACGAATGATGTCCATGGGTAAGCTCCAAAAAATCGGCTCGTGTGAGCCGTGTAGCTAATCGACCTTGGGCGTTCGTGAGGGTTCAGTGGGATCTGGCATTGGGCCATCTTCAGGCCAGAATCTCCAGGCCGTGTTTCTGTACGATGCTCAGTAACTTGAGCGCCATGCCGCTGGGTTGTTTTTCGCCGGACTCCCACTTTTTCACGGTGGAGGCGCTGGTGTTGAGGTAGCGAGCGAAAACGGGCTGACTGACATGACTGCTTTCACGCAGCTGCTTGATCTGCTCGGCCGGAATTTGTTCAGGGACGGCCGATAAGCACGCTTCGTCATATTCTCGGAGGGTGGTTTTGCTGATTGCTCCAATTGAATGAAGTGCTACGGCAGATTTATGAATCGACTCCAGCGCTTCACTTTCATATTTTTTGATCATGATGAATCTCCACAAACTCCCTTAAATCCAGTAATTGCTGGACTTGTGTGTCGTTTAAGCTTTCATAAGTTTTTGCCATCGCCCGAAACCAAATCAAATCTTTTTGACTGATAAAGCCATTGTTTTCACGGATGCTCAATCAACGTTTTCAATCCAAAAATTTCACGAACAAAAAAACGCCCCCAGCCAAAAGAATCAGGCTGGAGGCGCCGCGTATGCCGCGAGACGGTTCAGGAATAAGAGGTTAAACGGCGATGCCCTTGCGACATTGCAGTTGGGCGGTACGCACGCGGGAGAACGCGCGCGCCAGGCGCAGGAGCATTTCGTCGATGTGGCTTTTGCTGACGTTCAAGGCTGGAGTAAAACGCAAACAGTCGGGTTGCGGGGCGATAAGGATCAGGTCTTCGTGCAATGCAGCCTTTACCACCGCATCCGCAGAATCATCTGACAGCGTCAGGCCCCACAGGAGTCCGTTGCCGCGTAGTTGCCCATGGCCGTATCGATAGGCCAGCCGGGCAAGGCCTTCTCCCAGGTACAGGCCGGATTCGCGTACCTGTTCAAGAAAACCGCTTTCCAACACGACGTCGAGTACGGCTGTACCGGCAGACGCCATCAAAGCATTGCCGTGATGCGTACCCTCCAGTTCCCCCGCTTCGAAACAACAAGCCTTGCCGCGCGCCAGCAACGCCGCCAACGGCACACCGCCGCCCAAGCCTTTGCCGAGGGTGATGATGTCGGCACGCACGCCGTACTGTTGTTCAGCCAGCAGGCTGCCGCAACGGCCAATGCCGGTTTGCACTTCATCGAGGATCAGCAGGATCCCCAGTTCGCGGCACAGGCGCTCGACGCCCTTCAAATAGTGCTCGGTAGCGGGAATGACGCCAGCTTCACCCTGGATCGGCTCCAACATGATGGCAACTGTTTGGGCATCGACGGCTGCATGCAGCGCCGGCAAATCGTTGAAGGGCACATGGCTGAAGCCCGATAGTTGCGGCTCAAAACGGTTGCCGCCAGCATTAGCCGAGGCTGCCAATGCCGCAAAGCTTCGACCATGACAACCGCTGCTGGCGCTGATGATGTGATAGGCACCACCGCGATGCAGCTGACCCCATTTACGCGCCAGTTTGATCGCGGCTTCACAGGCTTCCGAGCCGCTGTTGAGCAGGTAACCCTGGTCGCTGCCGGTGTGATCGCACAGCCGATCGACGAGGTTCAGTTGGGCGCGGTTGTGCAGGCCGTTGCCAGGGTTGATCAGCATATGAGTCTGATCGGCCAGGGCTTTGATCAATACCTGCGGGCTATGACCGAGGCTGTTGGCGGCGCTGCCCTGGCTGAAATCCAGATAGGCGCGCTCGTCGCTGTCCCAGAGCCAGGAGCCCTGGCCACGCACAAACACCTGCGCGGGCCTTGCCACAGTCGGCATCAGGGATTTACTGAAGCCGTCATGGCGCGCGTTCACGATCAAATCGTCCAGGCTCGGCGCAGGGCGACGAAACAGATTCACAGCTCACCCCCAATAGCAACCGGGCCTTGGTCGACGCCCCGTACAAACACACCCTTGAGGTTTTTTGCCTTGCCTATGTAAATGCTATCAACATAAACGCTGTTCATTGCCCGATCCGGCCCTGTAAGCCCTGCGAATAGGCGCTAGACTAGGCGTCCGAGGGGCCATCGGCCATTTCGATTTTCCAGCTTTTTCGATAAGTAAGTCTTATGGATTTCAAGCAACTGCGTTATTTCGTCGCGGTGTATGAGGAAGGCCACGTGGGCCGTGCCGCCGAGCGTTTGTCGATCTCGCAACCGGCCTTGTCGCAACAGATTCGCCAGCTGGAGCAGAACCTGGATGTCAGCCTGTTCGAGCGCAGCAGCAAGCGCCTGTTGCCGACACTGGCGGCACACACCTTGTACAACCACGCCTTGCCGCTGATCGACGGCATGCAGCAAGCCGTCGAGGCCTTGCGCAACTTCAAGGGCCAGGCGATGCGCACCTTGGCCATTGGCGTGCTGCAAACCGTGCACACCAGCCTGGTCCCGCAGATGCTCGAGCGCGTGCGCAAAGCCCAACCGCATCTGGTGGTGCAGATCTATGAGTTGACCGGGATTGAAATTGAGCGGCGTTTGCTCAACGGTTCGCTGGATATCGGCATCAGCTACTTGCCTCCCCGTCAGCCGGGGTTAACCGGCGTGTTGCTGTACGAAGATGAACTGAAGGTCGTCATCCCCGAAGACCATCCATTGCGGGAATTCAAGAAAGTCTCGCTGAAACAGGCGGCGGAGTTGCCGATGCTGCTGTTGGGGGAAGAGTTTCAGGTGCGCCAGATCTGGCAAGGCCAGTTATCCAATTTAGGACGACGGCCACAAGTGCAGGCGGAGTTGAATACGATGGCAGGGATTCTCGACAGCCTGCCTCATACCCAGCTCGCCACCGTATTGCCGGGGCGCTCCCAGGATGAACACAACAGCAAGGCACTGCTGTGGAAGCCCTTGAGTGAACCCAGGGTGCCGCTGAAAGTGGGGTTGGTGTGCCGCGATGTGCAGCGCCAACAAGCGACGGTGGCGTTGTTGCGCACCCTGCTCGAAGACGTAATGAATGCCCCACAGGCAGGCGCCTGACTTTTTCGCGGGCAAAAGAAAACCCCGCCGAAGCGGGGCTTTGCAGACTGTTTCCCTGACATCCATTTCACTCCGCCATCCTGGCAGAATCCTACGTGTCCGTGTTGTTGCTTTGCGCTTCCTGCGCGACGTCCATGTGAAGTAGATTATCCGTGGATCCAATTTGGCGATAGAGGACGAATAGCAGCACGTCATGTAAGAGAATGCTTACACGCCCTCCAAGCCCTTAGAACAGTGCTTCATCCAGCAAAAACAATGATTCGCTACCGGCTTTTACCGACGCACTCAGTGAATGAATGCGCGGCAGCAGGCGGGCAAAGTAGAAGCGCGCGGTACCCAGCTTGCTGGCGTAGAAGTCTTCTTCAGCCTCTTTGCCCAGCGCGGCCTTGGCCATGCGCGCCCACATATAGGCATAGGCCATGTAGCCAAAGGCGTGCAGGTACTCAACCGACGCCGCGCCGATTTCATTCGGGTTGGTCTTGGCGCGGTCCAGCACCCAGGCGGTCAACTCATCCAGGTTATCCACGGCAGCGCTGAGCGGTTGGGTGAACTCGCTCAACTCGGCGCCTGAAGCCGCGATGAACTGGCGGATCTCGTCAGCGAACAAGGTGTAGAACGCCCCGCCGCTGCCAACGATCTTGCGCCCCATCAAGTCCAGCGCTTGAATGCCGTTGGTGCCTTCGTAGATCTGCGTGATGCGCACATCCCGCACCAACTGCTCCTGGCCCCACTCGCGGATGTAGCCGTGGCCGCCAAAGATCTGCTGGCCGAGCACGGTGGTTTCCAGGCCAAGGTCGCTGAGGAAGGCCTTGGCAACAGGTGTCAGCAGCGCCACCAGGTTGTCTGCACGTTCGCGAGCGGCGGCATCTTCACTGAACTTGGCGATGTCCAATTGCGTGGCCACATAGGTGGAGAACGCACGACCACCTTCGTTCGAGGCTTTCATGGTCAGCAACATGCGGCGCACATCCGGGTGCACGATGATCGGGTCGGCCACTTTGTCCTTGGCCTGGGCGCCGGTCGGCGAGCGGCTTTGCAGACGGTCGCGCGCGTATTCAATCGCGTTTTGATAAGAGCGCTCACCCGACGCCAGGCCCTGGATACCCACACCCAAACGCTCGTAGTTCATCATGGTGAACATCGCCGCCAACCCACGGTTCGGTTCGCCCACCAGGTAACCCACGGCTTCATCGAAGTTCATCACGCAGGTCGCGGATGCCTGGATGCCCATCTTGTGTTCGATGGAGCCGCAGCTCACCGGGTTGCGCGCGCCCAGGCTGCCGTCGGCATTGACCATGAACTTCGGCACCAGAAACAGCGAAATGCCCTTTGGCCCGGCCGGTGCATCCGGCAGTTTGGCCAGCACCAGGTGGATGATGTTGTCGGTGAGGTCATGCTCGCCGCCGGTGATAAAGATCTTGGTGCCACTGATGGTATAGGACCCGTCCGCCTGAGGCTCAGCCTTGGTGCGGATAATGCCCAGGTCAGTCCCGGCGTGCGCTTCCGTCAGGCACATGGAACCGGCCCACTCACCCGAATACATTTTCGGCAGGTAGGTAGCCTTGAGCGCTTCGCTGGCGTGGGTGTTGATGGAGACGCAGGCGCCGGAGGTCAGCATCGGGTACAGGCCAAACGCCAGGCTCGATGAGTTGATCATCTCTTCAACCTGCGCCGAGACGGCCTTGGGCATGCCCATGCCGCCGAAGATCGGGTCGCCGCCGACGCCCACCCAGCCACCTTCGGCGTAGGTCTTATAAGCCTGTGGGAAACCATCCGGCGTGCTGACGGCAGTGTCCGCCCAACGGCAACCTTGCTCGTCGCCATTACGGCTGAGCGGCGCGATGGATTTGGCCGTGACCTTGCCGGCTTCTTCAAGGATCGCCTCAACGGTTTCGGCATCTACGGTGTCTGCCAATGCCGGCAATTGGGCCCAGGTGTTGGCGACCTCAAAAACTTCGTTGAGGACGAAGCGCATATCACGCAGCGGCGCTTTGTAATCAGCCATGGCAAACCTCGTGAGAACAGGAAAAGTGATTCGATAGGATCGGTTTTACAGGCTTCGAGTGTAACCGAACAACATTTGAGACACATAGGGTCCGTTAGTGACCATTAGGTATTTAATGGTCACATCACGAATCCAATATGGACTTCTGTGGGAGCTGGCTTGCCTGCTATGCGGGCACCTCGGTTTATCAGTTACACCGAGTTGATGCCATCGCAGGCAAGCCAGCCCCACATTTTGACCGCAGTGAATCAATCGCGCCTAAAGCGCAAACAACTGCGCAGGCAAGCTCATCAGGCACTCACTGCCCGCCTCCACAGCGGCGCGGTGCGTTGCAGTACGCGGCAACAAGCGCTTGAAGTAGAAATCGCAGGTGGCCAATTTGGCTTGGGCGAACGCTGCGTCGTCATGCGATTGGGCCGCAATGGCCATGTGCAACCACAGGTACGCCAGAATGATGTAACCGCTGTACATCAAGTAATCCACCGCCGCCGCGCCCACTTCATCCGGGTTTTTCATGGCAGCCACGCCGACCTTCATCGTCAGCTCGCCCCATTGCTGGTTCAGTTGGTTGAGCTGCTCAACATGGGCCTTGAGCTGCGGGTGCTCGGCATTCGCTGCGCAGAACTTATGCACAAGTTTGGTAAACCCGCGCAGCAACTTGCCCTGGCTGCCCAGGACCTTACGGCCCAGCAAGTCGAGCGCCTGGATGCCATTAGTGCCTTCATAGATCGGCGCAATCCGCGCATCACGCGCCAGTTGCTCCATGCCCCATTCGCGAATGTAGCCATGGCCACCGAACACCTGCATACCGTGGTTGGTCACCTCCAGCCCGGTTTCGGTCATAAAGGCTTTGCAGATAGGTGTGAGGAACGCCAACAGATCTTCGGCCTCCTGGCGTTGGGCGGCGTCACTGCTCAAGTGCGCGGTGTCGAGCAGTTGGGCAGTGAAGTAGGTCAGCGCCCGATTGCCTTCATTGAAGGCCTTCATGGTCAGCAACATGCGCCGCACGTCGGCGTGCACGATGATCGGGTCAGCGGCTTTATCCGGGGCCTTGGCGCCGGTCAGCGAGCGCATTTGCAGGCGGTCGTTGGCGTATTTGATCGCGCCCTGGAAACTCGCCTCACCATTGCACAAACCCTGCATGCCAGTGCCCAGTCGCGCGTGGTTCATCATGGTGAACATGCAATTGAGGCCTTTGTTCGCCTCGCCAATCAAAAAGCCCTTGGCGCCGTCGAAGTTCAGCACGCAGGTGGCCGAGGCCTTGATGCCCATCTTGTGCTCGATGGAACCACAGTGCACCGCGTTGCGCTCGCCTGAATCGGCATGGAACTTGGGCACGATAAACAACGAGATACCTTTGGTGCCCGCCGGGGCGTCCGGCAGTTTGGCCAGCACCAAGTGAATGATATTGGCGCTCATGTCGTGCTCGCCGGCCGAGATAAAGATCTTGCTGCCGGTGACCGCGTAACTGCCGTCCGCCTGGGGCACGGCGCGGGTCTTGATCAAACCCAGGTCAGTGCCACAGTGGGCTTCGGTGAGGCACATGGTGCCGGTCCATTCGCCGGCGGTGAGTTTGGTCAGGTAGGTGGCTTTCTGTTCTTCAGTGCCGTGGGCGTGAATCGCCGACATTGCACCGTGGGTGAGACCCGGGTACATGCCCCAGGAGGTGTTGCTGGAGCCGATCATTTCGCTGAGCACCAGGCCCAGGGACAGCGGCAAGCCCTGGCCACCGTAGACCGGGTCCGCCGCCACGCCATGCCAGCCGCCTTCCACGTAGTGGGCGAAAGCTTCCTTGAAGCCCTTGGGCGTGGTGACCACGCCATTGTCGAAGTGGCAGCCTTCTTCATCGCCACTGCGATTGAGCGGCGACAGCACGTTTTCGCAGAATTTGGCGCCTTCTTCGAGAATCGCGCTGACCATATCCGGGCTCGCGTCGGTGGCGCCCAAGGCGGCGTAGTGGCCGTGAAAATCAAACACGTTGTCGATCAGAAAGCGCATGTCGCGCAGGGGAGCTTTGTACTCAGGCATGGCAATGTCTCCGGCAGCAGATACTTTCAACCTACTGCCGGTCATCGCCTCGAACAATCACTGTAGAACCGCTGAATACACCGCCATCACTCAACCGGCAGCGCTCTCCATGCGCACCGCGCCGCGCCGGGTTTGCCCGGCAGCGACCACGCAGTTACGCCCCGCGCCCTTGGCCGCGTAGAGCGCCTGATCGGCGGACTTGAGCACTTCTTCAGGCGTGCGCTGCTCGACCTGGCGCTCGGCCACGCCGATGCTGACCGTCACCGACACACTCGAGGCGCCACTGCCCACCCGGCGTTGGCGGCCCTGCTGGTCGTCGTGGGGACGGTCCGGGTTGCGCAGCTTGATGGCGTAGTTGGCGATGATCTCGCGAATCTCTTCCAGGTGCGGCATGCACTCGTCCAACGTCTTGCCGGCGAACACCACGGCAAACTCTTCCCCGCCATAACGATAGGCACGCCCACCGCCATTGACCTTCGACAATTTGCTGGCCACCAGCCGCAGCACTTGGTCACCGACATCGTGGCCGTGGGTGTCGTTAAAGCGCTTGAAGTGATCGACGTCGCTCATTGCCAACACATAATTGCGCCCCAACCGTTGCATGCGCTCATTGAGCGCGCGCCGCCCCGGCAAGCCGGTGAGTTCATCGCGAAAGGCCATCTGATAAGCCTCGTGCGCCACGCCGGCGGCAATCATCAGCATTACCTGGCTGCACATGATGTTCAGCGTGAACGGCAGGATAAAGGTTTGCGGCAACATCCAGAACAGCCCCAGCAAACCCACCAGTTGCGCCGCGTGCAAGGGCCGCGGCTGATACCAGTACTGCGCCGCCAGGGTGACAAAACCAATCAGGAACATCGGGTACGACAGCTGGATCAGGCTCATCCAACTGCCATGCAGCGCCGGCCAGCGAATCTCCGCCAGCCAGTTCAGCAAGGCTTGGGGGAAACTCTGCTCAAGCGCCAGGGCTACGCTGCCAAACGCAAAAAGCACGGCGCAGCGCGCCACAAAGTCGCGGAACAGGTGGGTTTTCTCCTGCCACAGCGCGTAAATGCTGAACAGCAACGGCAACAGCAAGCAACACAGATGGAACACCACCGCGGCGTCTTCACGGACGCGGCCGTTATCGCGGTAATAATCGGTCTGGGTGTCAAGCAGGAAGTAAACGACGTACACCGTGATCATCAGAAACAGCTCACGCTGGCGCCGATACACCGCGCAGTACGCGCCGCCGAGCAACAGCACCAAGGTCGGCAGCACATTGAACAGCGAGGTAAAGAACACGCTGAGGTCTTTGACATACGCAGCCGAGAGCCCGGCCAGCAACAGCAGCAACGAAGGGAGAAAATGACTGAACCGTACAGCGGACACGCGTGACAAGGGTAAAGCTCCGACCCGCCCAGAAAGATGGCACAGTGCCTTCACTGAGCACAGTTAAGCACATTCAATGTGACCTGTATCACATTGCCATCACTGTAACGGCAGCCAGGCGCAATCCCTGAGTGCTGTGCTGTGTTTTTTATCGCCGCACATAAAAAAACCGCCGCTTCCAAAAGAAGCGGCGGTTTTCAGGAGACCGGCAGGGCTTAGTAAGCCAGGCCGAAGTCTTCTTCTTTCATGTCCATCAGGTTGTTGGCGCCCGACAGCATGGTGACCTTATGGGTCTGGGTACGCGGCAGGATGCGCTGGAAGTAGAAGCGCGCCGTCTGCAGCTTGGCGGTGTAGAACGCCTCTTCGGTGGTGCCGGCAGCCAGTTTTTCAGCAGCCAGGCGTGCCATGTCGGCCCAGAAGTAAGCCAGGCACGCATAGCCGGAGTACATCAGGTAGTCCACCGAGGCGGCACCGACTTCTTCACGGTCTTTCATCGCGGCCATACCGACCTTCATGGTCAACTCGCCCCACTCTTTGTTCAGTGCCGCCAGCGGTGCAACGAATTCCTTAACGGCTTCGTTGCCTTCGTTGGCCTGGCAGAACTTGTGCACGATCTTGGTGAAGCCCTTGAGCGCTTCGCCTTGAGTCATCAGCACTTTACGGCCCAGCAAGTCGAGTGCCTGGATGCCGGTGGTGCCTTCGTACAGCATCGAAATGCGGCTGTCACGAACGTTCTGCTCCATGCCCCACTCGGCGATAAAGCCGTGGCCGCCGTAGATCTGCACGCCGTGGTTGGCCGATTCAAAACCGACTTCGGTCATGAACGCCTTGGCGATTGGGGTCATGAACGCCAGCAGGCCGTCGGCTTGCTTCTTGGCTTCGTCGTCGGTGCCGTACTTGACGATGTCCACTTGCTTGGCGGTGAAGTACACCATCGCACGGTTGCCTTCAGCGAAGGCTTTCATGGTCAGCAGCATGCGGCGCACGTCAGGGTGCACGATGATTGGGTCAGCGGCTTTGTCCGGCGCTTTCGGGCCAGTCAGCGAGCGCATTTGCAGGCGGTCGCGAGCGTATTTCAGGCCGCCCTGGAAGCCGATCTCGGCGTGGGACAAGCCTTGCAGCGCGGTGCCCAGGCGAGCGGTGTTCATAAAGGTGAACATGCAGTTCAGGCCTTTGTTCGCCGGGCCGATCAGGAAACCGGTGGCCGCGTCGAAGTTCATCACGCAGGTGGCGTTACCGTGGATGCCCATCTTGTGTTCCAGGGAACCACAGGTCACCGCATTGCGCTCGCCGATCGAGCCGTCTGCGTTCGGCAGGAATTTAGGCACGATGAACAGCGAAATACCCTTGGTGCCGGCCGGTGCGTCCGGCAGGCGGGCCAGTACGATATGGACGATGTTGTCGGCCATGTCGTGTTCACCGGCCGAGATGAAGATCTTGGTGCCGGAGACTTTGTAGGAACCATCAGCCTGAGGTTCGGCCTTGGTGCGCAGCATGCCCAGGTCGGTGCCGCAGTGCGGCTCGGTCAGGCACATGGTGCCGGTCCACTCACCCGAAACCAGCTTGGTCAGGTAAGCGTCTTGCTGTTGCGGGGTGCCGTGCTCGGAGATGGTGTTCATCGCACCGTGGGACAGGCCAGGGTACATGCCCCACGACCAGTTGGCGGCGCCGACCATCTCGCTCACGGCCAGGCCCAGGGATTCCGGCAGGCCTTGGCCACCGTGCTCCACGTCGTGGGCCAGGCTTGGCCAGCCGCCTTCGACGAACTGCTTGTAGGCTTCTTTGAAACCAGTAGGGGTTTTTACGCCTGACTCGCTCCAGGTACACCCTTCGATGTCACCCACGCGGTTCAACGGTGCCAGCACTTGCTCACAGAACTTGGCGCCTTCCTCAAGAATGGCGTCAACCATGTCCGGAGTAGCGTCCTGGCAAGCCGGCAGGCTCTGATAGTGCGCTTCATAACCGAGCAGTTCGTCACGAACGAAGCGAATATCACGCAAGGGGGCCTTGTAGTCAGGCATAGCGATAAACCTCTGCTGATGTATCTGGGATGAACAACCGCGTGGATTTGTTATGGCGGTCAAACAGGTGTTTGAAACATACGTTTACGACCTGAGGTTGTCAAGCATCGCGCCGAAGCCGTTTGTCATGACGCGCATCAATGCCACGCACGGCAAGGCCTGCGGCGGGATGCCACGCTTAAAAGGAGTTTAGAAGTTCAACGAGATGACACAGGACAATGTGGGAGCTGGCTTGTGTGGGAGCTGGCTTGCCTGCGATACAGGCGCCGCGGTATATCAGGAAGATTGAGTCGATGCTATCGCAGGCAAGCCAGCTCCCACAGAAGAGCCGGCGTGTGCCGATAGAAAGTTAAGCGTAGGTATCGATCAACGTGCCAAGCATTTCATCCGAAGCCTTGGCAACTTTCGCGCCCAGCTCCACTTGAAACTTGCCTTGGGCCATTTCGACCATGTTGCTCGCCGAGTTGGACGGCTGGGCGCGATCGTTGGCTTGTAGACGATCACTTTGTGCGTCCGAGGGCTGGGTCGTCGCGGCGCCGGCAATTTTGCCGGCGGCCTGGTCGACGCGGTTCTGCCCGGCCTGAATAGTGCTCAGCCCCGAATAAAACGCGCTGCTTCCAGAGATTTCCATGGCGTAAGCCTGCCTTTAGAGAATCGTGAACTTGAATTGAAGCAGACATCCTGGCAAAACGCCCGTCAAAAACACTAATGGCATAATGCCTTAGCGATAGCCAAAATCAGTCAAGCAGGTCCAACTCCAGGTACTCGGCCACCACTTTCGCGCTGGCCTGCTTGAGCTTTGGCACCCGCCCCAGGCACGGCGCAGGCAACCGCTCAGCCAGGGTGGCGAGGTTCTCTTCCAGACGAGAGGTCTTGGGGTCGATGATATTTGCCACCCAACCCGCCAACGGCAAACCGTCCCGCGCGATGGCTTCGGCGGTGAGCAGCGCATGGCTGATACAGCCCAGACGCACGCCCACCACCAGGATCACCGGCAGCTTGAGCGCCATGGCCAGGTCCGACAGGTTGTCCTGATCGGCCAACGGCACCCGCCAGCCGCCTGCGCCTTCGATCAAGGTGAAATCGGCGTGTTGCGCGAGTATGTGCTGCATCGGTTTCAACAGTGATTGCACCGTGAGCGCCACACCCGCCTCCCGCGCGGCCAGGTGCGGCGCAATCGCGGGTTCAAAGGCCACCGGGTTGACCTCGGCATAGGTCAACGGCAGCGAACATTCGGCCAGCAGTGCCAAGGCGTCGGCGTTGCGCAAACCTTTTGGGGTGAGCTGGCAGCCTGAGGCCACCGGTTTTCCGGCGGCGGTGCTTTTACCCGCCAGCCGCGCGGCATGCAGCAGCCCGGCGGCGATGGTGGTTTTGCCCACATCGGTGTCGGTGCCGGTGATGAAATAAGCGGCGCTCATAACGGTTTCTCCAGTACGGCATACACCACTTGGTACGTGGCGGGCAGGCCCTGGGCCTGGCGGAACTGCTCGTAAGCGTGCACCAGTGCAACAATCCGCGCGCGCCCCGTCAACCCTCCCGGGCGACCGGGGTTGAGGTTATGCGCGCCCAACGCCTTGAGTTCGTGGGTCAGGCTGCGCACATCCGGGTAGTGCAACACGTGAGGCTGGCGCTCCAGGCTCAGCACCCGCAAACCGCTGGCAGCACACAGCTGTTGGTAAGCCTCGAAGGTGCGGAAGCGGTTGACGTGAACCAGGCCATCCGCCGCACGCCAGCTTTGGCGCAACTCGTCCAGGGTGCCCACGCACAGGCTCGCAAATGCGAAGACGCCCCCGGGTTGCAGCACACGACAGGCCTCACTGAGCACCGCGTCGAAATTCGCGCACCACTGCACCGCCAGGCTGGAGAACAGCAGCTGGAAGCTCTCAGTTGCAAGCGGCAAGCGTTCTGCATCCCCCGCAATAAAGTGCTGCGCGCCCCCTAAAGGCCGCGCATGGTTGAGCATGCCCTCGGCAATATCCAGCGCTACGCCTTGGCTTGCTGGCAACAGTTCGCCCAGTGCACGGCTGAAATAACCCGTGCCGCAGCCCACATCCAGCCAGCGTCTGGCCGCGATGGCAGCTGGCAGGCGAGACAACAGCTCATGCCCGACTGCGCGCTGCAACTCGGCGACGCTGTCGTAGCTGGCTGCTGCGCGGGAAAACGAGGCCGCCACCTGGCGCTTGTCCGGCAAACCGCCCGGCAGTGGGGGCTGGGATAAATCAGTCATCAACACACTCATGCAAAAAAGCCTGGATGGCCCCCGCTACACCGTGAGGGTCTTCCAGAAGAAAAGCGTGACCGGCCTGTTCAATCAGGCCGATTTCTACATCGGGCAGCAGGGCCAATAGATCACTCGCGGCTTCAGCGGGCACTAAACCGTCCAACCCCGCAAACAGGTGCAGTTGCGGGCCACGAAACGCCTGCAAAGCGGCGCGGGTATCCAGTTGAGCAAGCAGTTCCAGGCCCGGCATCAACACACTCGACAACGTATTCGGCGCCCCACTGACCAACAGGCGCGACAGCCCGCGCGGGTCGGCAGCGCCCTTGGCACACAGCAGGCCAAAGCGTTTGAGCGTGACCTGAGAATCGGCATGGCAACCCGCGAGGAACGCATCGAACGTCTCGGCAGGCATCGCACTGGGCCAGCCTTGATGGGCGACAAAACACGGGTTGCTCGCCAATGTCAGCAGCCCGCAGCAGCGCTCGCCGCGCCGCGCCGCCAACTCGGAAGCGAGCATGCCGCCCAGGGACCAGCCGCCCAACCAGGCGTTGTCCGGCAGTGTGGCGTCGAGTTCGTCGAGCCATTCATCCAGATCGCTGGAAGCCAGCACCGGCAACGGTTCGATATGCACTTGCAGGTGTTCGTCCAAACCCTGCAAGGCGCCAGCCAAAGGCTCCAGCGGTGAAACGCCGAGCCCCCAACCGGGCAGTAATACCAGTCGATCACGCATGGTCGGGCTCCGTAATACTTAACAACCGGAAACACGCTTCCAATGCGCTTAACAATAGCTGCACCTGGGCCGCGCTGTGGGCCGCTGTCAGTGTCACGCGCAAACGCGCACTGCCGGCCGGCACGGTCGGTGGGCGGATGGCTGTCACCATCAGGCCGCGCTCGCGCAGCATCTGCGACAGGCGCATGGCGGTGGCGCTGTCGCCAATCAGGATCGGCTGGATCGGCGTGAAGCTGTCCATCAACCGCAGGCCAAGCTGCTCGGCGCCCTGGCGGAACTGGCGGATCAGGCCATTGAGGTGCTCACGCCGCCAGTGCTCGGTGCGCAGCAGCTCCAGGCTTTTCAAAGTGGCGCAGGCCAATGCCGGTGGCTGGCTGGTGGTGTAGATGTAGGGCCGGGCGAACTGGATCAGGCTTTCGATCAGCTCTTCACTGCCCGCCACAAACGCTCCGGCGGTGCCGAACGCTTTACCGAGGGTGCCGACCAATACCGGCACGTCTTCCTGGCTCAAGCCGAAATGCTCGACAATTCCGCCGCCCGTAGCACCTAACGGTCCGAAGCCATGGGCGTCATCGACCATCAACCAGGCGCCTTTGGCGCGTGCCTCACGGGCCAGCGCAGGCAGGTCGGCCAGATTACCGTCCATGCTGAACACACCATCGGTGACCACCAGCGTATTGCCGGTCGCCTTCTCCAGGCGTTTGGCCAGGCTGCTGGCGTCGTTATGCAGATAGCGGTTGAAACGCGCCCCGGACAACAGGCCGGCGTCCAGCAGCGAGGCGTGGTTGAGCCGGTCCTCCAGCACCGTATCGCCCTGCCCCACCAACGCGGTGACCGCGCCCAGGTTGGCCATATAGCCGGTGGTAAACAGCAGTGCACGCGGGCGTCCGGTGAGGTCGGCCAGTGCTTCTTCCAGCTCATGGTGCGGCGTGGCATGGCCGATCACCAGGTGCGAAGCGCCACCGCCCACGCCCCATCGGGAGGCCCCGGCGCGCCAGGCTTCGATCACTTGCGGGTGATTGGCCAGGCCCAGGTAGTCGTTATTGCAGAATGCCAGGAGCGGTTGGCCATCCACCACCACTTGCGGGCCTTGCGGGCTCTCAAGCAAAGGGCGTTGGCGATAAAGGTGTTCGGCCCGGCGGGCAGCGAGGCGCGCGGCGAGATCAAAAGACATGCAGGCCTCGGCAGTTCAGGTTGAACCCGATCCAATGTGGGAGCTGGCTTGCCTGCGATGACGGCAGCACATTCAGTATCAATGTGCCTGGAGGACCGCTATCGCAGGCAAGCCAGCTCCCACAGTTGGATTGCGTTTCAAATGTGGAGAGAGGCGTTAAACCACCGCGTTATAGAACTGCTCGCTGCTCTTTTGCTCCACCAACGCCTGCTCAATCGCTGCCTGATGCACTTCATCGGCGTGCTCTTCACGCGCCTCCGGCAAGATTCCCAGGCGCGAGAACAGTTGCATGTCCTTGTCGGCCTGCGGGTTGGCGGTGGTCAGCAACTTGTCGCCGTAGAAGATCGAGTTGGCACCGGCGAAAAACGCCAGGGCCTGCATCTGCTCGTTCATCGCTTCACGGCCGGCCGACAAGCGCACATGGGATTGCGGCATCAGGATGCGCGCCACGGCGAGCATGCGGATAAAGTCAAACGGGTCGATGTCTTCGGCGTTTTCCAGCGGCGTACCGGCGACCTTCACCAGCATGTTGATCGGCACCGACTCCGGATGTTCCGGCAGGTTGGCTAGTTGGATCAGCAGGTTGGCGCGGTCGTCGAGGGACTCGCCCATGCCGAGGATGCCGCCCGAGCAGATCTTCATCCCCGAATCACGCACATAGGCCAGGGTTTGCAGGCGCTCTCCGTAGGTGCGGGTGGTGATGATGCTGCCGTAGAACTCAGGCGAGGTGTCGAGGTTGTGGTTGTAGTAGTCCAGGCCGGCTTGGGCCAGGGCTTCGGTCTGGTCCTGGTCGAGACGGCCGAGGGTCATGCAGGTTTCCAGGCCCATGGCCTTCACGCCTTTGACCATCTGCAGCACGTAGGGCATGTCTTTGGCCGACGGGTGCTTCCAGGCGGCGCCCATGCAGAAGCGCGTCGAACCGATGGCTTTGGCGCGAGCGGCCTCTTCGAGGACCTTCTGCACCTCCATCAGCTTTTCTTTTTCCAGACCGGTGTTGTAGTGGCCCGACTGCGGACAATATTTGCAATCTTCCGGGCAGGCGCCGGTTTTGATCGACAGCAAGGTCGAGACCTGCACGCGGTTGGCGTCGAAATGCGCGCGGTGCACGGTCTGCGCCTGGAACAACAGGTCGTTGAAGGGTTGCACAAACAGCGCTTTGACTTCGGCTAAAGACCAATCGTGACGCAGGGTGGCAGAGGTGCTGGCGCTCATGGGCGATTCCTTGATTATGCTTGGGCTTACGCTGTGGGAAGGGCAATACCGGCAATACCCGCAATACCCACAGTCAGTCACGACACGGATGCTCGGCATATTTAAGGAAGATTCATGCACTGTCAACTCAGATACAAACATCAGGTTTACATCTGGTTAGAAAACAACCAAACCTGTTTAATTTGCGATGAAGCAACAAACTCCAACCACACTGTGTGCAACGCCTGCGAAACCGAGCTGCCCTGGCTGCTGGAGCATTGCGAGGTGTGCGCCCTGCCCCTGCCGATGGAGGGTTTGATTTGCGGCCCCTGTCAAAAAAAGCCGCCTGCCTATAAACAGGTGATCGCACCCTGGACCTACGGTTTCCCCGTCGACACCCTTATCAGCCGCTTCAAACACCAGTCGCGCTGGCCACTGGGTCATCTGCTCGCACACTTGCTGGGCCAGTATCTGCAACACCGTTTCGACAACACCGCACTCACCCGCCCCGACTGCCTGCTGCCGGTGCCCATGGCGCGCAAGCGTCTGCGTGAGCGCGGCTTCAACCAATCGTTGATGTTGGCCCGCTGGCTCAGCGAAGACCTCGACCTCCCACACGATGAACACCTGTTGTTACGCCCCCATGAAACCGTCGCGCAACAAGCCCTCGACGCCAAAACCCGCCAACGCAACCTGCTCACCGCGTTTGCGCTGGCACCCGGCGCCCGGGTGCAGGGCCGCCACTTTGCGCTGGTGGACGACGTACTCACCACCGGCGCCACCGCCCACAGCCTGGCCCGCCTATTGATGGACGCCGGCGCTCGTCAGGTCGATGTGTACTGTCTGGCCCGCACGCCAAAACCAGGCTCATGACTTGACTCGCGTGCGCCGCGCCTGCAACGTCCGCTGACCTTATCGAAGCGTATCCACATGTCTCTGCCGACCTCACTCAGCCAACACATCATCCGCCGCCCCCAGCGCATCGCCCTGTTGGCGCATATTGCCGAGCAGGGCTCGATTACCCGCGCGGCCAAGAGCGCTGGCCTGAGTTACAAGGCCGCGTGGGATGCGATCGACGAGTTGAACAACCTGGCGCAAAAGCCGCTGGTGGAGCGCAGCGTCGGCGGCAAAGGTGGCGGCGGCGCCAAGCTGACGGCCGAAGGTGAGCGCGTGCTGCGCCTGTACCAACGCCTGCAAGTGTTGCAGGCCGAGGTGCTGGGTTCGGATGAGGACGCGAGCGACTTCAACCTGCTCGGCCGCCTGATGTTGCGCACCAGCGCGCGCAACCAACTGCACGGCCAGGTCAGCGCCATCGAACACCAGGGCCGCAATGACTTGATTCGCCTGCAACTCTCGGGCGGCTTGAGCCTGAGTGCGCAGATCACTCACGACAGCACGCAGCGGCTGGAGCTGGAAACCGGCGTTGAAGTGGTCGCCTTGATCAAGGCCGGATGGCTGGAATTGCTCGCCATCGGGCAGGCTGCAACACCTGGACACAATTGCGTGAGCGGTGTGATCGAGACGATTCTCGACGCCGATGACGGCCCCAGCGAAGTGCGCATCACCCTGCCCAACGGCCAGGTTTTATGCGCCCTGGCGCAGCCCGCCGCGCTCCAGGTACTGGGTGTCGTCGAAGGCGGCCAAGTCCAGGTGCAATTCTCACCCAACAATGTGCTGCTCGGCACACCGGTTTAGGCGCCCGCCATCTTTAAGCTGCAACAAATTCGTCACGAGCGCTCCTTAAGGTGTCTGCAAAAACCGCAGGGAGCCTGAAATGAGCCTATTAGAAGAAAACCAAGCCACCGACCTTGAACAGATGGTCGGCCTCACCCGCCGCCGTTTTATCGGCGCCGGCGCCCTGTGCGGTGCCGCGATGTTCCTGGGTGGCAACCTGCTCACGCGCAGCGCAATGGCCGTGAACGCTGCCACCGCCAGCCCCTTGCTGGGCTTTGCCAGCATCGCTGCGGCCACCAGCGACGCCATCACCTTGCCGCCGGGTTACTCCGCCTCGGTACTGATCAGTTGGGGCCAGCCGCTGCACAAGAACGCGCCAGCCTTCGACCCGTCCGGCAATGGTACTGCCAAGGCTCAGGAACAGCAGTTCGGTGACAACAACGACGGCATGAGCCTGTTCGCCTTCCCCGGTGACAACAACCGTGCGCTGATGGCGATCAACAACGAATACACCAACTACCGCTACCTCTACGCCCATGGCGGCGCGCCGCAATCGGCTGAAGACGTGCGCAAGGCCCAGGCCAGCGAAGGTGTATCGGTGATTGAGGTACGGCGCAAGGGCGACACCTGGCAGTTCGTGCAGGACTCGCGCTACAACCGCCGCATCCACGGTAACTCGCCGATCCGCCTGGGTGGCCCCGCTGCCGGCCATGCCTGGCTGAAAACCAGCGCCGACAAAACCGGCAAAAAAGCCCTTGGCACCTTCCAGAACTGCGCCAACGGCAAGACGCCATGGGGCACTTACCTGACCTGCGAAGAGAACTTCACCGACTGCTTTGGCAGCAGCAACCCGCAACAAAGCTTCGACGCCGGGCAAAAACGCTACGGCGTGGTGGCCGCCAGCCGCGAGATCAATTGGCACCTGCACGACCCGCGCTTCGACATGGCCAAGAACCCCAACGAACTCAATCGCCACGGTTGGGTGGTGGAAATCGACCCGTTCGACCCGCAATCCACACCGGTCAAGCGCACTGCCCTGGGCCGCTTCAAACACGAAAACGCCGCACTGGCAGAAACCCGTGATGGCCGCGCCGTGGTGTACATGGGCGACGACGAGCGTGGCGAGTTCATCTACAAGTTCGTCAGCCGCGATCCGATCAACCACCACAACCCCAAAGCCAACAAGAACCTGCTCGACCACGGCACCCTGTACGTGGCGATTTTCGATGCCGGCGACGGCAATGCCGACCACCCCAAGGGCAAAGGCGAATGGGTCGAACTCACCCACGGCAAAAACGGCATCGACGCCAGCTCGGGTTTTGCCAGCCAGGCCGAAGTGCTGATCCACGCGCGCCTGGCCGCCAGTGTGGTGAAAGCCACACGCATGGACCGCCCGGAATGGATCGTGGTCAGCCCCACCGACGGCCAGGTGTATTGCACGCTCACCAACAACGCCAAGCGCGGTGAAGACGGCCAGCCGGTGGGCGGGCCGAATCCGCGTGAGAAAAACGTGTATGGCCAGATCCTGCGCTGGAAAGCCGACGCGGATAACCACGGCGCCAACACCTTCACCTGGGATTTGTTTGTGGTGGCCGGCAACCCAGGTGTGCATGCCGGCACGCCAAAAGGCGGCTCGTCCAACATCAACCCGCAAAACATGTTCAACAGTCCCGACGGCCTGGGGTTCGACAAGGCCGGGCGCTTGTGGATCCTCACCGACGGCGACTACAGCAACAAGGGCGACTTCGCCGGCATGGGCAATAACCAGATGCTGTGCGCCGACCCCAACACCGGGGAAATCCGCCGCTTCATGGTCGGGCCAGTGGCGTGCGAGGTCACGGGTATCAGCTTTTCGCCGGACCAGAAGACTCTGTTTGTGGGGATTCAGCATCCGGGGGAAACCGGGGGTTCGACCTGGCCGGAGCATCTGCCAAACGGCAAGCCGCGCTCGTCGGTGATGGCGATTCGGCGGGATGATGGTGGGATAGTCGGCGCCTGACAGGGCCTCATCGCAGGCAAGCCAGCTCCCACCTTTGAGCGCATTCCACGCTCAAGTGTGGGAGCTGGCTTGCCTGCGATGGCAATGGCACAGTCGCCACCTATCTCAGCGTTGGTGCGTTACCATACCCGGCCGGACGCGGCGCCCTGCTGCGCGCAGGAGTTCGCATGGCCCACCCGTTTGAAACACTCACCCCCGATTTAGTACTCGACGCCGTCGAAAGCATCGGCTTTCTCAGCGACGCGCGCGTGTTGGCGCTTAACAGCTACGAAAACCGCGTGTATCAGGTGGGCATCGAAGACTCCGAGCCGCTGATCGCCAAGTTCTACCGCCCGCAGCGCTGGACCAACGAAGCGATCCTGGAAGAACACCGCTTCACCTTCGAACTGGCCGAGTGCGAAGTACCGGTGGTTGCGCCGATGATCCACAACGGCGAAAGCCTGTTCGAACACGCGGGCTTTCGCTTCACCCTGTTCCCACGCCGTGGCGGCCGGGCGCCGGAGCCGGGCAACCTGGATCAGCTGTATCGCCTCGGGCAATTGCTTGGCCGTTTGCACGCGGTGGGTTCCACCCGCCCGTTCGAGCACCGCGAAGCCCTGGGTGTGAAGAACTTCGGTCACGATTCCCTCAACACCTTGCTTGAAGGCAATTTCATTCCCAAAAGCCTGCTGCCCGCTTACGAGTCTGTCGCGCGCGACCTGCTCAAGCGCGTGGAAGAGGTGTACAAGGCCACACCACACAAGAACATCCGCATGCACGGCGACTGCCACCCCGGCAACATGATGTGCCGCGACGAGATGTTCCACATCGTCGACCTGGACGACTGCCGCATGGGCCCGGCCGTGCAGGACCTGTGGATGATGCTCGCGGGCGACCGTCAGGAATGCCTGGGCCAGCTGTCGGAATTGATGGACGGCTACCAGGAGTTCCACGACTTCGACCCACGCGAACTGGCCTTGATCGAACCCCTGCGCGCCTTGCGCCTGATGCACTACAGCGCCTGGCTGGCCCGGCGCTGGGATGACCCGGCATTCCCCCACAGCTTTCCGTGGTTTGGCAGCGAGCGGTATTGGGGCGACCAGGTGTTGGCGTTGCGTGAGCAACTGTCGGCGCTCAATGAAGAGCCCCTCAAACTCTTCTAAAGAGCAGTACACCACCGGTGTGGGAGCTGGCTTGCCTGCGATTCAGACAACTCGGTGTATCAGTGGTACTAAGGTGATTTCATCGCAGGCAAGCCAGCTCCCACAGAAAAGCCCCTACCTTGCCTGACAAAAATCCTTACAATCTCGCTTTGTAAGCTGCCTGAGCAAGGATTCTGCAATGCACGCCGCCAACCCCCGCAAAGGGTACATCCTGGGCCTGAGTGCCTATGTCATCTGGGGTCTTTTCCCACTTTATTTCAAAGCCATCGCCAGTGTTCCCGCCGCCGAAATCATCGTGCACCGCGTCTTGTGGTCGGCGCTGTTCGGCGGTTTGCTGTTGATGGTGTGGAAGCACCCCGGCTGGTTCCGTGAACTGCGCGACAACCCCAAGCGCCTGGCGATTCTGGCACTCAGCGGTTCGTTGATTGCGGCCAACTGGCTGACCTATGTGTGGTCGGTGAACAGCGGGCGCATGCTGGAAGCGAGCCTGGGTTACTACATCAACCCGTTGGTGAATGTACTGCTGGGCATGCTGATCCTGGGCGAGCGCCTGCGCCGCCTGCAATGGATCGCCGTCGGGCTGGCGGCGGTGGGTGTGGCGCAGCAAGTGTGGCAAGTCGGCAGTCTGCCGTGGGTGTCGCTGGTGCTGGCGTTGACCTTCGGCTTTTACGGTTTGATCCGCAAACAGGCGCCGGTCAAGGCGCTGCCAGGGCTGGTGGTGGAAACCTGGATGCTGGTGCCGATCGCCGTCGCCTGGTTGTTGTTCAACCCGTCGGCCCATAGTGCGCAGCTTGAATTTTGGAGCACCTCCGAAGCCTGGTGGCTGGTGGCCGCAGGCCCGGTTACGCTGATTCCGCTGGTGTGTTTCAACGCCGCCGCACGGCATTTGCCCTACACCGCACTGGGCTTTTTGCAATACGTGGCGCCGACGCTGGTGCTGTTGGAAGCGGTGCTGCTGTTCGGTGAACACCTGGCGACCAGCACGCTGATTGCTTTCGCATTTATCTGGGCGGGCCTGGTGGTCTACAGCCTGGATGCCTGGCTGACGGTGCGCAAACGCTGATCAAATAACGTACAAATCTCTGCAAGCCACAGTGCACGTGGCTTGCAGGCATTCACCCCAAGGTTATCCACACCCTGATCCCCGCCATTTGTGCACAAGCCATTGAAACTGCTCGTTTTTTGCTCAATCGACGAAGAAGCCCGGCCGGCATGGCTTGGCGCCGGGTCTCTACAGGTTATCCACAGGCCCATGCAAGATTTCCATGCATAACCTTGTGGACCGATTACTCCTCGTGGTGCAGTTCCACCATCAAATCATCGGCCAAGGTTTCCAGGGACAGCTGCAAGGTATCCAGGGACAACGCGGCCGGCACCTGCAACAACGCTTCGGCGCTAAACAAGGGATCACCGCTCATGGGCGCCGGACGCACATCCGTGCTCAGGCTCGCCAGGTTCACGCCTTGTTTGCTCAATAGCGCCGTGATTTCGCGAACGATGCCTGCACGGTCATTGCCCACCAACGTCATCATGATCGATTTGGACGCCGAGGCCTGCCCGCTGCTGCCCTCGCCCACCAGCACACGAATGCCATGTGTGGATAAGTCCTCCAGCGCGCCGACCAGGGCTTGACGCTGTTCTGTCGGCACACTGACCCGCAAGATCCCGGCAAACTGCCCGGCCATGTGCGCCATGCGGCTTTCCAGCCAGTTACCGCCGTGGGCGGCAATGTTCTGCGCAATGCGTTCAACCAGGCCGGGTTTGTCGGCGGCGATAATAGTGAGTACAAGATGGTCCATGGCGAAGCCCTCGGTGGGTTGATCATCGATTATAGGCACACACCCTGTGGGAGCGGGCTTGCCCGCGATGGGGGGCGTGTCAGTTACACATCCGTGGGCGATGTATTGCTATCGCGGGCAAGCCCGCTCCCACACAAAGCCAATTCCTACAGAAGTGGTCAAAAACAAATCGTGTACCATTTTTATATTTATCTGGAACAATCCAATAGTTTTTTGAGAACATCCGATTCTCCGCTGTGACCGTACGACCAAAATGAGTCGCTAAACGACGTATTTAGTCTAATTTTCACAACCGCAAGTCATCATGTAGTATGCCCAACCGTGCACTACATAATGAAAATCTGAAACAGCGCATAAGCTCCGCAGAGTGAGGCAAGCAATGACTGAACACGTTCAAGTCGGTGGCCTGCAGGTCGCCAAAGTCCTGTTCGACTTCGTGAACAACGAAGCCATTCCCGGCACCGGCATCACTGCCGACCAGTTCTGGGCCGGCGCCGACAAGGTCATCCACGACCTGGCACCGAAGAACAAAGCCCTACTCGCCAAACGCGATGATTTCCAGGCGCGGATCGACACCTGGCACCAGACCCACGCAGGCAAAGCCCACGACCCAGTGGCCTACAAAGCCTTCCTGCAAGATATCGGCTACCTGCTGCCAGAAGCCGCAGATTTCCAGGCCTCGACCCAAAATGTCGATGACGAAATTGCCCGCATGGCCGGCCCGCAGCTGGTGGTGCCGGTCATGAATGCCCGCTTCGCCCTCAACGCCTCCAATGCACGCTGGGGCTCGCTGTACGACGCGCTGTATGGCACCGATGCCATCAGCGAAGCCGACGGCGCCGAGAAGGGCAAGGGTTACAACAAAGTGCGTGGCGACAAGGTAATTGCCTTCGCCCGTGCTTTCCTCGACGAAGCCGCGCCGCTCACCGCCGGCAGCCACGTCGATTCCACCGGTTACAAGATGGTGGATGGCAAGCTCATCGTCAGCCTCAAGGGCGGCAGCAACAGTGGCCTGCGCGACGACGCACAACTGATCGGTTTCCAGGGCCCTGCGGCCGAGCCGATTGCGATCCTGCTTAAACACAACGGCCTGCACTTCGAAATCCAGATCGACGCCAGCACCCCGGTCGGCCAGACCGACGCCGCCGGCGTCAAAGACGTGCTGATGGAAGCCGCGCTGACCACCATCATGGACTGCGAAGACTCCGTCGCCGCCGTCGATGCCGATGACAAAGTGGTGATCTACCGCAACTGGCTCGGCCTGATGAAAGGCGACCTGGCCGAAGAAGTGGCCAAGGGCGGCAAGACCTTCACCCGCACCATGAACGCCGACCGCGTCTACACCGGCGTGGATGGCCAGGACGTGACCCTGCACGGCCGTTCGCTGCTGTTTGTGCGTAACGTTGGCCACTTGATGACCATCGACGCGATCCTGGATAAAGACGGCAACGAAGTACCGGAAGGTATTCTCGACGGTCTGCTCACCAGCCTGGCGGCGATCCACAGCCTCAACGGCAACAGCAGCCGCAAGAACAGCCGCACCGGTTCTGTGTACATCGTTAAACCGAAGATGCACGGCCCCGAAGAAGCCGCGTTCACCAATGAGCTGTTTGGCCGCATCGAAGACGTGCTGAACTTGCCACGCAACACCCTCAAAGTCGGGATCATGGACGAGGAGCGCCGCACCACGGTCAACCTCAAGGCCTGCATCAAGGCGGCCAGCGAGCGCGTGGTGTTTATCAACACCGGCTTCCTCGACCGCACCGGCGATGAAATCCACACCTCCATGGAAGCTGGCGCGATGGTGCGCAAGGCCGCCATGAAGGCGGAAAAATGGATCGGTGCCTACGAAAACTGGAACGTCGATATCGGCTTGAGCACCGGCCTGCAAGGTCGTGCACAGATCGGTAAAGGCATGTGGGCCATGCCCGACCTGATGGCGGCGATGCTCGAACAGAAAATCGCTCACCCACTGGCCGGCGCCAACACCGCCTGGGTGCCATCGCCGACGGCGGCTGCGCTGCATGCGCTGCACTACCACAAGGTTGATGTGTTCGCCCGCCAGGCCGAACTGGCCAAGCGCGAGCGCGCCTCGGTGGACGATATCCTGACCATTCCTCTGGCCAGCAACACCGATTGGTCCGAAGAAGAAATCCGCAACGAACTGGACAACAATGCCCAGGGCATCCTCGGCTATGTCGTCCGTTGGATCGACCAGGGCGTCGGCTGCTCGAAAGTGCCGGACATCAACGATGTGGGCCTGATGGAAGACCGCGCCACCCTGCGCATCTCCAGCCAGCACATCGCCAACTGGCTGCGCCACGGCATCGTCAACGAAGCCCAGGTGATGGAAAGCCTCAAGCGCATGGCGCCGGTGGTGGACCGTCAGAATGCCGGGGATGCGCTGTATCGGCCGCTGGCACCGGATTTCGACAGCAACATCGCGTTTCAAGCGGCGGTGGAGTTGGTGATTGAAGGGACTAAACAGCCGAATGGGTATACGGAGCCGGTGTTGCATCGTCGGCGTCGTGAGTTCAAGGCTAAAAACGGCCTGTAAATGAAAAAAGCCCTGATCGCAAGATCAGGGCTTTACTGTTTTAACCATTGCACTTCATGCAATGAGCTAAACAATAGGACTGCCGCTCGAAAAAACATAACTATCTGACATTTATCTTCATCAAGGCTCATTAATCAACCGTCACAATGAGCACCCTCTCGCGCACTTACAAAGCGCTGCCTATAGCAGTAAAACTTCAAATGCCTGCACTCCAAAAACCAGGAATGCTTACAGAACAACTCAATTAATTACAAATCATCATTCCACTCAGCAGCACCTACCACTTTATATTCGACCCCCTTATCTGCAAACATCCCATTCAGCTCATACGCCCGTTTGCTCGCGGAGTGGGTGACAGTTTCCTTCAAAGTACCGCTCATAAAAGAATATTTATTGCTAATACCGTCCTTCAAGGTCCAAATAAATTTTTCATCCTTGCTTTCAAATTTATAAGTAGCGACCCCATCCTCAGTTTGAGGCTTAAAAAACACAGAGAAGGTATCAGCCCCCCGATAGCTGTAGAGCCCGGAGTCTTCGCCCGCAATTTCAACATTAACATCGTGAGAATCAAAACTTTTATAAAAGCTGCCTTTCTTGGTGATTTCCAGCTTCATAAAATTGGCAGTGGTGTAACTTCCATTTGTGCTCATGACTGGCCTCTGTTCTCTAGTAAGTTGAGGCGGTGATTCCGACCGCCCTCAAACCAAGTGAACAGCGATGCTCACACCACCGCTACTGTCAAAGTTGACAGTTCTTACAGAAGTCCGACCAGCGGTAGCTACTGCGCCATCCCCAATTCCCGCTTGACCATCTTCGCCAACTTCACGCTATCAATCGGCTTGAGCAAAAAATCCACCACGCTCAAATGCATCGCATCAATCACATCCGGCGCTTCCGCGTCCCCCGACATGATGATGATCGGCAACGCCGCACGGGTTGACTCGCGCACTTTGCGAATCAATTGCAGGCCGTTGCTCGGCGCCATGCGCAAATCGGTGATCAGCAAACCGATGGAACTGCTGGAGCTCAACAAATCCCACGCTGTCTCGCCACTGTCGGCGGTCATGCAGCGAATGCCGTCCAGACCCAGGATTTCTGCCAGCAGTTCACGTGCGTCCTTGTCGTCGTCGACAATTAACACCCGTTGTGGCGGCAGATCGGGCTCCAGCATCACGGCGCTCAGCGCCTCGCGCTCGGCATCACTCAAAATATCGTGGTCGGACATACGTTTCTCAGCAGTTCTATTCAATCTCCCAGCACACTCGTCAGACATCTGCGGAAGGGCGAACAATGTGCACTTCGTCGGAAAGTTTGCCTAGTGGGCGTTCTACGGGGTTTGGACGATAGTCATGTAAGGTTTTTCCCTAGTCGTGAATGGTTTTGCCCAGACCTAGACTTACGTCCAATGGGCACCCGCCGCGCGGGAGTCGACCATGCAGGACGATAACGACAAAAAAACTGCGGTCACTGTTATGAGTAAAGCTGATGCTTTCACGCACGCGGGAAAAACCGCCGTGTTGCAGAACATCCACGGCACCCTGCAATTCCTGCAACGCTTCCCACCGTTCAACCAGATGGAAAACGCCCACCTGGCGTTCTTGGTCGAACAGTGCCAGCTGCGTTTCTACGGCCCCGGCGACAGCATTCTCAAACCGTCCGGCGGGCCGGTGGAGCACTTCTATATCGTCAAGCAGGGCCGCGTAGTCGGCGAGCGGCCGGACTCGACGCAAGCCACCTTCGAGATCACCACCGGCGAGTGCTTCCCTCTTGCCGCGTTGCTGGGTGAGCGTGCGACACGCACCGAGCACAAAGCCGCCGAAGACACCTTCTGCCTGCAACTGAACAAGCCGGCGTTTATCAAGCTGTTCGCCCTTTCCAGCCCGTTTCGCGATTTTGCCCTGCGCGGAGTCAGCAGCCTGTTGGATCAGGTCAACCAGCAGGTGCAGCAAAAGGCCGTGGAAACCCTCGGCACCCAGTATTCGCTGAACACCCGCCTGGGTGAATTGGCCATGCGCCACCCGGTCACCTGCAGCCCGACCACGCCGCTGCGCGAAGCGGTGACGCTGATGCATGAGCAACAAGTGGGCAGCATCGTGATCGTCGACGAGCACAAGGCGCCGCTGGGGATTTTCACCTTGCGCGATCTGCGCCAGGTGGTCGCCGATGGCACCGGCGATTTCAATCAAGCCATCGCCGGCCATATGACCCAGGCGCCGTTCTTTTTAAGCCCGGACCACAGCGCCTTCGACGCCGCCATCGCCATGACCGAGCGACACATCGCCCATGTGTGCCTGGTAAAAGACCAGCGCCTGTGTGGCGTGGTGTCCGAGCGCGACCTGTTTTCCCTGCAACGGGTCGACCTGGTACACCTGGCCCGCACCATCCGCAACGCGCCCCGGGTGGAAAACCTGGTGGCGATTCGCGGTGAAATCGGCCAACTGGTCGAACGCATGCTGGCCCATGGTGCCTCCTCGACTCAGATCACCCACATTATTACCCTGCTCAACGACCACACTGTGTGCCGGGTGATCGAGCTGACTCTGGCCGAGAAAGGTGACCCTGACGTGCCCTTCAGCTGGCTGTGTTTCGGCAGCGAAGGGCGCCGCGAGCAAACACTGTTTACCGACCAGGACAACGGCATCCTGTTTGAAGCCAAGGACGCCGCCGAAGCCGCCGAGATCCGCGGCCGCCTGCTGCCCCTGGCGCAGCAGATCAACCAAAGCCTGGCGTTGTGCGGCTTCAGCCTGTGCAAGGGCAATATCATGGCCGGCAACCCCGAGCTGTGCCTGTCACGGGCCGAATGGGCGCGGCGCTTTGGTGCCTTTATCCGCGAAGCCACGCCGGAGAACCTGCTCGGGTCGAGCATCTATTTCGATATGCGCGTGGTGTGGGGCGACGAGCGCGGTTGCGAGCAACTGCGCCAGGGCATTCTGGATCAGGTGGCCGATAACCGCTTATTCCAACGCATGCTGGCCGAGAACGCCTTGCGCCAGCGCCCGCCGGTCGGGCGTTTCCGCGACTTTGTGCTGACGCGCAAAGGCACCGAAAAGGCCACGCTCGACCTCAAGGTGCAGGGCCTTACGCCCTTTGTCGATGGTGCGCGCCTGTTGGCCCTGGCCAACGGTATCCACGCCAACAATACCTTGGAGCGCCTGCGCCAACTGGTGGTCAAGGAGGTCATTGAGCCGCTGGATGGCGCCGCCTATGAGGAGGCCTATCACTTTATCCAGCAAACCCGCATGCAGCAGCATCAGCTGCAAACCCGCGAGAACCTGCCGTATTCCAACCGCGTCGACCCCGACAGCCTCAACCACCTGGACCGGCGCATCCTGCGTGAATCCCTGCGCCAGGCCCAACGCCTGCAAAGCAGCCTGACGCTGCGGTATCAGCTGTGAGCCTGTTCAGTTGGCTGCGCAAGAACAAGCCCGGGCTCGACGCGGCTCAGCAGCAGCGACTGGCACAATTGCCCAAGCCCGCATTGCTGGGCGACGGGTCGTTACGCAGCCAGCGTTGGGTGGTGGTCGACCTGGAAACCAGCGGCCTGAACCTCAACCGCGACCAAGTGCTGTCCATCGGCGCGGTGGTGATCGAGGATGGCGCGGTGGATTTTTCGCAGATGTTCGAACGCACCCTGCAACAGCCCAACACCAAGCTCAGCCCCAGCGTGCTGATCCATGGCCTCGGCCCCAGTGCAATTGCCGCCGGCAGCGACCCGGCGCAAGCCTTGCTGGATTTTATGGCCTTTGTCGGCGACAGCCCGTTGCTGGCGTTCCATGCGCCGTTCGACCAACACATGCTGTGCCGGGAGCTTAAGAGCAGCCTGGGCTATCGGCTGGCCCATCCGTTCCTCGATGTAGCCGACATCGCCCCGCTGTTGTGCCCCGACGCGAATATTCGCGAGGCCGGGCTCGACGACTGGATCAACCACTTCAAGTTGCACGTGGGCGAACGCCATCACGCCAGCGCCGATGCGCTGGCCACGGCAGAGCTGATGCTCATCCTGTTCAGCCGTGCGCGCCAACAGGGAATCGACAGCCCACAGGTGCTGCAAGAGCGCTTGAGCCAATGGACACGTCGCAAACAAGCGCCCTCTTTCTAGGGGACGCTGAGCGTCCCAGGAGGCATTACCACGCAGAGCGTGGGAACGATCGCCCGACAGACGCCAATTGCGCCCACTCCCTGCCTCTGACACAATCGCGAATAATTCTCGTTAGTTTAAACCCCTTGTTTATTCGGTGATGCCTTGTCGTCGGTCCAAACCCCACACAGTGAGCTTGTTGGCGCGTTGTATCGCGACCATCGTGGCTGGCTGTTGGCGTGGCTGCGACGCAATGTGGCCTGCCCGAGCCGCGCCGAAGACTTGAGCCAGGACACGTTCATACGCCTGCTGGGCCGGGACGAGCTGCGCGAACCGCGCGAGCCACGTGCGTTCCTGGTGGCCATCGCCAAAGGCTTGCTGTTCGACTACTTCCGCCGCGCGGCGCTGGAGCAGGCGTACCTCAGCGAGCTGATGCTGATCCCGGAAAGCGAACACCCCTCGCCCGAAGCACAGCAACTGATCCTCGAAGACCTCAAGGCCATCGACCGCCTGCTCGGCAAGCTGTCGAGCAAGGCCCGCGCTGCCTTCCTCTATAACCGCCTCGACGGCCTGGGCCACGCCGAAATCGCCCAGCGCCTGGGTGTGTCGGTGCCACGTGTGCGCCAGTACCTGGCCCAAGGCATTCGCCAGTGCTACATCGCACTGTATGGCGAGCCGCTGTGACAGGCTCCAAACCGGTCACGGCCCGTGTGCTGGATGCGGCGATTGCCTGGCAACTGTCGCTGGGCTCAGGCGACGGCAGCCTGGTTGCACAGGAAGAGTTCGCCAAATGGCTGGCCAGTGATGAAGAACACGCACGCGCCTGGCGTCAGCTGGGCATGCTCGACCAGCGCTTCAGCGTAGCTTCTGGCCCGGCGCGCGCGGCGCTGTTGCAGTCACGCCAAGGCATTCGCCAGCGCGTGCGCAAGTTGGGCGGCGGTTTGGCCAGCATCGCGCTGGTGATCGGCCTGGCGCTGTTTGCCGGTGAACGTTACGTGCCGATCCATTATTGGCTGGCGGACCAACGCACAGCGACCGGCGAACAACGCACGCTGAAGCTGGCCGACGGCACACTGATCAACCTCAACACCCACAGCGCCATCGACGTGCGCTTTGATGAAAAACGCCGATTGATCGTGTTGCAGGAAGGCGAAATCCAAGTCGAAACCGGCCACAACGATGCGCGGCCGTTCTACGTGCAAACCCGCGACGGCAGCCTGCGCGCCCTGGGCACGCGGTTTATCGTCAGGCGCGAAGACGACGCCACGCGCCTGAGCGTGCTGCAGTCTGCCGTGGCCGCCCAGCCTGAGGCGCTGCATCAGGAGCAGATTTTCAAGCAAGGCCAGCAAGTGCTGATGCGCAGCGACGGCCTCGGCCCTGCGCGGGTGCTCACACCCGCCGCAGACGCCTGGACGCGCGGCATGCTGGTGGTCGACAACACCCGCCTGGGCGATGTGGTTGCAGAGCTGAGTCGTTACCGCACCGGCTACCTGGGCGTGGATAAAACCGTGGCCGACCTGCGCATCACCGGCAGCTTCCCGCTGCACGACACCACCCTGGCGCTGAATGCCCTGCTGCCGACCTTGCCGGTGCAGATCGAGCAGCACACGCCGTGGTGGGTGACCGTGAAGGCTAAGCCTTAGGTTTTTCAGTGCCTGGCCGATCGCCTTCGCAGGCAAGCCAGCTACCACCTTTGGAATTGTGAACACCGTTAAAGGTGGGAGCTGGCTTGCCTGCGATGAGGCCCTCAAAGCCACCTCAAAAAAATATTTTCACCCAGCCCTATCACTTTCTGATTCTCATCCGGCACCTAGGCAATTGAGAAATATTTTCATTCAGGAGCCGCCCCATGTCCCGCACGCTAGACACCTTGTTGCGCCCCAGCCTGTTAGCCATGGCCATTGCCCTCAGCGCCCCGCTGACGAGCACCGCGCTGATCGCCGCCGAACAGGCTAGCAACGTGCGCGCCTACAACCTGCCGGCTGCGCCATTGGCGAGCACCCTGAACCAGATCGCCAGCCAGTCGGGCCTGGCCCTGACGCTGAACCCTTCGCTGGCAGCGGGCAAGACCTCAGCACCGGTCAAAGGCCAATTCGATGCCCAGGGCGCGTTGCGCGAGGCGTTGCGTGGCACCGGGTTGCAATTGGAGCAAAGCAGTGCCGGGACGTTTACGCTGGTGCCTGTCCCGGAAGGTGTCGTGGCGTTGCCAGAGACCAGCATCATTGGCGCAGGCAGCTATGAAAGTGCGTGGGGACCGGTGGATGGCTATGTCGCGACTCGCACCGCGGCAGGCACCAAAACGGATACGCCGATCATTGAGGCACCGCGCTCCATGTCTGTGGTTACCCGTGCTCAGATGGAAGACCGTGGCGTGCAGAACCTGGATGACGCCGTACGCTACATGCCCGGTGTGATCGCAAGCAGTTATGGCAGCGACTCCCGTGCCGACTGGCTGCGGGTACGTGGTTTCGAACCCACTCAGTTCCTGGACGGCCTGCCACTGCCAAAAGGCTCCTATGCCAACCCAAAACAGGAAACCTGGAACCTGGACCGCATTACTCTACTGCGCGGCCCTGCTTCTTCGGTATATGGTCAAACGCCACCGGGCGGGATGCTAGACATGGTCAGCCGCCGCCCACAAGCGGAAAGCAGCAACGCTGTACGCGCCGAAGTCGGCAGCAACAACCGTAAGCAAATCAGCTTCGACAGCACCGGCAAGATCGATGATCAAGGCCAATTTCTGTACCGCGTCGACGGTGTGGTGCGTGATAGCGGCACGCCCATCGACCATATCGAAGACAAGCGCTATAACATCGCGCCGAGCCTGACCTGGAATATCAACGACGACACCCACCTTACCCTGCTCTCGCAATTTACCCGCGACGATACCGGTATCAGTGGCCAGTTCCTGCCGTTGCAAGGCACTAAACTGGGATCGCCAGCAGGCAAGATTTCGCATCACAAAAACCTTGGCGAGCCGGATCAGGACTACTACGACCGCACCTACTACGCCCTCGGTTATGCCTTCGACCATCGTTTCAACGATACCTGGCAGTTCAAGCAAAACCTGCGTTACACCAAAAGCGAACTAGCCTTCAACACTACCTACTCCAGCTACGGCGACACTGCCGTAGGTGCAGATGGCATGCTGAAACGTATCTACGACAAAGTGGATGAAGACATCGCCCAACTGGCCGTAGACAACAACTTCCAAGCCGATTTCCAAACCGGGGCCCTAAGCCACACACTGCTGCTGGGCCTGGACCACCAGCGCTCCAACACCGACTACCACTGGGTCGAAGGTAGTGCGGCGAGCATTAATCCGAACCGCCCGATCTATAACCAGCCACGCCCGGCTGGCGCTCCGTTCACGTTCTACGATTACAACCAGAAAACCGTGCAGACAGGGCTCTACGTACAGGACCAGATCGCTTTGGAAAAATGGCGCCTGACCTTGGGCGGCCGTGAAGACTGGATTCACACCGGCACCACTTTCTTCAACCTGAATGACGCCACCAACACGCAACGCGACAAGGCCTTCAGTGGCAACGCAGGTCTGAGCTATGTGTTCGACTCAGGCATCACGCCCTATATCTCCTATACCGAGTCGTTCCAGCCCACTGCTGGCGCCAGTGCGAGCGCTACGGAATCGTTCAAGCCGACCCAGGGCAAACAGACTGAAGTGGGTGTGAAGTACCAGCCAGTAGGCAGCAAAACCCTGCTGACCGCAGCCGTGTTTGACCTGCGCCAGCAAAACGTTTCGGTGACACAAAACAACATCACCAGCCAGATCGGCGAAATCAGCGTGCGTGGCCTGGAGCTGGAGGCCACATCTGAAGTAACCGACAACCTGAAACTGGTGGGCTCGTACACGTACACCGACACCGAAATCCTCAAGGGGGACGACAAGGGCAACCGCATGAAGTTGGTGCCACGTAATCAGGCGTCGCTGTGGTCTGATTACACTTGGCATTCGGGTGTATTGGATGGTTTCGGCGTTGGTGCTGGCGTGCGCTATGTGGGCGACACCTACGGCAACACTGCGAACACAGCCAACGGCCACGTAGGTTCGTACACCGTGTATGACGCTGCAGTGCATTACGACTTGAGCCGCCTTAACCCAGTACTTGCTGGTGTCTCGGTGGATGTCACCGCCAAGAACATCTTCAACAAGGACTACTTGTCGACCTGCGACGGCGCTTGGTGCTACTACGGTGATGAACGCAATGTCGTGGCGGCTGTGAACTACAAGTGGTAAACCACTGACACGGTCACCCAAGGGTCACGGCAACGCCGTGGCCCTTTTGCATTTGGATGAACCATGAAAAGCAAAACCATCCGCCGCTGGTCCTTCATCCACACCTGGACCAGCCTGATCTGCACGGTATTTCTGCTGCTGCTCGCCCTCACCGGCCTGCCGTTGGTGTTTCACCACGAGATCGACCACCTGCTGGGCAACGAGCCGGAACTGGCACAGATGCCCGCCGACACGCCGCAGCTGAACCTTGAGCAGTTGGTGGCCAAAGCCCAGGCCCATCGCCCCGGCGAGGCCATGCAGTACCTGGCGTGGGACGAAGACGACAAAAACGGTGTGATCGCGATCATGGCTGCCACGGCCGGCACCGAGCCCAACTCGTCCCACACCTTCATGCTGGATGCGCGCACCGGTGAGGCCGTGGAAACCCCGGCGGCCAATGGCGGGTTGACCCTGTTCCTGCTGCGCTTGCACGTGGATATGTTCGCCGGGCTGCCAGGCAAGTTGCTGCTGGCGTTCATGGGCATTCTGTTTGTGGTGGCAATTGTCTCGGGTACGGTGCTGTACCTGCCGTTTATGCGCCGGTTGAAGTTCGCCACCGTGCGTAATGACAAATCCACCCGTCTGCGCTGGCTCGACCTGCACAACCTGATCGGCGTGGTCACGCTGACCTGGGCGCTGGTGGTGGGCGTCACCGGCGTGATCAGCGCCTGCGCCGATTTGATCATCGCCGCCTGGCGCCAGGACAGCCTCAGCGCCATGATCGAGCCGTACAAAAACGCGCCGCCGCTGACCCAACGCGCACCGGCCACCGAACTGCTGAGCATCGCCGCCAAGGCCGCGCCCGGCATGGAGCCGGACTTTATCGCCTTCCCCGGTACGCGCTTTTCCAGCGAACACCACTACGCGGTGTTCATGAAGGGCAGCACGCATCTGACCTCACACCTGCTCACGCCGGTGCTGATCGACGCCAGCACCCTGGCCGTCACCGCCATCGCCGAACGGCCGTGGTACATGGACGCCATGGGCATGTCCCAGCCGCTGCACTTTGGCGACTATGGCGGCATGCCGATGAAGATCCTCTGGGCGGTGCTGGACGTACTGACCATCATCGTGTTGGGCAGCGGTGTTTACCTGTGGATTGTGCGGCGTAAGGCGGCCAAGTCATGAAGCCGCGCCAATCGAGTTTCTGGAAGGTGTTTGGCATTCCGCTGGGGATTGGCCTGCTCAGCGCTGCCGGGTTGTTTGCGGCGCTGTTGGGTGACGGGCTGTGGGATTCGTTGAGTTGGGTGGGGTTGGGTATTCCTGCTGGCATTGGGGCTTGGGCCTTGCTTAAGCGGCGTGGCTGAAGGCCTCATCGCAGGCAAGCCAGCTCCCACAGGTTGATGTGTGTACGCAGTCAAGTGTGGGAGCTGGCTTGTCGAGTCGTCGCACCGCTGCGATAGGGCCTTCAAAAACAACCACAATCCTACTAGGCTAGCCCTGCCATTTCCGAGGAATGCCCATGTCCGCGCCCAGCATGACCTTGTTTCACAACCCCGCTTCACCCTTTGTTCGCAAAGTCCGCGTGCTGCTGATCGAGACCGGCCAGCAGCACCGCGTGGCCTTGCATGGCTGCATGCCGACGCCGGTCAACCCCGACGCACAGGTGGTGCAGGACAACCCCGTGGGCAAGATCCCGGCCCTGCGCCTGGCCGATGGTTCGGTGCTGCACGACAGCCGGGTGATCCTCGATTACTTCGACCACCAGCACGTCGGCAACCCGCTGATCCCGCGTGACGGCTCGGCCCGCTGGCGCCGCCTCACCCTCGCCTCGATGGCCGACGGCATCATGGATGCCGCCGTGCTGGTGCGTTACGAGACCGCCATGCGCCCGGCAGAAAAACACTGGGACCAATGGCTGGAGGAGCAGCGCAACAAGATCCACCGCACCCTCGCCGAGCTGGAAAGCGATGCGATTGCCGAACTGGCCAGCCACTTCGACATCGCCGCCATCAGCGTGGCCTGCGCCCTGGGTTACCTGGACTTTCGCCACCCCGACCTGCAATGGCGCGCCAGCAACCCCAAGCTTGCCGACTGGTATGCCGGGGTCAGCCAACGGCCTTCGATGCTTGAGACCCAGCCACCGGTGTGACATTCACACCCATCCAGTGTGGGAGCGGGCTTGCCCGCGATGGCGGCATGTCATTCAGCACATTGGTTTCTGACCCACCGCATTCGCGGGCAAGCCCGCTCCCACATTGAAGAGTGGTGTTGCTGAGGAAGGTGGCAATCCCGGCCACCAATTGCGCGCGCACCTGCTGATCTTCACGCAACCCAATCATTGCGCCACCTCCCGACCTTTGCGCTTGCCCACGCCATACCAATCCAGTTTGCGCGTCAGCACCATCACCGTACCCAGCAGCCCGAACAGCAGCAGCGAGCCCATCAGCAGCGCGTAATCTTCAGCGCTCAGCAGCCCGTACAACAAGCCATACAACGCCGCCAACCCCGCCGAAAAGCCCAGGCCATGCACAACACTGCGCAGCACATGGCACACGTAAAAACCGATCAACAATACACAGGCACTCGCCGAGATCAGGTAGGCCAACGCAAAGCCCAGGTGCTCGGACAACGACAACAGCAGCAGGTAAAAGAACGCCAACGCGAAGCCCACCAACGCGTACTGAATCGGGTGTACCGCGAGGTTCTTCAGTACTTCGAAGAGGAAGAAACCGGCAAACGTCAGGGCGATAAACAGCAGCGCGTATTTGATCGCGCGGTCGCTCTTGAGGTACTGGTCCACCGGGTCGATGAAGTTCACGCCAAAGCTGCGGTTGGTGAAGTCTTCACAGCCCTGGCGGTCCAGGCAGGTTTGCAGGGCTTGTTCGAGGTTGGTGGAGAAAAACGAAGTCTGCCAATTGGCGCTGAAGCCCTTGTCAGTGACCTCTCGCTGCGCCGGCAGGAAGTTGCCGATAAAACTGGGGTGCGGCCAGTTGGACGCGAGTGACACCTGGCTGGTCTTGCCCACCGGCACCACTTGCAACTGTTCGGTGCCCTGCAGGCGCAGGTCAAAAGCGAAGTCCACCACGCTCGGTTGTTTGCTGTCCTGCGCGGGCAGCGTCACATGCACGCCCTCACCCAACCAGTCCACTTGCGAGCCTGGCGAGAACGCCAGGCGCTGGCTGCCCAGCTCAAGCTTCAGGGCGTTTTCGATGCCACGAATATCGCTGATACCCACCGCCAGAAACGCAGGCTCAAAACGGTAATCGGCAAAGTTTTCTGTAATGCCCAACTGCGCTGGCAACTCGAAACGCCCACTGATGCGGTTGTCTGCATGGAACAGTCGCGCCTGGTAGATGCCACGCGAGCGCAGTTCGGTTTGCACCTTGCCGTCGAGTTCAAAGCGGTCCGGCAAAAAATACAGACGGCCGCGCTCTTCACGGGTTTCCTCGTAGCGTTTGTTGAGCTTTTCATTGAGTTTCCACTCGCGCACGGTCTTGCGATACGGCACCACCATGACCGGGCCGGTAATGCGTTGGCTGTAGCTGGAGCTGCGGGCGATGTCCATCAATACGCCGTCGCGCAGTTGCTGGCGGTCGCTGATGATGCCGTTGATCATCAGCAGTGGAATCAGCAACAGCAGCATCAGCAGCGCAATGGCGCCAAGTTTGAACAGCAGGCTTCGGTTCATGGGGCTCTCCCTGTTTTGATGGGCAGAGCGTGAACCGCGCCTGTGGGAGATTTATGTGGGCACTGTGGAGACTGTGTGGAGATGCAGCACCACCTGCACGCCGCCTTGCACATTGCCGATCTGCAATGCGCCGCCGTGCAGCTTCATCACTTCTTCGACAAAGTTGAGGCCCAGGCCGGTGCTTTTGCGCCCACTGACCGGGCGCGGCAACGAGTAGAAGCGCTCGCTCAGACGTGGCAAGGCGTAGTCGGGAATCGGCGCAGCCTGATTGAACAGGCTGACCTGCACGTCGTTATGCTGCGCCTGTGCGCTGAATCGCAAGGTGCCGCCGGGCGGTGTGAAGTCCAAGGCGTTATCGAGCAGGTTGCCCAGCGCCTGGCGCAACAGGAAAGGCTCACCGAACACCTTCACATCCGCCGCTATCGTCTGTTCGACCTGCAGGCCGGCGCCTTCGATTCGCGCACATTGCGCCTTGAGTACCTCGTCGACCAAGGCCGCCAACGGCATGCGGGTCTGTTCTTCCAAACCCTGGCGTTGCTCCACCTGGGCCAGGTTGAGCAGCCGCTCGATCAACTGCTGCAAGCGCGCACTTTCGCTGTCGATATTGCCGATAAAACGCTGCTGCTGCTCGCGGCTCATATCGCCCTGCAACAATTCCGCCGCGCCGCGAATGGCGGCCAGCGGGCTTTTCAATTCGTGGGTCAGGGTATGCACGTAATGCTCGACGTAGGCCTTGCCTTCCAGCTGCGTGCGCATGTGCTCCACAGCGGTGGACAGCTGTTTGAGTTCGCCGCCACGGTAATGCGGCAACTCGGCCCGGCGCCCTTCGCTCACCGCCTGCGCATAGGCCGTGAGCCGATGCAGCGCCACACTCAGCCACCACGACAGCAATGCGCCCAACAGCAGGCCCAACACCACCAACCCGGCGCCGTACCAGAGCAAGCGGTTCTCGGTGCGATCCACATAAGGCTGCAACGAGCTGTTGGGCTTGGCCACCGTTACCACGCCGATGATTTGCCCGTTGTCGCGGATCGGCGCGCCCACGTGCATCACCGACGAAGTGGGATCGTCCAGCTCGCTGCGGGTGGAACGGGCGCCGTACTCACCCCGCAAGGTGAGGTATACGTCGTTCCACCGTGAATAGTCCTGCCCCACCGCTTCGCCCGTGGAATCGAGCAGCACGATGCCGTTGGCGTCGGTCACGTAGATGCGGTGGTTAACCTGGTTTTTCGGCAGGCCCCAGATGGTCGCGCCGGGCTGGCGATTGCCGTAGGCCTTGAGCAACTCAGGCCAGTGGCTTTGGCCGAGGGTATGATTTTTTACGTCATCGCGCAGGATCTCAGCCAGCAGGTTCGCCGTGTCCACCAAAGTTTCTTCGGTGGACTGGCGCACGCCGGGGCGGATTTCCTTCATCACCGTGTTGAGCACAAAGTAACCGGTGAGGCCGATAAACAGCGCATACACCAGGAAGATCCGCAGCCCCAGGCGCATCAGCTGTGGCTCGGGCTGTAGCTGTAGCCGAGGCCACGATGGGTCTGGATCGGCTCGGCATCCGCCGCAATGCCCCGCAGTTTGCTGCGCAGGCTTTTGATATGGCTGTCGATATTGCGCTCGTAGCCGGCATCGGCCGACACGCCCACCGCGTCGAGCAATTGCTCGCGGCTGAACACCCGCTCGGGCTGCTCCAGCAAGCTTTGCAGCAGGCGAAATTCATGCCGCGTAAGGCTCAAAGCCTGGCCGCGATAACTGATCTGCATGCGCTCCAGATCGACCTGAAACACGGCCGGCGCGGCACCTGGGCTGACGCGTTTGAGAATCGCCCGAACCCGCGCCGCCACTTCCCGTGGGCTGAACGGCTTGACCACATAATCGTCGGCGCCGATCTCCAGGCCCACCACCCGGTCAATCTCGCCGTCGCGCGCACTGAGGAACATCACCGGCACTTCACTGAAGCGGCGCAGTTGCTTGCACGTCTCAAAGCCGGTGATGTCCGGCAGGCCGATGTCGAGGATGATCAGGTCGGCAGGCGTCTGGCGTTGATGCGCCAGCGCCTCCTGGCCAAGGCTCAGCCAGGTAGTGGTGAACCCCTCGCCTTGCAGGGCAAAGATCAGCGTGTCGGCTATCGCCGCTTCGTCTTCGACAATCAGGATGTGCGGCATAGGCTCGATCAGCAGTCCGGTTTGTCGGCAGTGTAACGACGGGCCGGGTTAACCGCCGCACCGAACTCACGCAGGGCCTTGGCGCCGATCAGCAACGGGTAGTTGAAACTGCTGCGGTCAGTGAGGTTGACCTCGACGGTGCGCTTGACGTTGCCCAGGCACATTTCCAGGTCGATCACCGGGCGCTTGGCCACGGTGGCTTCGTCCTTGTCCTCGTCTTCATCGGCGCGGCTTTTGATTTTGCTGATGCGCGAGACTTTGTGTTCAAAAACCTTGTCGCTGGCGTCCTTGCCGCCGAGGCGGAAGCGCACCCAGTCGTCGCCATCGCGCTGGAAGGTTTCGATATCGCGGGCCGACAGCGAAGCGGTCAGCGCGCCGGTGTCCATCTTGGCCTTGAAGGTTTGGCCGATCTCCGGCAGTTGGATGTATTCGTAGCGACCGTAGAGGGTCGGTTCGGCGGCCATGACAGGCACGGCAGCCAGGGCGAGTAAGGCAAGGAGCAGTTTCACGAAGTGATTTCCTTGGAAAGAAGTAGGCGGATTCTAGACCGCAAAAGCGTTGTTTAGTTAGATCGTTCCCACGCTCTGCGTGGCAATGCAGCTCTGGACGCTCCGCGCCAGCTCACATTCGTGCGGCAATTTGCGATTTGGCCTCTAGACTCAGCTTGCTTATCATGGCCCGTCCACCCGACTCCAAGAGTTACTTATGCGCCGCCTGCTCACCGGCTGTTTTGTCACACTGCTGTTATTGCTCAACACCCTGGTGCTGTTCGGCCCGTTGATGGTGTTTGCCCTGCTCAAGCTGGTAGCGCCCGGCCGCTTTCGCGACTACGCCTCTTGGGCCGTGATGTGGATCGCCGAGACCTGGGCCGAGATCGACAAACTGATTTTCGCGCTGTGCATCCCCACCCAATGGGACATTCGTGGCGGCGACGAACTGCGCGGCGATACGTCTTACCTGGTGATCAGCAATCACCAATCCTGGGTCGATATTCCCGCACTGATCCAGGCGCTCAACCGGCGTACGCCGTTCTTCAAATTCTTCCTGAAAAAAGAGCTGATCTGGGTGCCCTTCCTGGGCCTCGCCTGGTGGGCGCTGGATTACCCGTTCATGAAGCGCTACACCAAGGCCTTTCTGGCCAAACACCCGGAACTGGCGGGCCAGGATTTGAAGATCACCAAGCAGGCGTGCGAGCTGTTCAAGCGCCAACCGGTGACGGTGGTCAATTATCTGGAGGGCACACGGTTCAGCGAGGCCAAGCGCAAGCAGCAGGATTCGCCATTTGCCCGCTTACTCAAGCCCAAAGCGGGTGGCGTGGCGTTTGTGCTGGCGGCCATGGGTGAGCAATTGGACGCGGTCCTCGACGTGACGGTGGTCTACCCGCAGCAGAAGATCCCGGGGTTCTGGGACTTGATCTGCGGCACAGTGCCCAAGGTGATCATTGATATCCGCACCCGTGAGCTGGACCCGGCGTTGTGGCAAGGGGATTACGAGAATGACCCGGCGTTTCGCCAGACCGTCCAGAACTGGGTGAACCAGCTCTGGATGGAGAAGGATGCGCGCATCGCACAACTGCGCGCAGAGTCGCTTTAGCTGCCAGTACCCCAGGCCGAGGCCAGCTTGCCCAGCACCGATTCGCTGGCGCCCTGGCCGCCCAGGTACTTGAGGATCACCGGGGCAAATTGGCTGACCATGCCGCTGTCCATGCCCAACGCGCTGAAGGCGGTGTTCAGGTCGTTGGTGCTCTTCACGTTACCCAACAACCCGTCCAGGCCGCTGGTCTTGCTGCCGCCGCTCTGGCCGAGCATCCCGCTCAACGCGCCGAGGCTACCCAGGGAGTTGCTGCCCGAGAGTTGATCCAGGCCCGGCACACTCTTGCCCAGTTGCGAGTAGTCGGTACCGCTCAGTTTGTTCTTGGCCAGGCCCAGCATGGCGCCAGTACCGCCCACGGCTTGTTCGGGGGTGATGTTCAGTTGCGAGGTCAAGGCGCTCAGCAGGCCGGCGGTCTCAGAGCTAGGCGCCGCAGCCGCCGCCTTGTTGTTGCTGCCCTGGGCACCGGAGACGGCATTGGCCACGTCACCGAGGCTGAAACCTGCGGCAAACACCGGGCTGGCGGCCACGGTCAACAGGCAGGACAGGGCAAAACCGCGTGAAATCTTCATCAAGACAACCTCTGAATGTAGGAGCTAAAAGCAGGCGTTTGACTGACAGTCCCGAAGGAATGTTCCCACCTGCAGATTAGTTCAGAAAAATCTGCATCCAAATGTTCCCCGCGCGCGTATATCCCACAAGCGCCGCCCGGAGTCGGATGGAATGAATGCTCAAGCTGGACTACCCTCTGCCTACCGTGCGCAGTCCCGTCGCCCTCGAACGAGAGCCTGGAGAAGCCCTATTTCCATTCATGATGCTGACCCGTTGCAGCCCTTGCTGGCCCAATGTGCCCTGGGCAACCGACAGGCGTTCGAGACCCTTTACCGCAGTGTTTCGCCACGGCTGCACGGTGTCGCGTTTCGTTTCATGGGGCGCGCAGACCTGGCCGAAGAAGTGCTGCAGGAGGCCTTTGTGCGTATCTGGTACAACGCTTCGCGCTACGAGGCCCATTTGGCCGCGCCGATGACCTGGATGGTCAACATCACCCGCAACCTGGCCATCGACCAATTGCGCAAACACCGCGAACAGCCATTAGCTGAGGGCCAGCAAGACGCCATGCTCGACGACAGCCCCAGCGCCTACGAACAGCTCGACAGTGAGCGCGAAGCCCGCGCCCTCAACCGCTGCCTCGACACCCTCGACGGTATGCAACGCCAATCGATTACCGTGGCTTACTTCCAGGGCCTGTCGTGCTCGGAACTGGCCGACCACTTGGCGGCGCCCCTGGGCTCGGTCAAATCCTGGATTCGCCGCGGCATGGAGCGCCTGCGCAGGTGCCTTGAATCATGAACTACCAAACCACCACCCTGCGCCGCGCCCTCGCTGCCGATTACGCCATCGGTTTGATGCCCGCCACTGCCCGTCGGCGCTTTGAAAACCTGCTGCTGGACGATGCCGCGCTGCGCGTCGAACTCGGCCATTGGCAGGATGCCCTCGCCAGCCTGACTGGCGCCGTGCCCGAACGGCCGGTGCCGGATCATGTGTGGGCAGGCATCAAGGCCAGAATTGAACCGCAAGTGCTGCACGTGCCGGCGAAGAAACCATTCTGGATGAGTTTTCGCCTGCTGGCCGCTGCCTGTGCGGTAGTTGTCGCAGTGCTGGTGGGCGTGCTGTATCAGCGGGACATCGGCGCCGAATACAACGCCACGTTGGTCGCGGCCAACCAGCAGCCGGCGTTGCAGGTGCAGGCGTTTGGCGATCACCTGCAAGTCGAGCCACTCACATTGGCCGCCGTAGAGCCGACGCGTGCCCTGGAACTGTGGGTCATTGCGGCCGGTGGCAAACCCGTCTCCCTGGGCCTGGTGCCGAGCTCGGGTAAAGGCCGAATCCAGCTGAGCAAGGAACAGCAGGCGCTGTTGACTGCACCCGCGACCCTCGCCGTCAGCCTGGAGCCACAAGGCGGCTCACCCACCGGACAACCCACCGGCCCCGTGCTGTACCAAGGTGCCCTGGCCACTCGCTGACACAACTCAATCAATGTGGGAGCTGGCTTGCCTGCGATGGCGGTGGCTCAGCCAAGGATAAGTTGACTGGCCCGCCGCTATCGCAGGCAAGCCAGCTCCCACATTTGAGCTTCATTGGCCGGGCGACTTGCTCCCGGCGGAGGATGGCGCTTATAGTTCGGCGGTCGTCCATATGGCGACACGGGTTTGGCGACTCGGGTGAATGGTGCAAAAGCTTCTGCTTTTTTGCAGGTTCTTTTGCGTCCGCAATAGCTGCTTTCATGGTGGCTGTGCGCGGGAGACCTTCGGGTCTGCCGGTTCCATTCCCGGTTCGCCAACCTGCGTACAGCTGCCACCCATTCGTTTGGCGACGAATAAGTGTGTAGCCCACTTCTACTTGAATGGGTTTTAAAACATGAACCGATACATGCCGCTCACCGGCCACGACGCCACCACGCCCTCCCTGCTCATCGACACCCAAGTCCCGCTCGACGTGCTCCACGACGCCGCCGTCTACCGCATCCGCGCCGTCACCCAAGTCATGGAAAACCTGGCGTTTCGCGAAGGCCTGAACACCGACAACCTCGTCCTCCAGGACTTCGCCCTGCTCTGCGCCATTCCATTGCGCGATGGCTGTGATCTGCTGGATGTGATCAGCCGGCGCTTGCAGGCTTAAACACCCGATGCAAAGAAGGGCAGCGCCCTGTTGCCCTTTCCTACACGTGAAGCAACCTTTAACTCGGAACCCAACCATCGCTACAGCTCACCCAAGGCTACCCCTATCGGGCATCCCTACTCAGGAGCTGTAACCACCATGATCGGATTGGTCCCCATCTTCACTGTTTTCAACACGCCGCAATCACCGGCGCCGGCCGCCGACATTGGCCAGTGTCCCGCCACTGCCGATATCAACTCCACACCCTACACAGACCCCGACCTCCCTGCGCCGTATGGCGAAGGTTATCAATACACCGCGCCGGCCAACGGCAAGACATGGACCGGGCAAACCGCCGGTACCAACGATGACTATCTGGCCCCGGAGTACGAACTCAAACCGCAGGAAATCAATGAGCGCAACGGTAAAACTCACTGCGACTACGGCGGCAAGCGGGTGATAAAAAACGGCGAAGTGGCCGACCCGTACCTGCGACTTACAAAGCTCAAATGAATCAAACATGTCAGCGTCTGCCGGGACTCGCGTAGTCCCTTTCTGAAACGTCAAAAACGCCCCTGCACGCGTCTTACCTCGCCTGTAGCGCCTTCTTATAGTCGTGCGCCTCAGTCACTTGGAGGTGCACGCTATGCAGGGACCCTACGCATTTATTAATGAACGACCGCAGCCTTATCCGCTGCTTAAACTCGACCTTTCACTCAACCCTCACATTCAAACCAAGTTCGACATCCTCAACCAACACATTCGCAACGTCGTGGTATTGCCAGGGCAGTTGGTGATCATTCCCGATGCGCGTACCGCGTCTTGCACGACGGAAGAAGCCCAACTGATGCGCTCGGCGCAGAACATCAAACAGGCGTTGTTCGCACACTCCGCGACGGATCAACTCCTGATCAAAAACTACGATCAGTTGCAGGCCATCATGGCTCATGCGTCCTTGGGCATTGGCAGTGCCAGTAGCGCCTGGAGCAAACATCTGGCGCAAGTCGAGGCCACCCTCAAGGAAGTCGATGAGCTGCATAGGCAGTACCTGAGGAAGGGCACCGCGAGTGCGAGGAATGACTTTCTGGTTAAACGCAGGGCGTTGTTTGCGAGGCTCGATACCCAACTCTCGGGGATGGCGCGCTTTGGTACGGGGTTGAAGAGTGAAGGTTCAATCAAGAAAATGCTGGGAATTTCCACTAAGAGCTATTGGCATCATGGAGAGATTCGCAAGTACGAGGAGACCGTCAAGCGTGTAGCCAAGGCCTCCCAGCTATTGAAGAAAGGTACTTACATTGGCATCGCGCTGGATGTAGGGGCGGCAGCGCTGGAAATAACGGAGGCATGCTCCACTGGGCGTGAACAGGAGTGCACGAAAGCGAAATATGTTGACGGCGCCAAACTGGTGGGTGCCATGGGTGGCTCATATTGGGGGGGTAAAGCAGGGGCAGCTATCGGGATTGGCTCCTGCATGATTGTTTTTGGTATACCGACGGCAGGCGCCGGAGCCTTGGCATGTGCCATCATCGGTGGTGCCGCAGGCGGGCTTGCCGGGGGCGCGCTGGGGAGCGGGCTAGCCGAAGACGCAGGCAACTTTATCTATAAGACTGTGAGTAATTAAATGTTCTGGGACTACCTTGGCATGGGCTCACTCCTCTTGATGTTTCTCAGTTTTCCACTCACCTTTTGCGCCATGTACACAAGGCTCGACGCAGCAGAAAGTTACCTGCAGTACAGCAGCTTTATCGTCGGATGCAGGCACACGTTTCGGAATACTCATTTTGAAGGAAGGCCTCAACGCGTATTTTCCATGGGCCTTGTCATCCTTATCCCAAAAGTGGTTCAGTGGCGAGGGATGGTGCTTGTTGAGGACGTTGAAAAAATCCCCCTGCACCTCAAGTGCTGGATGGTCGTACCGACACTCGTTACCTACCTATCCTTTGCCGGTATGTTTATCAGCTGGTTATTTATCACAGACTGATTCGCGATAAAAAAAGGGCGACCCCAGGGTCGCCCTTATCTATCGCCTTACGCCGCGCTAAACATCTTATGCGGATCAATCACAAACTTCTTCGGCACACCCGCATCAAACTCGCCGTACCCACGCGGCGCGTCATCCAGGCTGATCACCTGCACACCGACGATTTCCGCAATGTTGATGCGATCCCACATGATCGCCTGCATCAGTGCGCGGTTGTACTTCATCACCGGCGTTTGCCCGGTGTGGAAGCTGTGGGATTTGGCCCAGCCCAGCCCAAAGCGAATGCTCAGGCTGCCCATTTTCGCGGCAGCATCAACAGCACCTGGGTCTTCGGTAACGTACAGCCCAGGGATACCGATTTTGCCCGCCACACGCACCACGCCCATCAGCGAGTTGAGCACGGTGGCCGGTGCTTCGGCCTTGGCGCCTTCATGGCCGTGGCCACGGGCTTCGAAGCCTACGGCGTCTACCGCGCAGTCCACTTCCGGCTCGCCCAGCAAGGCGGCGATTTGTTCGTGCAGTGGGGTGTCTTTGGACAGGTCGGCAATTTCAAAACCCTGGGCCTTGGCGTGGGCCAGGCGGATCGGGTTGACGTCTCCGATGATCACTACCGCTGCGCCGAGCAGGCGGGCGGAGGCGGCAGCGGCCAGGCCAACAGGGCCGGCGCCTGCGATGTAGACGGTGCTGCCTGGGCCAACGCCGGCAGTGACGGCGCCGTGGTAGCCGGTCGGCAGGATGTCGGAGAGGCAGGTCAGGTCACGGATTTTCTCCATGGCCTTGTCGCGGTCCGGCAGTTTCAGCAGGTTGAAGTCGGCATACGGCACCAGCACGTATTCGGCCTGGCCGCCGGTCCAGTCGCCCATGTCGACGTAGCCGTAAGCGCCACCGGCACGGGCCGGGTTGACGGTGAGGCACACGCCGGTGTGTTGTTCTTTGCACGAGCGGCAGCGGCCGCACGCCACGTTGAATGGCACCGACACCAGGTCACCGATCTTCAGGTTCTCGACGTCGCTGCCCTTCTCGATCACTTCGCCGGTGATTTCATGCCCCAGTACCAGGCCGGTCTGGGCAGTGGTGCGGCCGCGCACCATGTGTTGGTCGGAGCCGCAGATGTTGGTAGAGACCACGCGCAGGATGACGCCGTGCTCAATCTTCCTGCCACGGGGGTCCTGCATTTTGGGATAGTCGATTTTCTGTACTTCGACCTTGCCGTTGCCGAGATACACGACACCACGATTACCAGACATGCTTTCACCTCGCTGTTGTTTTTATGGAACCGCGTCGCCCAGGCAGGCGGCGCGTTTAAGTGCTCGGGTACAGATGCTGTTTCCTTGTGTTGTTGCTGATGGCCTCATCGCAGGCAAGCCAGCTCCCACATTCAAAGGTATTCACACATCAAATGTGGGAGCGGGCTTGCCCGCGATAGCAATCTAAAGAACGACAGTTCGGTTGGCGTTCAAAAACACCCGCCGCTCAATGTGATACCCCACTGCACGCGCCAACGTCAGCCCTTCAATATCACGCCCCTTGGCAATCAAGTCCTCGGGATAGTGGCTGTGATCCACCACCTCCACACCCTGGGCGATGATCGGGCCTTCATCCAGATCGTTGTTGATGTAATGCGCCGTGGCGCCCACCAGTTTCACGCCCTTGTTGTAGGCCTGGTGATACGGCTTGGCGCCTTTGAAACCGGGCAGCAACGAGTGGTGAATGTTGATGGCCTTGCCATCGAGCTTGCGGCACAGCTCCGGCGACAGCACTTGCATATAGCGCGCAAGAATCACCAGTTCGGCGCCGGTCTCTTCAATCACTTGCCACACCTGGCGCTCCTGGGACGGTTTGTCGTTGGGGTCGAGGGGGAAATGGTAGTAGGGAATCTGGTGCCAGTCGGCCAAAGGTTTTAAATCAGGGTGGTTGGACACCACCGCGACCACGTCCATCGACAGCTGGCCGATGCGTTGGCGGTAGAGCAAATCGTTCAGGCAGTGATCGGCCTTGGACACCATGATCACTACTTTTGGCCGATAGTTCGGCGCCGTCAGCTCGAAGATCATGCCAAAGGCTTCACCGCGCGTGGCCAAGCCATCGCGGAAGGCTTGCTCGTCAAAACCCTCAGGTTGACGAAATTCCACGCGGATAAAAAACCGGCCCGAGAGACGGTCATCGAACGAATGGTGCTCGGTGACGTAGCAGCCCTGCTCAAACAGGTAGCGGGTGACCGCGTCCACCGTGCCGAGCACGCTTGGGCAGTCGGCGGTCAAAATCCATGTGTCGGGTGCGCGGCTCATTGTGCGTGACTCCTTGATCGTTCCCACGCTCTGCGTGGGAATGCCGCCATGGACGCTCTGCGTCCCCTCTTGGGACGCGGAGCGTCCCGGGATGCATTCCCACGCAGAGCGTGGGAACGATCGTTATGCAACGACATTCAGGCCAAATTCGGCGGACGCATCCTGCAGCCACAGCCACCAGTAATCCGAGAAGCTGCGACGAATCAGCAGCTCCCAGGTGTCTTCAGCCGTGTGGCGGATCACCAGCTGCGACTTGGCGAACACCGTGCCCACCGCCTTGCCCACCGGGAAGTTATTAGGGTGCACGTCGTAGCTGGTGGACTTCATCAGCACGTCGCGCACGTTCGGGCCGCTGAGTTCGAGGATCTGCTGGCCGCCGCTGACGTTGACGATCTGGATATGCAGCTCACCCAGGGCAGCGCGCAGGTTTTGTTCGGCGGCAAACTCTTCACCGCTTGGCACGATCAACAGCCACTCATCCGGGCCGAGCCATTGCAGGCTGGTTTCACCTTTGACGATCACTTGCAAGGCACCAGGCAGTTCGATGCCGAGGGCTTTGTGCACACCGGCGGCGAACGCGGCGTCATGGCCATCGCCACGAATCGTCAGGTGGCCGAGGAGTTTCTTTTCACGCACGGTCACGCCGGCGTTCTTGCGGCCCTTGCCGACCAGGCTGGCGAGGTCGGCATGGTGCAGCGACGACTCGGCCTTGGCGCCGGTGGTGGGGCGTTGTTGGTAAACATTGGCTGCTGTCATAAAGCACCTGTTCTGAATTCTGTGGTGACTGCTCTGGCCTCATCGCGGGCAAGCCCGGCTCCCACACTTGGAACGCATTCCCCTGTGGGAGCTGGCTTGCCTGCGATGCAGGCGCCTCGGTCTGTCAGATGTTCTGCCGCTCGCCTTTCGGGTCGAAGAACACCGAGGACACAATCTCTGCCTCGATCACGCTGCCATCCGCCTGCGGTGAGAACACTCGCTCACCCATGCGCTTCAAGCCGCCCTTGACCACCGCCATCGCAAACGAATAACCCAGCGAGTTATGCGCGTAGCTTGAGGTCACGTGGCCGACCATCTTCATCGGGATCGACTGCTTAGGGTCGAACACCAACTGCGCGCCTTCCGGCAGCCATACATTCGGGTCAATCGGCTTCAAGCCCACCAACTGCTTACGTTCTTCACGCACGCAGTCTTCACGGTTCATCCCGCGCCAGCCGATCCACGAGAACGGTTTGGTACGGCCTACGCACCAGCCCATGTTCAGGTCGTCCGGGGTCATCGAGCCGTCGGTGTCTTGCCCGACGATGATGAAACCCTTCTCGGCGCGCAGTACGTGCATGGTCTCGGTGCCGTAAGGCGTCAGGTTGTACTTCTTGCCGGCCGCAACGATCTGTTCGAGCACGCCCATGGCGTAGTCGGCCTGCACGTTGACTTCGTACGACAGCTCGCCGGTAAACGAGATACGGAACACCCGCGCCGGTACGCCGCCAACCAGGCCTTCCTTCCAGGTCATGAACGGGAAACCGTCCTTATCCAGGTCGATGTCGGTGACTTCGGCCAGCAGTTTGCGGCTGTTGGGGCCGGACAAGGTCATGGTCGCCCAGTGGTCGGTGACCGAGGTGAAGTACACCTTGAGGTCTGGCCACTCGGTCTGCTGGTAGATTTCCAGCCACTGCAGCACGCGGGCGGCGCCGCCGGTGGTGGTGGTCATCAGGAAGTGGTTGTCGGCGAGACAGGCGGTGACGCCGTCGTCGAAGACCATGCCGTCTTCCTTGCACATCAGGCCGTAGCGGGCCTTGCCCACGTCGAGCTTGGTCCAGGCGTTGCTGTAGATGCGGTTGAGGAACTCGCGGGCATCCGGGCCTTGAATATCGATCTTGCCGAGGGTGGACGCATCCAGCAGGCCGACGCTGTCGCGTACCGCCAGGCATTCGCGCTTCACGGCGGCGTGCAGGTCTTCACCGTTACGCGGGAAGTACCAAGGGCGTTTCCATTGGCCGACATCTTCAAACTCGGCGCCGTTTTTAACGTGCCAGGCTTGCAGCGCGGTGTAGCGCACCGGCTCAAAAATGTGCCCACAGTGACGGCCCGCCACGGCGCCGAAGGTCACCGGCGTGTAGTTGGGGCGGAACATCGTGGTGCCCATCTGCGGGATGGTCACGTTCAGCGAGCGGGCCGCAATGGCCAGGCCGTTGACGTTGCCGAGCTTGCCCTGATCGGTGCCGAAGCCCAGCGCGGTGTAGCGCTTGACGTGCTCGACCGACTCGAACCCTTCGCGGGTCGCCAGCTCAATGGCGGCAGCGGTGACGTCGTTTTGCAGGTCGACAAATTGCTTCGGCGCCCGTGCGGTCGGCTTGTCATGGGGCACCTGGTAAATGCCCAGGGTTGGCTCTTCCAGACGGCTCAAGGCTTTTGGCAGCGTGCCTTCCACCGGTGCAAACCCGGCTTCGCTGGCTGCGCGCACGCCGCCTTCAAAACCATCGGCCAGGGAATCGCCGAGGCCGTAGACGCCATTGATACCGCCGACGCACACACGTTTTTGCGGGGCTTCGCCTGGCACAAAACCGAGGATGTCTTCACGCCAGGTCGGCTTGCCGCCCAGGTGCGAAGCCAGGTGAACCACTGGGCTGTAGCCGCCGGAGCTGGCCACCAGGTCGCAGTCCAGCCACTCGCCGGGGCTGGTGACTTTGTGTGCTTTGACGTCAATCGCCGCCACGCGTGCAGCGGTCACGTGCTTGCTGCCACGGGCTTCGATCACGGCGCTGCCGGTGAGGATGCGAATACCTTTGGCGCGGGCTTCTTCCACCAGGGCGCCGCGTGGGTTGTGACGCACATCAGCCACGGCGACCACTTGCAGGCCCGCATCAAGCCAGTCCAGCGCGACGCGGTAGGCGTGGTCGTTGTTGGTCGACAGCACCAGTTTTTTGCCGGGTGCCACGCCGTAGCGGCGCACGTAGGTAGAGACTGCACCGGCGAGCATATTGCCCGGCACGTCGTTGTTGCCGTACACCAACGGACGCTCGCACGCACCGGTCGCCAGCACCACGCGCTTGGCACGCACACGGTGGATGCGCTGGCGCACCTGGCCAATCGGCGCACGGTCACCGAGGTGGTCGGTGAGGCGTTCGTGAATGGTCAGGAAGTTGTGGTCGTGGTAGCCATTGACGGTGGCACGCGGCAGCAACACCACGTCCGGCAGGGCTTTGAGTTCCGCGATCACGCTGGCAACCCATTCGGTCGCCGGCTTGCCGTCGAGGCTTTCGCGTGAGTCCAGCAAGGAGCCGCCGAATTCTTCCTGTTCGTCAGCAATAATCACGCGGGCACCGCTGCGCGCAGCGGCCAATGCCGCGGCCAGGCCAGCAGGGCCGGCACCCACAATCAGCACGTCGCAATGACGGTTGAAGTTGTCGTAGGTGTCCGGGTCATTCTCGGTCGGCGAGCGGCCAAGGCCCGCAGCCTTACGAATGTACTTCTCGTAAGTCATCCAGAACGATTGCGGGTACATGAAGGTTTTGTAGTAGAACCCCGGCGGCATCAGCTTGCCGCCGACCTTGCCGAGAATGCCCATCACGTCATTGTTAACGTTCGGCCAGCCGTTGGTGCTGGTGGCGACCAAACCCTGGTACAGCGCCTGTTGCGTGGCGCGCACGTTGGGAATCTGGGTGGCTTCGGTGGCGCCGATCTGCAGCACCGCGTTCGGTTCTTCGGCGCCCGCTGCAAAGATGCCGCGCGGGCGCGAGTACTTGAAGCTACGGCCGATGATGTCGACGCCGTTGGCCAGCAGGGCTGCGGCCAGGGTGTCGCCCTCAAAGCCCTTGTAGCTCTGGCCGTTGAAGGTAAACGTCAGGGCTTTGTTGCGGTCGATGCGGCCACCGTTGGACAGGCGATTGATCTGGCTCATACCTTCTCTCCAGCAGCCTTGGCGGTGAATTGCGGCTTGGTGCCGATCTTGTAGGTTTCAAGAATTTCGTAGGTCAGGGTGTCGCGGGTGGCGTTGAAGTACTGACGGCAACCGGCGGCATGGATCCACAGCTCGTGATGCAGCCCGCGTGGGTTGTCACGGAAGAACATGTAGTCGCCCCACTCTTCATCGGTGCAGGCGTTCGGGTCCAGCGGGCGCGGGATGTGCGCTTGGCCGGACGCGTGGAATTCCTCTTCGGAGCGCAGTTCGCCACAGTGAGGACAGAAGATATGCAACATAGGGAATTTCTCCTGTTAGTGGGCGACGGCCGCAGCGCCGTGTTCGTCGATCAACGCACCGTTGTGGAAACGGTCGATGGAGAATGGCGCTGCCAATGGGTGCATTTCACCCTTGGCGAGGCTGGCGGCAAACACGTTGCCTGAGCCTGGAGTGGCTTTAAAACCGCCGGTGCCCCAGCCGCAGTTGAAGAACATGTTCGGCACCGGGGTTTTGGAGATGATCGGGCAGGCGTCCGGCGTGGTGTCGACGATGCCGCCCCACTGGCGGTTCATGCGCACCCGCGACAGCACCGGGAACATCTCGACGATGGCCTGGATGGTGTGTTCGATTACCGGGTAAGAACCACGCTGGCCGTAGCCGTTGTAGCCGTCGATACCGGCGCCGATCACCAGGTCGCCCTTGTCGGACTGGCTGATGTAACCGTGCACGGCGTTGGACATGATCACGCTGTCGATAATCGGCTTGATCGGCTCGGACACCAGCGCTTGCAGCGGGTGGGATTCGATTGGCAGGCGGAAGCCGGCGAGCGAGGCCATGTGCCCGGAGTTACCGGCAGTGACCACACCCACGCGCTTGGCGCCAATAAAACCCTTGTTGGTTTCGACGCCGATGCACACGCCGTTTTCCTTGCGAAAGCCGATCACTTCGGTCTGCTGGATCAGGTCCACGCCGAGTGCGTCAGCGGCGCGCGCGAAGCCCCAGGCCACGGCATCGTGGCGGGCTACGCCGCCGCGCCGTTGCACGGTGGCGCCGAGTACCGGGTAGCGGGTGTTTTTTGAGCAGTCGAGGTACGGGATCTCGTCGGCCACTTGTTTGGCGTTGAGCAACTCGCCGTCCACGCCATTGAGGCGGTTGGCGCTCACGCGACGCTCGGAGTCCCGGATGTCTTGCAGGGTGTGGCACAGGTTGTAGACGCCACGCTGGGAGAACATCACGTTGTAGTTCAGGTCCTGGGACAGGCCTTCCCACAGTTTCATCGCGTGTTCGTACAGGTGCGCCGACTCGTCCCACAGGTAGTTGGAACGCACGATGGTGGTGTTGCGCGCGGTGTTACCGCCGCCCAGCCAGCCTTTCTCGACCACGGCCACGTTGGTGATGCCGTGCTCTTTGGCCAAATAGTAAGCCGTCGCCAGACCATGCCCGCCGCCGCCGACGATAACCACGTCGTAGACCTTTTTCGGTGTGGGCGTGCGCCACATCTTCTGCCAGTTTTCGTGGTGGCTGAGTGAGTGCTTGAAGAGGCCGAAGCCCGAGTAGCGTTGCATAGTCATTACTCCAAAACCGCGCTCAGCGATAAACCGGGAAATCAGCGCACAGGGCAGACACGTGCTTGGCCACGTTGGCCTCGACATCGGCGTCGCCGAGGTTGTCGAGGATGTCGCAGATCCAGCCGGCCAGCTCGATGCATTGCGGCACCTTGAAACCCCGCGTGGTCACCGCCGGGGTGCCGATGCGCAGGCCCGAGGTCACGAACGGCGACTGCGGGTCGTTCGGTACGGCGTTCTTGTTAACGGTGATGTGGGCGCGGCCGAGGGCAGCGTCCGCGTCTTTGCCGGTGAGGCCCTGGCGGATCAGGCTGACCAGGAACAGGTGGTTATCGGTGCCGCCGGACACCACGTCGTAGCCGCGCTTGATAAACACGTCTGCCATGGCCTGGGCGTTGTCGATCACCTGTTGTTGGTAAGCCTTGAAACCGGGCTCCAGCGCTTCCTTGAAGCACACGGCCTTGCCGGCGATAACGTGCATCAGCGGGCCGCCCTGGGCGCCGGGGAACACGGCAGCGTTGAGTTTCTTCTCGATGGCTTCGTTGGCCTTGGCCAGGATCAAACCGCCACGTGGGCCGCGCAGGGTTTTGTGGGTGGTGGTGGTGACCACATCGGCGTAAGGCAGCGGGTTCGGGTACAGGCCCGCGGCAACCAGGCCGGCGACGTGGGCCATGTCGACGAACAGCAGTGCGCCAACCTTGTCGGCGATCTGACGGAAGCGCGGGAAATCGAGGGTCTTGGAGTAAGCCGAGAAACCGGCCACGATCATTTTCGGCTGGCATTCGACGGCCAGGCGCTCAACTTCGTCGTAGTCGATCAAACCGGTATCGGTGTTGATGCCGTACTGCACGGCGTTGTACAGCTTGCCCGAGGACGACACTTTGGCGCCGTGGGTCAAGTGGCCGCCGTGGGCCAGGCTCATGCCCAGGATGGTGTCACCGGCATTGATCAGCGCCAGGTACACCGCGCTGTTGGCGGACGAACCGGAGTGTGGCTGCACGTTGGCGTAATCAGCGCCGAACAGTTGTTTGGCGCGCTCGATGGCCAGGGCTTCAACCTTGTCCACATGCTCGCAGCCGCCGTAGTAGCGCTTGCCTGGGTAGCCTTCGGCGTATTTGTTGGTCAGGCCGCTGCCCTGGGCTTCCATGACGCGTTTGCTGGTGTAGTTCTCTGACGCGATCAGCTCGATATGGTCTTCCTGACGCTGCTCCTCGGCATTCATCGCCGCCAGCAATGCGTCGTCATACCCTTGGATCTGGTCTTTTTTGCTGAACATCGCGTCTCTCCCAGCCTTTCGTATTGTTGAGGCCCTCGCAGGGCCCTTTGATGCGATGGTAGGGCTGGCGCAGCGAGGTCAAATGCCTACGCACGCCACGCAAAGGTGCGTTTACGACATGGCTTCGCGGGTGGGCGATAAAACACGCAGATGGCTCGGGCCGCCTGAAGATTTAGAAACAGAAACCTGACACTTTAAGCCTCACACGCCTGAAAACTTGGCTACGCTTGCCACTCAAACAGCGCCAGCTCATGTATTCGACGCTTTCACTGTTCAGTCCAACAGATTGGACGCCCTACACCGTTGAGGAACGCGGGCATGGCGCTCGACTCTTCGCCCAACCTGGCCACGCCGCTGACGCAAAGCGTTACACCTGCACGGTGCGCGTGGTGCCTTCCCCGATGCGAGCGCAGGGATATTCGCGCCAGGCTGGGATGTTGGCCTTGTGACGACTGACCCCGAATTGGGCAGCGTGGCGCACCTGGCAGCGTACAGGCTGGGCAGCCCATTCCCCGAGGATGCCAAGCTCTGCGCAGCGTTGAGTTCATTCTGGCCTGCAGTTGCATCAGACTCAGCACAAGCCTATCCACCAAACGTCTGGGCGGGTCCGACCGTAAAACCAATGCTGGATCAGGAGATCGGCAAAAGTGCCGGTTTCCCGTGGGATGGCGTACCCGCTCCGAAAAAATACGTCGCCAATTACGCGCCCCATAGAGCGTACGAAACTTACTTCTATACCGACTACACAGAGAACGCGCTGAACGGGAAGTTCTCATTGGCACTCACAGGCAAAGTCGACTCGCAGGAATATCAACGGCGAATCGATGCTTTCCGGCGCGTCAAACTGTCATTGAGCACCACACCTGGAAATTGGTTTATCGACACATTCAGCATGGCAACGCCCGACAGCGCAGGCCGCTATGACGTGATCATAATAGGTGCCGGCCCGGCGGGTTGCTCGGCGGCCATTTGCTGCGCTCAACAGGGCTTGAAAGTGGCACTGATTGAGCGCCTGTCTTTTCCGCGCCACCGCCCGGGTGAAACCCTGCACCCCGGCATAGAGCCTCTGCTTCAGCAACTGGGTGTGGCTGAAAAAATCCGCGGCGACGCCTTCGTCCGGCCTGCGGGTACTTGGGTGAGGTGGGACACTGAACGACACTTTGTGCCTTTCGGGCAAGACCAAAACGGACCTTGGCGGGGGTTTCAGATTCCCCGAGCAATGCTGGACGGGTTGCTGCTGGATCGAGCAGCCGCGTCAGGTGTCCACGTCCTGCAACCCTGCCAGGCAAAGACCGTGTTGCAGATAAAAGATCTAGTGGTGGGCCTCCAGACCCAGGCCGGGCAACTGTTTTGCAGGCACCTTATTGATGCCAGTGGCGCTCACGGCTGGCTTGCACGCCAATTAAGGCTGACATCGCGTCGCTGCTCGCCCCCGCTGACTGCCGCGTATGGCTATAAGCGAGGAACAGTCGAAGACAGCGCACTGGGCATCTTCGCAGACCCATCGGGCTGGTATTGGACGGCTCACATCGGCCAGCAGCTTTATCACTGGACGAGACTGCACTTTGTGCAAGATAAATCACCGAAGATGGCGGCTGTTCCAGCCTGTTTTGAACACTTACCGTGTGAAGGAAAGATCCGGGGGGCAGATGTCACTTGGTCAATCTGTGATCAGGCAGCGGGTAAAGGCTATTTCATCATCGGAGACGCAGCCAGCAGGTTGGACCCGGGCGCCTCTCATGGCGTACTCAAGGCGCTGATGTCAGGAATGATGGCCGCGCAATGTATTGCCGACGAAAGCCTCAACCCAATGCACAGGCAGGCTATTTCACTTCAATATTGCCAGTGGCTGCGAGATTGGTTCGAGCGAGACGTACAAAAAATGCGCGATTTCTATGCGGCTCATCCGTTCCCACCTTGTTGGCTCGAGTCGATGTCAGCCAATGGCCTTTCGAACCCCCAACAAAAGTAAAAAATGTAACGGATACAGCGCGTAAGCCCAGCGGCGCATCGCCGGTGGCGAGACGTTTTTGCCGTATCGCAACAAGACCAAACCCGCCAATGGCGCAATCAGGCAAGCGGCCAACCCCATCAGCGCCACAGGCGTGCCGCTATTGAGCAGAATCTGCCATTGATTGGCGGCCACGCAGACCAAACCCGGCAACACGCTGAAATACCATGGCCGGTTAAACACCAGCAGCATCGCCAGCGGCAGTAACACACCGAAAAACCCGAACATCAGCTGGGCAGAAAACAGCGCCGCGATGACTAGGGCAATCAGCGCCAATCCTCGATCAAAAAGCACCTTCTGCTGCCATCCTCGGGCAACCAGCAACCCCAGCGCCAACGTCGGCAAGACGTTCAATGTATCGGCATCCTCGATAAACATCCGGTAGGGCACTTCACTGATCACACTGAACAGCAACAGCCAGCCCAGGTAGCGCCACTGGCCCGTGACGGGAGCATTGGCGACCCGGTGCAAATTGGCTGCAATCGCCAGGCAAAACCACGGAAACGCCAGGCGCCCCGGCACGTACAGGCCGTCCAGGCTCAAACCGACATAACGCAAGTGGTCGAGCACCATGCTCAGCAGCGCCAGCCACTTGAGCAGATCCAGTGCGCCATCGCGGACGCGTCCGACAGCCAACGTGTGTGTACCGTGCATAATTCCCCAGTGACTTTGCATTTACAGTGCGTGCGCACCCGCGACAATCTTGGTTACAGTGCGCACCAACATCGACCACAGGAATGGGCCATGACCGACAATAGCCAACAATTCGCCAGCGACAACTATTCCGGCATCTGCCCGGAAGCCTGGGCCGCCATGGAACAAGCCAACCAGGGCCATCAACGCGCCTACGGCGACGATGAGTGGACCCACCGTGCCGCCGACGGTTTCCGCAATTTGTTCGAAACCGACTGTGAAGTGTTCTTCGCCTTCAACGGCACCGCGGCCAACTCCCTGGCGCTGTCTTCGCTGTGCCAGAGCTACCATAGCGTGATTTGCTCGGAAACCGCCCACGTCGAAACCGACGAATGTGGTGCGCCGGAGTTCTTCTCCAACGGCTCCAAGCTGCTCACCGCCCGCACCGAAAACGGCAAGCTGACGCCCGAATCGATCCGCGAGATCGCCCTCAAGCGCCAGGACATCCACTACCCCAAACCGCGCGTGGTCACCCTCACCCAAGCCACGGAAGTGGGCAGCGTGTATACCCCGGAAGAAATCCGCGCCATCAGCGTCACCTGCAAAGAGCTGGGCCTGAACCTGCACATGGACGGCGCGCGCTTCTCCAACGCCTGCGCGTTCCTGGGCTGCTCGCCGGCCGACCTGACCTGGAAAGCCGGTGTGGATGTACTGTGTTTCGGCGGCACCAAAAACGGCATGGCAGTAGGCGAAGCCATCCTGTTCTTCAACCACAAACTGGCTGAAGACTTCGATTACCGCTGCAAACAGGCCGGCCAGTTGGCCTCGAAAATGCGCTTCCTCTCCGCCCCATGGGTGGGCCTGCTGGAAAACGATGCCTGGCTCAAACACGCCCGCCACGCCAACCAATGCGCCCAATTGCTCAGCAGCCTGGTGGCGGACATTCCCGGCGTGGAACTGATGTTCCCGGTACAGGCCAACGGCGTGTTCCTGCAACTCTCGGAACCGGCCATCGCAGCGCTGACGGCCAAGGGCTGGCGCTTCTACACCTTCATTGGCAAAGGTGGCGCACGGTTCATGTGTGCGTGGGATACCGAAGAAGAACGCGTAAGAGAATTAGCCGCAGACATTAGGGAAGTGATGAACGCTTAAGCCTCACGAATACTGGCGCATTGCCGAGACTGTTATTTGGTATTTCTGACAGCATCACAGTCCACTTTCATCGTCTAGCCTCTTGGAACCCGAAAGGAAAACGCCGCTGCAGCGGCCACCTTTCGGGCACAACTGCCTGCCGAATAATCGGTCGGAAACGGAAATCCAGCAGAGGGTTAGACCATGGAAGTTCAATGCTACAACACTAAAGCGTTGCAGGAAGGCAGTCTCAGCACCACGTTTGTGAGCTGGGATGAGTTCAGGAAACTGGCGAAAGTCGGTGACACCATCAGGGAGCCTTCAAGAACCCTGGTCATCACCGAAAAAACCTTTGAACTGACAGCATCAGGTGAGCAGTTCGCCATACAGATATACGCACGCTAACCAAGCTGACCCGATCGCTCCCACGCTCGCGCGGGCGCGATTAACTGAATGTACATGATCGTTCCCACGCTATGCGTGGGAATGCATCCCCGGACGCTCTGCGTCCAAGCCGCACCCAGATTCAAGGACGAATCCATGGGCAGAAGCCGCTACGTCATCACCGAACCCGAAAAGCCGCACTTCCTCACCTGCACCGTCATGGAGTGGCTACCGCTGTTCACCCGTGACTACATCGTTGGTCATCTTTTGGACTGCTGGCGATATCAACAAAACCACCACGCCCTGAATCTCTTCGGCTACGTCGTTCTCGAAAACCACTTGCACTTCGTCGCTCAGGCTCCCGACCTTGGCAAATGCGTGAGCCAATTCAAATCCTTTACCGCCCGTACCATCATTGATGATTTGCAGCGCCGAGGCGCAGAGCGTTTATTACAACGCCTGCGGTTCAGCAAACGGGCGCACAAGGTAGACCGGGCTTATCAACTTTGGCAGGAAGGCGCACACGCTGAGTTGGTGTACAGCGAGGGGGTGATGCACCAGAAACTTGATTACATTCACCACAACCCGGTGAAACGAGGATATGTGGACCTAGCCGAACACTGGCGGTATTCCAGTGCGCGCAATTACGCAGGGCAGGAAGGGCTCATCGAAATTCAACAGTGGCACTAGTGCCCGCCGCCCCCTCTCTGCGTGAGAATGCCTCCAGGGACGCTCCGCGTCCCGCCCTATGTGCATGGCTTGAATACTGGGCACTTTGTGACGCGGAGCGTCACGGGCTGCATTCCCACGCGGAGCGTGGGAATGATCGGGGGGTGGACACTCAACCAGCTCGTTCCCA
>NZ_JACAQL010000008.1:145670-360378 GCF_013385245.1 Pseudomonas sp. IPO3747
CATGACTTGAATACTGGGCACTTTGTGACGCGGAGCGTCACGGGCTGCATTCCCACGCGGAGCGTGGGAATGATCGGGGACACTCAACCAGCTCGTTCCCACGCTCTGCGTGGGAATGCCTCCAGGGACGCTCCGCGTCCCGCCCTATTAGAACTCGATGCGCACGTCGCCCTTCGGCACGCTGCAGCACGACAGGATGTAGCCTTCGGCTTCGTCTTCCTCGGTGATCCCGCCGTTGTGGTCCATCTCGACCTCCCCGCCCAGCTTCATCACCTTGCATGTTCCACAAATGCCCATGCCGCACGCTTTAGGGATCAGCAGGCCAAGCTTGGCCGCGGCTGCGTGCACGGTTTCGCCCGGTGCCACGCGGATGCTTTTGCCGGAGGCGATAAATTCCACTTGATGCAGGTCTGCCAGGTCGATCTCTGGCGCGTCCGCTGCTTGCTCGGCTTGTTCCACCGCATCGGCGCGGGCTTCCGGCGGCGTGGCGCCGAAGGACTCCTCGTGATAGCGCGTCATGTCGAAGCCGGCGGCCTCCAGCAGGCGTTTCACTGCGCTCATGTACGGCGTAGGGCCGCAGCAGAACACTTCGCGCTCAAGGAAGTCCGGCACCATCAATTCCAGCATCTTGTGGTTCAAGTAACCGCGATAACCCGCCCAAGGCTCGCCCAGCCCGTGTTTTTCGCAGATCAGGTGCAGGCTGAAGTTGTCGATCCGCGACGCCATGTGCTCCAGCTCGCGGTGGTAAATGATGTCTTTGGGCGAACGGGCGCTGTGGACAAACGTCATGTCGACATTCGCGTTGGTGTCGTAGAACCAGCGCGCCATGGACATCACCGGCGTGATGCCGACACCGCCACTGAGGTACAGCACTTTGGGGCTTGGGAAGTCGATGGCATTGAACCGCCCGACCGGCCCGTGCACCGCCAGCTCTTGCCCTTCATGCAGGGTGTCGTGCAGCCAGTTGGAAACCCGCCCCCCCGGCACGCGCTTGATGGTCACCGAGAAGCTGTACGGCACCGACGGCGAACTGGAAATGGTGTACGAGCGCATGATCGGCTGGCCTTCGATCTCAAGCTCCAGGGTCACAAACTGCCCCGGCTTGAAAAAGAACAGGATCGGCTGGTCGGCCATGAAGCAAAAGGTGCGCACGTCCCAGGTTTCCTGGATGACTTTGACGCAACGGACGATGTGCCGACCATTGGCCCAGGTCTGGGTGGTTACCGGGTTCAGGAAATTGTTGGACATGCTTGCTCTCCACTGCCGATGCTCGGCTTTATGGTGGCGATTCTGCGTAACGCCGCAACCGCCCATTTACCTATCTGCGACATTCACATACTTATCGCGACCAGCCCCCATACCACGGGGCTTGCGCGTCGGGATCAGAGTGGGCCATGTCGTTAATGGACAAGGTTCGGCGCATCGGCGGCCCCACACTCGCTGCCAACAACTACGCTTTCTTTACGCCTTGCTGCAAAACCTGATCAGCCACTTTCGCCGGCCACACAGAATGGCCATGAGGACACACACGATGGACGTCACCGCAACCTTAAGCTTGGGCGATCCGCTGGAACCCGCACGCAAGGCCACCGCGCAAATGCTGCAAGAGCGCGAGCGCACTTTTTCGCTGCCGCAGCCGTTCTACTCTGATGAGCGGTTGTTTGATATCGACATGCAGGAGATCTTCCAGAAAGAGTGGTTGATCGCCGGCATGACCTGCGAGATCCCCACCAAGGGCAACTACATCACCCTGCAAATCGGCAAGAACCCGATCATCGCGATCCGTGGTGCCGACGGCGTGGTGCATGCCTTCCATAACGTGTGCCGCCACCGGGGCTCGCGCCTGTGCACCAGCGACAAGGGCAAGGTCGCCAAGCTCGTTTGCCACTACCACCAGTGGACCTACGAACTGGACGGCCGCCTGTTGTTCGCCGGCACCGAGATGGGCGCCGACTTCGACATGAAGCAGTACGGCCTGAAGCCTGTGAACGTGAAAACGGCTGGCGGCTACATCTTCATCAGCCTGGCCGAAAACCCGCCGGCCATCGATGACTTCCTGTCGACGCTGAACCACTACATGGAACCCTACGACATGGAGAACACCAAGGTGGCGATTCAAACCACCTTGTTCGAAAAGGCCAACTGGAAGCTGGTGCTGGAAAACAACCGCGAGTGCTACCACTGCAACGCGTCGCACCCGGAACTGCTGAAAACCCTGCTGGAATGGGACGACGTCACCGACCCGCGTGCCGACCAGGCCTTCAAGGACCACGTTGCCGCCTCCGCCGCTGCGTGGGACGCCGAAAAGATCCCTTACGCCCACGCCAGCTTCGGCCTGCGCAACCGCATCGTACGCATGCCGTTGCTCAAAGGCACCGTGTCGATGACCCTGGACGGCAAGCAAGGCTGCGCCAAGCTCATGGGCCGCATCAAGAACCCGGACCTGGGCTCGATGCGCATCCTGCACCTGCCGCATTCGTGGAACCACTGCATGGGCGACCACATCATTGTGTTCACCGTGTGGCCGATCAGCGCCCAGGAAACCATGGTCACCACCAAGTGGATCGTGCACAAGGACGCCGTCGAAGGTGTGGACTACGACGTGGAGCGTATGCGCCAGGTCTGGGACGCCACCAATGACCAGGACCGCCGCCTCGCCGAAGAAAACCAGCGCGGGATCAACTCCACCGCGTACCAGCCAGGGCCGTACTCCAAGACCTATGAGTTTGGTGTGGTGAACTTTGTCGATTGGTACAGCGAGCGTTTGTTGAACAACCTGGGCGCGGCGCCAGCGCCTTACCTTAAGGGTGTAGCGGCGCACGAATAGCTGACACACCAAAGATCAAACTGTGGGAGCTGGCTTGCCTGCTCCCACATGTATTGATCACTGTTCAAATAATGATCACCCCCCTTACAGCCCTTTGCCGATCTACCCTCCAGCCTTCGCCCAACAACTTATCCACAAAGCCACCCACAGCAATTGTGGGCAAGTGTGCCCGGCCCTCTAAATTAACTGAAGAAAATCCGTGACTTATTCAAGTCGTGCGGTTTTAGCCACACCTGATCACTTATTGATCAACCCCTTGAAAGCCTCTTAATACGTGGCCTGCAGCAGTACGCGAACACCTTATCCACAGAAGCACCAACAGACTTTGGGGGCAACTTCGCCGGCGTTGTGGAAAACCGCGTCAAACCTTCACAAATCGGGGCATCCAGGGGTTTCAGCGAGCCAATAAGCCAAATTGATCATATTTTGACCACACCACTGAAAGCCTTTATTTATAAGGCTCACAGCCAGTAGCGAACATCTTATCCACAGAAGCGCCAACAGACTTTGGGGGCAAGTTTGTGCAGGGTTTCAAACTTATCCAGGAAAAAACCCAAGCAAAACCGTCAGTTAGCCTGGTTGTTTTTCGTACAGAGGGCTGCAGGGCTTGATTAGCCGGGGGTGTGGACAACCGCGAACAGGTTATCCACAGGCGGATCAACAGGGATTGTGGGTAATCCGGACGATGCATCGTAAAGACAGTGTGGCGGGCGAGCTTTCTGTGGGAGCTGGCTTGCCTGCGATACAGGCACCTCGGTCCATCAGTCAGACCGAGGTGATGCTATCGCAGGCAAGCCAGCTCCCACACAAGCCAGCTCCCACAGGTAATCAGCGCACCACGCCTTCTTCAATGAGTAGCTTCAGAATCGCTTCCGCGCCCGCCTCGGGGCTAAGACCTTTGAGCACTTGCCCACCGCCGCCGCTGGCCTTGGCGGTCGCCGCCTTCATCCGGTCCGCGCCGCTCTTGGCCTTAATCACCTTGAGGCGCTTGGGCCGGGGCTTGGCCGGTTGCAACACTGCGTCTGCGAGTAACTCGTCCGTCTCGATTTCGACCTCATGGGCCGCCAGTTCACCGCGTTGCGCCGGGCCATAGGCGCTTTGCCGTGGTTTGGGCGCGGCGTTATCCACAGTCGCCAGAAACGGCAGGCGCACCTTCAGGCGCCGCCGCTGCCCGCGCGGCAAGGCTTGCAGCACATGGGCAATGCCGCCATCGATAGATTCCACTTGCGCCAGCCCGACTATCAATGGCCAACCCAATTGCTCGGCCAAAAGAAACGGCAACATGCCTGAGCCTTCGCCGGTTTCCGCCTGGCTGCCGGTGAGCACTACGTGGGCGCCAGTCTCGCGCAGATAATCACTGAGCACCGGCAAGGCGTCGCTGCCCGCCGGTTGTTCCAGCACATGCAATTGCGGCAGGCCCATGCCCAGGTAGCTGCGCAACGTCGGCTCGTTAACGTCACCGGCATGCAACACTTGCAACTTATCCCCAGCCAGCTGCAGGCCCAGCTCGACGGCGCGCGCATCCTGCTCCGCACGGCGTGGGCGGCCGGAGGTCGGGTGGGCGCCGATTGACACCAGGCTGATTACATTCGTGGTCATGGTCATGTCCCTAGGCTGCGTCGCGCTTGGCGCCGTTGCGGTACACCTGCACCGCCTCGATCAAGGCTTGCAGAATCGCGGCGCTTTCGCCGATCACCGACAAGTCGGCACGTTTGATCATGTCGCAGCCAGGGTCGAGGTTGATTGCCACCACCTTGTCGCAGGCACCGATGCCTTGCAGGTGCTGGATCGCCCCGGAAATACCCACAGCCACATACACCCGTGCCGTCACCCAAGTACCGCTGGCACCGACCTGACGATCACGCGCCATAAAGCCATCATCCACTGCCACCCGTGACGCACCTTCGGTGGCGCCCAAGGCGGCGGCGGTCTGGTGGAACAGTGCCCAATCTTTTACGCCATTGCCGCCAGAGAAAATAAACTCCGCCTCGGCCATCGGAATCGCCCCTGGGTCCACCGCCACTGCGCCGAGATCCTCGATGCGCGGCAGGCTGCGCGCCAAGGCTGTGGATAACTCCACGGGCAAGACTTCGTGACGGGTTTCGCTGACCGGCTCGGCGCATTCCACCGCTGCCAGAATCAGGCGCGGCAGTGGCCGGGCCAAATCCTCCTGGCCCGCACCGGCGCGACCGATGCACTCCTCGCCCTTGATCTGCCAGACGCGTGTGGCCGGGCGCTCCTTGAGGCTCGCGGCAAAACGCCGGCCCAATTCACCGCCGCCACTGCGGCTGTCGGGCAGCAACCAATGGCGCGGGTTGAACTGGTTATCCACAGCCCGCAGGCCCTGGACGCGTTGCTCCGGTGAATAACCCTCGAATTCGTGGCCTTCCAGCACCAGCAGGCGATCGACGCCCGCCGTGGCAAAAGCACTTTCTTTGTGCTCGCCAAACACCACCGCCAGCACTGCACCGTCGCTGCCGGCCAGTTGCCGGGCCAGGCCGAGCAAATCGCGGTCGTGGCTGCTCAGGCGGCCACCAACCATGTCCGGCACCACGTTGATGTAGAACGCCGGCGCTGGCACCTGGTGCAACGGCAACTGCACTTGCACCGCCGCCGTGCGCTTGGTCGCGCCGCCCTGCTGGGCGCCGCTGCGGTCGATACGCTTGATGCCGTTGGGGCCGATAAAACCCACGCCATGTACATTTTTGCGGATGACGCCGTTCGGCCCCATCCAACTGTGTTGCAGCGGCTGCATGGCGGCGTGCAACGGGTGCAGGCGGTTGCGGGCGATCCATTCGGCCCGTGGGTCGCGGCGGATAATGTCGCTCATCAGTGCACCTCCGCAGGTTGACGCTTGATAGGTGCCTTGCCAGGTGCGGCGTCTTCAAGCAACGCGTCGGCGACCAGTTCAGCGATGTCCTTGATCAGGGGTCGTGGCTCGACCACGCCCTCAAGCATCGCGGTGCATTGTGGACAACCCACGGCCACCAGCTCGGCGCCGGTTTCACGGATGTCTTCCATGCGCATATCCGGGATCCGCTGCTTGCCGGGAATATCGGTGATCGGCGCGCCGCCACCGCCGCCGCAGCAGCGCGAACGGAAGCCCGAGCGTTGCATCTCCTTGACCTCAATGCCCAACGCCCGCAGCACTTGGCGCGGCGCCTCGTATTCGCCGTTGTAACGGCCCAGGTAACAAGGGTCGTGGTAGGTCACGCTGTTGCCCTTGTGCTGGCCCAGGTTCAGCGCGCCTTCACCGATCAGCTCAGCCATGAAGGTGCTGTGGTGCTGCACGACATAATTACCGTTGAAGGCGCCGTATTCGTTTTTCAGCACGTGAAAGCTGTGCGGGTCGCAGGTGACGATACGCTTGAAGCTGTACTTGGCCAGGGTCTGGATATTGCGTGTGGCGAGCAATTGGAACGTGGCCTCATCACCCAGGCGGCGAGCGACGTCACCGCTGTCGCGCTCCTCCAGGCCCAGTACTGCAAAGTCGACCTTGGCCGCTTTCAGCACTTTGACGAAGGCGCGCAAGGTGCGTTGGTTGCGCATGTCGAAAGCGCCGTCGCCGACCCAGAACAGCACGTCGCTGCTGCCTTTTTCGCTGAGCAACGGCAAGTTCAGGTCCGCTGCCCAGTTGAGGCGACCGCCCGGTGCGAAGCCGCCGGGGTTGTCGGTGGCGATCAGGTTTTCCAGGACTTCGGCGCCCTTGTTCGGCGTGGCGCCTTTTTCCAGGGTGAGGTGGCGGCGCATGTCGACGATGGCGTCGACGTGCTCGATCATCATCGGGCACTCTTCCACGCAGGCGCGGCAGGTGGTGCACGACCACAGGGTTTCGGCATCAACCAGGCCGTTGACGATCGGCTGGTGCGGGTTGCCGCCGTGCTCGCCAATCGGTTTACCTGGATAAGGGCTGCCGGCGAACTTGGCATCGGTGCCACCGGCCAGACCGACCACCATGTCCTGAATAAGTTTTTTCGGGTTCAGCGGCTGGCCGGCGGCGAACGCCGGGCACGCCGCTTCGCACTTGCCGCACTGCACGCAGGCGTCGAAGCCGAGCAGTTGGTTCCAGGTGAAATCCTTGGGTTTTTCCACGCCCAATGGCGCGGTTTTATCGCTGAGGTCGAGCGGCTTCAAACCTGTGGAGCGGCCGCCACCAAAACGCTCGGCGCGGCGGTGCCAGGCCAAGTGCAGGGCACCGGCGAAGGCGTGCTTCATCGGCCCGCCCCAGGTCATGCCGAAGAACATTTCGCTTACGCCCCACAGCACGCCCAGGCTCAAGAGCGCGGCGAGCAGCCAGCCACCGAAGTCGGCGGGCAGAATCCCGGCCACCGGCAAGGTCACCAGGAAGAAGCTGACCGAGAACGCCATCAGGCTTTTCGGCAGGCGCATCCACGGGCCTTTCGACAGGCGTGATGGCGGGTTGCGCCGACGTAGATAGACGAAGGTGGCGCCGACAAACATCAGCACCGAGGCCAGCAGCAAGGCATAGCCGAGGATACGGTTATGCAGGCCAAAACCGTGCACCAAAATGGCCAGCAACGCCGACAGCACAAAGCCCAGGGCCGTGGCGACGTGGGTGTTGGCGATGTATTTGTCGCGGGCCACCACGTGGTGCAGGTCGACCATGTAGCGCTTGGGCATGGCCAGCAGGCCGCCCAGCAGGTCGACCTTGGACGCGCGGCCACGGCGCCACATGTTGACCCGGCGCAGGGCGCCTAGGGCAGCGAGGCCGATGGCTGCAAACAAGAGAATAGGAAGCAAGGTGTTCAACATGGTGAAGCTCCCAAAGACCACACAGGTCTTGCATGGGAACCGGATAAAGGTGGGAGCTGGCTTGCCTGCGATGGCATCGCCTCGGTGTCACTCAAGACCGAGTCGCCTGCATCGCGGGCAAGCCCGGCTCCCACATTGACCGGTTCCCACAGTGGTTCGGTGGTTGCCTAGAAATCCTTGCACAAGCGCAGGGCGTCATAGATAGCGGCGTGGGTATTACGCTGCGCCACACAGTCACCAATGCGGAACAGCAAGTAGCCGTCACCCGCTTCGCTCAAGCACGGCTGCGGCTTGATCGCGAACAAGGCTTCGACGTCAATCTGGCCCTTGTTGCGCGAACCTTCCTTGAGCCCGTAGTAGATAGCTTCGTCCGGGCGCACGCCGTTCTCGACCACCACCTGGTCAACCACGCGTTCTTCCTTGGCGCCGGTGTATTCGTTCTCCAGCACCGCCACCAGCTTGTCGCCCTCGCGGTAAACCTTTTCCAGCATCATGTCGCCGGTCATGATCACTTCTTTGGGGTACATGCTGCGGTAGTAAGTCGGGAACGACGTACCGCCAATCGCCACGCCTGGCTTGATGTCGTCGGTGACGATTTCCACCTGGCTGCCTTTGTCGGCCAGGAAGTCGGCCACCGACATGCCGGTGAACTCGCAGATGGTGTCGTACACCAGCACGTTCTTGCCCGGCGCGACTTTGCCGTCGAGCACGTCCCAGCTGCTCACCACCAGGCCTTCAGCGGCGCCCCAATGTTCGTTCTGCTCGATAAACGGATGCCCGCCGACGGCCAGCACCACGATGTCAGGGCGCAGGTCCAGGATGGTCTCGGCATCCGCCGCCACGCCCAGGCGCAGGTCGACTTTCAAGCGCGCCAACTCCAGCTGGAACCAGCGGGTGATACCAGCAATCTGGTCACGCTGCGGGGCTTTGGAGGCGGTGGTAATTTGCCCGCCGATAAACTCTTTCTTCTCCAACAGGGTCACGTCGTGGCCACGTTCGGCCGCGACCCGCGCGGCTTCCATCCCGGCCGGACCGGCACCGACCACCACGACTTTGCGTTTGGCCCCGGTGGATTTCTCGATGATGTGCGGCACGCCCATGTATTCACGGGAGGTCGCGGCGTTCTGGATGCACAACACATCCAGGCCCTGGTATTGGCGGTCGATGCAGTAGTTGGCGCCGACGCATTGTTTGATCTGGTCGATCTGGCCCATCTTGATCTTGGCGATCAGGTGCGGGTCGGCGATGTGCGCACGGGTCATGCCGACCATGTCCACATAGCCGCCTTCCAGAATGCGCGTGGCCTGGTTCGGGTCCTTGATGTTCTGTGCGTGCAGCACTGGAACCTTGACCACTTCCTTGATACCGGCCGCCAGGTGCAGGAACGGCTCCGGCGGGTAGCTCATGTTGGGGATCACGTTGGCCAGGGTGTTGTGGGTGTCGCAACCCGAGCCCACCACGCCGATAAAATCGAGCATGCCGGTGTCGTCGTAATACTTGGCGATTTGCTTCATGTCCTCGTGGGACAAGCCGTCCGGGTGGAACTCGTCGCCACACAGGCGCATGCCTACGCAGAAGTCGTCACCGACCTCGGCGCGCACGGCCTTGAGTACTTCCAGGCCGAACTTCATGCGGCCCTCGAAAGTGCCGCCCCATTCGTCGGTACGCTTGTTGACCCGCGGGCTCCAGAACTGGTCGATCATGTGCTGGTGCACCGCGGACAGTTCCACACCATCCAGGCCACCGGCCTTGGCGCGCTTGGCGGCGCTGGCGTAGTTGCCGATCACGCGCCAGATTTCTTCCGGCTCGATGGTCTTGCAGGTGGCGCGGTGTACCGGCTCGCGCACGCCGGACGGCGACATCAGGGTTGGCCAGTTAAAGCCGTCCCAGCGCGAGCGACGGCCCATGTGGGTAATCTGGATCATGATCTTGGCGCCATGCTTGTGCATGGCGTCGGCCAGGTTCTGGAAGTGCGGGATGATGCGGTCGGTGGACAGGTTCACCGAACTCCACCATTCCTGCGGGCTGTCGATGGCCACCACCGAGGAGCCGCCACAGATCGCCAGGCCGATACCGCCCTTGGCTTTCTCTTCGTAGTACTTCACATAGCGGTCGGTGGTCATGCCGCCGTCGGTGGCATACACCTCGGCGTGGGCGGTACTGAGCACGCGGTTGCGGATGGTCAGTTTGCCGATCTGGATCGGCGCAAACATTGCTTCGAAAGCCATGGCACGGTTCCTCGACTTACAACGGCTTGACGGTGAACAGGCCGTCGTCATGGCCCTCTTCGGAGCCTCCGTAAACTTGCTCGGCTACGGTGCGAATCTTGCTGCCGCGCGCCTGCAGAATCTGGTCCATGGCACCGGCAAACCAACCGGTGAACATGTAGTCCACTTTGCGCCCGACCTTGCCGTACACGTAGACAAACGCCGAGTGTTCCAACTTGACGCTGGCGGTGCCTTTGTCGAGGTCGATGTCCTGGATCTTGAACAGGCCCCAGCCGCGTTGCGACAGGCGCTTCATGTAGTGCTCGAACACCGCAACGCCTTCCAGGCCGTGGCACTCAGCTTCTTTTTCACACCAGTGCCAGGCGGATTTGTAGCCGGCCTTGTAGAGGATCTCGGCGTAGGCCTCGGCGCCCAGGACCTCTTCGATGCCCATGTGGTTGTTGACGAAGAAATGCCGTGGCACATACAGCATTGGCAGGGCGTCGGAGGTCCAGACACCGGTTTCGCTGTCGACTTCGATAGGCAATTGCGGGGCGATTTTGGCCATGGAAACTTAACTCCAGAAAATTCTTAGGTGTGCCCCCGATGCGAACGGCCGGGGGAGAAATGCGGTGGCTTATTCGCCCCAGACGTCCTTGAGGACATTGACCCAGTTCTCGCCCATGATCTTGCGCACCACGCGCTCGCTGTGGCCGCGTTTGAGCAAGGTCTCGGTGAGGTTGGGGAACTCGCCCACGGTGCGGATGCCCAGCGGGTTGATGATCTTGCCGAAGCTGGTCAGACGGCGGGCGTAGCCTTTGTCATGAGTCAGCATTTCAAAGAAATCCTGGCCATGGCCCTGGGTGAAGTCGGTGCCAATGCCAATGGCGTCTTCGCCGACGATGTTCATGGTGTATTCGATGGCTTCGGCGTAGTCGTCGATGGTCGAATCGATGCCCTTGGCCAGGAACGGCGCGAACATGGTCACGCCGACAAAACCGCCATGGTCGGCGATGAACTTGAGTTCTTCATCGGACTTGTTGCGCGGGTGTTCTTTAAGGCCCGACGGCAGGCAGTGGGAGTAGCACACCGGCTTTTTCGATTCGAGGATGACTTCTTCGCTGGTCTTGGAACCGACGTGGGACAAGTCGCACATGATGCCGACACGGTTCATCTCACCGACGATCTCACGACCAAAGCCCGACAGCCCGCCGTCACGCTCGTAGCAACCGGTGCCGACCAGGTTCTGGGTGTTGTAGCACATCTGCACCACACCCACGCCGAGCTGCTTGAAGATCTCGACGTAGCCGAGTTGGTCCTCAAACGCATGGGCGTTCTGGAAGCCGAAGATGATGCCGGTCTTGCCCTGCTCTTTTGCACGGCGAATGTCGGCGGTAGTTTTCACCGGGATCACCAGGTCGCTGTTTTCACGGATAAGGGTCTGGCTGGCAACGATGTTGTTGATCGTGGCCTGGAAGCCTTCCCACACCGACACCGTGCAGTTGGCGGCGGTGAGGCCACCTTTGCGCATGTCTTCGAACAGGTCGCGGTTCCACTTGGCAATAATCAGACCGTCGATAACGATGCTGTCGGCGTGCAACTCGGCTGGGCTCATCAGGCGTCCCCTTATTGGCGATTCATGCGCCGAATCGTCTGCCGGCGCTTTGGGGCCAGCATATGCTCAGGGGCCGACGGAGCCGGGTGCAAAAACGACAGGGGAATTGCCGAAAGCGTCAATCAGCGACAAAGGCCTACATGACATAGCTGACAGGTGGCTGTTCTTTGTCCCACGCTTGAGCCAGAATTTGCTCATCACCTGATATGAGACGGCGCAATGAAATCGATTTTCCTGGCTTTGGCACTCATCGCAACCGGCGTACACGCCGCTGAAGACACCGACAGCACGCCCTGCGATGGCATCGAAAACGACAAACAAACCCTGGAATGCGCCACCTATAACAAAACCACCGCCGAGCAATTGCTCAAGGATAACTACCAGGGCTTGCTCGAACGCATGGGTTCGACCTATGGCAGCAACAAGTCGCAACTGGCCGACATTACCGCTCGTCTGAAGGATGCCCAGCAGAAGTGGGAAAAACTGCGCGATGCCGATTGCGCGGTGGACACCTTCCCGGCGGTGAATGGCAGCAAGGACTACGCGATTCAACAGAATGACTGCCTGGCGCGAATGAGTGATGAGCGGTCGGAGTTTTTGGAGTCGATCGGGCAGGAATAAGCCGGATCAATCGCAAAGCACCCTTGAAAAGGAATTCACATGTACTACCCACGCGAAGCGCAGCGGGACTTTCTGTTCACGCGCGCCGTCATGCTGTTTGTCGCCACGTTGGTGTTGGCCCTGATGCTGTTTCTTTCCAAAGATCGGGGAGCACCCTACGCCCTGATCAAGGCGTCCCCCGTGGAGACGACCGGGCAGGTGACTCAACTGGAAAGCTTTGGTAACTGGGGCACCATCACCAACGTGTATTACAGCTTCAAGCACGACGAACACGATCAAGACGGTATGGCCACCACCAGCGGCTACGCCGGCGGCCCTGTGTACGAAGTCGGTAGCCCGGTGCAAGTGGTGTACTCGAAATGGTTTCCAAGCGTTCACAACCTCAAGGCCAATTTCAACAGTGGTAGGTGGAACTTCTACATAATGAGCGCCAGTGCCGCGCTGATAGTGTTATGTCAGGCCCTGATGTTCTGGACGTTGTTCAGAATCTATCGGCACAAAGAAGAGGATCGACAGTACTGATCTGATTTCGCAGGTGCAACCCAAGGCATGCCTGCGCCACTTTACGCTTACCAAGGCCATTTCATGACTATCTGCGGCATCGAAATCAAAGGCAGCGAAGCCATCATCGCCGTCGCCTCCCTGGACAACCAGGCGCTGACCCACGTGGCGCTGGCCATCAAGAAAATCGCCCTCGATGACGACGATGAGGCAGCCAACGTCAAAGCCTTCGCCGCCCAGGTGAAGGCCTTTGTGCAAGAAAACGCCATCACCCGCATCGCGATCAAGAAGCGCAGCAAGAAAGGCGAATTCGCCGGTGGCCCGACCACGTTCAAGATTGAAGGGGTGTTTCAGTTGCTCGACGGCGTTGAGGTGGCATTGCTGTCGCCGCAGACCATCAATGCGCAGAACAAAAAGCACGATTTTGCCCTGCCGGCCTCGCTGAACAAGTATCAGCATGAGGCCTTCAAGGCGGCGTGTTCGACGCTGGTAAAAAAGTAAGCCACACCACCAATCCCCTGTGGGAGCTGGCTTGCCTGCGATGGCGGTTTGTCAGATAACGCTGTACTGCCTGATCTACCGCTATCGCAGGCAAGCCAGCTCCCACATTTGATTTATGGTGTCTTTGAATTCGCTGTACGGCTTCTGTGCAGCAGCCAATCGCCAAAGGATTTGTCTTCCAGGGCATACCCGCCGCGACTCGACTTCCACACTAGCTCTTTGTCACGCAAGGCATCGATACAGGCCTGAATGGTCTGGGTGCCCGGCACCACGTCGCTGCCTATGTCCTCCAGTGCCTTGCTGACCGCCGTGAGTGTACTGTCGGTAAACGGCGCAAAAGGCTCGTTGTTCTGCGAACGCACCACCATCACCTCCAACACAGCACGCTGGGGAATGGTGAGGTTGTTCCACGCGCTTTCAAATTCGGTCCACACGCCGGCACGCAACAGTTCGGCGCGGCTGTGCAGCAGCTGGCCCAGGTTGCTCGCCTCGCCCAACTCCAGCGCCACTTCGCCGATGATGGTACGCAGCATCTCCGGGCGCCGGCCGACCAGTTCAAAGGCTTCGTCGATGTCCGCCGCGTTGAACTGATTGGTTTTGGCCAAATGCGCGTTGAGGTGCAGGGTGTAGGCCTGGGTAAACTCTTTGCCGAGCAAAGGGAACGGGGTAATGCTGGAGCCGAAGAATGGCTGGCTTTTACCGAGGACCAAATGCGCAAGCTTGTCGCGATTGGAGCCGGTGAACACCAGGCGCAAGCCACTGCCCTCCTCGTCACGGCCCTGGTTGAGCTGATCTCGGGCAGCTTTCAACGCGAACATCGCGTTGATACCAGGCTCGGTGGTCAGTGCGTGCTGCGCTTCATCAATCACCAGCACGACGGGCTTTTCGGCTGCGCTGTGGAGCAACTCCAAGGCTTGGGTCAGCGTCGCGCCAACCGGCAATTGTGGCTTGCTGAAGTCCCAGGAAAGGGTACGCAGGAAGCTTAGTTTCTCGATTCCAATGTTCTTGGCCAGCTTGCGAATGCCCTTTTCATAGGGCACCAGAGCCGCAGCAATCGCGCTGGCAATCAACTCCGCGGGGTCTTTTTCTTTGTCAGCCCAGAGATCGACATACACCGTCAGCCAACCCCGCAACTGGCACTCCGGGATCAAGTCTTCGCGCAAAAAGGTGCTTTTGCCGGTGCGTCGAGGTGCTGCGAGGAACAGGCCTGAAGTGAAATCCTGAATCCCGGCGCCCACCAAGCCATCAGCAATGCTGCGAGCCAGCGTCGGGCGGCGAAACACAAAGCCGCTGTGCTTGGACATGGTTTTATACTCAATTATTTGAAGCACTATAAATTATAGTCGCGAGTATAATTGACTATAATTGCCGGTCAAACCACCTCCCGTCGCCGATCCTCTCTCGGGCACTTGGCAAACCGCGCCCTGTAGCTGCGGGTGAAGTACGACGGCGACTCAAACCCGCACGCAATGCTCACTTCCAGCACGCTCATGTCGCTCTGGCGCAACAACTGCCGGGCTTTTTCCAGGCGCAGGCCGAGGTAGAAGTTACTTGGCGTGTCGTTCAGGTGCAGGCGGAATAGCCGTTCCAGCTGACGCCGGGTGACTTTAATTGCATCGGCCAACGCCAAGGTGCTCAGCGGCGGCTCGGTGTGTTGCTCCATTTCACCGATCACCTGCACCAACTTCTTGTTGTTGATGCCATAGCGCGTGGCGATCTGCATGCGCTGGTGGTCCTTGCGCGGGCGGATGCGCCCGAGTACGAATTGCTCGGACACCTGGATGGCCAGGTCCGGGCCGTGGGCCTGGGCGATCAGGTCGAGCATCAGGTCGATGGAGGCGGTGCCACCGGCGCAGGTGATGCGCCGGCGGTCAATCTCGAACAGTTCCTGGGTCACGGTGAGCTGTGGATAAGATTCCTTGAACGCGTCGATGGCTTCCCAGTGCAAGGTCAAGCGGTGGCCGTCGAGCAAGCCTGCTTCGGCGAGCACGCAGGCGCCGGTGTCGATGGCGCCGAGGGTGACGCCGTCGAGGTCGAGGCGGCGCAGCCAGTGTTCAAGTGCGGGCGTGGTGAACTTCAAGGGTTCGAAGCCTGCGACCACCATCAGCGTCGCGCCTTTTTTCAGCGGCTCCAATGCGGCGTCGGCGTTCACCGACATGCCATTGCTCGCCAACACCGCGCCGCCATCGGCACTCAACACGTGCCAACGGTACAACTCGCCGCGAAAGCGGTTGGCCACGCGCAGCGGTTCCAGCGCGGAGATAAAGCCGATGGCCGAGAAACCCGGCATCAGCAGAAAGTAGAAATCCTGGGACATGGTGGCGCTCTCGTAGGACGGGCAGCGTGCTCACTGTGATACGCCAGTTCAACCGGCCATTCAAGAGCACAGGTCGCTGCAGTGCAAGAGCTGGTCGCCGCCGTGCGCTTTGCCTCCCCTCAAGCTGCGTAACTTGATCCCACGGCGCACAAAGACGCCGGCACCCACAATAACGACCTGCCGAGGGATCCACCATGAACCGACTGATCAGCCGCTGCGTGCTTGCACTCAGCGCCAGCGCCATCTTAAGCACCAGCGTACTCGCGGCCGACGCAGAGTCTTGCCGGAACGTGCGCATGGGCGTGGTGAACTGGACCGACGTAATCGCCACCAGCGCCATGACCCAAGTGTTGCTCGACGGCCTCGGCTACAAGACCAAACAAACCAGCGCTTCCCAGCAAATCATCTTCGCCGGTATCCGCGACCAGCGCCTGGATATGTTCCTGGGCTACTGGAACCCGCTGATGACCCAGACCATCACGCCGTTTGTGGACGCCAAGCAAGTCAAAGTCCTCGACAAACCCAGCCTGGAAGATGCGCGCGCCACCCTAGCGGTGCCGACTTACCTGGCGGATAAAGGCCTGAAAACCTTCGCCGATATCGCCAAGTTTGAAAAAGAACTGGGCGGCAAGATCTACGGCATCGAGCCAGGCTCGGGCGCCAATACCCAGATCAAGGCGATGATCGCCAAGAACCAGTTCGGCCTCGGCAAGTTCCAGTTGGTGGAGTCCAGCGAAGCGGGGATGCTCGCCGCCGTCGACCGCGCCGTGCGCCGCAAGGAGGCCGTGGTGTTCTTCGGCTGGGCGCCGCACCCGATGAACGTCAACGTCGCCATGACTTACCTCACCGGCAGCGACGACGCCCTTGGCCCGAACGAAGGCATGGCCACAGTGTGGAGCGTGACTTCGCCGACTTACGCCGAGCAGTGCCCCAACGTGCACAAACTGCTGACCAACCTGACGTTCACCGCCGCCGACGAGAGCCGAATGATGCAGCCGTTGCTGGATCACAAAGATGCCCTCGAGTCGGCCAAGCAGTGGCTCAAGGACCACCCGCAAGACCAGCAGCGCTGGCTCGAAGGCGTGACCACCTTCGACGGCAAACCGGCTGCGGCCAACCTGCAACTGACCAGCAAATAACCTGATTCGCATCACCGTATCGCAGCCGCTGTTGGCTGCGAACGGCATCACTACGCCCGCCTGTAAGGAACCGCCTCATGAACCACGACGTCATCATCACCTGCGCACTCACCGGTGCTGGCGACACGACCAGCCGCAGCCCGCACGTGCCGGTCACTCCCAAACAAATCGCCGCAGCCGCAGTGGAAGCCGCCAAGGCCGGCGCCACCGTGGTGCACTGCCATGTGCGTGACCCGCAAACCGGCAAGTTCAGCCGCGACGTGGCGCTGTATCGCGAAGTGATGGAGCGCATCCGCGAGGCCGACATCGACATCATCGTCAACCTCACCGCCGGTATGGGCGGCGACCTGGAAATCGGCGGCGGCGAGAACCCGATGGAGTTCGGCCCCAACACCGACCTGGTCGGCCCGCTGACGCGCCTGGCCCATGTTGAGGAGTTGCTGCCGGAGATCTGCACCCTGGACTGCGGCACGCTCAACTTCGGCGATGGCGACACCATTTACGTCTCTACCCCGGCGCAACTGCGGGCGGGCGCCAAGCGTATTCAAGAGCTGGGCGTTAAGGCCGAGTTGGAAATTTTCGACACCGGCCACCTGTGGTTTGCCAAGCAGATGATCAAGGAAGGTTTGCTCGACAACCCGCTGTTCCAGCTGTGCCTGGGCATCCCATGGGGCGCACCGGCCGACACCACCACCATGAAAGCCATGGTCGACAACCTGCCTGCCGACGCCGTGTGGGCTGGCTTCGGTATCGGCCGCATGCAAATGCCCATGGCGGCGCAAGCGGTGCTGCTGGGCGGCAACGTGCGGGTCGGCCTGGAAGACAACCTGTGGCTGGACAAAGGCGTGCTCGCCACTAATGGCCAACTGGTGGAGCGCGCGAGTGAAATCCTCAGCCGCCTGGGCGCGCGGGTCATGACCCCGGCGGAGGGCCGAATCAAGATGGGCCTGACCAAGCGCGGCTAACTCAGACACCACAAAACCCTGTGGGAGCCGGGCTTGCCCGCGATAGCGGTACACCTGCACCGAATGCACCAACTGATACACCGATATCGCAGCGGTGCGACGATTCGACAAGCCAGCTCCCACCTTGATCACCGAATTACTCAGGGATTGTCGACATGAGCTTTATCACTGAAATCAAAACCTTCGCCGCCCTCGGCAGCGGCGTTATCGGCAGCGGCTGGGTGTCCCGCGCCCTGGCCCACGGCCTGGATGTGGTCGCCTGGGACCCGGCGCCTGGCGCCGAAGCGGCCCTGCGCAAGCGCGTTGCCAACGCCTGGGGCGCCTTGGAGAAACAAGGCCTGGCGCCGGGCGCCTCTCAGGATCGCCTGCGCTTTGTAACCACCATTGAGGAATGCGTAAAAGACGCCGACTTCATCCAGGAAAGCGCCCCGGAACGCCTGGAGCTGAAACTCGAACTGCACAGCAAGATCAGCGCAGCGGCCAAGCCGAATGCGCTGATTGGCTCGAGCACTTCAGGTCTGTTGCCGAGCGAGTTCTACGAAGGTTCCACCCACCCGGAACGCTGTGTGGTCGGCCACCCCTTCAACCCGGTTTACCTGTTGCCGCTGGTGGAAGTGGTGGGCGGAAAGAACACCGCGCCGGAGGCAATTCAGGCAGCGATCAAGGTGTATGAATCCCTCGGCATGCGCCCGCTGCATGTGCGTAAGGAAGTGCCGGGGTTTATCGCTGACCGCTTGCTCGAAGCGCTGTGGCGTGAGGCGTTGCACCTGGTCAATGATGGCGTGGCAACCACGGGCGAGATCGACGATGCGATCCGTTTTGGCGCCGGTTTGCGCTGGTCGTTCATGGGCACATTCCTGACTTACACCCTCGCGGGCGGTGATGCCGGAATGCGCCACTTCATGGCCCAGTTCGGCCCGGCGTTGCAGTTGCCGTGGACGTATTTACCGGCGCCGGAGCTGACCGACAAGTTGATTGACGATGTGGTCGACGGCACCAGCGATCAGCTGGGTAAGCACAGCATTTCGGCGCTGGAGCGCTATCGTGATGATTGCTTGCTGGCGGTATTGGAAGCGGTGAAAACCACCAAAGCCAAACACGGCATGAGCTTCGCTGAATAACCGCTGTTGATCTGTGTGGGAGCTGGCTTGCCTGAGATAGCGATGCAAAATTCACCATCGCCATCGCAGGCAAGCCAGCTCCCACATTTTGACTGCATACATTCTGGAATATATGTGATGCCTGCACTGACCACCTACACCACCCACATCCAGCCCGACTGGGTGGATTACAACGGCCACCTGCGTGATGCGTTTTACCTGCTGATCTTCAGCTACGCCACCGACGCGCTGATGGACACCCTCGGGCTGGACAGCGAAAACCGCGAAGCCAGCGGCCACTCGCTGTTCACCCTGGAACTGCACCTGAACTACCTGCACGAAGTAAAACTCGGCGCCGAGGTCGAAGTGCACACCCAACTGATCGCCCACGACGCCAAGCGCCTGCACCTCTATCACAGCCTGCACCTTGTGGGCGACACGAAGGAGTTGGCCGGCAACGAACAGATGCTGCTGCACGTCGATCTGGCGGGGCCGCATTCAGCGCCGTTTACCGAGGCCACGCTGGAGAAACTGGCAACCATCAGTGCCGAACAGGCCGACCTGCCGCGCCCTGCCTTGCTGGGCCGAGTGATCGGATTACCACCCAAAAAACAATAAGGAATCACCATGCAAACCGCCGCCGCTGTTGCCGATTTCCGTACTTACCCGAAGATCTGCGACCTTGCCGAGGCGCAGGTACTGGACAACCAGATTCGCGTGCAGTGGGCCGATGGGCGGGTCAGCCCGTTCCATCATCAGTGGCTGCGGGACAACTGCCCCTGTGCCCAATGCGTGTACAGCGTGACCCGCGAGCAGGTGCTGGAAATTGTCGATGTGGACGAGCATCTGCGCGCCCTAAGCGCGCACATCGATCAAGGTTTTCTGTGCGTGGAATGGTACGGCCATCGCAGCCAGTACGATCCAGGCTGGTTGCGCGCCCATGCCTATGACGATCAATCACGCGCCGAACGCCGCGCTGCCAAACCCCAGTCGCAACTGTGGGGCAGCACCTTCGAACTGCCCATATTTGAATACTCAGCGGTGATGGAAGACCCCAAAGCCCTGTTGCAATGGCTGCTGGCCTTGCGTGACGGCGGCCTTACGCAAATCCGTGGCGTGCCCACCGAACCAGGCTCGCTGGCACTGATCGCCAAGCGTATTTCGTTTATCCGCGAGAGCAACTTCGGCGTGCTGTTCAACGTGCAGTCCAAGGCCGATGCCGACAGCAATGCTTACACCGCTTTCAACCTGCCGCTGCACAGCGACTTGCCGACGCGGGAGTTGCAGCCGGGGCTGCAGTTTCTGCATTGCCTGGTGAACGAAGCTACCGGCGGCGAGAGCATTTTTGTCGATGGGTTTGCCATCGCCCATGCGCTGCGAAGCGAAGACCCCGAGGCGTTTCGCGCCCTGTGTGAAATCCCGGTGGAGTTTCGCAATAAAGACCGGCACAGCGACTACCGCCGCCTGGCCCCGATCATTGCGCTGGATGCCTTGGGCGATGTGGCGGAGATCCGCATGGCCAATTTTTTGCGCGGGCCGTTTGAGGCACCGGTGGAGCAGATGCCGTTGTTGTATCGGGCGTATCGGCGCTTTATTGCGATGACGCGGGAAGACCGTTTTCGACTGGTCAAACGCCTGAATCCGGGTGAGCTGTGGTGCTTTGATAACCGCCGCACCTTGCATGCGCGCAATGCGTTTGACCCGGCTTCGGGGGCGCGGCATTTTCAGGGTTGTTACATTGATCGGGATGAGTTGTTGTCCCGGATATTGGTGTTGCAGAGGTAGACCGGGGTGCGGCCATCGCAGGCAAGCCAGCTCCCACAAACCCCAGCCAAAAAAAGCCCCGGGCCAGCCGTGACTGGATCGGGGCAGAGTGCTTGGTGTGAGCGTGACATCCCGAGGGTGACCAAACCTTCAAGGTGCGTGCCTGGCCTCCAGTGTGCCTATTGTTGCTATCGGTAAATGACCCGAAAACGACCTGTTCATAGCCATCTGAGCCATTCGCCGATTCTGCCCTTGCCGACCGGCCGAGGGCCTACCAGAATCCCATTCAATCCCGTTCCCTACACCAGGATAAACGTCATGATGCACGCGGACTTGATTGACCAGGATGACCTGCTGAGCCAGCTGCGCTCGCTGGGTTTCGAGGTATCCAGCGGCGCCAGCGCCGAACAGGCTTGCGAGTGTGCGGTGCGCGGTTTGAGTGCCGCACGGGCCAAGGCACTCAAGGGCATGGTGGAGCAGATGTACACCGGCAGCGCGACGATTTTGCCGGCGGTGCGCCAGGCGATCGACAAGCAGTTGTTGCCGGCTTTGGTGCAGTTCAAGCAGAGCTCGGGCGCCTGATAGACCGCTATCGCAGGCAAGCCAGCTCCCACATTTGACTGGGTTCACAATTCAAATGTGGGAGCTGGCTTGTCGGGTCGCCGCATCGCTGCGATAAAGCCACCTCGGTCTAAAGCCTTACACTGGCAAACGTCGACTCATTACGCGCCTGGCTCAACGCCGACATCGGCCCCGACAACGGTGACAGCACCAACGCCTGCGGAATCGGCATCATCGCCACTTGCTGGGTCGTGTTGGAACCTACGCGCTCATCGCGTGGCGGAATGCCGAAGTATTCGCGGTAGCACTTGGAGAAGTGCGGCGTGGACACAAACCCGCACACCGACGCTACTTCGATGATCGACATCGGCGTTTGCTTGAGCAATTGCCGCGCGCGAATCAGGCGCAGCTTGAGGTAGTAGCGCGATGGCGAGCAGTGCAGGTATTTCTGGAACAACCGCTCCAGTTGGCGGCGCGACACGGCGACGTACACCGCCAGTTCGTCCAGGTCGATCGGCTCTTCGAGGTTGGCTTCCATCAGCGCGACGATTTCCTGCAGTTTCGGCTGGTTGGTGCCGAGCATGTGCTTGAGCGGCACGCGCTGGTGATCCTGTTCATTGCGGATGCGCTCGTACACAAACATCTCGGAGATGGCGGCCGACAATTCACGGCCGTGGTCGCGGCTGATCAGGTGCAGCATCATGTCCAGCGGCGCGGTGCCGCCCGAGCTGGTAAAGCGGTTACGGTCGAGGGTGAACAGGCGCGTGCTCATGGCCACGCGCGGGAAGGCTTCCTGCATCGACGCCAGGCATTCCCAGTGCACGCTGCAATCGAAACCGTCGAGCAAACCGGCGCAGGCCAGGGCCCAACTGCCAGTGCACACGGCGCCGAGGCGACGCGACTGGCGCGCCTGGCTTTGCAGCCACGACACGTGCTCACGGGTAACGGTACGCTGGATTCCCACGCCACCGCACACAATCACAGTGTCCAGGGCCGGGGCTTTATGCATGGAGGCATCGGGGGTGATTTGCAGACCGTCGCTGGCCCACACTTGGTTGCCGTCGACACTCAGGGTTGTCCAGCGATACAGCTCGCGGCCGGACAGCTGGTTGGCCATGCGCAGCGGTTCCACTGCCGAAGCCAGGGAAATCAGCGTGAAATTGTCCAGCAGCAAAAAGCCGATGGATTGAGGCGCACGGTTCTGGGGTTGGGCCCCGGAGTTGAACGACGTCATCGCGGTATCTCCTCACACAAAGCGGGTGATGGCCTCAGGCGAGGCTCTTGTTATTGCGTTCGTCTCCAGCAAGGAGCGAGGCTTTGAATGGGTAGAGCAAATGCCATGCCTAAAATTGAATGGCCATCCAATAACTCCTAAAAACGACCTGATGACGCGTCTATATAAGCCCGCGCGGGGAGTGCGGAATATGGCCAGAAATGGACGTCAGACCGGCCCTGCTCTGGGGTGTGAGCAGATCGGTAGCACTTGTGGGAAGGCGCTTTGCGGGCGTGGGAAAAGTCTGTCACCGCACGCACGGGTGACGAGTGGTGAGGCACGGAATCGTTCGCAAGCTACTTATCTATTTGCGACGCGCTAAAAGGTGGCGCTTTTGGGTTCGGGTGTTCACTTTATGAGCAGTGGTGCTGCAACTACCGCTATCGCAGGCAAGCCAGCTCCCACAGGAGAATGCATTCCAAATGTGGGAGCTGGCTTGCCTGCGATGGCGGCATTAGTGAATCAACACTCTACTGCGCTGACGGCCAAACCACCCCGCGAAGTCTCTTTGTACTTGTCATGCATATCCGCGCCGGTATCGCGCATGGTGCGGATCACCCGGTCAAGGGAAATAAAGTGCTGACCATCACCGCGCAGCGCCATCTGCGCGGCGTTGATCGCCTTCACCGCCGCAATCGCGTTGCGCTCGATGCACGGCACTTGCACCAGCCCGCCGACCGGGTCGCAGGTCAGGCCGAGGTTATGTTCCAGGCCAATTTCGGCGGCGTTGCACAGTTGCTCCGGCGTGGCGCCGAGGATCTCGGCAAGTCCCGCAGCGGCCATGGCACAGGCTGAACCGACTTCACCCTGGCAGCCGACTTCGGCGCCGGAAATCGAGGCGTTTTTCTTGCACAGAATCCCGACGGCCGCAGCGCTCAGCAAATAGTCGACCACGTTGGCTTCGGTGACTTCTTCGCTGAACTTCATAAAGTAGTGCAGCACCGCAGGAATAATCCCCGCCGCGCCATTGGTGGGGGCGGTGACCATGCGCCCACCGGCGGCGTTTTCTTCATTGACCGCCAGGGCGAAGAGGTTGACCCACTCCATGGCGCTCAAGGTCGAGCCAATCACGTTCGGTTTGCCCAGCTCCTGCAAACTGCGGTGCAACTTGGCGGCGCGGCGACGCACATTCAGGCCACCGGGCAGGATGCCTTCGTGCTTGAGGCCCTGCTCCACGCAGTCTTGCATGGCGCGCCAGAGCTTCATCAGGCCACTGCGGATTTCGTCTTCGCTGCGCCAGGTTTTTTCGTTGGCCAACATTAGTTCGGCGACGCGCAGGTTGTGGGTCTTGCACAACTGCAACAGCTCCACAGCACTGGAAAAATCATACGGCAGTTCGGTACGGTCCATATCGGCCACGCCGCTCTGCGCCTGGGCCTCGTCCACCACAAAACCACCACCGACTGAATAGTAGGTGCCGCGGTGCAGCTCGCCGTCATCATCGAACACCACCAGAGTCATGGCGTTGGGGTGGAACGGCAGGTTTTCGTCGAGCAGGCGCATGTCGCGTGCCCACACGAAGGGCACCGGCAGGCGGCCGTCGAGCAAGAGCGTGTCGGTCTCGCGCAGGGTGTGAATACGCAGGCCGATTTGCGCCGGGTCAATTGCGTCCGGCCACTCGCCCATCAGGCCCATGATGGTCGCCGTGTCGCTGCCATGGCCGATGCCGGTGGCCGACAACGAGCCATATAGCTGAACTTCAACGCGACGTACTTGTTCCAACACTCCACGTTCACGCAAGTGCTGAACGAACAACGCTGCGGCGCGCATGGGGCCGACGGTGTGAGAACTAGAAGGCCCGATGCCGATCTTGAACAGGTCGAAAACACTGATAGCCATTGCGGTAGAACTCCTCGATAAGCACGGCCAGGCTTGAACGAGGTGCTACGCTCAGATCGCCCAGATGGCGGCATCATCAAGCTTTTGCTTGCCTTCACGGCGTCTCACACCGACGTAACCATGCTCAACAACGCCGCTCTCGTGCGATCGGGCATTTTGGCCGTTTTTAGCGGTTCAGATCGGTAAAAACTGCGGTTTTGCCATTGGAAAAATCTGTAAGCGACGTCACCGACACTGGATACGACCATCCCTGTACTGGATACGACGCCCCCTGTAGGCGTCAGATTTTCACTGGTACATGATCAGTCTCGACTCGTTTGCAAGGCACCGTGCCGTCGCCTCGATGCACGCCCCAACCGCAACACTTATAAAGCGCGGCGAATGCCGCCAGAAAAGACACAGGAGTCTACCCCGATGAAAGGTTCACCCTCGTTGTTGTTGGCCGCCATGCTGAGTCTGCCAGTCCTGGCACACGCTGCAGAACCGGAACAGTGCAAGACCGTTAACTTCTCCGATGTCGGCTGGACCGACATCACTGTCACCACCGCGACCACCAGCGAAGTCCTCAAGGGCCTTGGCTATAAACCGCGCACCACGATGATTTCGGTACCGGTGACCTACAAGTCCCTGGCCGACGGCAAGAACATGGACATCTTCCTCGGCAACTGGATGCCGACCATGGAAAACGACATCAAGCAATACCGTGATGCCGGCACCGTGGAAACCGTGCGCGCCAACCTGGAAAACGCCAAGTACACCCTGGCGGTCCCGGAGGCGCTGTACAACAAGGGCCTCAAAGACTTCGCCGACATCGCCAAATTCAAGGATGAGCTGGGCGGCAAGATCTACGGCATCGAGCCGGGTAACGACGGCAACCGCACTATCCAGACCCTCATCGACAAAGACGCCTTCGGCCTGAAAACCGCGGGTTTCAAAGTGGTTGAGTCCAGCGAAGCCGGGATGCTCTCGCAGGTGGAACGCGCCTCCAAGCGTGACCAGGCCATCGTGTTCCTGGGCTGGGAACCGCACCCGATGAACACCCGCTTCAAGATGAAGTACCTGACCGGCGGAGACGACTCGTTCGGCCCCAACTACGGCCAGGCCACCATCTACACCAACGTTCGCAAGGGCTACACCCAGGAATGCAGCAACGTCGGCCAGTTGCTGAAAAACCTGTCGTTCACCTTGAACATGGAAAGCACCCTGATGGGTAACGTCCTCGACGACAAGATGAAGCCCGACGCCGCAGCCAAAGCCTGGCTGAAGAAGAACCCGCAAGTGCTCGACACCTGGCTCGCCGGTGTGACCACGGTTGATGGCAAACCCGGTCTGGAGGCCGTCAAGGAATACCTCGCCAAGTAAGTGCTGACCCCGGGGCGGTGCGCTGCCCCGGGATGTTTTCCCCTTCGCATGTGGACATTCACTACCATGCTGACTGAACAGAAAATCCCACTAGGCCAGTACATCGCTGCCTTCGTCGAATGGTTGACCAAACATGGTGCCAACTACTTCGACGCCATCGCATCGACCCTGGAAACGATGATCCACGGCGTGACGTTCGCGCTGACCTGGTTCAATCCGCTGGCATTGATCGGTCTGATTGCGCTGCTGGCTCACTTTATTCAACGTAAATGGGGCCTGACCGTTTTTGTCATCGCCTCCTTCCTGCTGATCCTCAACCTGGGGTACTGGCAGGAAACCATGGAAACCCTCGCGCAGGTGTTGTTCGCCACCCTGGTCTGCGTGGTCATCGGTGTGCCGCTGGGCATTGTTGCCGCACACAAACCGCTGTTCTACACCATGATGCGGCCGGTGCTCGATCTGATGCAGACCGTACCGACCTTCGTCTACCTCATCCCTACCCTGACCCTCTTCGGGCTGGGTGTGGTGCCTGGCTTGATCTCCACGGTGGTGTTCGCGATTGCCGCGCCTATCCGCCTGACCTACCTGGGTATCCGCGATGTACCGCAAGAGTTGATGGACGCCGGCAAGGCCTTTGGCTGCTCGCGCCGTCAGTTGCTCTCACGCATTGAACTGCCCCACGCCATGCCGAGCATTGCCGCCGGCATTACCCAATGCATCATGCTGTCGTTGTCGATGGTGGTGATCGCGGCCCTGGTGGGCGCCGACGGCCTCGGCAAGCCGGTGGTCAACGCACTCAACACCGCCGACATTGCCCTGGGCTTTGAAGCCGGCCTGGCAATCGTATTGCTGGCCATCATGCTCGACCGCATCTGCAAACAACCCGACGCTAAAGTAGGGGGTGATGCATGAGCATTATCCGATTCGACAATGTCGACGTGATCTTCTCCAAAGACCCACGCGAAGCGCTCAAGCTGCTGGACCAGGGCATGAGCCGTAACGAGATCCTGAAAAAGACCGGGCAGATCGTCGGCGTTGAAAAAGCCAGCCTGGACATTGAGAAGGGCGAGATCTGCGTGCTGATGGGCCTGTCCGGCTCCGGCAAGTCGAGCCTGCTGCGCTGCATCAACGGCCTCAACACCGTAAGCCGCGGCCAGCTGTTTGTGGAGCACGAAGGCCGCCAGATCGACATTGCGTCCTGCACGCCCGCCGAGCTGAAAATGATGCGCACCAAGCGCATCGCCATGGTGTTCCAGAAGTTCGCGCTGATGCCGTGGCTGACGGTGCGCGAGAACATCAGCTTTGGCCTCGAGATGCAGGGCCGCCCGGAGAAAGAACGCCGCGCGCTGGTGGATGAAAAACTCGAACTGGTGGGCCTGGCCCAATGGCGTAACAAGAAGCCCGACGAGCTGTCCGGCGGCATGCAGCAGCGCGTCGGCCTGGCCCGCGCCTTGGCGATGGACGCCGATATCCTGCTGATGGACGAACCCTTCTCGGCCCTCGACCCGCTGATCCGCCAAGGCCTGCAAGATGAGCTGCTGGAGCTGCAACGCAAGCTGAGCAAGACCATCGTGTTCGTGAGCCACGACCTGGATGAGGCGCTGAAACTCGGCAGCCGCATCGCGATCATGAAAGACGGCAAGATCATCCAGTACAGCGTGCCGGAAGAGATTGTGCTGAACCCGGCGGACGACTATGTGCGCACCTTCGTCGCCCATACCAACCCGCTGAACGTGCTGTGCGGGCGCAGCCTGATGCGTACCGTAGAGAACTGCACCCACGTCAACGGCTCCATCAGCCTGGACCCGGGCGGCGATTCGTGGCTGGACCTGGCCGAAGGCAATGTGATCAAGGGCGCACGCCAGAACGGCACGCCGTTGAACCTGCAGAACTGGGCGCCGGGGCAACCGGTGGAAGGTTTGGGCCGGGTACCGACGCTGGTGGATTCCAATATCGGCATGCGCGATGCGTTGCAGATTCGGTATCACACGGGGAACAAGCTGGTGTTGCATAACAACAACCAGGTGGTGGGAATCTTGGGGGATAGCGAGCTGTACCATGCCCTGCTGGGCAAGAACCTGGGCTAGTCGGTACCGCAAAACCAACTGAAGAAACTGGGTCAATGTGGGAGCTGGCTTGCCTGCGATAGCTTTAGTGAATTCACCACCGCTATCGCAGGCAAGCCAGCTCCCACATTTGACCTCATTCCAAGCCTGGAAAAGCGGCGCCAGTGACGGCGCCGCTCGGCTCAACTATCAGCTATAGACACGGCCAAGGAGCTGCCGATGGCTTTCAAACTGATCGAGCACGTCCCGGGTGATCTGTTCCTGGGCGAAGCCCATCAGGTCATATTCCTGAGGTCCGTTGTGCAGGTAGACCTCGGCCCGGTAGTAACGGGTGCGCTCTTCTTCGGGCAGGTCGCTCGGTGCCGAGGAGTAAGCATCCAGGCTCACTTCATAGACAAACGGGTTGCCCTCTTCCATCTCGATGCGCACACCGATGCAGCGCTTGGATTTACCCAACAAGGTCTGCACTTCCAGCCCTTGGTCACGCAGCGCACTCGCCGCTTCTTCCAACGCCGGCGTAACGTGTTTGTCCATAAAGCGCTGCACGGTGCCCTGGCTCGGTTGCAGGTCCAGCGCAGTCAAACGTTCGCTGAAACCACGACGGCCGCGCTCGGCCAATTGCGCTTGCTCCTGTTCGATGGCCACATCCTGGCGCATCGCCTTGTGCAAACCGAACATAAAGAAAATCAGCACCACCGAGAACGGCAGCCCCGCCAGCACCACCATGGTTTGCATGGCTTCGAAGTTACCCGCAAACAGCAGGCCGATGGTCACCAGGGTGATCACCGCCGACCAGAAGATCCGCAGCCAGTGCGGCGCATCTTCATCCACATTGCCGCCCTTGCACGAAAGGTTGGCCATCATCACCGCGCCGGAATCCGCCGGGGTCAGGAACAGCACAAAGCCCACGAAGATCGACACGCCGATCACGATTTTCGACGCTGGGTAATGCTCAAGCAGTTGGTAGATGGCCATCGACGGTTGCTCCAGCGCCGTCTTGCCCAACTCCACTGCGCCGTGGTTCAGCACCAGGTCCAGCGCCGAGTTACCGAAGATCGACAACCACGCCAGGGTGAAGCCCAGCGGGATCAGCAGCACGCCGGCCACCAGCTCACGCACCGTGCGACCACGGGAGATACGCGCGATGAACATGCCTACAAATGGCGCCCAGGAAATCCACCAGGCCCAGTAGAACAGGGTCCACAGGCCCATCCAGCGTTCAGTCTTGTCGGCGTCGCCTTCGTACACATACAGGTCGAAGGTTTTCAGCACGATACCGTTGAGGTAGTCACCGGTGTTCTGCACCAGGCCATTGAGCAGGTGCAAGGTCGGGCCAAACAACAGCACAAAGATCAGCAAGCCGCTGAACAGCACAATGTTGAGGTTGGACAGGCGGCGAATGCCGTTTTCCACACCCGACACGGCAGCGATGGTCGCCACGGTGCTCATCACGATGATCACGATCAGCAGGTTAGTGTTGCTGTGCTGCATGCCGAACAGGTTTTCAAGCCCCGACGACACTTGCATCGAACCAATCCCCAGGTTCGTCACCAGGCCCAGCAGGGTCACGAACATGCCGAAGCCGTCCACCGCGTGGCCGGCCGCGCCTTTGACCCAACGCTCGCCCACCAGCGGGTACAGCGCCGAACGCAAGGCCAACGGCTGGTTATGACGGTACGCGAAGTACGCCACGGCCAGGCCGACCAGCGCATAAATCGCCCAGCCGTGCAGGCCCCAGTGCAGGAACGTCAACTGCAACGCCTGGCGGGCTGCGCCATTGCTGGCGGCGGCGCCTTCGGGCGGGTTGAAGTAGTGATCCAAAGGCTCGGAAGCCCCGAAATACAGCAGCGAGATGCCGATGCCCGACGAGAACAACATGCCGGCCCAGGCGCCGTAGCTGAAGTCCGGGGTGTCGTCCTTGCTGCCCAGTTTCAATTTACCGTAGGACGAAAACGCCAGGCCGACCACAAACACCAGGTAGGCAGCGATGACCACCATGTAATACCAGCCGAAGCTTTTCGACAGCCACGCCTGGGCTACGCCGAGCATGCGCCCGGCCTCCTGCGGGGCGATGATCAGAATGGCGGTCAACAACAGAATGAGCGCGGTGGAGGTGTAGAACACCCAACCGTTGACCCTGACCTTTTCCGGCGGGGTCTTTATAAGAGAGGCAGAACTCATGGCGCAGATGCTCCGGGCAGTGCGAGAGAGAAACACAAGGCAACGGTTATCCCGGGACATCGATTTTTCGGCAGTCGACGGACGGGTGTTATAAAGACACCCCGAAAATTCTTGAGCCGCGCCTAGGCAGTGGCCAGGCCCTGATACGGCCTGTTTCAAGGGTTTTTGCAGGTGTCAGAGGACGTTGCTCACAGGTAGGAAAAATCTGTAGGCAGCGACCATTTGTCGCAGATCTTATTCTTTGTTGATTGAACGTTCAATCAAAACAAAATAGACTGGCCATCAAGCCGACGGACGTTTAACGCCCAACGGCAGGCCTAAGGAGAGGTGCTACATGCCCAAGGTCGGTATGCAACCCATACGCCGCCAGCAGTTGATCGAAGCCACCTTGACGGCCATCGATCAGGTTGGAATGGGAGATGCCAGCATTGCGCTGATCGCCCGTTTGGCCGGCGTCTCGAACGGCATCATCAGTCACTACTTTCAGGACAAGAACGGCCTGATCGCCGCAACGATGCGGTACTTGATGAATGTGCTGATCGAGAACGTCCACGAACGCAGGCTTGCGCTGAAGGACGACAGCCCACGGGCGCACCTTCGGGTGATCATCGAGGGCAACTTCGACGCCAGCCAGGTCAACGGACCGGCAATGAAAACCTGGCTGGCCTTCTGGGCCACCAGCATGCACCACCCGTCATTGCACAGGTTGCAGCGGATCAACGATCAACGTCTGTATTCCAACCTGTGCTGCCAGTTCCGCCGAGTGCTACCGCTGCCGCACGCACGCAAAGCAGCCAGAGGCCTGGCGGCCCTGATCGACGGTTTGTGGTTGCGCGGCGCCCTGTCGGGAGACGCTTTCGACACGGAGCAGGCGCAACGGATCGCTTACGAATACATGGATTTCCAATTGGCCAAGCAGGTGAGTTAGAGCACACATAAACGCTCAACCCCTGAACGTCTGCCGCTCAGTGTTGCCACAACCCCATGGCCCACTTTCGGCGGGTAACGCCAACCACTTATGCACTTGCGAGGACTTTATGGCCCGTTTCGAACTGCAAAAACTCTACATTGACGGCGGCTACAGCGACGCTGGCAGCGATGCCACCTTCGAAGCCATCAACCCGGCTAACGGTGAAGTTCTCGCCCAAGTGCAACGCGCCACCAAGGAAGACGTGGAACGTGCCGTGGTCAGCGCTGAAAAAGGCCAGAAAATCTGGGCCGCCATGACCGCCATGGAGCGTTCGCGCATCCTGCGCCGTGCCGTCGACATCCTGCGCGAGCGCAACGATGAGCTGGCCGCCCTGGAAACCCTGGACACCGGTAAAGCCTTCTCCGAAACCCAATACGTCGACATCGTCACCGGTGCAGACGTGCTGGAATACTACGCAGGCCTGGTGCCAGCCATCGAAGGCGAGCAGATCCCGTTGCGCGACACTTCGTTCGTCTACACCCGCCGCGAGCCGCTGGGCGTAGTAGCCGGTATCGGCGCGTGGAACTACCCGATCCAGATCGCCCTGTGGAAATCCGCACCGGCCCTGGCGGCGGGTAACGCGATGATCTTCAAGCCAAGCGAAGTCACTTCGCTGACCACCCTGAAACTGGCCGAGATCTACACCGAAGCTGGCGTTCCAGCCGGTGTGTTCAACGTGCTGACCGGCAGCGGCCGTGAAGTCGGCACTTGGCTGACCGAGCACCCGCGCATCGAGAAAGTCTCGTTCACCGGCGGCACCGACACCGGCAAAAAAGTCATGGCCAGCGCTTCGAGCTCCTCGCTCAAAGAAGTGACCATGGAACTGGGCGGCAAGTCGCCGCTGATCGTGTTCGAAGATGCCGACCTGGATCGCGCCGCCGACATCGCCATGATGGCCAACTTCTACAGCTCCGGTCAGGTCTGCACCAACGGCACTCGCGTGTTCGTGCCGAAACACCTGCAAGCGGCGTTCGAAGCCAAGATCGTTGAGCGTGTTGCGCGCATTCGTGTTGGCAACCCACAAGACGAAAACACCAACTTCGGCCCGCTGGTCAGCTTCGCCCACATGGAAAGCGTGCTCGGCTACATCGCCAAAGGCAAGGAAGAAGGCGCCCGCGTACTGTGCGGCGGCGACCGCCTGACCGACGGCGAATTCGCCAAAGGCGCCTATGTGGCCCCGACTGTGTTCACCGACTGCACCGACGAAATGACCATCGTCCGTGAAGAAATCTTCGGCCCAGTAATGAGCATCCTCACTTACGAGACCGAAGAAGAAGTGATCCGCCGCGCCAACGACACCGATTTCGGCCTGGCCGCAGGTTTGGTGACCAAGGACCTGAACCGCGCCCACCGCGTGATTCATCAGCTGGAAGCGGGTATCTGCTGGATCAACGCCTGGGGCGAATCCGACGCCAAGATGCCGGTTGGCGGCTACAAGCAGTCGGGCGTTGGCCGTGAGAACGGTATCAGCTCGCTGAACAACTTCACCCGCATCAAATCGGTACAGGTTGAGCTGGGCGACTACGCCTCGGTGTTCTAAACCACAGGCGCCTGGGAGTCGCCTTTGTGGCGAGGGAGCTTGCTCCCGTTGGGCTGCGCAGCAGCCCCATCCCAGGCCCCGCAGTTCTCCAGACCGAACTCGTTCGCTGGTTTTGCGACTGCTGCGCAGTCGAGCGGGAGCAAGCTCCCTCGCCACAAAAGCAGCTTGAACCACTTATATGAGGGTGCATTTATGTCCCAAGAATACGATTACATCATTGTGGGTGCCGGCTCCGCCGGTAACACCCTGGCGACCCGTCTGACCGAAGACGAAGGCGTCACCGTCCTGCTGCTGGAAGCCGGCGGCCCGGACTACCGTTTTGACTTCCGTACCCAAATGCCTGCCGCGCTGGCGTTCCCGCTGCAAGGCCGTCGCTACAACTGGGCCTACGAAACCGACCCTGAGCCACACATGGACGGCCGTCGGATGGAATGCGGTCGCGGCAAAGGCCTGGGTGGTTCTTCGCTGATCAACGGCATGTGCTACATCCGTGGCAACGCCATGGACTACGACAACTGGGCAAAACTGCCAGGTCTGGAAAACTGGACCTACCTCGACTGCCTGCCGTACTTCCGTAAAGCCGAAACCCGCGACATCGGCCCCAACGACTACCACGGTGGCGACGGCCCGGTCAGCGTGACCACGCCTAAAGCCGGCAACAACCCGCTGTTCCACGCGATGGTTGAAGCCGGCGTACAGGCCGGTTACCCGCGTACCGACGACCTGAACGGCTACCAGCAAGAAGGCTTCGGCCCGATGGACCGTACCGTCACGCCTAAAGGCCGTCGCGCCAGCACCGCACGCGGTTACCTGGACACGGCCAAGAAGCGCTCGACGCTGACCATCGTCACCCACGCCCTCACCGACAAAGTATTGTTTGAAGGCAAGCGTGCCGTAGGCGTGCGTTACCTGATCGGCGCGGCTGAAGAACGTGTTGAAGCCCGTGCGCGTAAAGAAGTACTGGTGTGCAGCGGTGCAATCGCTTCGCCGCAACTGCTGCAACGCTCCGGTGTGGGCCCGGCCAAACTGCTGGAAAGCCTCGACATCCCGGTGGTCCACGACCTGCCCGGCGTCGGCGAAAACCTGCAGGACCACCTTGAGCTGTACCTGCAATACGCCTGCACTCAGCCAGTGTCGCTGTACCCATCGCTGCTCTGGTACAACCAGCCGGCCATTGGTGCCGAATGGCTGTTCAACGGCACCGGTATCGGCGCCAGCAACCAGTTCGAAGCGGGCGGTTTTATCCGTACCCGTGAAGACTTCGATTGGCCGAACATCCAGTACCACTTCCTGCCGGTCGCGATTAACTACAACGGCAGCAACGGTGTGAAAGAGCACGGTTTCCAGGCGCACATGGGTTCCATGCGTTCGCCGAGCCGTGGCCGCGTGCAATTGAAGTCGAAGAACCCTCGGGACTACCCGAGCATCCTCTTCAACTACATGGCCACCGAGCAGGACTGGCAGGAATTCCGTGACGGCATCCGCCTGACCCGCGAAATCATGCAGCAGCCGGCGCTGGATCAATACCGTGGCCGTGAAATCAGCCCGGGCATTGACGTGCAAACCGATGAGCAGTTGGACAAGTTCATCCGCGAGCACGCCGAAACTGCGTTCCACCCGTCCTGCTCGTGCAAAATGGGCACCGACGAGATGGCTGTAGTGGATGCCGAAGGCCGCGTGCATGGCATGCAGGGGCTGCGTGTTGTGGATGCGTCGATCATGCCGATCATCACCACCGGCAACCTCAACGCGCCGACGATCATGATCGCCGAGAAAATCGCCGACAAGATCCGTGGCCGCAAGCCACTGCCGCGCAGCACTGCCGACTACTACGTGGCAGGCGATGCGCCGGTGCGTGGCAAGCCGATGCGTGAAGTCGGCCCTACTGCGCAGTAACCCGTTGATCGTTCCCACGCTCTGCGTGGGAATGCATCCTGTGACGCTCTGCGTCACGACCTTCAAAAGCGGACGCAGAGCGTCCAAGGCGGCATTCCCACGCAGAGCGTGGGAACGATCACCTATGCTAGCCTCTGGGACTGCGCTGCCCTCAAGGAGGTCCCGATGTTCGACGCCCACCCCACCCTCAAACAACACTTCAGTGCCCTGCGCACCCGCGCCGAATTCTTCTCGTTGCGTTATGTGCGCGAATCCGGCCAGTACCTGTCGGTACGCAAGAACGTCGCCGAGCCGCCACACCTTAGCCACGACGAGGGCGCCATGCTCACCGTGCGCCTCAACGGCGTGGAAGCTTATGCAGCAACCAACGACATTTCCCTCGCCGGCCTGCAAGCAGCCCTTGAGCGCGCCGAACAGCAAGCCCGGCAGATTTCGCCCCATGCCCTGCTCGACTTGCACACACAACAGGTCTCCAGTGACGTGGCCGACTACCTGTCGCCCGACCTCGACCAGCCCTTCCCATCCCTGAGCGACTGCTACCAACTGCTCGGCGATGAATCCGCCAGCGTGCCCAAGGATGAGCGCCTGGTCAGTTGGGAAGTCAGCCTGGGCACCACGCGGGTTGAACAGATCTACCTCAACAGCGCCGGTGCCGAGCTGCGCCAGGCTCAGCGTTTCGTCTTTCCGGGCCTGAGCGTCACCGCCTTCGACGGCAACGACAGCCAGACCCGCACCCTGGGCGGCACCAACTTCGGCCAGCAAGGCAGTGCGAACGTGATTCGCCGCTTCGGCCTGGCCGGCGCCGCCCGCACAGTCGCCGATGAAGCCCTGCAACTGCTGCTCGCGCCGAACACGCCCCACGGCCCGCGTGACCTGCTGCTGATGCCCGACCAGATGATCCTGCAGATCCACGAGTCCATCGGCCACCCGCTGGAACTGGACCGCATCCTGGGCGATGAGCGTAACTACGCCGGCACCAGTTTTGTGAAGGCCAGCGACTTCGGCCACCTGCAATACGGCTCGCCCTTGCTCAACGTGACCTTCGACCCGGACATCCCCGAACAGCTCGCCAGCTATGGGCATGACGACGACGGCACGGCCGCCAGCAAGCAGTTCCTGATACGCGATGGCCTGCTGCTCAAGCCCTTGGGTGGCGCGCTGTCGCAATTTCGCGCGAACCTGCCAGGCGTGGCCAACAGCCGCGCGTGCGGCTGGAATCGGCCGCCCATCGACCGCATGGCCAACCTCAATATCGAGGCCGGCGACAAGACCCAGGCTGAGCTGGTCAGCGGCATCGAGCACGGCATTCTGATGAGCACCAACCGCTCCTGGTCCATCGATGACGCACGCAATAAATTCCAGTTCGGTTGCGAGTGGGGCCAGCTGATCGAAAACGGCGAACTCAAGGGCGTGGTCAAAAACCCCAACTACCGCGCCATCTCCGCGCAGTTCTGGCGCAACCTCAGCGCCGTCGGCGACGCCAGCACCTTCCAGGTGTTGGGCACGCCCAACTGCGGCAAAGGCGAACCCAACCAGGTGATCCGCGTGGGCCACGCTTCACCGGCGTGTGTGTTTAGTGATATCGACGTGTTCGGGGGAGATGCCTGATGAATAACTTCAAGGCACTGGTGGGTTGGCTCAAGCAAGCCGTCACCGACAAGGAACAGTTTCACCTGGGCTACGCTGACGAGTCGTCCGAGTTCGTGCGCTTCAACCACGCCAAGGTGCGTCAAGCGGGCCAGGTGCAACAGGCCAGCCTCAACCTCAAGCTGATCAACGATGGCCGTCACGCCGACCTCGGTATCACCCTTGCCGGTGAGCCGGAGCTGGATCGCCAGCGCCTGGCCGACGGCCTGCAACAACTGCGCGAAACCTTGCCATTGTTGCCGCAGGATCCGTACCTGCTGCTGAACCACAACGCCTGGCAAAACCACAACGAACAACTGCGACCGCTGCCGGAACTGGCCCAGGTGCTGGCAGATATCAGCCAGGCCGCCGAAGGTGTGGACCTGGTGGGCTTCTACGCTGCCGGCCCCATCAGCCGTGGCTTTGCCAGTTCCGACGGCGCGTTCGGCTGGCATCAGGCCAATAGCTTCAACTTCGATTTCAGCCTGTTCCACGCCAACGGCGAAGCGGTGAAAGCCAGCTACGCCGGGCACACCTGGGACAGCGCCGAGTTCACTGAGCGTTTCCAGCGGGCGCGTGAGCAGCTGGAGTTCCTCGGCCGCCCGTTGCGCAAGCTGCCTCCCGGCCAATACCGCGCCTACCTGGCCCCGGCGGCGTTGGAAGAAATCTTCAGCATTGTCACGTGGGGCGGGTTTTCCGCCCAGGCCATCGCCAGCAAAGGCAGTTGCTTGCAAAAGCTCTACACGGGTGAGCAGTCGCTGAGCCCACTGGTGAAGGTCGATGAGCAGATCAGCGGCTCCCTGAGCCAGGCGTTTTCCACCGAAGGCTACCCGCGCAGTGATGTCACGCTGATCAACGCCGGTAAAGCCGAGGGCCAGTTGATCAACTCGCGCAGTGCTGCCGAATATGGCCTGAGCACCAACGGCGCCAGCAGCGACGAGTCGCCCAGCGCCTTGCAGATGGCCGCAGGCAACCTGCCCCAGGCCGATGTCCTCAAGCAATTGGGCACTGGCTTGTACATCAGCAACCTGTGGTATCTGAACTACTCGGACTTGCCGGCGGCACGCCTGACCGGCATGACGCGCTTTGCCACGTTCTGGGTCGAAGACGGTGAGATCATGGCGCCGGTGAGCACCATGCGGTTTGATGACAGTGTCTACAGCCTGCTCGGTTCGCAGCTTGAAGCGCTGACCTCGGAACGGGAACTGCTGCTGTCGGCGAGTACGTACAGCCAGCGCAATACCTCGTCCAACCTGCTGCCGGGGGCGCTGGTCAAGCGCCTGACGCTAACGCTGTAAATACAACGCCCCTGTGGGAGCGGGCTTGTGTGGGAGCTGGCTTGCCTGCGATGCAGTCACCTCGGTGTGTCAGTCACACCGCAGTGATGCCATCGCAGGCAAGCCAGCTCCCACATAGGCCAGCTACCAGACAAGCCAGCTCCCACATAGGCTTGTATTGATTTCAGACACCTCGTTTCATCCCTTCCTACCGCAAAATCCCATCTAACACTTCTCCCCGTGCGGCCTGTTGTCGCCCGCAAAAAACCTCGTTATAACGGTTAGTGGCATCCCGCCACCCACCCCACGAGAGCATGACCTTGCCCGGGAAGGGCAAGCTGGAGCGTTGACATGAACCATGGAAGTTTTGTCATAGAGAAGCTGTTCAAGCACTACAACGTTCATGTTGAGCAGCTAGGAAACGATTCGGAAAAAAAGACTGTCTTGATGGTCAACGGCGCGCTGTCCACCACACGCTCTTTCGCGCGAACCAGTAAATGCCTGGCGGAGCATTTCAATGTGCTGCTGTTCGACCTGCCGTTCTCCGGCTATTCGCGCGAGCACAACACCGACCTCGAGCTTGTGACCAAGGACGACGAGGTGCAAATCCTGCGCGCGCTGGTGGAGCGCTTCGAGGTCAACCATCTGGTGTCGGCCTCCTGGGGCGGTATCTCCACCTTGCTGACCCTGGCCCACAACCCGCCCTCCATCGAAAGCTCGGTGGTGATGGCCCTGGCGCCCAACCTCAACCAGGCGATGCTCGACTACGTGGAGCGCGTGCGCGTGTTGATCGAAGCCGATGACAAATCCGCCGTCGGCCACTTGCTCAATGAGACCGTCGGCAAATACCTGTCGCCGCGCCTCAAGCGCAACAACCATCGGCACCTGTCGAGCATGGCCACCACCGAGTACCGCCAGGCGCGTTTCCATATCCATCAGGTGCTGGCCTTGGGCGATGGTAATTACCTGCCGGCGCTGACCCGGATCGAAACCCCGGTGCACTTCCTCAATGGCGCACTGGATGAATACACGCCGGCGGCCGAGGCCCAGTTGTTCAAGCGCTATGTCGGCCGCAGCAGCTTTGCGGTCGCCGAACACACCGGCCATCTGCTCGACCTGGAGTCGCGCGAAGCGGCCATGTCGGTGCACCGTGCGCTGTTGGATTTCCTGGTGGGAGAGCACGCAACACTGTCGGAATTAGACGAACCGCCAGTGGGAAAAGGGGCGACGGATGGCGCATAATCGCCAACACATAGCCTGCTAATAAAAGGGTTCACATGCCGAATCGCGCCCCTCTCGATGCCAAGACCGCCCGCTGGCTACCCTGGGTGGTAGCGATTGCCTTCTTCATGCAGTCGCTGGACGGGACGATTCTCAACACCGCCCTGCCGGCCATGGCGCGGGACTTGGCGGAAAACCCGCTGCGCATGCAAGGGGTGGTGATCGCCTACATGCTCACCGTCGCCTTGCTGATCCCGGCTTCGGGCTGGGTGGCCGACCGCTTCGGTACCAAAAAAATCTTCTTCGGCGCGATCATGCTGTTCAGCATTGGCTCCTTGCTGTGCGCCTTGTCGAGCACCTTGACCATGCTGGTGGGCGCGCGGGTCATCCAGGGTTTGGGCGGCGCGCTGATGCTGCCGGTCGGGCGGCTGGTGGTCTTGCGTGCTTATCCGCGCTCCGAACTCGTACGCATCATGGGCTTCATCACCATTCCCGGCCTGCTCGGCCCCTTGCTCGGCCCGACCATGGGCGGCTGGATGGTGCAATACCTGACCTGGCACTGGATCTTCCTGATCAACCTGCCTGTGGGCATGGTCGGTTGCTACGCCGTGTGGAAACTCATCCCCGACTTGCGCGGCAGCGAACGCACGCGCTTTGACAGTGTAGGGTTTGTGCTGTTTGGCGCGGCGATGGTGCTGATTACCATCGCCATGGAAGGCCTGGGCGAACTGCACCTGCCGCACCTGCGGGTGATGTTGCTGCTGTTCGGCGGGCTCGCCTGCCTGGCCGCGTACTGGCTGCGTGCCGGGCATATCGATAACCCACTGTTCTCGCCGGTACTGTTCAAGACCCGCACCTTTGCCGTGGGCATCCTCGGCAACCTGTTCGCCCGGCTGGGCAGCGGCGCACTGCCGTTTCTGGTGCCGTTGCTGCTGCAGGTGGCACTGGGTTACTCGCCCTCCGAAGCCGGGATGAGCATGCTGCCCCTGGCGGCGGCGGCGATGTTTGCCAAGTCCATCGCCCGGCCACTGATCGAGCGGCTGGGCTATCGCATTGTGCTCACCGGCAACACCCTGGCGCTGGGCATCATGCTGGCCAGTATGGGCCTGGTCAGCGAACACACGCCCTACCCGCTGCTGCTGTGCATGCTGGCGGTGCTGGGCGCGATCAACTCGCTGCAATTTACCGCGATGAACACCGTCACCCTGATCGACCTCGACGACGCCCAGGCCAGCAGCGGCAACAGTTTGCTCTCGGTGGTGGCGCAATTGTCCTTGAGCCTGGGCGTAGCCTGTGCCGGTGCCCTGCTCGGCGGCTTTACTGCCGAAGCTGGCAATGACGGCGTGGAAAGCGTGCTGGGCGCGTTCCAACTGACCTTCCTCACCGTGGGCATCATGGCCATGCTGGCGGCGGCGATCTTCCTGCAACTGTCGCCAAAAGACGGCAAACGGGTGGTCAGCCGCGAGCACGACCTTGAGCATTAACAGGCTTCTCGTCTAGAACTTGCAGGGAAAATCCCACAGGGCTGGTACACTGCGCGACATTTTGTTTTGCAGAGCCAGTCCCGTGACTACCATCGCCACCGCTTTTAATACTTTGCCCCTGTCCGCCGCCATGCTGGCTAACCTCGACTCGCTGGGTTACGTCGAGATGACGCAGATCCAGGCGCAAAGCTTGCCGGTGATCCTCAAGGGGCTGGACCTGATCGCCCAAGCCAAGACCGGCAGCGGCAAGACCGCCGCCTTCGGCATCGGCCTGTTGAACCCGATCAACCCGCGTTACTTCGGCTGCCAGGCACTGGTGATGTGCCCGACGCGTGAGCTGGCCGACCAGGTCGCCAAGGAAATCCGTCGCCTGGCGCGTGCCGAAGACAACATCAAGGTACTGACCCTGTGTGGCGGCGTGTCCCTCGGCCCTCAGATCGCCTCGCTGGAACACGGCGCCCACGTCATCGTCGGCACGCCAGGCCGTATCCAGCAACACTTGCGCAAAGGTTCGCTGGTACTGGACGGCTTGAACACGCTGATCCTCGACGAAGCCGACCGCATGCTCGACATGGGCTTCTACGACGCCATCGAAGACATCATCAGCAAGACCCCGCCACGCCGCCAAACCCTGCTGTTCTCAGCCACCTACCCGGTGAGCATCAAGCAGCTGGCCTCCAAATTCATGCGTGCGCCGCAGCAGGTGAAGGCCGAAGCCTTCCACTCCGACGACCAGATCGAGCAGCGTTTCTACGAGATCTCGCCGGAAGAGCGCATGGACGCGGTGACCAAGGTACTGGCGCACTTCCGCCCGGCGTCGTGCGTGGCGTTCTGCTTTACCAAGCAGCAAGTGCAGGAAACTGTGGATCACCTGACCGCCAAGGGCATTTCCGCCGTCGGCCTGCATGGCGACCTGGAGCAGCGCGACCGTGACCAGGTACTGGCGATGTTCGCCAACCGCAGCACTTCGGTGCTGGTGGCGACCGACGTCGCCGCCCGTGGCCTGGACATTGACTCCCTGGACATGGTGATCAACGTCGAACTGGCCCGCGACTCGGAAATCCACATCCACCGCGTAGGCCGTACCGGTCGCGCCGGTGAGACCGGTATTGCGATCAGCCTGGTGGCGCCGTCCGAAGCCCACCGTGCCCAAGCCATTGAGCAACTGCAAAAGTCGCCGCTGAACTGGGACCAACTGGACAACCTCAAGCCGCAAAGCGGTGGCCCGTTGCTGCCACAGATGAGCACGCTGTGCATCGCCGCCGGCCGTAAAGACAAGGTGCGCCCAGGCGACATCCTTGGCGCACTGACCGGTGACGCCGGGATTCCGGGTGCCCAAGTCGGCAAGATCGCGATCTTTGATTTCCAGGCGTTCGTGGCTGTTGAGCGCGGGATCGCCAAGCAGGCGTTGCAGCGTTTGAATGACGGCAAGATCAAAGGCCGCTCGTTGCGCGTGCGGATCCTCTGACCTGATCGTTCCCACGCTCCGCGTGGGAATGCCGCCATGGACGCTCTGCGTCCGCTTTGTGACGCAGAGCGTCACGGGATGCGTTCCCACGCAGAGCGTGGGAACGATCTGATCTGATGAACATGAGGAAACTGTTTTGCGCTCGACCGAAGTTGTGATCATTGGCGCCGGCGCCGCAGGCTTGATGTGCGCGCTGACCGCCGCCGGGCGTGGGCGCAAGGTGATGCTGATCGACCACGCCAACAAGGCCGGCAAAAAGATCCTGATGTCCGGCGGTGGCCGCTGTAATTTCACCAACATGTACACCGAGCCGGCCAACTTCCTCTCGCACAACGCGCATTTCTGCAAGTCGGCCCTGGCCCGCTACACCCAGTGGGATTTCATCGGGCTGGTGGCCAAGCACGGCGTGCCGTACCACGAGAAAAAGCTCGGCCAGCTGTTCTGCGATAACAAGTCCAGCGACATCCTCGGCATGCTGCTCGATGAGTGCATCCAGACCGGCGTGAGCCTGCACCTGGACACCTCCATCGAGGAAATTGCCAAAGTCGACGGCGGCTATCAACTGCAAACCACCTTGGGTGAACTGCGCTGCGAATCCCTGGTGATCGCCACCGGCGGCCTGTCGATCCCGACCCTGGGCGCCACCGGTTTTGGTTACCAGGTGGCCAAGCAGTTTGGTCACGAACTGCTGCCGACCCGCGCAGGCTTGGTGCCGTTCACCATCACCGACCAGCTCAAGGAGTTGTGCGGCGAGTTGTCCGGTACGTCCGTGGATTGCCTGGTGAGCTGCAACGACCAGAGCTTTCGCGAGAACATCCTGTTTACCCACCGTGGCCTCAGTGGCCCGGCGATTTTGCAGATCTCTTCCTACTGGGAGACCGGTGACACGGTTGAAATCAACCTGCTGCCCGACCACGACGCCCACACCTGGCTGCAACAGCAACAGGTCGAGCACCCCAACAGCGAGCTGAAAACCCTGCTGGGTGAGATCTTCACCAAGAAGATGGCCAACCTGTTGGCGCAGATCTGGTTTGTGTCCAAGCCGATGAAGCAATACACCCACGCCGAAGTGGCCGACATTGCGCAAAAGCTGTCGAGCTGGCAGTTAGTGCCGGCAGGCACCGAAGGCTATCGCACGGCCGAGGTGACGCTGGGTGGCGTGGACACGCGGGAAGTGTCGTCCAAGACCATGGAGTCGCTGAAAAGCCCGGGCTTGTACTTTATCGGTGAAGTGCTGGATGTGACCGGTCACCTGGGTGGGTTCAACTTCCAGTGGGCATGGGCTTCCGGTTACGCAGCCGCCCAATACGCCTGAAGAATGTACGCAGTCAACAGGTGGGAGCTGGCTCGTCGAATCGTCGCACCGCTGCGATAGCGGTGTTGGATTCACCGCCGCTATCGCAGGCAAGCCAGCTCCCACAGTAGTTTCGTGGTGTTCTTAGGATGTTGGCTGGAATAAATTTTGCTGTTACATGTGATCGCCACGCTTGCCGTGGCGTCATTACTGGCTCAATTTAGCGGCATCGTCCCGGAAGACTCCAGACTTCATGTCATCGACCTCGTTCAAGCAGTCCATGCGGCGCCTGTGGGCGCTGGATAAATTCAGTTACAGCGTTCGGGTATTCATCGCCCTCACCGGCAGCATGGCGCTGTGCTGGTATCAAAACGAAATGACCCTGCTGATCCCGCTATTCCTGGGGATTATCGCCAGCGCCCTGGCCGAGACCGATGACAGTTGGCAGGGCCGCCTGAATGCGTTGGCGGTAACGCTGGTGTGTTTCAGTGTCGCCGCACTGTCGGTTGAACTGCTGTTCCCTTATCCGTGGATCTTCGCCATCGCCCTGGCCCTGGCCAGCTTCTGCCTGACCATGCTCGGCGCGTTGGGCGAACGGTATGGCGCGATTGCTTCAGCGACGTTGATTCTGTCGGTGTACACCATGATCGGTGTGGACCAGCGCGGTGGCGCCGTCACCGACTTCTGGCACGAGCCGTTGCTGCTGGTGGCCGGCGCCGCGTGGTATGGCGCGCTGTCGGTGCTGTGGCAGGCGCTGTTTTCCAACCAGCCGGTGCAGCAAAGCCTGGCGCGGTTGTTTCGGGAGCTGGGGCGTTACCTCAAGCTTAAATCGTCGCTGTTCGAGCCGATCCGCCAACTGGATGTGGAAGCGCGCCGCCTGGAACTGGCCCAGCAAAACGGCCGGGTGGTGGCGGCGCTGAATGCCGCGAAAGAAATCATCCTGCACCGCGTAGGCAATGGCCGCCCCGGCTCAAAAGTCAGCCGTTACCTGAAGCTGTACTTTCTGGCCCAGGATATCCACGAACGCGCCAGCTCGTCCCACTACCCTTACAACGCCCTGGCTGAAGCCTTCTTCCACAGCGACGTGCTGTTCCGCTGCCAGCGCCTGTTGCGCCAGCAAGGCAAGGCCTGCCAGGCCCTGGCCGAATCGATCCAGCTGCGCCAGCCGTTCATTTATGACGACAGCTTCGCTGAAGCCCTGGGCGACCTGAACGCCTCCCTGGAACACCTGCGCATCCAGAGCAACCCGGCCTGGCGTGGCCTGTTGCGCTCGTTGCGTGCGTTGGCCGCCAACCTGTCCACCCTCGACCGCCTGCTCGGCGATGCCAGCAACCCCGACTCCCTGGCCGACGCCACCGACAGCAGCCTGCTGGACCGTGCCCCGCGCAACCTCAAGGAAATGTGGACGCGCCTGCGCACGCAACTGACGCCGACGTCACTGCTGTTCCGTCACGCCCTGCGCCTGCCGCTGGCACTGAGTATCGGCTATTGGATGGTGCACTTGATCCACCCGTCCCAAGGCTACTGGATCATCCTCACCACCCTGTTCGTGTGCCAACCCAACTACGGCGCCACGCGGCGCAAGCTGGGCCAGCGGATCATCGGCACCGCCATCGGCCTGACCGTGGCCTGGGCGCTGTTTGATCTGTTCCCAAACCCTTTGGTGCAGTCGATGTTCGCCATCGCCGCAGGCCTGGTGTTCTTTATCAACCGCACCACCCGCTACACGTTGGCCACCGCGGCGATCACCCTGATGGTGCTGTTCTGCTTCAACCAGGTGGGCGACGGTTACGGGCTGTTCCTGCCACGCCTGTTCGATACCTTGCTGGGCAGCTTGATTGCAGGCCTGGCGGTGTTCCTGTTCCTGCCGGACTGGCAAGGCCGGCGCCTGAACAAAGTGCTGGCCAACACCCTGACCTGCAACAGCATTTACCTGCGCCAGATCATGCAGCAATACGCCGCCGGCAAGCGCGACGACCTGGCCTACCGGCTGGCGCGGCGCAATGCGCACAACGCCGATGCGGCGCTGTCGACCACGCTGGCGAATATGCTCATGGAACCTGGGCATTTCCGTAAGGAAGCCGATGTGGGCTTCCGCTTTCTGGTGCTGTCGCACACCTTGCTCAGTTACCTTTCCGGGCTGGGTGCGCATCGGGAGACTCAATTACCGGCCGACGTGCGTGAACATCTGATCGACGGCGCCGGTAACAGCCTGGCGGCAAGTATCGACGAAATCGCCACGGGGCTGGCCAACAAGCAGCCCATCGCGATTCAGAGTGATGCCGAGGAAGCGTTGGCGGCGGACCTGGAGCAGATGCCCGATGAGATCGATGAAGGGCAGCGGCTGGTGCAGACGCAACTGGCGTTGATTTGCCGGCAGTTGGGGCCGTTGCGCACGTTGGCGGCGCATTTGATCAAAGATACCAGCGCAGCGTAGACCGCCATCGCAGGCAAGCCGGCTCCCACCTTTGAAGGTGTTCGCCATTCAAAATGTGGGAGCTGGCTTGCCTGCGATGGGGCCAGCAGAAACACTACATCCCATGCTCCTTCATCAACCGCGCATAACTGCCATCTGCCTTCATCCGCGCAATCTCCCGATCAAAGCTGGCCACGATCTGTTCATGCTCCGGGTTCTTCAGGCTCACCAGAATATGCAGGCTGTTCTCGCTCAACGGCTTGGGTAAAAACTCCACCGCGTTGCGCACCCGTGGCGACTCCCGCGCCAGGTAATAGCGGGCCACAAACTCATCTTCCAGCGTCAGCTTGACGCGTTTGGCCGCGAGCATACGCACCGCCATGGCGAAGTTATGCACCGGCACTTTCTGCAACTGCGCATCCTGGTCGAACGCCGCCGAATAGGCGTAGCCGCGCACCACGGCGATGGGATCGTCGTGCAGTTGCTCCAGGTTCTGATAATCGATCGGGTCGTCGCGGCGCTTGATAAACCGCACGCGATTCATCAGGTATTCGCCGGAAAACTGGCCCAGCTTGGTGCGGGCATCGTCGTACCAGGCGTTGATCAACACGTCATAACGGCCATCGCCCACGCCCATCAGCGCCCGCGCCCATGGCACTTGTTCGAAATCACTGGCATAGCCTGCTCGGGCCAGCGCCGTACTGACAATATCAGTGGCCAGGCCGCCGTTGATCAAGGTCGAATCGGTAAACGGTGGCCATACATCCGCTACCAGTCGCAGGCGCTGCGCCACCGCCGGCTGAGCCAGCAGCAACACTCCTATTAAAGCAACGGCACGAGAAAATCGCGGCATGCTCAAAGTCCTTGGCGGGCAGGCATTGGCCTGATAACAGTAGCTCATCAATGAGCCTGTATTGCAGATTACACAAAGAAGCCTGTGGCGATCGGACTGAATGATGGCAAATTGACGCCATTCACAAAAATGCTCAATTTAGACAGGACGGGCGGCGGCGCTTACTATCGGCCACAGACATTAATAAGGGAAAACGCCATGACGGTTGAATGGGTCTGCAAACATCACGAAGACCTCGGCAAAGAGCAGCTGTACACCATTATGCGTCTGCGCAATGAGGTGTTTGTCGTCGAGCAAAAATGCGTTTATCAAGACCTCGACGGGCAGGATCTTTCGGGCGATACCCACCACTTGATGGCCTGGCAAGATGACGTGCTGGTGGCCTACCTGCGCCTGCTGGACCCGGAATCCCAGGGCGGTGATGTGGTGATTGGCCGGGTGATCGTCGCGCCGGTGGCACGCGGTACCGGGCTGGCGCACCAGATGATGGAAGAAGCCCTCAAGCGCATTGAAGACATCTGGCCGCAGACGCCGATCTATCTGTCAGCCCAGGCGCATTTGCAGGGGTATTACGGCAAGTATGGGTTTGAAGTGGCGGGTGAGGAATACCTGGAGGATGACATTCCCCATATTGGTATGCGGCGCCAGTAAGGACGCCATCGCAGGCAAGCCAGCTCCCACACTTTGAATTGCGAATACTTCAAGTGTGGGAGCTGGCTTGCCTGCGATGAGGCCAGAGCTGCAAGCACCCGGTTCAGGGATAACCCAGCACCTGCTTGACCGCCGCAAGGTTCGCCTCGATCCAGCGCCGATCAATCGCACCCCAGCTACGAATCCGATAACGCCCTGCATGATTGCGCGCACCATCCTCCTGCTCAAACTCACACACAATATCCAGATCAGCCAACGCCGCAATCGTGTCCTGCGCCGTGCGCCGTGGCATCCCGGTGGCGTCGGTGAGTGCCGGCACGCTGCTGGCCTGGCCGCTGTCGATCAGGTAGGCCACATACAGGCGGCGGTAGAAACTGCTTTTGGTCTTGCTCACATCCATGCTCGACGCCTTTTGAAGTTAGGGCTTGCCCTGCAAGTCGCGATACGTGAGGTACACCCGCAGGTCGAACTCCACCTGATGGTAGCCCGGCATCATGTACTCACAGAGTTTATAGAACGCCTTGTTGTGGTCCGATTCCTTGAAGTGCGCCAGCTCGTGCACCACGATCATGCGCAGAAACTCCGGTGCGGCTTCCTTGAACAGCGCCGCAATGCGGATTTCTTTCTTGGCTTTGAGGTTGCCGCCCTGCACCCGTGAAATCGTGGTGTGCAGGCCCAGGGCGCGGTGGGTGAGGTCCAGGCGGTTGTCGAACAGCACTTTGTCGATGGCCGGCGCGTTGCGCAGGTGTTCCTGCTTCAACGCCAGGGCATAGCTGTATAACGCCTTGTCGCTCTGCACGCCGTGGCGCTCGGGGTAGCGTTGCTCCAGGTAGGCGCCCAATTGGTCCTTGGCGATCAATTGGCGCACTTGCTCCTGGAGCGCTGCGGGGTAGGCCTGGAGGTATTTCAGCGCGGTCATGGGGCTCTGCAACACGGTTCGAATGGCCGCCAGTGTAGCGAATTCACAGCAGACGAGGGTGGGACCAGGCAGCCACTTCCTCCGCCACCAACGGTTGGGCAGCCAACGGCCCCTGAATAAATGCGCAGCCATTGGCCTTGAGCCACGTTGACTGCTCGAGGGTTTCCACACCCTCGGCGATCACCAACACCTCAAAATGTGCGCATAACTGGATGATACTGCGCGCCATTGCCGCGTCCCGTACCGAGCCTGGCAGGCGCGCCACCAGTTGCGGGTCGAGCTTGAGCGTATCGAACTCCAGGTCCCGAAGGTGGGCCAGGGAGCATTGGCCCAGGCCGAAGTCATCCAAGGCAATGCGCACGCCAATCTGGCGCAATAACTTGAGCTGCTTATGGGTCTCTTCCAGGTTACTCATCAGGCTGTCTTCGCTGATTTCCACCTCCAGCTGGCGCCCCTGCAACCCATGTCGTTCAAGGACCTGCTGCAGTTGGCTGGCGAGGTTGGGCATATTGAACTGGCTGGCACTCAAGCTCACGCTCAGCACCAACTCTTGATCGAAGGTGGCTTGCCAGGCTTGGCGCTGGGCAGCGACTTGCTGGTAGATCCAGGCGCTCAACTGGCTGATCAGCCGCGCCTCTTCAAGCAGCGGCAAGAATAAGCCCGGCGGCACATCGCCGACGCTGGGGTGCTGCCAGCGCAGCAGCGCCTCGACACCGCGCAAGCGCCCGTCTTCCAACGAGACCTGGGGCTGGTAGACCAGGGTGAAGTCCTTGTTGTGAATCGCGGTGCGCACGCTGTCTTCCAGCATCAACCGCGAACGGGCGCGGCCGTTCATTTCCTGATCGTAATAGCGATATTGCTGACGGCCCGCGCGCTTGGCTTCGTACATGGCGATATCCGCCGCACGCAACAGGCCGCTCAGGTCGGAGCCGCAGTCCGGGAACGTCGCGATGCCGATGCTGACGCCGAGCATCACCTCCAAACCGTCCACTTGCTGGCACACAGACACTCTTTCGATCAGTTTTTCCGAAATCTTGGCGGCCTGCTCCGGGCACTCCAACTCCAGCAATGCGGTGAACTCATCCCCGCCCATACGCCCGAGAATGTCGCAGGAGCGCAAGCAGGCCTGCATCTGCTCCGAGACCCAGCGCAGCACGCGGTCACCCGCGTCGTGGCCCAACGAGTCATTGACCCGTTTGAAACCGTCCAGGTCCAGATACAGCAACACCAGCGACTGCTCGTTACGCTCGCTGCGCAGCAAGATGTTCTCCACCGCCTGGTGAAAGCCGCGCCGGTTCAACAGCCCCGTCAACGGATCGGTCACGGCCTGGAACTCCAACTGCTGGTGCAGATGGCGTACCTCGGACATGTCCAGCACGGTCACCACCATGGCCTTCTGCTCGGCGGGCAGCGGTGCACAGGACAACGCCACGGGCACCTGCTGACCACGGCCGGTGCGCAAAATCGCGTCGTGCTGACGCCACGTTTCACCCCGGCGGTATGCCTCGTACATCGGGAAACTCAACCACGCGGGCACATGGGGCTTTTGCAGGAAACTCAAGAAGCTCTCGCCCTGCAACTCGGCCATGGTGGCGTTCAGCAAGCGTGAAATAGCCGGGTTGGCGTACTCGATCACACTGCCCTCGCCCACCACCAACAGGCCTTCGGCGGCGTTGTCGAGCACCGAGGCGTTGAAGGCACGCGCCAACTCCAGGTCGTGGCTCAGGCGCTGCAAGGCACGGCGGTTGCGCTGCTGCTCCAGCAGAGCCTGAACCTTGGGCTTGAGCACCTGCGGGTCAAAGGGTTTGAACAGATAGTCGATCGCGCCGCTGGCATAGCCTTCCTGCACAGCGGCGGACGATTGGGCGTGGGCCGTGAGAAAGATAATCGGCGTCATGCGTGTGCGCTGGCTGCCACGCATCAGGCGTGCGACTTCAAAGCCATCCATGCCGGGCATGCGTACATCCAGCAAGACCAGGTCGACCTCGTGGGCAAGCAGCAACTCCAAGGCTTCCAGCCCGGAAGCGGCCGTGATCACGTGCCAGTCTTCACGCTGCAAAAGCGCACGCATGCTGATGAGGTTTTCCGGGTAGTCATCGACGACCAAAAGAACCGAACTGCCATCGCCGGGGTGTGGAGCGCAATCCATGCTACGTCTCTTCCTTGAGGGGCTGCACCGGTCACTTCTGCTACAAAAACCGGACAAACACTGAGGGCTCACTCTAGCCCCGCTTTAAAAAAAGCAGAAGTGACGTGGATGCCATCATTGCGCCAAAGCTCAGGAAGCCGACTAACGGTCAAGCCCTACAGCCCACGGCCTGTGGGAAACATGGCTTTTTGGCATTTAGCTGACGCCAATAATTTGCCACAAACTGTTTAACAACCGGACAACCACCGCCTATAAAGAACCTGTACAGCCCTCGGGCTAAAGCCTTCACCCTCTGTAAAAGGCCAACACCATGATCGACCTTTCCACCTGGAACCTCAGCATCCCGGTCGGCTCCCCGCCCACGACCATCGACACCCCCAAGCTGCTGAGCGGCTTCAAGGACCAGTACTTCCAGGCCGAAGGCAGCAACGTGCAATTCTGGACACCCGTGACCGGCACCCGCACCGAAAACGCCATCTACCCACGCAGCGAGTTACGCGAAACCTACGCCGATGGGCGCCTGCGCAACTGGACTTACAACGAAGCCAACAACTTCCTGCGCGCCACCGTGGCCGTCAACCAGGTGCCCTCCAGCGGCAAAGTGGTCATCGGCCAGATCCACGCGTATGACAGCCAGAAACCGCTGATCAAACTGGAGTATCAATTCAAGGAAAAAACCCAGACCGGCAACATCGTCGCCAAGGTGCGCATGCGCCCGGATGATGGTGAGGGGCGCGTGGTCACCGTCGCCTCCAATGTGCCACTCAACAAGAGCTTTACCTACGTGATCAACCTCAATAAAGCCGGGCTGCTCAATGTGTATGCCGCAGATGGCGAATGGAACGAGCGCATAGGCGCCGCGTGGGGTGCGAAACCGCTGTACTTCAAGGCAGGGGTGTATGTGCAGGACAACAGCGGCGACAGCAAGGAAGGCGCACGGGTGACGTTTGCCAAGTTGGATATTGATCACGAGTAGAGCGTGAAAGAAGCCCCGTTAGTAACGGGGCCTCTTAGTGGGTTTAATCAACGCACATCAGCATAAAGCCCATTGAAGAATCGCCGGCGGGTTTGTTATCACCCACCATGAGTGTCAATACATTAATGTAATTGATCGCCGGCAGCCCACCCAACTTGGCGTGACCATAGAAGATACGTTCATTAGAGTACACTTCCGTCACCGACACCGTACAGAAGCTCGGCACCTCTTTAAAAACACCGGCCACGAATCTAACTTTATACTCTGAAAAGTAGTCAGGTTGCGCAGTCAATTTTACTTCTTTAATCCACGTGGGCGATTGCGCATAGACCGTTCCCTTATCGTCAACAGACGCTGTATATACCCTGCCTTTCCCATAGACCGACGCAGCAGAGCCCACTGCCGTCAACGCTATGAAAATGCCAGCAACTTTAATAAAGTTCATTACCAATTCTCTCTCATCGAATACATTTTAAAGCCCAACCTTAAATGATTCGAAGGCGATAAAAAGGCACTTTCAATGGTGTACAAATAAAACAGAAAAACCATCAAGACACTGTGCGTTCTACTGACCGGCTTTAGGATGCTTCCGATCGCAAACAACTGTTGAGTCGCCACTATTCGTAGGCAAACTCCGACAAACACAAAGACTATTCCCTGATTACTACGACCTCTTAAACACACCACCGAACCCTGTGGGAGCCGGGCTTGCCCGCGATGGCGGTGTATCAGCCACCATCAGCAGTGCCTGACACACCGCCATCGCGGGCAAGCCCGGCTCCCACATTGGATCTCCATCGGTTCGGGGATCGAGGCTGGTCCTACACGACCGTTGCGGGCGGACAGATCGCCGCTTATAGTTCGCCCCGTCGCTGAGGACAGCGATAGGGTTTCGCAGCCCTAACGATACGTGTGTAACCGAGCATCATGAATGCAACGAGGAGCGCTTCTGCGCCCGACGTTTACTTTATGGTGGCTGTGTGTGGGAGACCTTCGGGTCTGCCGGGTTCCTCGTATCCTCGGTCTGCGAACCCGCACACAGCTACCACCCATTCGTTTCGCAGCGATCGGCGGTAGTCCTTCTAGATACGAGGAATATTCACCATGACCGACCCATTACCGCCCCGCCGCTTCTACCCCTGCACCGAATCCGCCACCGATTCACCCGTGCTCTTGATCGACAGCGCCGCCCCACTGCCCGACCTCCACGCCTGCCTGCGCGAACGCCTCAACGCCGCCCTCGAACACCTCAACCTGATGGCCTGCTCCAGCCTCCCGGACTTCGCCGAGCGCGACCTGAATAACGTGGCCAATACCGCACGTATTCTGGTGCAGGACGTGAGCGACGTGTTCCGCGTCATTGAGCACCGAGGTTTCGATACCGCTGCCTGATCAAATCCCGGCCACAAAAAAGCCCGCATCGCTGCGGGCTTCTTTTTAAACGCTTAAGGCTCAGTTCACCTTGGCGTTCAACTCACCTTTCAGGTAACGCTGGTACATCGCTTCCAACGAGATCGGCTTGATCTTCGAAGCATTACCGGCAGTACCAAACGCTTCGTAGCGAGCGATACATACATCACGCATGGCCGTTACGGTAGCGCCGAAGAATTTACGTGGGTCAAATTCGCTCGGGTTGGTAGCCATCAGGCGACGCATTGCGCCGGTGGACGCCAGGCGCAGGTCGGTGTCGATGTTGACCTTGCGCACGCCGTACTTGATGCCTTCGACGATTTCTTCAACCGGCACGCCGTAGGTTTCTTTGATGTCGCCGCCGTACTGGTTGATGATCGCCAACCATTCTTGCGGGACCGAGGAAGAGCCGTGCATCACCAGGTGGGTGTTAGGGATGCGTTTGTGGATTTCCTTGATGCGGTCGATAGCCAGCACGTCACCTGTAGGCGGCTTGGTGAACTTGTAGGCGCCGTGGCTGGTGCCGATGGCGATGGCCAGGGCGTCCACTTGGGTCTTTTTCACGAAGTCAGCGGCTTCTTCCGGGTCGGTCAGCATCTGGCTGTGATCCAGCACGCCTTCGGCGCCGATGCCGTCTTCTTCGCCGGCCATACCGGTTTCCAGGGAACCCAGGCAGCCCAGCTCGCCCTCAACCGACACCCCACAGGCGTGAGCCATGGCCACGGTTTGCTGGGTTACGCGCACGTTGTACTCGTAGTCGGTTGGGGTCTTGCCGTCTTCGCCCAGGGAGCCGTCCATCATTACCGAGCTGAAACCCAGTTGGATGGAGCGCTGGCACACGTCAGGGCTGGTGCCGTGGTCCTGGTGCATGCACACCGGGATGTGCGGGAATTCTTCGATCGCAGCGAGGATCAGGTGACGCAGGAACGGGGCGCCGGCGTATTTGCGCGCACCGGCCGAAGCCTGGACGATCACGGGGGAGTCGGTCTTGTCAGCGGCTTCCATGATGGCGCGCATCTGCTCAAGGTTGTTGACGTTAAAGGCTGGGACGCCGTAGCCGAACTCGGCTGCGTGGTCCAGCATTTGACGCATGCTGATAAGTGCCATTGTGTTGTCTCTCCCGGTCGAGGGTCGTTAATCGTGCAAGCCTGCCGTAGCGGCGGCTGCTATTCAAGTTATTGCAGATCAAGGGGTTAAGCTTGAGCTGCTGAATCGTTATTGCAGTGTCCGGTTCGCACATAAGTGACTTTGGAACCGGATCAATGTGGGAGCTGGCTTGATGTGGCGAGGGAGCTTGCTCCCGCTGGGCTGCGCAGCGGCCCCAAGTTTTCAGGAGCGCTTCGCACTCCAGCGGGAGCAAGCTCCCTCGCCACACAATCTGCTCTCCCATTCGATCTTCTTACTGGGCCTTACAGCCACGCCCAATCAAATCATCGGTGGCGACCCAGTAAACCAGGCCTTCCTCACCTTTTGTGTGAAACGCCAGCTGGCCGTCGCTGTACAGCACGCCCGAGGCGGCAACCTCTTGTTTAAGGCGATAAACCTGGTCCGAACCACCGAGGCGTACATCCACTTCGGAACGTGCCGCATTGGTAAAGTGCCAGTTGACCTCGGCCTTGCTGTCGCAGGTCCAGGTGGTCCATTTGTCTGCCGGTTCTGCGGCCTTGTTGAACATGTTCATGCTGCTGCAACCGGCCAACAAGGCCAGGGCTGCGAGGGCGAAAACGCCTTTCATTGCCACTCCTCGAACGACGACCCCAAGGGCCGCCACTGCTGTCGGTTAGTTGATCAGACCCGTCATGGGCAACCCTGTTCCTGACCGTTGGGCGCGGCGTCGTATTGTTCCAGCCGTTCATTGCCGATGCGCTTGTTGATCACCGGCATGGTTTCGGCCTGCCAGTCGGCCTGGTAGCAGCTTTTTTTCGGCGCAGCCCCAGGCGCTTGCGCCTCGGGCGCAGCGCTTGGCGTGCTGCCGCAGCCGGCCAACAGGCCCGCTGCGATCACCAGTGCCAACGACTTGATCATGGGAATGCTCCTTTTCCGGATCACGAGCCTTAACCTTTGGCTCGGGTTTCCAGCACTTCAACGGCCGGCAACACTTTGCCTTCGACGAACTCGAGGAATGCGCCGCCACCGGTAGAAATGTAGGAGATCTGGTCAGCAACGCCATATTTATCGATGGCCGCCAGGGTGTCACCACCACCGGCGATGGAGAATGCCGAGCTTTCGGCAATCGCCTTGGCCAGCACTTTGGTGCCGTTGCCGAACTGGTCGAACTCAAACACACCGACCGGGCCGTTCCACAGAATGGTCTGGGAGGCTTTCAGCAGTTGCGCAAAGTTAGCCGCCGTTTGCGGGCCGATATCCAGGATCATGTCGTCAGCCGCCACGTCAGCAATCAGCTTGACGGTGGCTTCGGCGCTTTCCGCGAATTCCTTGGCAACCACCACGTCCACCGGCAGCGGCACGCTGACTTTGGCGGCGATGGCGCGGGCAGTGTCGAGCAGGTCTGGCTCATACAGCGATTTGCCCACCGGGTGCCCGGCTGCGGCCAGGAAGGTGTTGGCGATGCCGCCGCCGACGATCAGCTGGTTGCAGATCTGGCTGAGGCTGTTGAGCACGTCCAGCTTGGTCGACACTTTGGAGCCGGCCACGATGGCAGCCATCGGTTGTGCCGGAGCACCCAGCGCCTTGCCCAATGCATCCAGCTCAGCAGCCAGCAATGGGCCAGCCGCGGCAACTTTAGCGAACTTGGCCACGCCGTGGGTCGAGCCTTCGGCGCGGTGCGCGGTGCCGAAAGCGTCCATCACAAACACGTCGCACAGGGCCGCGTATTGCTGGGCCAGTTCGTCGCTGTTCTTTTTCTCGCCTTTGTTAAAGCGCACGTTTTCGAACAGCACGATATCGCCAGGCGCAACAGAGACGCCGCCCAGGTAGTCGGCTACCAGCGGCACGTCGCGGCCCAGGGCCTTGCTCAGGTAGTCGGCTACAGGCTTGAGGCTGTTTTCGGCGCTGAACTCACCTTCGGTCGGGCGACCCAGGTGGGAGCAGACCATCACGGCCGCGCCTTTTTCCAGGGCCAGCTTGATGGTCGGCAGCGAGGCCAGGATTCGCGCATCGCTGGTGACAACACCGTCCTTGACTGGGACGTTGAGGTCTTCGCGAATCAGTACGCGCTTACCTTGCAGATCGAGGTCGGTCATCTTCAACACGGTCATGGGTCGCAGTTCCTGAATTACTGTTGAGGTTGTTTAGAAGCGATGTGCAGATAGTGCTCTGCCACATCCAGCATGCGGTTGGCAAAACCCCATTCGTTGTCGAACCACGCCAGGATGTTCACCAGCCTGGGGCCGGAAACACGGGTCTGGCTGGCATCGACAATCGCCGAATGCGGGTCATGGTTGAAATCACAACTGGCGTGCGGCAACTCGGTGTAGGCCAGCAGGCCTTTGAGCGGGCCGCTGGTGGCGGCGTCGCGCAAGATCCGGTTGACCTCCGTCGCGTCAGTGTCGCTGACGGTTTGCATGGTGATGTCCAGACAGGACACATTCACCGTCGGCACCCGTACGGCTTTGGCCTGGATTCGCCCGGCAAGTTCCGGCAACAGTCGCTCGATGCCACGGGCCAGGCCGGTAGACACCGGAATCACCGACTGGAACGCCGAGCGCGTGCGGCGCAGGTCTTCATGATGATAGGCGTCGATCACCGGCTGGTCGTTCATCGCCGAGTGAATCGTGGTGATCGACACATAATCGATGCCGATCGCCTGATCCAGCAGGCGCAACAGCGGCACGCTGCAGTTGGTGGTGCAGGAGGCGTTGGACACCAGCAGTTCATCGCCGGTCAGGCAATCCTGGTTGATACCGTAGACGATGGTGGCGTCCACATCCGCCTCGCTGGCCATCGGCTGGGAAAACAGCACACGCGGTGCGCCGGCGTCGAGAAAACGCTGACCGTCGGCACGGGTGTGGTAGACACCGGAACATTCCAGCACCAGGTCAACGCCCAGTGCTTTCCAGTCGATGCCTTCGGGGGTGGCACTGCGCAAGACCTTCACGCAGGTGCCATTAATATGCAGACAATCGCCCTCGACCCGCACTTCGCCGGGGAAGCGGCCGTGGGTGGAGTCAAAGCGTGTCAGGTATTCGATGCTGGCCATGTCAGCCAAATCGTTGATCGCCACAATTTCAAACCCGGCCGCCGCCCCTCGCTCGAACAGAGCACGCAAGACGCAACGACCAATGCGGCCGTAGCCGTTGAGTGCAACTTTGTAGGGACGCGGTTGAGGCATGGGGTTCTCGATCAAGGTGAGTTCGGTGCTGAATGTTCTGACGCCATCGCGGGCAAGCCCGCTCCCACATTAGACCGTGATCCAAATGTGGGAGCGGGCTTGCCCGCGATGGCGCCAGTACAGACAACGCAGACTGACTTAGTCTTCCAGCAGCTCTTCAGCCTGACCCAGGATGTTTTCCAGGGTGAAACCGAATTCTTCGAACAACGCTGGCGCCGGCGCCGACTCACCGTAGGTGGTCATGCCGATCACGCGGCCTTCCAGGCCCACGTACTTGTACCAGTAGTCGGCGTGCGCCGCTTCGATGGCGATACGCGCGCTGACCTGCAACGGCAATACCGATTGCTTGTAGTCGGCATCCTGGGCTTCAAACAGGCTGGTGCACGGCATGGACACCACGCGAACGTTGCGGCCCTGCTCGGTCAGCTTGTCGTAGGCTTGAACAGTCAGGCCGACTTCGGAACCGGTGGAGATCAGGATCAACTCCGGCTCGCCGATGCAGTCTTTGAGCACATAACCGCCACGGCTAATGTTGGCGATCTGCGCGTCGGTACGCACTTGGTGTTGCAGGTTCTGACGCGAGAAGATCAGCGCCGAAGGGCCGTCCTTACGCTCGATAGCGTGCTTCCAGGCCACGGCCGATTCCACGGCGTCGGCTGGGCGCCAGCAATCCAGGTTCGGCGTGGTACGCAGGCTGGTCAGTTGCTCGACCGGCTGGTGCGTCGGGCCGTCTTCGCCCAGGCCGATGGAGTCGTGGGTGTACACATGGATCACCCGCTTCTTCATCAGCGCGGCCATACGTACGGCGTTACGCGCGTATTCCATGAACATCAGGAAGGTCGCGCCGTAAGGCACCAGGCCGCCGTGCAGGGACACGCCGTTCATGATGGCGCTCATGCCGAACTCGCGAACGCCGTAGTACATGTAGTTGCCGCTGGCGTCTTCGGCCGAGACACCTTTGCAACCTTTCCACAGGGTCAGGTTGGAACCGGCCAGGTCAGCCGAACCGCCGAGGATCTCAGGCAGCAATGGGCCAAAGGCGTTCAGGGTGTTCTGGCTGGCTTTACGGCTGGCGATGGTCTCGCCCTTGGCCGCGACTTCAGCGATGTAGGCCGAGGCTTTTTCCGAGAAGTCGGCAGGCAGGTCACCGGCCAGGCGGCGCACCAGCTCGTTGGCCAATTCCGGGAATTCGGCGGAGTAGGCAGCAAAACGCTGGTCCCACTCGGCTTCGGCGGCCAGGCCTTTTTCCTTGGCGCTCCACTCGGCGTAGATGTCAGCCGGGATTTCGAACGGGCCATGGTTCCACTTCAGCGCTTCACGAGCCAAGGCGATTTCCGCGTCACCCAGTGGGGCGCCGTGGCAGTCTTCTTTACCTTGCTTGTTCGGCGAGCCGAAACCGATGATGGTCTTGCAGCAGATCAGGGTCGGCTGCTCGCTCTTGCGCGCGGTGTCGATGGCGGTCTTGATCTCTTCCGGATCGTGACCGTCAACGTTGCGGATCACCTGCCAGTTGTAGGCTTCGAAACGCTTTGGCGTGTCGTCGGTGAACCAGCCTTCGACTTCGCCGTCGATGGAGATGCCGTTGTCATCGTAGAAGGCAATCAGCTTGCCCAGGCCCAGGGTGCCGGCCAGGGAAGCGACTTCGTGGGAAATACCTTCCATCATGCAGCCATCACCCAGGAACACGTAGGTGTGGTGGTCGACAATGTTGTGGCCAGGGCGGTTGAACTGCGCGCCCAATACTTTTTCCGCCAGCGCAAAACCCACGGCGTTGGCCAGGCCCTGGCCCAGCGGGCCAGTGGTGGTCTCGACGCCTGGGGTGTAGCCGAATTCCGGGTGGCCCGGGGTGCGGCTGTGCAGCTGGCGGAAGCTCTTGAGGTCATCGATGGTGACGTCGTAGCCGGTCAGGTGCAGCAGCGAGTAGATCAGCATCGAGCCGTGGCCGTTGGACAGCACGAACCGGTCACGGTCAGCGAACGACGGGTTGCTTGGGTTGTGCTTCAGGTAGTCACGCCAAAGTACCTCGGCGATATCCGCCATGCCCATCGGGGCACCGGGATGGCCGCTGTTGGCTTTTTGCACGGCATCCATGCTGAGGGCACGAATGGCGTTGGCACGCTCACGACGGCTGGGCATCGCTGATCTCCTGGAGTTTGAGTAGAAGAAACGGAAAAAAGGACCGGCATTTTCCCTCAGCCACCGCCTGCGGGCAATGACAGATAGTCACTTGTAGGTGTTTTTCCTGCGGTTTACCCGGCATTGGCTTGCAGAAACAGCCCACCGGTTCGTCTAAAGGTTATAGCGGCTGCTTATAACTACCGATTATCGACCAATATCAAAACTTTTTGATATTGGCCTTGCGGGGATTTCCACCCGTCACTAGACTGCTGGCCTTATGAACCTACCCGTGCCCTCCCTGCGTCCCGACGACGGCGATGAGCTGGCTGCCTTATGCAAGGCCGCTGGTGATCCGTTGCGCCTGAACGTGTTGCGCGCACTGGCCAACGACTCTTTTGGGGTGCTGGAACTGGCGCAGATCTTCGCCATCGGCCAATCCGGCATGAGCCACCACCTCAAGGTGCTGGCCCAGGCCGAGCTGGTGGCTACGCGCCGCGAAGGCAATGCGATTTTCTATCGCCGCGCCCTGCCCCACACCGAGCTGCTCGGCGGCAAGCTGCACGCTGCCCTGCTCGAAGAGGTAGACAGTTTGGGCCTGCCCAGCGATGTGCAGTCGCGCATCAGCCAGGTCCACGGGCAACGCGCCGCCGCCAGTCAGGACTTTTTCTCACGGGTAGCCGAGAAGTTTCGCGCCCAACAGGACTTGATCGCCGGTTTGCCCCAATACCGCGAAAGCGTACTGGCGCTGTTGGACAAGCTGAGCTTCAGTGATGAGGCGACGGCGTTGGAAGTTGGCCCCGGCGACGGTGGCTTCCTGCCGGAACTGGCACGTCGCTTCAAGCAGGTGACCGCGCTCGACAACAGCCCGGCGATGCTTGAACTGGCGCGCCAGCTGTGCGAGCGCGAAGCGCTGGGCAACGTCAGCCTGCAGTTGGCCGACGCGTTGAATGACACCAGCCTGCTGGCCGATTGCGTGGTGCTGAACATGGTCTTGCACCATTTTGCGGCCCCCGCCGAAGCCCTCAAGCAGATGGCGAATTTGCTGCAACCGGGCGGCAGCCTGCTGGTCACAGATTTATGCAGCCACAACCAGAATTGGGCCAAGGAGGCCTGCGGTGATCTCTGGTTGGGTTTTGAACAGGACGATCTGGCCCGTTGGGCCACCGCTGCGGGACTCGTTCCCGGGGAAAGCCTCTATGTAGGTTTACGTAATGGTTTCCAGATCCAGGTCCGCCACTTTCAGCGACCGACTGGCGACACTCACCATCGGTAAATATCAGGAAAACATCGAGATGAGCGAATACTCCCTTTTCACCTCCGAGTCCGTGTCTGAAGGGCATCCGGACAAAATCGCCGACCAGATTTCTGACGCGGTGCTGGACGCCATCATTGCTGAAGACAAGTTCGCCCGCGTGGCGTGCGAGACTCTGGTGAAAACGGGCGTGGCGATCATCGCCGGTGAAGTCACCACCACGGCCTGGGTCGACCTGGAGCAGATCGTTCGTGACGTGATCACCGACATTGGCTACAACAGCTCCGACGTCGGCTTCGACGGCGCGACCTGCGGCGTGATGAACATCATCGGCAAGCAGTCCCCCGACATCAACCAGGGTGTGGACCGCGCCAAGCCTGAAGATCAGGGCGCCGGCGACCAGGGCCTGATGTTCGGCTACGCCAGCAACGAAACCGACGTGCTGATGCCGGCACCGATCACCTTCTCGCACCAGTTGGTACAGCGCCAGGCGCAAGCACGTAAATCCGGCGTGCTGCCATGGCTGCGTCCAGACGCCAAGTCCCAGGTCACCTGCCGTTACGAAGGCGGCAAAGTGGTGGGCATCGACGCCGTTGTACTGTCGACCCAACACAACCCGGACGTGTCCTACGCCGACCTGCGTGAAGGCGTGATGGAGCTGATCGTCAAGCACGTGCTGCCTGCCGAACTGCTGACCAAAGACACTCAGTTCCACATCAACCCGACCGGCCAGTTCATCATCGGCGGCCCGGTGGGTGACTGCGGCCTGACCGGTCGCAAGATCATCGTCGATAGCTACGGCGGCATGGCCCGTCATGGCGGTGGTGCGTTCTCGGGTAAAGACCCCTCCAAGGTTGACCGCTCGGCGGCCTACGCCGGTCGTTACGTGGCCAAGAACATCGTCGCGGCCGGCCTGGCCGAGCGTTGCGAAATCCAGGTTTCCTACGCGATCGGTGTAGCCCAGCCTACGTCGATCTCGCTGAATACCTTCGGCACCGGCAAGATCAGCGATGACAAGATCGTCAAGCTGGTGCGTGAGATCTTCGACCTGCGCCCTTACGCAATCACCACCATGCTCGACCTGCTGCACCCGATGTACCAGGACACTGCAGCCTATGGCCACTTCGGTCGTACCCCTGCGCAGAAGACTGTCGGCGACGACACCTTCACCACCTTCACCTGGGAAAAAACCGACCGCGCCAACGACCTGCGCACTGCCGCCGGCCTGTAAGCACGCGTTGCACCAAAAGCCCCGCCGGGTTCGCCCGACGGGGCTTTTTATTGTCTGCGTGATGACTTTCGTATTTTTTGGATCCAATGCTTGCAGGCCAAATAATGGCCCTCTAGAATCCGCGCCCTCTCGGGCCTCTCACCTTATTTGGATATTGCCTTGCGCCAGCCCGGGATAGACCAGCGCGCAAGCAATCGAACATTGAGGTTTTTCATGCGCATTTCCACGCTCGCTCCTGCCGCCCTGCTGTTCTGCCTGTTCGCCCTGCCGGCCCATGCCGTCGACCTGAGTGCATTAGGTGGCGCCTTGAGCACTCAGCTAGGCGGCAAAACCGGCGACTGTCAGCAGCAAGCCAAAGACCTGCAAGCCAAGATCGATGCGGCGCAAGCCAAGAACGACCTGCTGAGCGTCCAGGCGTTTAAAGCGGCTCAGGAGCAGCTCAACAAAGGTTGTAACAAACTGGCAGAATCCCAGGCCAAGGTCGATGCCAAGCAACAAACACAGGAAGCCAAGATGGAAAAGAACGATGCCGTGAAGGCGTTGGGCGGCCTGTTCAAGTAACTGGTAACACCCGGTAAAAAGCCCCGCACTGCCGGGGCTTTTTTGTGGCCGCCTGGATCACTTAGGCTGAGCGTCCCTTCCGAGCAAGGATGCTCATGATGCATTTACTGATTGCCCTTCTACTCAGCGCCCTGGCGTTTCCAGCCTGGGCCGAAGACTGCCCCGAAGAGGCACGCTCACAGGTCGGCACCCTGGCTGAACAGCTCAAGCTCTGGGATGACAGTTACCACCGGCTCGGTCAGTCCCCGGTCAGCGACGAGCTGTACGACCAGGCCCGACAGCGCCTGGCGCGGTGGCAGGCCTGTTTTGCGCAAACGCAGTCGACGGCTGATAACCCGCTGGCAGGTGCACGCGGTACGCAGCCTCATCCAGTCGCTCATACCGGCCTGGAAAAGCTGGTGGATGAAGGGGCCGTGGGTGAGTGGCTCAAGACACGCCAGGACGTCTGGATCCAGCCCAAGGTCGACGGCGTTGCGGTGACGCTGGTGTATCGCAAAGGCCGCCTGAGCCAGCTCATCAGCCGTGGCGACGGCCTGCTCGGTCAGGACTGGACAGCCGCCGCGCGCAAGATCCAGGGCATTGTCCAGCAACTGCCAGAGCCCATCGACCTGGTGCTGCAAGGCGAACTCTATTGGCGTCTTGACGATCATGTGCAGTCCGAACACGGCGGGCTCAGTGCCCGCAGCAAAGTGGCGGGGCTGATGAATCGCCGACAGTTAAGCGATGCCGAGGCCTCCAGGATCGGGCTATTCGTCTGGGCCTGGCCCGACGGCCCGACAGACTTCAGCACGCGCCTGGCCACCCTGGCGCGCTGGGGGTTCACCGATAGCCGCCGCTACAGCCATCCCGTGCAAAACCTCACTGAAGCCGCGCACTGGCGCAGGTACTGGTACAACCATCCGCTGCCCTTTGCCAGCGATGGCGTGGTGCTGCACCAGGCCCGGCACGCACCTGCCAAGCGCTGGCAGGTCAGCGCGCCGTATTGGGCGGTCGCCTGGAAATACCCGATAACCAGGGCTTTGGCGCTGGTACGCAAGGTGCAGTTCAAGATCGGCCGCACGGGGCGTATCACGCCCATTCTGGAACTGGAGTCGGTGCGACTGGACGACCGGCAAATCCGCCGCGTCAGCGTCGGCTCCTTGAAACACTGGCATGCACTGGATATCCGCCCCGGCGATCAGGTCTCCATCAGCCTTGCCGGCCAAGTGATTCCTCGGTTGGAGCAAGTGATCCTGCGCAACGAGACCAGGGTGGCGGTGCAAGTACCGGATGCGCGCAACTTCCACGCCTTGAGTTGTTGGCAACTGGACCCTGGCTGCGAAGAGCAATTGCTCGCGCGCCTGACCTGGCTGAGCAGCAACCAGGGACTGGCCCTGCCTTATATGGGCCGCGAGACCTGGAACGCATTGATCCAGGCCGGTCTAATCGCAGGCATTCTCGATTGGTTAACCCTGGATGCGGCAGAGCTTGCTAACATTGACGGCTTCGGTGATCGCCGCCGTGCCCGGGTGCTCGACAGCCTGCAAAGCGCGCGGCAACGGCCCTTTGCACAATGGCTAAAAGCCCTGGGCGTACCGCCTTCGGCGCGCAACGATCTGGAGGGTGGCTGGCAGGCCCTGGCCGCCAAAGACACGCAAGCCTGGCTGGCCACCGACGGCATTGGCCCGGGCCGCGCGGCGCAATTGAGCGCTTTTTTTCGCGACCCGCAAGTACAAGCGTTAGCTGAAACATTACGCGTGGCTGGAATTGACGGGTTTTAAGCCCAACCCGGCCACTTTTACTCCCGGCAGAATTCACCCTGCCATCCGATTGCGACCTTGGAGCCTCACATGAAATTTCTAGCCCCACTTGCCTTGTTGGCCACCGTAAGCCTGGCGAGCATGCCGCTGCTGGCCGCCGAAGAAGTGCCGGAACTCACCGGCTGCGCCGCCAAGCGCCAGGCCATCAGCGCACAAATCGAACAAGCCAAAACCCATGGCAACAGCGAACAACAAGCCGGCCTGGAAAAAGCCCTGAGCGAAGTCACCGCCCACTGCACCGATGCGTCCTTGCGCAAAGAACGCGAGAACAAAGTGCTCGACGCCAAGCACGAAGTCACCCGCCGTCAGGCGGACCTCGACAAGGCGATGAAAAAAGGCGATGCCGACAAGATCAACAAACGCAAAGACAAGCTGGCTCAGTCGCGCAAAGAACTGCAGGAGGCTGTCGACGAACTCGACAAATAAAACCGGTCAGTGGTCGCGAAACTGTTTATGGCAGGCCGTGCAGGCATCTTCGACTTTCTGCACCGCAGGCCCCAGGTTGCTGGCCTTGTAGGGCTGCACCTGGCTTGCGATTACCAATTCACCGGTAGCCGTTTCAAGGTTTCGGGCCAGCTCCTGGAAGCGTGCCTGCTGTTGCCACACAGTATCCTTGGCGCTGGTGTGATCTTCCTCACGCACACTCGGGAAATGCTTCCACGGTTCGTGGGACAACGCATCGAGCTTGACCGCGCCTTCGGCGAACTTCGCGCCGTCGAACGGGATACGCCCACGCAGCATGCCGCCCAGGTCTTCGCCGGTCTTGAGCATCTGTTTGAAGATGGCCTTGCGTTGGCCCAGCGGCGAATTAGGATCGACACCGCCGCAGGCGGACAAGGTCAGGCAGGCCAGCAATACCACGGTCAGTTTTTTAAAAGTCATGATGGCTTCAGGGTCACGGGAAACGGCGGCCAGTATCCTCGCCCCGCCCGCAAAGACCAATAGCCCTATTAATAATAAGGGTTGCCTGAATGCGCTGCGGCGCAGGCAACCGCTTCAGGAATTACGTGTATGAATGTCACCTTGAAACGCTGGAGCCGCCGAATGGTGTGGGCTCTGCCGATGGTTGCGCTGCTGGCCGGTTGCGATGGCGGCAAAGACACCGGCAAAAAAGATGAAGCGGCCAAGCCCCATGCCGTCGCCACCTATGTCAGTGCACCGTGGGAAGCGCTGCCGGCGGTTTCCGACAGCGACCTGCTGGCCGGGTTTGAATCCTGGCGCAGTGCCTGCCAGCGCCTAAAAGCTGATCCGGTGTGGGGCGCAACCTGTGCCGCCGCCGCCACCGTACCGGGCGATGCCGTAGCCGTGCGCGGTTTTCTCAAGGAGCGCCTGGATGTGTTCGGCCTGCGCTCGGCCGACAACACACCCAATGGCCTGATCACCGGCTACTACGAGCCGGTCTACCCCGGCAGCCTGACCGAAACCGCCACCGCCCATGTGCCGGTGTACGGCGCGCCGGACGACCTGATCATCGTCAACCTGGAAAGCATCTACCCGGAACTCAAGGGCAAGCGCCTGCGCGGCCGCCTCGAGGGCCGTGTACTCAAGCCGTATGACGACGCCAGCACCATCAACGGCCAAGGCTCCACTGCCAAGCCGATTGCCTGGCTGACCAACCCGATGGACCTGCAATTCCTGCAGATTCAAGGCTCGGGGCGTATTCAACTGGCCGGTGGGCGCCAATTGCGCGTGGGCTATGGCGACCAGAATGGTTACCCGTACCGCCCGATCGGCCGCTGGCTGGTGGAGCAAGGCGAACTGAAAAAAGAAGACGTGACCATGGGCGCCATCAGCGCCTGGGCCAAGGCCAACCCGCAGCGCATTCCGCAATTGTTGGCGAGCAACCCCAGCTACGTGTTTTTCAGCGCCCGCCCGGACAGCAACGAAGGCCCGCGCGGCTCACTGAATGTGCCGCTGACGGCGGGTTACAGCGTGGCGGTAGACCGCAAGGTGATTCCGCTGGGCAGCCTGTTGTGGCTGTCGACCACCAAACCCGATGGCTCGCCCATCGCACGGCCCGTCGCCGCGCAGGACACCGGCGGCGCGATCACCGGCGAAGTGCGCGCAGACTTGTTCTGGGGCACCGGTGACGCGGCGGGTGAGCTGGCGGGGAATATGAAGCAGCAGGGGCAGATCTGGATGCTGTGGCCCAAGGGCGCGGCGTTGCCCCACGTGCCGGATGCGCCAGCTGGCACCTGAATAACGCTGAAGATCACATGTGGGAGCTGGCCTGTGTGGGAGCTGGCTTGCCTGCGATAGCATCACCGCGGTGTAACTGACATACCGAGGTGCCCGAATCGCAGGCAAGCCAGCTCCCACACAAGCCAGCTCCCACAGGGGATTACGTCAAACCTCTAGATCGACACAAAAAAGAAACTCGCAATCAACGCCATCCCCACCGCCCACACCAGCGAACGCAGCATCGCCCAGTCGGCCAGGTAGCAAATGATGTACAGCAGCCGACTGGTGATAAACAGCACCGCCAGTACATTGATGGTCACCAGCGACGCCGTACCGGCCAGGTGCGCGATGATTACCGCCGCTGCAAACGCAGGCGTCACTTCAAAGCTGTTGAGCTGGGCATTGTGGGCGCGCTTGGCGACGCCTTCGACGGTATCCAGGAAGGCACGCGGGTCGTGGTTCTGCCGCGGGCCGAACTTGCCACCGCTGAACTTGGCCACCCCCGTGCACAGGTAAGGCAGGAATATTGCGATCAACACACACCAGAAAGCGGCCGTCATGATGGATTCCTTTTTTTGTTTTAAATAGAAATTAGAGTTTTAGCACTATCACTGCAAAATCGCACTCACCGGCTATGAACCGAAGCACGCCGAAAGGTTCTATCGCGCTTTTAGCCCGTGCCTTGAAACATCCCGCCGCTGTTGCGGTCCATCCCAGCAATAACGACCTTCCCTCACTTCCAAGGACCTCGGATGCTTGAACTTGTCGCCGCCTTTATTTGCCTTACCACCCTGCTCACCTATGTGAACTACCGATTTATCGGGCTGCCGCCCACCATCGGTGTGATGGTCACGGCCCTGGTGTTCTCCCTGATTTTGCAAGGCCTGAGCCTTATCGGCTACCCAGGCCTCGAAGAACGTATCCAGCAGTTAATCGGCCAGATCGACTTCGGCGACTTGCTGATGAACTGGATGCTGTCATTCCTGCTGTTCGCCGGCGCCTTGCACGTCAACCTCAACGACCTGCGCAGCTATCGCTGGCCCATCGGCTTGCTGGCGACCTTCGGCGTATTGATCGCCACCGTGGTCATCGGCAGCCTGGCGTATTACATCTTTGCCCTGTTCGGCTGGCACGTCAGCTTCCTCTACTGCCTGCTGTTCGGTGCACTGATTTCGCCCACCGACCCGATTGCGGTGTTGGGCGTGCTGCGAACCGCCAACGCCTCCAAACCACTGAAAACCACCATCGTCGGCGAATCGCTGTTCAACGACGGCACCGCAGTGGTGGTGTTTACCGTACTGCTGGGCATCGCACAGCTGGGCGAAACACCGACCGTCGGCGCCACGGCCATGCTGTTCGCCCATGAAGCGATTGGCGGCGTGCTGTTCGGCGGGCTGATCGGCTACCTGGTGTACCTGATGATCAAGAGCATCGAGCAGCATCAGATCGAAGTGATGCTGACTCTGGCGCTGGTGATCGGCGGCTCGGCAATGGCGACCGAACTGCACGTTTCGGCGCCGATTGCGATGGTGGTGGCCGGGCTGATCATCGGCAACTTGGGGCGCAAGCTGGCCATGAACGACATGACCCGCCGCTACCTCGACGGCTTCTGGGAGTTGCTCGATGACATGCTCAACGCCCTGCTGTTTGCACTGATCGGCATGGAGCTGCTGCTGTTGCCGTTCAACTGGCTGCACGTACTGGCCGCCAGCTTGCTGGCCGTGGCGATCCTGGCCTCACGCCTGCTGACCGTGGCCCCGGCGATCCTGTTGCTGCGCCGCTGGCGCACGGTGCCACGCGGCACTATCCGCATTCTCACCTGGGGTGGTTTGCGCGGTGGCGTCTCGGTAGCACTGGCGCTGGCCCTGCCGCTTGGCCCGGAACGCGACTTGCTGTTGAGCATCACCTACATCGTGGTGCTGTCGTCGATCCTGTTGCAGGGTTTGAGCATCGGCAAGCTGGTCAAGCATGTGACCAAAGATGAGCCTGCACCGCCAACCGAGGCTCACTGATTGAGGCCGGCGGCGGATTCATTTCGCCGCCGGCGCCTGCGATCAATGGGCCTGCACGATGATCTGGCTCTTGAGGTCATTGAACATCGCCTCGATCATCGGCTGCATGCTCTTGAACCACTCAGGGCTGCACACCGCTTCGGGGTGGTTAAAGGCAAGCGTGCGGGAAACCAGCACGGTATTGCCGCTGCGCTCATAACTGGCGTCGTAGGTTACATCCGCGCCCTTGAGCGAAACGGTCTTGGGCAGCGCCAGAATAGTCAACGATGCGGGGAACTCGAAGCGGGCCTTTTCAACGCTCTCGCCGGCAAAGCAGGTGAAGTTCTGCACCCGCTTCTTTTCTACCGACAGGACCTGCACATCCTGGGCGATATAGCTTCCCAGGCGACTGAGTGCCGGTACACCGATCGGCCCAGGCACGTTGACGAGGTTTTCCGTGCGCCCGGCCAACGTGGTGTTGAAGCCGGACGCAGTACCTTCCAGCGCATCTGTTTGCAGGGTGCCGTTGCCCGCCTGGCCTGAGCTGCGCAGCATTTTCTGGATCATCTGATCACGCTCCGCCGGCTGCTGAGACCTGATCCAAAAACGCGTCGCTTCGGTACGCCAACCCTCGGCGAGGGACGTTTGCGTAAAGTCTGCCGCGCCCTTGTCATCGACCTTGAACACCAACTCACTCGATAGCTTGCTCGGTTGAGTGGCCGGGGTACGTGCCAACTCGCCAGTACGCGTCAACAACACCGGCTTGTCCAAGTCCTGCAGTGGCAAGTAACCGGCAGCGATGAAACTGGCGGTGGAGTCCAGGTAGAGGTCCAGGCTTGGCACATAGGTGATCGCATGGTTGAGCACGCGTAACGCCGCCACCTTGGGCAAAACATAGGCATTGCCGGCGTTGATCAACACCGGTGAGCTGTCGATGCCAACGGCCTTGAGCATGGCTTCCAGCAGGGCCACATGGTCCTTGCAGTCGCCGTAACGGTTGTCCAGCACCGATTGCGCCGGGTGCGGCACCACGCCGCCGGCGTCGATGTACACCGCCACATAACGGATGTTCTTGCGCACCCAATCGCTGAGCACCAGGGCCTTGGCCCGAGGCGTTGGCTGGTCGGCGGTGAGCCTGTGCGCCAATTCGGTGATTTGCGGTGTGACCTCAACCTTGGCACGTGCCTCGTAAGCCCTGGCCAGGTCTTTGTAGGTTGCAAAGGTCGAAACAGCGAGGAGTTGGCCATAGTCGGTGTAGGCCACCGCGCCTTGTTCAGGCCGGGTTTTGTCGACCGGCACGTAGTCCCATCGGTACACCTTACGCCCAACCGCTGCGGCCGAAGTGGAGGCTTTGAAACCCCGGGCCTCGGCGTACAAAGGCTTGTCGGCCGGCAAGTCGTAGATCAGGGAGTAATCCAGCGTGGGGCTCAAGCTCGCCGTGGAGAAGTCGGTAAACTCGCCAGGAAACAGCGCCGTGTGGCGTATTCGCTTGTAACGCAAGCTCAGACGATCACCCACTGCCACCTCAGGAAAAATCACCACCTTGACCCGCGAATCCTGAAACATCGGAGCATTGGCCGAGGCCTGCTCCTGTTGCTCCCTGATCTGCGGCGCGGTGACCATTACCCTGCGCCCATCGGGCTTGAGCGTGAACGCCTCGATAATCTCCAGGCTATCCAATGAGCGGTTATAACTGACCGCTTGCTGGGCACTGGATCTGATGGCCCGCTCTTCGTTGATCAGCACGACCTTATCGGCATCCACCACATAGCTGCCGTCGGTATTGATCACGTAGCGCTGAGTTTGCTTTTCGATGGTCACGGAGCGATCCGCAGCATCATCCTTGGCCTGTGCCACGCCGAAAACGCCCACCGCCAATACCAGCGTGCACCAACTGCGCCCCCGCAAAAAAGGGAAAGTCCGCATAAAGATCCTTCTTTCATGAATGGAAAACCGCGCAGCGACTTTGCCATTCATTTATGACGAATCAGCTTACTCGTCCTTGTTCACCCGCTGGGGATGGCGCGGGTCTGCGGGCTTGCCCGGCAAGCTGCTCTCACTGCGAATCTGCGCATGGCTGATCAGCGCAAAAATGAAACTGCCGCCGATGATATTGCCTGCCAGGGTCGGCCCGGCGAACACCAGCCAGAAGTCCTTCCACGGCAGTTCGCCGGCAAACACCAGGTACGACACTTCCGCCGAACCGACGACGATGTGGGTGAAGTCCCCCAGCGCCATCAGGTAAGTGATCAGGATGATGATGAACATCTTCGCGCTTTCCATGGACGGGATCATCCACACCATGGTGGCGATCATCCAGCCGGAAATAATGCCCTTGGCGAACATCTGGCCGGGGTCGTTTTCCATGACCTTGCGGCCGATTTCGAGAAAGGCCATGTCGGTCTTAGTGTCGAAGATCGGCAGGTGCAGCATCACGTAGGCCACCAGCAAGGTGCCGCACAGGTTGCCCACCAGCACCACCGTCCACAACCGCAACAGGCGGCCGGCATTGGCCAGCGTCGGCTTGCTCATCACCGGCAGCACGGCGGTCAGGGTGTTTTCGGTGAACAGTTGCTGGCGCGCCAGGATCACCGCAAGAAAGCCCGCGCAATAACCAAAGCTGGCGATCACCTTGAAGCCTTCGCCATCCGGCAGGCGCGAGTTGAGCAGGCCCATGCCCATCAGCGACAGGCCCATGGTCAGGCCCGCCGCCAACGCCGACCACCACAACGCAGCCACATTGCGCTCCAGTTCCTGGTCGCCCTGAGTGCGGATGATTTCGTGCAGAACCGCCGCGCGGGGCGGCTGGTTCTCGTCGACGTCCTGTTGCTCTTCCTGCGACAGGTTGGGGGTTTTGCCGTCTGTTTGAGTCGCCATGGGTGTACCTGAACAGGTGGGTGTTGTTCAGGTACGACCTGTCGCCAGCCGCCAGCGTTCAATGCCCGCCGCCGCTGGGTTCGCAGTTACTCGGTTTCGTCTTTGAACTGGTCTTTGACGTACCTGATTTCTGTACGCCCGTGCGGTGCCGGCAAACCATCTTCGCCCAGGTTGACGAACACCATTTTCTCTACGGTGAGGATACTTTTGCGGGTGATCTTGTTGCGCACTTCACAGGTCAGGGTGATCGAGGTGCGGCCGAACTCGGTGGCGGTGATGCCCAGTTCGATGATGTCACCCTGGCGCGAGGCACTGACGAAGTTGATTTCGGAGATGTACTTGGTCACCACGCGTTGGTTGCCCAGTTGAACAATCGCGTAGATCGCCGCTTCTTCGTCGATCCAGCGCAGCAGGCTGCCGCCGAACAGGGTGCCGTTGGGGTTGAGGTCTTCGGGTTTTACCCATTTGCGGGTGTGGAAGTTCATGGTCACTCCAAAGCGTCTTGCCGAATGATGGGCAACATCATGGCAGAGCCCGCGCCCAAGCTCTATGCACCATTGCCTATCATGCCCATGCACGATCTGCATGTGGCCGACAGAAAGGCTTGGGAAGTGCCGCGCACACGGCTATAATCGCCACCGCTTCAAAACGGTCATCTTCGATTGATACCGTTCTCCCGCCACCTGTCCGAGGGGCGCTGCAGCAGGTTCAACCTGTCAGGCTCGGATGGGGCGTTGTTCGGCCTGGTTAGCCAGCTGGATACTAAACGCACAACGGCGCCCATTCGCACACTACGAATGGAGGCTCTTCATGAGCGCTGTAATCACGCCTGCAGGTTTTACCGACTACAAAGTCGCCGACATGTCCCTCGCTGCCTGGGGCCGTCGCGAAACCTTTATCGCCGAATCCGAAATGCCAGCCCTGATGGGCCTGCGCCGCAAGTACGCCGCTGAGCAGCCGCTCAAAGGCGCGAAGATCCTCGGCTGCATCCACATGACCATTCAGACTGCCGTGCTGATCGAAACCCTGGTTGCACTGGGCGCCGAAGTACGTTGGTCGTCCTGCAACATTTTCTCGACTCAGGACCAGGCCGCTGCTGCTATCGCCGCTGCCGGTATCGCGGTTTACGCCTGGAAAGGCGAGACCGAAGAAGAGTACGAGTGGTGCCTGGAGCAAACCATCCTCAAAGATGGCGCGCCATGGGATGCCAACATGATCCTCGACGACGGCGGCGACCTGACCGAGCTGCTGCACAAGAAATACCCGCAGATTCTGGACCGCGTTCACGGTGTGACCGAAGAAACCACCACTGGCGTACACCGCCTGCTGGACATGCTGGCCAAGGGCGAGCTGAAAATCCCGGCCATCAACGTCAATGACTCGGTGACCAAGAGCAAGAACGACAACAAGTACGGCTGCCGTCACAGCCTCAACGATGCCATCAAGCGCGGCACCGACCACCTGCTGTCGGGCAAGCAAGCCCTGGTAATCGGCTACGGCGACGTGGGCAAGGGTTCGTCCCAGTCTCTGCGTCAGGAAGGCATGATCGTTAAAGTCTCCGAAGTTGACCCGATCTGCGCCATGCAAGCGTGCATGGACGGTTTCGAAGTGGTTTCGCCGTTCATCAACGGCCAGAACGACGGCACCGAAGCGAGCATCGACAAAGCCCTGCTGGGCAAGATCGACCTGATCGTGACCACCACCGGTAACGTGAATGTTTGCGACGCAAACATGCTCAAAGCCCTGAAGAAGCGCGCTGTAGTCTGCAACATCGGCCACTTCGACAACGAAATCGACACCGCTTTCATGCGCAAGAACTGGGCATGGGAAGAAGTGAAGCCGCAGGTACACAAGGTTCACCGTACCGGCGCTGGCGATTTCGACCCGCAGAACGACGACTACCTGATCCTGCTGGCTGAAGGCCGCCTGGTTAACCTGGGCAACGCCACCGGCCACCCAAGCCGCATCATGGATGGCTCGTTCGCCAACCAGGTCCTGGCGCAGATCTTCCTGTTCGGCCAGAAGTACGCCGACCTGTCGCCGGCCCAGAAAGCCGAGCGTCTGACCGTGGAAGTACTGCCGAAGAAACTCGACGAAGAAGTGGCCCTGGAAATGGTCCGCGGCTTCGGCGGCGTGGTGACTCAACTGACCAAGACCCAGGCCGACTACATCGGCGTGACCGTCGAAGGTCCGTTCAAGCCGCACGCTTACCGTTACTGATCGGCCCAGTGCCAGCTGCCATAGGGGAGCTGGCTTTTGTAGGAGCTGGCTTGTCGGATCGCCGCACCGCTGCGATAGCATCGCCTCGGTATTGCTGAAAAACCGAGGTGCCTGCATCGCGGGCAAGCCCGCTCCCACACCGGTATTCTGAGTTTCCATAGGTACGACCATGTCCCAAGACCGTCGCTACAGCTTCGAGTTTTTCCCGACCAAGACCGATGCTGGGCATGAAAAACTGATGGCGACTGCCAAGCAGTTGGCCAGCTACAACCCCGACTTCTTCTCCTGCACCTACGGCGCCGGTGGCTCGACCCGTGACCGCACGATCAACACCGTGTTGCAGCTCGAAAGCGAAGTCAAAGTTCCCGCCGCTCCGCACTTGTCGTGCGTGGGCGACAGCAAGGCCGACCTGCGCAGCCTGCTGACCCAATACAAACAAGCCGGCATCAAGCGCATCGTCGCTCTGCGTGGCGACCTGCCGTCCGGCATGGGCATGGCCAGCGGCGAGCTGCGCTACGCCAATGACCTGGTGAGTTTCATCCGCGAAGAAAGCGGCGATCACTTCCATATCGAAGTGGCGGCTTACCCGGAGATGCACCCACAGGCGCGTAATTTCGAAGACGATTTGCAGAACTTCGTGCGCAAGGCCAATGCCGGCGCCGACAGTGCGATCACCCAGTACTTCTTCAACGCCGACAGCTACTTCTACTTTGTCGAGCGCGTACGGGCCATGGGTGTGAATATCCCTATCGTGCCGGGCATCATGCCGATCACCAACTACAGCAAGCTGGCGCGTTTCTCCGACGCCTGCGGTGCTGAAATCCCACGCTGGGTGCGCAAGCAACTGGAAGCTTATGGCGATGACGTCAAGAGCATCCAGGCGTTCGGCGAGCAGGTGATCACACAGATGTGTGAACAATTGCTGCAAGGTGGCGCACCAGGGTTGCACTTCTACACCCTGAACCAGACTGAACCCAGCCTGGCCATCTGGAACAACCTCAAGCTGCCACGCTAAGGCTTGTTTGGTAATGCCAAGGCCCTCGTTTATACGAGGGCCTTTTGCTTTTAATGCGCCACATCAACTTGCCCGCGAATGCGTGTGCCAGAGCTTCTCTTTAGCGCAGGAGCATCGTAACCTCAGGGGATGCCCGTCATTCTCAAGCTGTTGACCGCTGTGCTTTTTGCTTGCCTGAGCTTCACCGCTTACGGCGAGAAATTGCGCGTTGTCACCGAGCCTTGGGCACCTTATGTGTACGACGACAACGGCAGCATGCGCGGCCTGGATTACGAAACCACGATGATCGTGTTCCAACGCCTGGGGGTGGAGGTGGAGTGGCAATTCCTGCCCTGGAAACGTTGCCTGGCCATGCTGGACCAGGGCCACGCCGATGGCGCACTGGATATTTTCCACAGCCATGAGCGCGATGCTTTGCTGCTTTACCCCAGCGAACCGTTGTCGGCTGTCGAGTTCGTGCTGTTCTATGCCAACGACCGCCCTCATCCGGCCCAGACCCTGGATGGCCTGCGCGGGCTGACGGTCGGCACGTCGCCAGGCTATCTGTATGGCGAGGCCTTCAGCGAATCCAGCCTGTTCGACCGCGAGCCGGCGCCCAGCCATGAGGCCAACTTCGGCAAACTGTCGCTGGGCCGCATTGACCTGGTGATTACGGACCGTCGAGTCGGCCAGCATGTGATCAAGGCCATGGGCCTGGAAGGCAAGGTCAGCCAGGCGCCGCTGGTGGTCAGCCGCCAGCCGCAATTTTTAGCCGTGCGCCGTGGCGCCGGCATGGACCTGCTGGTGCAACGCTTTGCCGCCGAGCTCAAGCGCTTCAAGCAAGAGCCTGCCTACGCAGCCTTAAGCGCCAAATATGGCGGAATCCAAGCCAATACAGCCCCTGAACACACCGTTGAGCAGCAGGAAAGCGGCGCGCCGTGATTGCTCTGTTATACTCCGGCCTTTCCGCCAGGCTCACGCCCGGCCGCTGAGGTCTTGAAAAAGGCACCTAACCCAGCTACTGCGCAGCTTTCAGCCCGCGCGAGCCGGTGGAGTGCCCGCCAGACGCAGCAGGACCGGACGGGGTTGCGCTCCCCTAAGCGCCATTCACGCCCGGCAAGATTATCCCTTTGGGCCAAGCCCTAACTAAAACAGGATTACTCATGTCCTTTGCTTCCCTCGGTCTCTCCGAGGCTTTAGTCCGCGCCATCGAGGCAGCGGGCTATACCGAGCCTACTCCGGTGCAACAGCGGGCCATTCCCGCCGTGTTGCAAGGTCGCGACCTGATGGTTGCGGCGCAGACAGGTACTGGTAAAACCGGTGGTTTCGCCCTCCCGATTCTGGAGCGGTTGTTCCCCAACGGTCACCCGGACAAATCCCAGCGTCACGGCCCGCGCCAACCGCGCGTACTGGTCCTGACCCCAACCCGCGAACTCGCCGCCCAAGTGCACGACAGCTTCAAGCTGTACGCCCGCGACTTGAAGTTCGTCAGCGCCTGCATCTTCGGCGGCGTCGGCATGAACCCACAGGTTCAGGCCATGTCCCGTGGTGTTGACGTGCTGGTAGCCTGCCCGGGTCGTTTGCTCGACCTGTGCGGCCAAGGCAGCGTCGATTTGTCCCACGTGGAAATCCTCGTGCTGGACGAAGCCGACCGCATGCTCGACATGGGCTTTGTCCATGACGTGAAAAAGGTCCTCGCCCGCCTGCCGGCCAAACGTCAGAACCTGCTGTTCTCGGCAACGTTCTCCCAAGACATCACCGCCCTGGCCGGCAAGCTGCTGCACAACCCGGAACGCATCGAAGTCACGCCGCCGAACACCACGGTCGAGCGTATCGAGCAACGCGTATTCCGCCTGGCAGCCAGCCACAAGCGTTCGCTGCTGGCGCACCTGATCACCCACGGCGCGTGGGAGCAGGTGCTGGTGTTTACCCGCACCAAGCACGGCGCCAACCGCCTGGCCGAGTACCTGGACAAGCACGGCCTCACCGCCGTCGCCATCCACGGTAACAAGAGCCAGAACGCGCGCACCAAAGCCCTGGCCGATTTCAAGGCCGGCACTGTGCGCATCCTGGTCGCCACCGATATCGCCGCGCGCGGCCTGGATATCGACCAATTGCCACACGTGGTCAACTTCGAGCTGCCGAACGTCGATGAAGATTACGTGCACCGTATCGGCCGTACCGGCCGTGCCGGTCGTTCGGGCGAGGCCATTTCCCTGGTCGCTCCGGACGAAGAAAAGCTGCTGAAAAGCATCGAGCGCATGACCAAGCAGAAAATCGCCGACGGCGACCTGATGGGCTTCGACTCCAGCGCCGTGGAGGCCGAAAAGCCTGAAGCGCGCGAGCGTCCGGACGTGCGTAACCCACGCAACCCACGCGGTCCGAAGGGCGATGGCCCGAACGGCGGCGGTGGTGGCGGTGGCCGTCGCGACAAGGGCAAAGACAAAGGCGGCAAGGAAAAAGCGCCCACCAACGGCCGTGGCGAACGCCCAGCCCGTGAGCAGAAGCCCCGTGAAGGCACCCCGGCCCGCGAACAGCGCCAGCCGAGCCAGCCGCCACGTGCCGCTGCCGACCGCGCCCCGGACGAGTTCCTCGACGACGATGTGGATAACTTCGGTAACCGCGTTGACTACGTGCCTCAGGCCAAGCCGGCCCAGGGCCGTGGCCGCCGTCCTGGTGCCCCGGCACAAGGTGCGGGCGCAGGCACGGGTGCTCCACGTGGCGGCCAGCCACAGGGCGGTCGTCAAAATGGCCCGCGCAACAGCAGCGGCGGTACCACCGGTACGCCACCTGCCAAGCGCAACGGCCCGCGTAATGGCGCCCCCCGTGACGGCCAGGCCCGTCGTGAAGACTCGCGCAGCAACAACCGCCGTCCGGCTCGTGACGACCAGCCACGCTTGTCGGAACCCGCCGTGCAGAACCCGCGCGGTGGTCCGGCGCCGAAGATCATCCACAAGGAGTCGAAAGCGGATCGCTTCCCGACACCTGAGCAGCTGGATCAACTGCCAGGCCGCCCTCGTGGTGAAAAACCAGCGCTGCTGACCCGCAACCGCTGAGTTTTCGACGCTAACAAAAACGCCCCGATTAATCGGGGCGTTTTTGCATCCAGGCGTTAGCTTATTGATCAGCCACTTCACCGGCCTTATGAAAAAGCTTGGCAAAGATCATCCAGCGACCGTCAACTTTCATCAGGTTCAAATAATCAACCATCACGTTATTGAACAAGCGCAAGCGCACTTTGACGATGGCCATTTCCGGCGACATCACGTCAATCATCAATACCTCATCAAGCTGCGGAAAACCGCCTTCCTGCGGCGACTTTCGGCCTTGAACCATGGTCCGGTATTCATCGAACGGCCGCACGACCACGGTCGAGTTCTGTGCGCTGTATAACACGCAGCCACGATGAAAGACTTGATCGAACGTATTCAAATCCTGAGTTTGCAACACACTAAAGTAATCGTTCAGAAACGCTTGAATCTCATCAATCATGGCGCACAACTCCCGACAGTTTCAACACGGTGTTATTTGAATAAATAACTTGCCGCCATTATTGATAGCCCACTCATTTCACGTATAGCGGCTATTATTAGGCTTTTCTGTGAAAGGAATTCACACTTTGAAACTGCCTCCCCTTGCCGCGCTGCGTGCTTTCGAGGCCTTGGCCCGACTGGGCAAAGTGAACCTGGCCGCCCTCGAACTGCACGTGACCCACAGTGCCGTCAGCCATCAGATTCGCGCCCTTGAAGAGTACCTGGGCCTCGCTTTGGTCATGCGCAACAAGCGCACGCTGATGCTGACGGATGAAGGCCGCGTGTATGCCTACCAGATCAGGCAGGGGCTGGGCGAAATCGCCGGGATCACCGAAAAGCTGATGGCAAAAACCAGGCACCCACAGCTGACCGCTTCGGTGCTGCCTTCCTACGCCATGCATTGGTTGTTGCCGCGCCTGCATGATTTCAGGGCGGCTCACCCCGAGCTGCACTTGCGGCTGGAGTCGAGCATGGAGTTCGCCAGCTTCGAGCAAGGCCCGCTTGATTGCGCGATTCGCTTCGGTCATGGCCAGTGGCCGGATGTGCATTGCGAAACGCTGATGGGTGACTCATTGCTGGTGGTCGCCGCGCGCGACTTCAACCACGGCGTGCTGCCGGACACGGCGCAAGCCGTCCTTGAGCAGCCATTGCTGCACGCCAGTGAGAGCTGGCCGATCTGGCTGGGCGCCGCAGGTATCGAGGGGCAACGTCCGCAAGCGCCGCTGGAGTTCACCGATTCCACGTTGATGCTCGAAGCTGTGCGGCTCGGGCACGGCGTCGCGCTGACACGCCGCTCGATTGCCCATGCACTGATTCAACGCGGGGAGCTGGTCCGGCTCACCGACATTGAACCGGCGCACACCTCACGCTATTACATAGTCTGGCCTGCGGGCAGCAAACCGTCGGCGCAGTTGACCTTGTTGCACACTTGGCTCAAGGGCCAAGTGACGATGTATCAAGAAAGCCTTTGAACAGCGCACAGCAAAACGCCGACCCTGAGGTCGGCGCTTGGCGTTTGAAACAGCGAAATAATTACTTCGCTTTTACGCCTTCAAAAGTCACGTACAGCTCAACAGTGTTGGACGCTGGGCCCAGGTCCATCTGCTTGCCGAAGTCCTGACGGTTGAAGCTGGTGGTGCCTTCAAAGCCGGCACGGTAGCCGCCCCATGGATCCTTGCCTTCGCCCAGGAACGTGGCCTTGACCACGATCGGCTTGGTCACGCCGTGGAAGGTCAGGTCGCCGGTCACGTCGGCAGTGACTTGGCCTGCAGCATTTTTACCGGTGGTTTTGACACTGGTGGAGACGAACTTGGCATCGGCAAACTTGCCAACGTCCAGGAAGTCTTTGCTGGCGATGTGCTTGTCACGTTCGGCGTGGTTGGTGAATACGCTGGCGGTACGGACGTTGAACTCGATTTTGCTGTCTTCAGGCTTGGCGGCGTCAAAGCTGAACTTGCCGTCCAGATCCTTGAAAGTACCGGTGATGAAGCTATAGCCCAAGTGGCTGATCTTGAAGTCAACGAAGGCGTGCTGGCCTTCCTTGTCGACAACATAATCAGCGGCCATCGCCGAACCTGCGGACAGCAGTGCGGAACCGATTGCCAGAGCGGCGAGAGTCTTTTTCAACATGCTTTCTATTCCTTGTGAGTCGAGGTTGAACATCAGGCTTTGCGTCCCAGCATTCGTGTCAGGGTCGCATCACGATCGATAAAGTGGTGTTTAAACGCGGCCACGCCATGCAAACCGGCGAAGACCACCAACACCCAGGCCAGGTACAAATGCACCAAGCCGGCGTTGTCTGCCTGGTCCGGTAGCCCGGAAACCACAGCAGGAATCTCAAACAGGCCAAACACCGGGATACCGACACCGTCTGCGGTGGAAATCAGGTAACCGGCGATCATCACGGCAAACAGCCCGAGATACAGGAACGCGTGGCCAAACGCAGCGCCAATACGCGTCATTCGGCTGTAGCTGGCCAACGGTGGTGGCGGCGGGCTGACAATGCGCCAGACGATACGCACCAGCATGATGGCAAACAGCATGATGCCAATGCTCTTGTGCAGGTCGGGCGCGTCTTTGCGCCAGGCGCTGTAGTAGTCGAGGCCGACCATCCACAGGCCCAGCGCGAACAAACCGAACACCACCAGGGCTACGCCCCAGTGCAAAACAATGCTGACCCAGCCATAACGGGCCGATGAATTACGTAGCTGCATGTCCCAAATCCCGTAAGAACTGTGCCCAAGACTAGCGATTTACCTATCGAATTAAAGCGGAAAATTTCGCTTTGAAATATCGAGAAATACGATCAAGAGAGTATGCACAGTACGTTAACAATGGATTAAGGACTATTCCTGATAAACGTGACAGATCGTCCTGCCTTTACTGCCAATTCATCCGTAATGGGTTGTGACGCCGCCTGGCATTGCATAGGCTTGCGCGATTGTTTCGCCTGCGCCGGGCGCAGGGCCGCTTCGAGGAGATAACCGATGGGCTTGAATAACCAGTGGATGCAACGCGACCTCGCGGTGCTGTGGCATCCCTGCACCCAGATGAAAGACCACCAGCAACTGCCGCTGATCCCGATCAAACGTGGCGAAGGCGTATGGCTGGAAGACTTCGAAGGCAAGCGCTACCTCGATGCCGTCAGTTCCTGGTGGGTCAATGTGTTCGGCCACGCCAACCCGCGCATCAACCAGCGCATCAAGGACCAGGTGGATCAGCTGGAACACGTGATCCTCGCCGGTTTCAGCCACCAGCCGGTGATCGAATTGTCCGAACGCCTGGTGGCGATGACGCCTGAAGGTTTGACCCGCTGCTTCTATGCCGACAACGGCTCGTCGTGCATCGAAGTCGCGCTGAAGATGAGCTTTCACTACTGGCTCAACCATGGCCTGCCGAACAAGAAGCGCTTCGTCACCCTGACCAACAGCTACCACGGCGAAACCATTGCCGCGATGTCCGTGGGCGATGTGCCATTATTTACCGAAACCTATAAAGCCTTGCTGCTCGACACCATCAAGGTGCCAAGCCCGGATTGCTACCTGCGCCCCGAGGGCATGAGCTGGGAAGAGCACTCACGCAACATGTTCCTGGCCATGGAACAGACCCTGGCCGAAAACCACGACAGCGTCGCCGCCGTGATCGTCGAGCCGCTGATCCAGGGCGCCGGCGGCATGCGCATGTACCACCCGGTGTACCTCAAGCTGCTGCGTGAAGCCTGCGACAAATATGGCGTGCACCTGATTCACGACGAAATCGCCGTCGGCTTCGGCCGCACCGGCAGCATGTTCGCTTGTGAGCAAGCCGGCATCCGCCCGGACTTTTTGTGCTTGTCCAAAGCCCTCACCGGCGGTTACCTGCCATTGGCGGCGGTCGTCACCACCGACGATGTGTACGACGCCTTCTACGACGACTACCCGACGTTGCGCGCCTTCCTGCATTCCCACAGCTACACCGGCAACCCGCTGGCGTGCGCGGCAGCCTTGGCGACTTTGGATATTTTCGAAGAAGACAACGTCATCGAAAACAACAAGGCCCTGGCCCAGCGCATGGCCACCGCCACCGCGCACCTGGTGGACCACCCGCACGTGTCGGAAGTGCGCCAGACCGGCATGGTGCTGGCCATCGAGATGGTTCAGGACAAAGCCACCAAAACCGCCTACCCGTGGCAGGAACGCCGTGGCTTGAAGGTGTTCGAGCATGCCCTGGAGCGCGGTGCGCTGCTGCGGCCGCTGGGCAGCGTGGTGTATTTCCTGCCGCCGTATGTGATAACGCCGGAACAGATCGACTTCCTGGCTGAAGTCGCCAGCGAAGGGATTGATATCGCCACCAACAGCACTGTCAGTGTTGCGGTGCCACAAGATTTTCACCCAGGCTTTCGGGATCCGGGTTAATTGAGTTCACTCAACTGATCGGGTGTCGGGTCTGCCGCTATCGCGGGCAAGCCCGGCTCCCACAGGTTTTGTATGATCGTTCCCACGCTCCGCGTCCGCTCTGCACACCACTTCCAGAGAACAGAAATGAGACTGTCCCGCTTTTTCACCGACACCCCGCTCAGCATCGGCGACCATGAATTGCCCGAAGCCCAGGCGCATTACATCAGCCGCGTATTGCGCATGGGTGAAGGCGACGCCGTACAACTGTTCGACGGCTCCGGCCAGGAATTCCTCGGCACCTTGCTGGAAGTCGGGAAAAAACGCGTTACCGTGCAACTCACGGAACGCTTCGCGGGCCAGACCGAATCACCGCTGCACATCCACCTCGGCCAAGGGCTGTCCCGGGGCGAGCGCATGGATTGGGCGATCCAGAAAGCCACCGAACTGGGTGTGAATGAAATCACGCCGATTTTCAGCGACCGCTGCGAAGTACGCCTGAAGGACGAACGCGCCGACAAACGTCTGCTGCACTGGCGCCAAGTGGCGATCAGCGCCTGCGAGCAATGCGGGCGTTCGACAGTGCCGGTGATTCACCCGCCGCTGTTACTGGCCGACTGGTTGAAGCAAGCCGAGGCGGATTTGAAGCTGGTGCTGCACCCGGTGGCCGAGCCGATGGTCAGCCACGCCAAGCCATCGAGCCTGGCGTTCCTGATCGGGCCTGAAGGTGGGTTGACCGACGCAGAAGTCGCAACCGCCCAAGCTGCCGGCTTCCACGCCGCCCGCCTCGGCCCGCGGGTGCTGCGCACCGAAACCGCGCCGGTCGTGGCATTGAGCGTGGCCCAGCAACTCTGGGGCGACTTCTAACCCTCGCCCGATCGTTCCCACGCTCTGCGTGGGAAAGCCTCCTGTGACGCTCTGCGTCACGACCTCAAATTGGGACGCAGAGCGTCCAAGGCTGCATTCCCACGCGGAGCGTGGGAACGATCATTGCGGCTATCACTCCACCGGGTCACTCACCGGCTTGGCAATAATCGCTTTCAACTCGCTGGTCATCGGAAACTCCAGGTTCAGGCCCTTGGGCGGAATCGGCTGTTCAAACCAACGCTGGTAAATCCCGTTGATCTCCCCGGAGCGGTACAGGTCGGCGAGCGTTTCGTTGACCACCGCTAGAAACTGCGGGTCGTCCTTGCGCAGCATGCAGCTGTAAATCTCCCGCGACTGCTCCTTGCCCACCACCACCCAGTGGTGCGGGTCACGGGCCTTGGCGCGCTCACCGTAGAGCAACGCATCATCCATGTAGAACGCCACTGCGCGGCCGGTCTCGAGCATTTTGAACGCTTCGCCATGGTCCTTGGCGCTGATCACAAACATATTGGCTTTGTGGTCGGCGTTGTAGCGCTTGAGAAAGCGTTCATTGGTGGTGCCGGCCGTGGTCACCACATTCTTGCCCTTGAGGTCTTCAAAACCCTGGATGCCACTGTCCTTGGCGGTCAGCAGTTGGCCCTTCACATAGATAAACCCGTAGGAAAACGCCACCTGCCTCTGCCGCTCGGCGGTGACACCGGTGGAACCGCATTCCAGGTCGACGGTGCCGTTTTGCACCAGCGGAATACGGGTCTGAGAGGTCACCAGGTTGTACTTAACATTCAGCTTGGCCACCCCGATTTTCTGCTGGATGCGCTCAACGATCTTGCTCGCCAACTCCACCGAATAGCCCATGGGCGTACCGCTGTTATCGCCCACATAGGAAAACGGCACCGAGGCATCGCGATACCCCAAGGTGATCGACTTGGCATTCTCGATCTTGCTCAAGGTGCCGTCCAGCGGGACATCATTGGCCTGAACCTGTGCGCCAAACAACAGCCCCAGGGTGCAGCCGGTCAACAGGATTTTTTTCATTGTTATTCTCCGTTGGTCTTGCGGTTATTTACGTACAGCAATCACGCTGATTTCCACCAGCACCGTCGGGCGCGCCAGTTCGGCCTGCAAGGTGGTGCGTGTCGGCGCCATGCCCGGCGACAACCACGCGGACCACACTTCATTCATGGGTGCAAAACCACTGCCGATGTCTTTGAGGTAAATAGTGGCGTTGAGCACGTGATCCTTGTCGCTGCCGGCTTGCGCCAGCAGTGCGTCGATCCTGGCCAGTACTTCGCGGGTTTGCGTGGCCACATCCTGGCCGTCGCCCGGCACCTGGCCCGAGAGGAACACCAAGTCCTTGAAGGTGACGGCGCCAGAGAGGCGCTCGTTGCTGCTGATTCGAGTGATGGTCATGGCTGTATCCTCAAGCGGCGCGGGGCGCGAGGCCCTGCATATCGATGGAAGGCGCGTGTTCGCTGATCAGTTCGGCCAGTAATTGGCCGCTGCCGCAGGCCAGGGTAAAACCCAGGGCACCGTGGCCCAGGTTCAACCACAGGTTGCGATAGGCGCTGGCGCCGATCAGCGGCACACCGGTGGGTGTGGCCGGGCGCATGCCGGCCCATTCGACCGCGTGGGTGTAATCGCCGGCCGTTGGGAATGTCTCCATGGCCTGGCGTTTCATCAGCGCCAGACGCTTGGGCTCAAGGCCTGCATCAAAGCCGACGATATCCACCATGGCCGCGACCCGCAGTTGCTCGCCGATGCGCGCATACACGATCTTGCGGTCATAGTCGGTGACACTCACGTTCGGCGCCTGGTGATGCGCGCCAATCGGCACGTTCAGGCTGTAGCCCTTGAGCGGATACAGTGGCAATGACAACCCTGGCAAACCCAATTGCGCGCTGCGATGCCCGGCCGCCAGCACCAGTTGATCCACCGCCATCACCTCGTCACCCAACTCGATGGCCTGCACCGCGCCGTCGGCGTGGCGTATGCGAGTGACCTCGCGGCCCAGCAAAAACCTGCAGCGCCCCGAGGCTTCGAGCCGGGCCGCCAGCCGTTGGCAGAAGGCGTGACAGTCAGCCACCTCCTCGTTCGGCGTGTAGATGCCACCGAGAAAGTCGGCGCCCATTAACGCTGGCTCCAAGTGTGCGCAATCGGCCACGGACAACACTTGCTGCTGCACGTTATTGCTGACCTTGCTGCGCGCATGCTCAAAGGAGGCGGCGTTACGAAACGTCACCAGTTTGCCGTTGCGGCGCCAGTCGAAACCTTCCAGGCGATCGCCTTCGCGCCATTGCTCCAGCGTGGCCTGGCTCAAGGACGCCAGGCGCAGCAGGTGCGCGGCATTGCGCGTGTTCACCGAGCCACGGCAGGCGCCGATAAAGGCCGCCATCCAGCGCCATTGCTGCGGGTCGAGACGCGGGCGCAGCTTCAGCGGCGAATCACCGCGCAGCAACCAGCCGATGGCTTGCAGCGGCACACCTTTGTCGGCCAACGGCGCGACATAGCGGTAGGACAGTTGCCCGCCATTGGCGAAACTGGTCTCGCTGCCGAGGCTGTCCCGCGTGTCGATCACTGTCACCTCATGGCCTGCACGCACCAGGGCATAGGCGCTTGCCAAGCCAATAACGCCACCACCGATGATGCAAACCCGCTTGGCCATTGCCGCCACCCGCTATTGAATTGACTGGCACCAAGCCTAGGGCCAGGTGACAGGTCGCCGACAATGAATAAAGATGGGTCATCTATAAACAAAGGTTATGGACTTGCCATGCGCCTGCGTCATATCGAAATCTTCCAGGCCATCCGCCAGACCGGCTCCGTCAGCGCCGCCGCGCAGCTGTTGCACGTCTCGCAACCGGCGGTAACCAAGGTGCTGCAGCACGCCGAGTTGCAGCTGGGCTTTGCGCTGTTTTTACGGGTGCGCGGCAAACTGCAGCCCACACCCGAAGCGCTGGCGCTGGAAAGCGAAGTCGAGAAAGTCACCGAAAGCCTGCAAGGCGTGCGGCGCCTGGCCAAGAGCTTGCGCCGCAAGCCGGGCCAAAGTGTGCGTATTGGTGCGATTCCGGCACTGGCCCTGTCGCTGCTGCCGCCGGCGATTCTGGAATGGAAGCGCGACTACCCGGACATTGCCTGTGAGCTGTCCAGCGACCACAGCCGCGAGCTGGTGCAGAAGCTGTTGATGCGTGAGATTGACCTGGCGCTGACGCTGAACTTCTCCGGCCATCCTGGGCTGACCACGCAAGTGCTGGCCAATGGGGTCTTGGTGGCGTTGGCGTCAAAGGGTTATTGGTCGGATGCCGAGCTGAGCACGCCCCTGCCATTGGCGGACCTGGCGGGTGCGCCGTTGATTGGCCTGTCGAGTGCCGACCCGTTGGCCGCCAAGCTCGACAGCTACCTGGAAAACGTCGACCCACCGCCACGGGTGAGCATTGCCGTACAGACCTATTCCCTGGCCCGGGCGATGGTGGAGTCAGGTGCCGGGTTGACGGTGATCGACCCGTTTACCGCCCTCGGCGCGTCAACGGCGACCACCTGCATTCGCCCGCTGACGCCGCCATTGCCGATCACCCTGTACGCCCTGACCCGCGCGGATGAGCCGCCGCCGCATATGTTGGCGAACCTGTTGGACATTTTCGGCAACCGAGCGCGAGAGCTGCTGGAACGCTTGTAATGTGGGAGCTGGCTTGCCTGCGATAGCGGTATTGAATGTGCCGACGCTATCGCAGGCAAGCCAGCTCCCACAAAAGCCAGCTCCCACAGGTCAGAGCACGTAGTGCATGATCGCCACAAAGTGCAGCAAACTGCCGCCGATCACAAACAAATGCCAGATCCCATGCGAATGCCGCAGGCGATCCTCCAGGGCAAAAAAGATGATGCCGACGGTGTACAACACCCCGCCCGACGCCAGCCAGATAAACCCCGCCGTGCCCAGCGCGGCAATCAGTGGCTTGACCGCCACCAGCACAATCCAGCCCATCACCGCATAGATCACAATCGAAAGAATCCGCGCCTCGGAACGCGGCTTGATCTCCTGCAAAATGCCGATCACCGCCAGCCCCCACACGATTCCAAACAGCGTCCAACCCCACGGCCCGCGCAGCGTCACCAGGCAAAAGGGGGTGTAGCTGCCGGCAATCAGCAGGTAGATCGAAAAGTGATCAACCTTCTGCATGATCTCTTTTCGCCGCCCCTGCACGCTGTGGTACACGGTGGACGCGCTGTACAGCACCAGCAGGGTAAAACCATAAATCGCCACGCTGACGATCTTCCAGGGGCTGCCGTCCAGGCTCGCCACCACCAACATCCACACTGCGCCGACAAACGCGGCGACCGCCCCGGCCAAATGGCTCCAGGCGTTGAATCGTTCCCCGTGATACATGTGTCACTCACCTCGAATAACCGTTACCACATGGTTGTGCCAGGACCATTGTGACGCTACCGGCACTGTTACAGGTAACACGCATTTCTGCCTTTGCCCAACGACCCCGTGCCGATGGATCACTCACTGAGTCCTGTGGGAGCTAGCTTGCCTGCGATAGCGGTGTGTCAGCCCATCATTCAATAATTGACAGACCTCATCGCAGGCAAGCCAGCTCCCACATACGGCAATCTCCATGGCCCGGCCCCAATATCGCCACCTGCATGGCTTGCCGGGTGCGATTGTGACCGTGCGCGGGCTGTACCTGTTCCCTTCGGTACACCCGACTGGTGCTGGGCCTGTGCAGCGCATCGCTGGGAGTGAACGGGTTTTAGGGGCACAATCGACAGCATTCGAACCCGAGCCACGGCCATGCTGATCGACGAAGAATTCACCCTCAAGAAACTGGAAATCTTCCTGGCGTTCATGCGCACCGGCAACCTGGCCCGCGCCGCTGCCGAGCTGCAAACCAGCAACGTCAGCGTGCACCGCGCTATTCACTCGCTGGAAAATGCGCTGCGCTGCCCGTTGTTCAAACACGAAGGGCGCAACCTCACGCCGCTGGAAAGTGCCTACGTGCTCGAAGAACGCGCGCAGAAACTGGTCGCCGATGTGGTCGACAGCGTGCGCCTGACCCGCGAAGCCGCCGGGTTTTCCGCCGAGCGCTTCAAGCTGGGCTCGCTGTATTCGCTGACGGTCAAAACCGTGCCGCAATTGATCATGGGCCTTAAAATCAGGCGCAGCGAACTCAATATCGACCTGATCCTGGGTTCCAACTTTGACTTGCTCTACAAACTCAAGAACATGGAAGTCGACGCGATCCTCATCTCCCTCGATGACCACGCCAACGACCCCGACTGCGAACAGATCGCGCTGTTTTCCGACGACATCTTCCTCGCCACTCCAGCCGATTCACCCTTCGACCGTGAGCAGCAAATCGACTTGGCGGATGTGCGCGACGCTACTTTCATTACCCTCACCCAAGGCTTCGCCACCCATCAGGACGGCAATCGGGTGTTCAAGCAGGCGGGCTTTGAGCCGAAGGTGGCGATGCAGGTGAACGACATTTTCACGCTGCTGAGCATGGTCAGTTCAGGCGTGGGTTATGCGTTGCTGCCAGGGCGGATTGCAGCGGTGTATGAGAACCGCGTGAAGCTCATACCGCTGCAACCGCGGTATCGGTTGCAGCAGCATATTGGCGTGGTGTTTTTGAAGGCCAAGGAGCGTGATCCGAACTTGCTGGCGTTGCTGGCGGAGTGTCGGATGTATGCCAACCGCCAAACCTGACACCGATCGTTCCCACGCTCTGCGTGGTAATGCAGCCCTGGACGCTCCGCGTCTGCTCTTAAAGGCGTGACGCGGAGCGTCACATGAGGCATTCCCACGCGGAGCGTGGGAACGATCATTGATGAGGCCGGCTCAGGTCAGCCCACCAACCCGCGCATCAGCAAAAACAGCAACGACGGTCCCAGCAGACAGCCCAGCGCCGTGTAAAACGCCGCCGTCAGGCAACCATACGGCACCAGTTTCGGATCGGTCGCTGCCAAACCACCGGCCACGCCGCTGGACGTGCCCATCAGCCCGCCGAAAATCACCGCACTGCGTGGGTTATTCAGCCCGATCAACGGCGCTACAAACGGCGTCATCACCATCACCAGAATGGCCTTGATCAACCCGGCGGCAATCGACAGTGCCATGACCTCGGAGCTGGCACCAATCGCCGCGCCCGTCACCGGGCCAACGATGTAGGTCACGGCGCCCGCACCAATAGTGGTGAGGCTTACGGCATCGGTATAACCAAACGCCAGCGCCACTCCAACGCCAGCCACGAACGACGAACCCACGCCGACAAACAGCGCCAGCACGCCCACATAACCGGCGCGCTTGAGTTCATCCACACTCACGCCAAACGCCGTGGCAACAATGGCAAAGTCCCGCAGCATCGCGCCGCCCAGCAAGCCGATGCCCGACAGCAACGGAATATCCACAACACCCTTGGCGCCGCCGGTAAACGCGCCGCCCACATACGACAGCACCAGCCCGAGCAAAATGGCGATGGCCGAACCGTGCAGCCGGCCTTTGGTGAAGGTGTCGGAGATCCAATAGGACACCCACATGGTCAGGCCGATCACGGCAAAACCACTGATCAGGCCGTAGCCGGTGATCACTTTCATCATGGATTCGTACATGGCGATCACCCGGCTTCTTTAGTGGGAACAACCGCAACAGGCTTGCGGTTGCCGATGCGCACTAACACCGGTACCAGGGCAAAACCCAGCACTACAGCGAGCGTGCCGGCCAGAATCGCCATCGGCCCGCCCTTGATTGCGCCGTACACGTTTTGTTGGGCCGCCATCGCTACCACAATAGGGATATACACCGCCGCCCAGAAGCTCACGCCCTGCTCCGACTTGCCGGTAAACAGCCCACGTTTACTGAGGTAACTGCCCAGGCCGATCAACAGCAACATGGCGATACCCACCCCGCCGACGTTGGCCGGAATACCCATCCACTTGCCCAGCAACTCACCGATAAACAGGCCGATCAACGTACACAGCGCCAGAAACGCCACACCGTAAATAATCATTGTTGTTGTCCTCGAAGTGCTTCATCGAAATTGTTGTTTTTGTGCTTCGAAAGCCTTGGGTGGTGCTTTATCGGTGGCGGCGCTCCTCCTCTTGCAGCAGGGCCTGCAAGGTGTCCAGGCGTGCGCCTTCATAGGCGATTACGCTGCCTTGCTCGAAGACACGGCGGGACAGGCCAGTGAGTACCGCGCCAGGCGGCAATTCGATTTGCAGGCGCACACCACGCTCGTAGGCGCTTTGCACGGTGCCGCGCCAGTCGACGATGCGGCACATGTTGAAAGCCAGGTCGTCGCGCAGTTGCTCGGGGTTGTGGATCGGCCGCGCGCGGGTGCTGCTCAGGTAGGTAATGCGCGGCGCCTTGAGCGTTACAAACGCCTGCGCCAATGCCTCGGCGGGTTCGTTCAGCAGCACGCAATGGGATGGCACGCTCACGGCCAGGCGCTTGGCCACGCCGTTGCCTTTGATGCGTTGCGCGACACGCTGCATGGCTTCGTCACTGCCGGCGATGACGGTCTGGTTGTCGGCGTTGATGTTGGCCAGGTACACCGGGGTTTGTGGGCTGTGGATTTCAGCCAGTAGCGTTTCGACTGTGGATAACTGCGGGCCGAGAATCGCGGTCATGCCAAAGCCTTGTGGATAAGCGTTTTGCATCAGTTCGCCGCGCAGGCTCACCAGCTTTACCGCATCGGCAAACGCCAGCGCACCAGCGATGACGGCTGCCGGGTAGGCGCCGATGGACAGGCCCGCCACGTAATCAGGCGTGCGTTGCAATTGGCGGGCGTGGGCCACACCGGTGATCAACAGGCAGAGTTGCACGGCGCGAGTGTTGGCCAGGGCTTGGACTGAATCGAGCTGGCTTACGTCTTCGCCCAATGCATCACTGGCTTCTTCCAGGACGTGAGCAGGCAACGCTTGAAGCATGCCCGCGCGCTGGGCACCCTGCCCCGGAAATACCAGAAGGCTGCTCATGCCACGGCCTGCCAAGGGTCAAGTACCAGGTGCGCGCCGTGGGTGGTTTTAAGCAGCACCCGGCGTGATTCGCCAGCCCATTCACGCAAGGCGACAGCGCCAAACGGGGTTTGCAGTTGCAGGTCGACAGCGCATTCGGCCGAGTCCAACAACGCCAACAGATTGCGTGCGGCGTTGCGCTCAAATGGCTCGGGTGTGCACAGCATCAAATCCAGATCGCTTTGGGCATGCAGTGCTTCAATGCCGCTGGCCAGCTCGAACCCTGCACTGCCGGTGACGCCCCAGTCCTGCTGCGCCAGCACTGGGCGCAGTTGATCAAGCGCGCGCAATGCCGGTAGATCCCGCGACGAGACCACACTGCGCAAATCTTGCGGCGTCACGCGTCGTTGCACTGCCACAAGGGGCATCAGCGCCGCAAAGCGCTGCTCACGCAAGCGCCCGCGCACACCCACAGCCACGTCACCCGGCTCGACCGTGGCGCGACGCACCACCACCGGGTGACCGGCGCTGATCACCTCCAGCACCCAGGCCGGCGCATCAGCGGGCAGATGCGCCGGGGTCATGCCCCAGAGCAAGTCGTGGGCGTTCACCATTGCTCCCGCAGCAGTTGGCGTACGTGGCTTGAGGCGGCGCGATTGCTCGCACCGAGGCGCCCTTTCAGATCCGGGCTGTGGATATCTTCAATGGCGCGCAGCAGGCAATCGCTGACCCGCGTCACGTCGTCCGCGGTGGGCTGTTCAATCTGGCTGACCGATAGGGTTTCCCAGAGCAAACCCAGGCTGGCATAGCTGTCAATGTCATAGGCCATGGGCGGCACGCTGGCGGCCAGGGCCTCGAGTTCTTCAACACTGCGCAAGGTCACCCGCGCCGCCGAGGCCTTGCCCATGGCGTGCACCATCACGCCAGGGTCACGCAGGGCGATCATGCGGTTAGCCTGATAACCGTGAGCAAGGAATGCACCGGACATGGCTTTGCCCACCAGCAGCGCAATCACCGGGTGCCCGGCCAAGCGAGCACGGGCATAGCTGTCGGCGGCGGCGGCCAGGGCCTGATGGATGCCGAGGGCTTCTTCGCGACGGCCGTAGGCTTGGCTGGGTACATCGACGATAGCGATGATGGGGCGTTTGTCGCCCTTCTCGATGGCTTCGTCGACAGCCTTGGCAAGGCCCCAGCCCTCCAGTAAACCGACCTCGCCGTTGCGCGCACGCGGGAAACGATTTTGCGCATCGGTGACCACGGCAATAAAGCGCACGGCCTGCTCACCCACTACGCCGTCTGCAACCTTCAAAGAGTACGGCAACCCTTCGACAGGCGTTGCGCCGACGCTCAATGCGTTGAACCACTGCAAGCCTCTCATGGACGTTCTCCTTGATACAGGTCGCGCACCGTCGCGGGGTCTATTTGCGGCGTTGCGTCCAGTTCAGTGAGGCGCGCCAGGTAGAAATCGATCTGACGGCTACGCTGTTGCTCGGGCAAACCCTGTTGCAGCAAGGCGCTGACGGTCTGTTGGATCTGCGCCACATCGTCGGCCACATAACGGTCGGCCAGGCCGCTGTTAAAACGCTGCTCGCCGCCGGTAAGGCTCCAGATAAACGGCCGGTCGCGGGAGTCGTACTCTTCCAGCCCCGCTTCCTGCTCGATCACTTGTGGGCCATTCAAGCCCAGGCGTGCTTCGCGGGTGACCACCAGATAACTGCACAACCCGGCGGCGATGGACATGCCACCAAAACAACCAACACTACCCGCCACCACGCCGACTACCGGCTGGTACTGGCGCAGGTCGACAATCGCCGCATGGATATCGGCAATCGCAGCCAAACCGAGGTTGGCTTCCTGCAAGCGCACGCCGCCGGTTTCCAGCAGCAGCACGGCACGGGTCGGAACACCGTTGCGGTTGTCTTCAGCCGCCAGTTCGAGGGCACCGGCGATTTTTGCGCCGCCCACTTCACCGAGGCTGCCGCCCTGGAAATTGCCTTCAATGGCAGCAATCACCACCGGCAACCCGGCGATGCTGCCTTTAGCGATCACCACGCCGTCATCCGCTTGCGGCACCACGCCTTGGCGGCTGAGCCAGGGCGACATCACGCGTTGGAACGGGTCGATCAGTTCGCGGTAAGTGCCGCTGTCCAGCAACGCCTTGGCTCGCTGCCGCGCACCGAGTTCGACGAAGCTGTGCTTGTTGAGTAAATCAGTCATGGCCGATCTCCTCGAAACCCTGTTCCAGGCGCAAACGCACCACGCCGGGCGTGGCGCCGAAGTCGTGAATATCAATCTTCAAAGCCGGTGGCGTCTGCTCCTGGAAGATCCGTTCGAACAGATGCTGCCAGCGTTGCTCGGCGCCATTCACCGAAGTCTGCACTTGAATGGTCAGCGTGCCGGGCGTGCCCGGTTCCAGCAGCACTTCCAGGTCGCCGGAGCCGACGCAACCCACCAGCGCACGGCCTTTGGGCGGCTGCCCGGCGGGGAATTCAAAGGATAAGGTTTCCATCACGACGCTCCGTCGAGGCGGTCGATAAACAGGCAGGCGGCCAACAGGTCGGCGGCGCCGCCGGGGGAGGCATTCAGGGCCAGGAGTTGCTGGTCAAGGTCGTGCAGTTGGCGGCGCCCGGCGAGGCTTGCGCTACCGCCAGCGTCCAGCACCGCCTGGGCGCCGCGTTGCATGGCGCGCAGGCCTTCGGTGCCGGCTCGGTAGAGCACGCAGGTGTCGGCCAGGTCGGTCATGATCGCGAGCAAGGCGTCCAGGCGCGCATTCTGTTCACCGGCGTTTTGACGGCGGCTTTTGTGCAACTGCGGCAGGCCGCGTTGCACCAGGGCAGGGAAGCCCAATTGCGCTTCTTCACGGGCACCGCGTGCGCCGTAGCGTTGCGCGACTTGCGCGCCATGGCTTAGCGGTTGCGGGGCGAAACGGTCGTTGAGCAAGGCCAGTTTGGCGGCGGTGAGCGTGACGGCGCGTGGCTCCAGAGCCGCTGCGGCAGTGAGCAAACCGAGGGCCCAGATCGCGCCGCGATGGGTATTCACGCCTTGGGTGGTGGCGAGCATGGCTTGCTCACCTTCGCGCCCGATACGCCCGAGGGCTTCGCGCAAGGGCAAACCCACTTCACCGAACTCAAGCGCCGCTTCGGCCATTTCCTTGAACATCGGCCACAACGACAGCGCCGAGGCGTGCATCAGGCCCAGGTGCAAATCGCTATGGGCGCCATTGCCGCGACGGTCTACCAATGCGGGTTTGGGTGACAGGTCAGCCTCATCAATCAAGGCATCCACAGCCATATCCGCCAGGCGATCGGCGAGGCTCAGTTCATGCAGTTTGAGGGCGCGCATTTACCAGCTCCTGAACTTGGCGGGCGGGTTATACAGGCCACCGGACCAGTCCACCAAATCGGCCACGCTCTTGGCGGCGAGCAGCTCGCGGGTGGCGTCGGTGCGGCGAATCCCCAAGTCTTCGGGCAAGGCGATCAAGCCTTCGCGGCGCATGCGCGCAGTGTCCTTGGGGTTGTGGCGCATGCCGATGGCGGTGACGCCTGCAACGGCGGCGATCATCGCCTGGCGCTCTTCCAGCGAGCGTGCCTTATACAAATAGGCGATGCCTTCTTCGGTGAGCAGGTGAGTCACGTCGTCGCCGTAGATCATGATCGGCGCCAGCGGCATGCCGCTTTTGCGCGCGACTTCCACGGCGTCGAGGGTTTCGACGAAGGTGGGTTTGCCGCCTTCCTGGAAGGTCTCGACCATTTGCACCACGAGCTTTTTGCCGCGTTCCAGCAAAGCCTCCGGCGCGTCGTCGTGGCGCATATCGAGCCAGGCCGGCGTACCGTGACGGCGGCCGCGTGGGTCGTGGCCCATATTCGGCGCACCACCAAAACCGGCAAGACGGCCACGGGTCACGGTGCTGGAATGCCCGTCGCCATCCACTTGCAGCGTGGCGCCGATAAACAGGTCCACCGCGTATTGGCCGGCCAGTTGGCAGAACATCCGGTTGGAGCGCATCGAGCCGTCGCGGCCGGTGAAGAACACATCCGGGCGGGCGGCGATGTAGTTTTCCATGCCCAGTTCGGTGCCGAAGCAATGCACGCTTTCCACCCAGCCGCTTTCAATCGCGGGGATCAGGGTTGGGTGCGGGTTGAGGGTCCAGTTGCGGCAGATTTTGCCCTTGAGGCCCAGGGACTCGCCGTAGGTCGGCAGGATCAACTCAATGGCGGCGGTGTTGAAACCAATGCCGTGGTTGAGCGACTGCACATTGTGTTTTTCGTAGATGCCACGGATCGCCATCATCGCCATCAGCACATGCACCGGCTTGATATGACGCGGGTCGCGGGTAAACAGCGGTTCGATGTAGAACGGCTTGTCGGCCACCACCACAAAATCCACCCAGCTCGCCGGGATGTCGACACGGGGCAAGTCAGTGACATCGTCGACCAACTGGTTGACCTGCACGATCACGATGCCATCACTGAACGCGGCGGGTTCGATCAGCGCCGGAGTGTCTTCGGTACTGGCGCCGGTGTAGATATTGCCGGCGCGGTCGGCCATGAAACCGGCCGAAAGCACCACGTTGGGGATCAGGTCAACCACCAGCCGTGCGTAGAGTTCGATGTAGGTGTGGATCGCGCCGATTTCCAGCAGGCCATCTTCGAGCAACTGGCTGATGCGCAGGGACTGGGTGCCGGCGAAGGAGAAATCCACCTTGCGCGCGATGCCCTTTTCAAACAGGTCCAGGTGCTCGGAACGGCCGACACTGGGCATGATCATGTGCAAATCGTGGAGCTTGGTCGGGTCGGCCTTGGCCAGTGAGCGCGAGAGAAAATCGGCTTGCTTCTGGTTATTGCCCTCCAGCACCACCCGGTCGCCGGGGAGGATCAGCGCTTCCAGCGCTTCGACGATTTTGTCACTGGGCAACACTGCCCCGTCTGCGTACTGCTTGACCAGCCCGAGCCGCCGCTGCTTCTCGTCGCGCCGCCGCGTCCAGCGCGAATCGGGGGTGATGGTTGTTGTCATGGTCGCTCCACGGGGTTTGCTGTCGTGGGCTGTACCTTAGGAGTGAATGTGGGGGGCATCAATCAAGCCCGGCGGTGGATCGTTACGGCTGGAGTAACGGAACATCAGTGAATGCTGGATTCAAGCCAAATGAAAATCAAAGGTGGGAGCTGGCTTGCCTGCGATGGCGGTGGGTCAGCTATGAAGGTGTCGGCTGACAGTCCGCTATCGCAGGCAAGCCAGCTCCCACATGTGTTCGGTGATGCTAGTTAGATAGCAGTCCCCTTTTGGGACTACTCAGGCAGGGCTGACGTGTTCCAGTGCTCTGTCGACCAACAGCTGACTCAGCTCTGCCATTTGGATCGTTCCCACGCTCTGCGTGGGAATGCCGCCTGGGACGCTCCGCGTCCCGCCAGGCAGCACAAGACTCAAGACCAGCGCAAGGGTGACGCGGAGCGTCACGGGATGCATGCCCACGCGGAGCGTGGGAACGATCATCTCAAGTAATCCGCGACCTGCGGCTACTTTCAGGCTGCCGCACAGAGCCCCCTGTGGGAGCTGGCTTGCCTGCGATGGCGGTGGGTCAGCAATGAAGTTGTGGGCTGACAGTCTGCTATCGCAGGCAAGCCAGCTCCCACATGTGTTCGGTGATGCTAGTTAGATAGCGGTCCCCTTTTGGGACTACTCAGGCAGGGCTGACGTGTTCCAGTGCTCTGTCGACCAACAGCTGACTCAGCTCTGCCATTTGGATCGTTCCCACGCTCCGCGTGGGTATGCCGCCTGGGACGCTCCGCGTCCCGCCAGGCAGCACAAGACTCAAGACCAGCACAAGGGTGACGCGGAGCGTGGGAACGATCATCGCCGTCAGGCCAGGCCGGACTCGACCAACAGCGCTTCCAACCCCATCAAATCCGGCACCTTCGCCACGTGCTCGCCCACCTGCACCGCCGCGAGTTCCAGCGGGCAGAGTGGCACGTCCACGTAGCTCAGTTCGCTGTCGAGCTTGTACGAGCGGGGAATGCCCTGGATCACCAGCGCAATAAACTTCAACGTCGGCCGCCCGCCCAGCGCATTCAGCACCACTATGCGCGAGCGCTCGGCGGTCAAGATCGCCTCGCCGCACACCGCTTCAAAGCTGATCAGGGGTATTTGCCGGTCACGCCAGGTCACTTGCCGCAGGTACCACGGCGGCGCATCGCTGGCCGGTTCGCCGCGCTGGAAGTCGATCAGCTCGGCCACGGCCACATTGGGCAGCAGCAGATGGCGGTCAGCCAAGGGCAACAACAGGCCAGTGAGTTGGCTGGTGCGGTGGTCAAGCATGGGACTTGCTCCAGTAGGCGATGCTTTCCAGCAGCACCGACTCCTGGTACGGCTTGCCGAGGTAGTCGTTGACGCCGATGGCCATGGCGCGGTCGCGGTGTTTCTGGCCGGTGCGCGAGGTGATCATGATGATCGGCAGGCGCATCAGGCGCGGGTCGTTGCGCACCTGAATCGCCACCTCGAAGCCGTCCATGCGCGGCATTTCGATGTCGAGCAGCATCAGGTCCGGGGTGTGCTCTTCGAGTACGGCGATGGCGTCGATGCCGTCTTTGGCGGTGAGCACGTTCATGCCGTTGCGCTCCAACAGGCGGCTGGTAACTTTGCGCACGGTGACCGAATCGTCCACCACCAGCACCAGCAGCGGGCGTTTTTTCAGCGGGTCGTTGAGGATCAGCGGCGCGTCAACCGCCTGGGCCGGCGACACGGGTTGACGTGCCCGGATGTGCGCAAGCAGGTCGATGATCAGCACCACGCGGCCATCACCCAGGATGGTCGCGCCGGACAGCCCCTGCACGCCCGCGAACTGCGGCCCCAGGCCCTTCACTACAATCTCCCGAGTACCGGCCATGGCATCCACATGCACCGCCACGCGCCGCTCGTTGCATTGCACCAGCAGCACCGGCACGGGCTGGTATTGGCCGAGCAATTTCGGGCGGCTGACGGTATGCAGCAGGTCGCCAAGGTAGAACAACTCATAACGCTGGCCGCCATATTCATAACGCGGCGGGTCTTGCTGATAGTGCCCAGCCAACTCGTGGGGCAGCACACGCACCACGCCTTCGATGGTGTTGAGCGGGATCGCATATTGATCGTCCGCGCACTGCACCATCAGCGCCCGGTTAACCGACACGGTAAACGGCAGGCGAATGCGAAAGTGCACGCCCGCACCGGGCGTGGAGTCAATCACCATCGAGCCGCCAAGCTGGCGCACTTCTTCGTGCACCACGTCCATGCCCACACCGCGTCCGGATATCTGGGTGATCTTTTCCGCCGTCGAAAAACCCGGCTGCAGGATGAACTGCAACACGTCGCGGTCGCTGATCTCTTGATGGGGGTCGAGCAGGCCGCGCTTGATCGCCTTGCGCCGCACTGCGTCCAGCGGCACGCCGGCGCCGTCGTCGCGCATATCGAATACGATATCGCCGCCTTCGTGGGTCAGGTCCAGGGTGATACGACCCTTCTCCGGTTTGCCCGCCAGCACACGTGCTTCGCGCGACTCCAGGCCATGGTCGACGGCGTTGCGCAGCATGTGTTCCAGCGGCGCGACCATGCGTTCGAGCACGTTGCGGTCCATCTCGCCTTCGGCATTGCCGACCACGAACTCCACGTCCTTGCCCAATTCCTCTGCCACCTGCCGCACGATGCGCTTGAGGCGCGGCAGCATGCGCTCAAACGGCACCATGCGCGTGCGCATCAGGCCTTCTTGCAACTCGGTGTTGATGCGCGCCTGTTGCTGCAACAGGTTGTGCGCATCCTGGTTGCGGCGGTCGAGGGTTTCCTTGAGGTCCAGCAGGTCGGAAGCGGACTCGGACAGCGCACGGGACAGTTGCTGCAACTGCGAATGGCGGTCCATTTCCAGCGGGTCAAACTCTTCATAACCCAGGCGCTCGGCCTCGGCTTGCTGGCGGCTGAGGATACGACCCTGGGTTTCGCTGTCGAGGCGGCGCAGTTGGTCGCGCATGCGCTCGATAGTGGTTTCGACCTCGCTGAGGGCCGTGCGCGCATCGTTGACCTGCTGCTCGATGCGCCCCCGGAAAATCGAGGTTTCACCGGCCAGGTTGACCAGGTCATCGAGCAAGTCGGCGGAGATTTTCACCATGTCCGCAGCCGGGTCCATAGCCGCTTCGGCCTTACCGGCGGGCAGTGCAACCGGCGCCAGCGGCTCATCGCTCGGGTGTACCAGGCTCTTGATCCGCTCGATCAGCTTGTCCACCGAGCCCACCGGTAAACCGTCTGCCACCGCGTCGATCATCTGCGCCAAGCGGTCGTGGCAACCTTGCAGCAGCGAAAACAGTTCCGGCGACGGCGCGAGCAAACCAGCGGACAGCCCTTCGTAGAGAAACTCCAGCTCATGGGCCAGATCGCCAATCGGCCCGATCTCGACCATGCGTGCACCGCCCTTGAGGGTGTGCAGGTCGCGCAGCAGGGTTTCCACTTCCTGGCGATTATTCGGCTCGGCCTGCCAACGCACCAGCGCGCTGCCGGAGCTGTCGAGAATGTCGGCGGCTTCTTCGAGGAAAATTTCCAGCAACTCGGGGTCGGCGGTCGCCACTTCGGGTGCTGTGGCCGCGGCTGCGGGCGTGCTGCTGTGGCGCAACTCGCGCAGTTGCGCGATCAAGTCGCTGGCGTCACTCAGCGGTTGCTGGTCTTGCAGTTGATCCAGTTGCAAGGCCAGCCGCTCGTGACTGGCCATCAACACTTGGGACAACTCGGTGGAGTAGCTGTAACGGCGGTCTACCAGGCCTTCGTAGAGGCCTTCCAGCTCATGGGCCAGGTCGCCAATCAGGCCGATTTCGGCCATGCGCGCGCCACCCTTGAGGGTGTGCAAGTCGCGCTGCAACGAAGACAACGGCGCTGCGCTGTCGGGCTCCAGCAGCCAACGTTTGAGCGACTGGCCGGCGCTGTCGAGGATGTCCACGGCTTCTTCGAGGAAAATCTCGACGATCTCATCGTCCATTGCCGTGTCCTGGTTCAACTGCGCCGTGGCCGCGCCCAATTCAGCGATGCTGAGGGCACGGCTGCCGTCGCTTTTGATCAGGCCGGTGGCCGACGGGTCGAGGGCTTCATCGAGCAATTCGCGCAGGGCCTGCACCCGCGCCGGCGCCGGGCTGATTTCCTGCCCCGCAGCCAACTGGTCGAGCATGTTGATCAGCGCGTCATGGGCCTGTTCGGCTTCTTGGAAAAACCGCTCGCTGACCGCCAGGCTGCTCTCCTCCACCGCCCCGTACAGGTCAAGCAAAGCTTCACAGAGTTCGTCGATGCTGTGCAGGTCGGCGATATGCGCGCCCTCGCCCAAGGTGGTCAACTCGTCCAGCAGTGCGGTGAGTTCCTGACGCTCACCGGGGTGCTGCTGCCAGCGGCGCAACAGGCTTTCGGCGTCGAGCAGAATGTCCATGCCTTGGGCCAGGAAGTTGGCGATCAACTGCGGGTCGCGTTTGATACGCAGGCCCGTGTTCGGCGCGTCGAGCAAGGCTTGCAGTTGTTGGTCGAGCAGGCTTTGGGTGCGGCTGATCAGGTCCGGCGCGCCCTTGATTGGCACCAGCGGGTCACTGTCCAGTTGGTGCAGGCCGCGCTGGAACAAGCCTTCGGCTTCCAGCAACAGCTCCACTTCGTCCAGGTCCAGCGGCAGGCGGTGAGCCTTGTATTCGCGGGTCAGGTGATCCAGCGGCCGCGCCAGTTCGGCAATCGGCAGCACACCGGCCATGTAGGCACTGCCTTTGAGGGTGTGCAGGGCACGTTGCAGCTCATCGCTGACTTGCAGCGGCACATGCTCGGCGGCCTGTTGCAGGAAGTGGTTGATGCTCTCCAGGTGGCTCTGGGCTTCGTTGCGGAAGATCTCCAGCAGCATTGGATCGTGCGGCTCGGCGGTGGCTGTTGCAGTGCCACTGGCTAGGGCATGGGCACGGGCGGCCAGGGCGTCGACTTCATCGCGCTGGTGTTGGTCGTCGGTGGCGAAGTCGGCGATCAATTCGGGCAGCAGGGCCACCGCTTCATCCAGTACGTGTTGCACATCGGAGCTGAGGGCCACGCTGCGTTCGAGCACGCGATTGAGCAGGTTTTCCACCGCCCAGGCCAGTTCGGCCAGCACCAGGGCACGGACCATGCGGCCGCTGCCTTTGAGCGTGTGAAAAGCCCGGCGCATTTCGCCTTGAGCAGTTTTGTCGGCGCTGTTGGGCAGATGGCGGTGTAGCACGTCGAGGACTTCGTCGGTTTCTTCGAGGAAGACTTCGCGCAGCTCATCGTCGATGGGTTCTTCATCGGCCGGCGGCGGCAGCAAACTGCCGGGGCGATGCAGCGCCGGCGGATTCAGGCGCGTGATCGGGCTGGCCAAGGCATCGAACTGGGACTGGCTCGGCGTGCTGTCGGCCGACAATGCGCCATCCGGCGCAACCAGCGCCTGACGCCAGGGCTTTTCGGCGGGCAGGTAACCGAGCGCGGCCAAGCCTTGGGTGGCCAGTTCCAGCACGCGTTCGCCAGCGGCGTCAGGGTCCTGGAGCATGCGTTCCAGGTAATACTCAAGGCTGCTGATCACGTCGGCGAAATGCGCCAACTGCGCCTGGGTCGGCGGCGCGTCGTTGACCATCAACTGTTCGTCGACGTAATCGGTGCAACCCCGCATCAGGCTCGCTGCGCGTGGCAGTGGAATCATCGCCAAGGCGCCGCGCACCTGGCTGAGCAGCTCCGGCAGGGATTCCAGGCGTTGGCGGTCCCAGTCGGCTTCAATGCAGTCGATCACCAGCTCTTTGGCTTGGCGCAGGCATTGGCAGGACTCGCGGATCACCAGTTGATGAATCTGCGTCAGGTCGGTGGTGGGCAGGCGGCTTTCTTCGCGGCTTTCCGGTTCGACGGTGCCGACCATGCCGGCCAGCGTGGCCTCGACATAGAGCAAGGCGCCGGCGACGTCCATCAGTACGGCGTCGTTGGGTTCGCGGTGACCTTGCACCAGGCTCAACACCACGGCGAGCTGGTCGATGATCACCTTGCGCGGCTGGCCGAAGCCCAGCACCGCCAAGGTATCGGCGATCTGCCGCAATGGCGCCAGCAGCGCATCCAGGTCGTCGGTGTGTTGGCGGTCGCTGCGCACGAACAAGTCGAGGCGCTCCTTGACCCGCACCAGTTCCTCACACAATGCGCCAAGCACCGACCCCATGGCATTGCGATCCGGCCCGGCCAGCCGCGCCCGTTCGGCATCGACCACGGCACTGTCGGGCAAGGCCTCATCCAGGCCGTAGCGTTCCTTGAGACTTTGCATGCGCGGCGTCGGACGAGTGACCTTGGCCACATAAAACAGCAGGCTCTTGAGCAGTTCGTCGGGCGCCGGCTGGTTGATACCGCCGATGCCCTGGGCCAGCAGGCGCTTGAGTTGCTTGTCGCTGGCCTTGAGCAGGCTGCGCAGCGCCGGGCTGTTGGCGATCACGCCGGTGAGCATGCCTTCGACCAGCGCCGAGGTGACTTGCCACAACGGCAACAGCGGCGCGCCCTGGCACAGCGCTTCGAGGCGCGCAAACACCCGCGCCATGTCTTCCAGGTTGCTCGGGCCATGGTCTTCGCGCAGCAGGCCGGCCAAGGCTTGTTGGAGCAATTTGTGCCACTGGTGCAATTGTTCGTACAGTTCTGGCACTGCGCGCTGGGCCAGGGCTTCGTCGGGCAGCGGTGCAATCGACAAGAGCTGTGGGCTGAACAGACTGGTTTCCGACAACAGGCTTTCGCCGCGGGCGCTGCGCAGGTCGTTGAGCAGCGGCAACACCACCAACGGCAGGTCGCGGCGGGCGCTGTGTACGCGGTCCAGATACAACGGCAATTGGCTGAGGGCTTGTTGCAGCAGGCGGATGCTTTCATCGCGCTGGCCGACGCGCTCGGCTTGCAGGGCCAGGGTCAATTCTTCGATTTCTTCGGCGAGCAACGCCGCACCGTAGAACTCGACCATTTGCAGCGCGCCATGCACTTGGTGGATGGCGGCCAGGCACTCGGCGATGGCGTCGCTGTCGTGGGTTTCGACAAACGCATCCAGCGCCGAACGGGCCTGTTTCAGGGTTTCGGCAATGTCGCCCTTGACCCATTCAAGGGCCACGTAGTCGTGCCGATCAACCATAACTGCTCCGCTTAAAATTTATGAGTTGCTGGTGTTGCCAAGAACAATCGAGATCACCTGTGGGAGCTGGCTTGCCTGCGATGGCGGACTGTCAGGTGATACCTGTGCAACTGACCCACCGCTATCGCAGGCAAGCCAGCTCCCACATCAGATAGCATTTCAATCATCGGCCTGTTTAGGCGGCGGCAGGGTGAAACCCGACACCGACCGGCGCAACTGACTGGCCATCTTTGCCAAATTGCCGATGCTCTCCGCCGTGGCCGTAGAACCCGACGACGTCTGCGTGGTGATCTGCTGAATCACATTCATCGTCAGCGAAATCTGCCCCGCCGATGAGGTCTGTTGCTGCGCCGCATTGGAGATGCTCTGAATCAACGCCGCCAGGGTTTTCGACACGCCTTCGATCTCTTCCAACGCCACCCCGGCGTCCTGGGCCAACCGTGCGCCACGCACCACTTCGGTGGTGGTTTGTTCCATGGAGATAACCGCTTCATTGGTGTCGGCCTGAATCGCCCGCACCAGGGTTTCGATTTGCCGGGTGGCGGCGGATGAGCGCTCGGCCAGCCGCTGTACTTCGTCGGCCACCACCGCAAAACCGCGCCCAGCGTCACCGGCCATGCTCGCCTGGATGGCGGCGTTGAGGGCGAGGATGTTGGTCTGGTCGGCAATGTCGTCGATCAGGCTGACGATATCGCCAATCTCCTGGGAAGACTCGCCCAGGCGTTTGATGCGCTTGGCGGTGTCCTGGATCTGTTCTCGGATGTTGTCCATGCCATGGATGGTGTTGTGCACCACCTCGTTGCCCTTGTTGGCGATTTCCACCGAGCGCTCCGCCACGGCCGAAGATTCGGCAGCGTTGGCCGACACTTGATCGATGGACTGGGCCATCTGGTTGATCGCCGTGGAGGCTTCGGCGATCTGCTGGGCTTGATGCTCCGAAGCCTGGGCCAGATGCATGGCGGTGGCCTGGGTGTCCTGCACCGCACCGGCCACTTGCCCGGCGGTGAGGTTGATGGTCGCGACCAGATCGCGCAGTTGGTCGACGGAGTAGTTGATGGAGTCGGCGATGGTGCCGGTGAAGTCCTCGGTGACCGAGGCGGTCACGGTGAGGTCGCCATCGGCCAGGTCTTCGATTTCATCGAGCAGGCGCATGATCGCGTTCTGATTGCGCTCGTTCTTCTCGGCGGTTTCATGCAGTTGGCGGTTGGTTTCGCGCACCATCACCAGGCCGATCAGAATGATCGAGGCCAGTGCCAGCAAACCCAGCACGTAGCCACCAATGGTGTCGAAACTTCGCCCGCTGGCGAGGTTTTCAAAACCGGTGGCCAGGTGCGAGGCCTCATCGAGCAGGGTTTGCGACAGGTTGAAGATATTGCTCGCCGAGGCCCGTACCTGGAACAGCTGCGGCGAGGTTTCGAGGATTTCATCCACGGAGCCGGAGACAAACTCGAACAGCTCCGAAATTTCCGCCAGCCGCGCGCGCGCGTCATGGTCTTCGACCTGGGTAATGCGCAAGCCCGGGTTGCCATTGAGCATGCCGTTGAGCACCACACCGAAGCGGCTGGCATCGCGGCCAAAGGCATCGGCGGCTTGCACGGCGGTTTCGTCGCCCGCCAGCACGGTGTTGACCGCGCCGAGAATACGTTCGGCCAACAGCGATTGGCGTTGAGCCAACGCTACCTGGCTGGCCGGTGCGCCACGTTGCAGCAGGATATCGACGACCTTTTCCGATTCCATCTGCAATTGCGGCACGGTTTCGGCGAGGGTCGCGGCCACTTGATGCAGGGACAACACGGTTTGTTCGCTGGCGAGAATCGCGTCGGTGTTTTTCAGCAGCGCTTCCCAGTCGGTCTGCACCGCGCGCATTTCCGCACGAACCGCACTGGGCGCGGCGGGCAGGCCGGTTTCGGTATCACCTTTTTTCAGGTAGCCCCAGCGCTGGGCAAAGTCGTTGCGCGCATCGCCCAGCAATTTGAACGCGGCGGCCTTGCCGGCAGCGGCCTCGGTGGCGTTTTTGGCGATGCGTTGGGACAGCACACGCAGCTCACCGGCGTGGCCGATGTACTGCTTGTCATAGGTGGACTGAGTGTTGAGGTACGCGAAGTTGGCGAACAACAGCATGATGAACACGATCAGCGCAATAAACAGCACGATGATCTGTGAGCGGCTGCGCGATGCGGCCTGGGGTTTGGGCGTGGTGACGGTGGTCATGCGGCAACATCCATGAAGCCTGGGGCCTGGGCCAGAGCGAAGGGGCTGAAGACCTGCCACAGCGGGTCGCCGTCGAACTGGCCGAGGATAAACGGCGCGCCGGGTGCGGCGCTGGTCAACAAAGCGTCTTGTGCGAAATGCTGCATGCCCACCACCTCGTCTACCAGCAGCCCGACAAACAGGTCGTTGTACTCGACCACCAGCACCCGTCGTTGCTTGCGTGCCTTGGACAATTCAAGGCCAAGAAAGCCACCCAAGTCCATCACCGGCAGCAAACGCCCACGCAGGTTGGCCACGCCCTTGACCCACGGTTTGACACCGGGCATCAAGGTGCAACGCGGCTCATGCAGCACTTCGGCGACTTCGCCCATCGGCGCCACGTACCAGTGTGGCCCCAGGCGAAAGCCGATCCCGCTCCAGCGTTGCAGGCGAGCTTCCTGGGACGGCAGGTCGGCGGCCAGCAGGCGGCAGCGGCGGTCGATGTCCAGCAGCAGCTCGAAGGCGGTTTGCGACTCGGTCATGATCGCGAGCCTTTAGCCGGCCAGTACCTTGTTCAAGGTGGCGATCAGGGTGTCTTCGTCCACAGGCTTGGTCAGGTAATCCTTGGCACCCTGGCGCGCGCCCCAGATTTTGTCGGTTTCCTGATCCTTGGTGGTGATGATGATGATCGGAATGCCGTTGGTTTCCGGCTCCTTGGACAGTTGGCGGGTAGCCTGGAAGCCGTTGAGGCCCGGCATCACGATGTCCATCAGCACGGCGTCGGGTTTTTCCTGGCGGGCCAGGGCCACGCCGTCCGCGCCGTTTTCGGCCTTGAGCACCACGTGGCCGTGTTTTTCCAGCATGCCGGTGAGTTTGTACATTTCAGTCGGCGAATCGTCGACGATCAGAACGCGTGCCATGGTTTTCCCCACTACATTGGTCGGCGCCAGCCCTTGTGAGGCGGCGTCAGTGTGCTTGTTCTACTGCGGCAAACCCAGGCACGTAAGCCTTGATTGCGCCCAGCAGTTCTTCCTTGCTGAAAGGCTTGGTCAAAAACTGATCGACACCAACGATGCGCCCCTTGGCCTTGTCGAACAGGCCGTCTTTAGAAGACAGCATGATCACCGGGATCGACTTGAACGCCGGGTTGTTCTTCACCAGGGCGCAGGTCTGATAGCCATCCAGGCGCGGCATCATGATGTCGACAAAGATAATGTGCGGGTGATGATCAACAATCCGGGCCAGGGCATCGAAACCGTCGATAGCCGTGATCACATCGCAGCCCACGTTCTTCAACAGCGTCTCGGCGGTGCGGCGGATCGTTTTTGAATCATCGATCACCATCACTCTCAAGGCGTTGGAATGCTGTTCCATATCTGCTCTACCATCGCCACAGCGAATCGGTTTTCGGTGTGTACTGCCTGATGTTGCACAGGATGAGCGCCGCAAGCCTTGGAATTCAAGGGCTGCTGCGCCGTGGCAGTCTTTTTAGCACAGTCTCCGGGCGCAATCTATCGAGCAACCGGCCAGGTGGTTTTTCCTTGACCCACAACAGCCGCAGCGCCACTCTGACGCCACTTTTATGCGCCCTAATTTGCTAGAGGAAATCCCCCATGAGCGTTCGCGTCGGCATTGTCATGGACCCTATCGCCAGCATTTCCTATAAAAAGGACAGCTCGCTGGCCATGCTCCTGGCCGCCCAGGCCCGCGGCTGGACCCTGTTCTATATGGAGCAGCGCGATCTTTACCAGGGCGACGGCGAAGCCCGCGCACGCATGCGCCCGCTGCAGGTGTTTGCCAACCCTGAGAAGTGGTTTGAGCTGGCGGACGAGATCGACAGCCCGTTGAGCGATCTGGACGTGATCCTGATGCGCAAGGACCCGCCGTTCGACATGGAATTCGTCTACTCCACTTACCTGCTGGAACAGGCCGAGCGCGCCGGCGTGCTGATCGTCAACAAGCCGCAGAGCCTGCGCGACTGCAATGAAAAGCTGTTCGCCACGCTGTTTCCGCAGTGCACGCCGCCGACCGTGGTCAGCCGCCGCGCCGACGTGCTGCGTGAATTCGCCGCCAAACACGGTGATGTGATCCTCAAACCGCTGGACGGCATGGGCGGCACGTCGATCTTCCGTCACCGCGCCGGTGACCCGAACCTGTCGGTGATCCTGGAAACCCTGACCGCGCTGGGCACCCAGCAGATCATGGGCCAGGCTTATATTCCGGCGATCAAGGATGGCGACAAGCGCATCCTGATGATCGACGGCGAACCGGTGGATTACTGCCTGGCGCGTATTCCAGCAGCCGGCGAGACCCGTGGCAACCTGGCGGCCGGTGGTCGCGGTGAAGCACGCCCGTTGTCGGACAAAGACCGTTGGATCGCCTCTCAGGTTGGCCCAACCCTGCGGGAAAAAGGCCTGCTATTTGTAGGACTAGACGTAATTGGTGAGAACCTCACCGAAATCAACGTCACCAGCCCGACCTGTATTCGCGAGATCGACAATGCATTTGGCACGAACATCGGCGAAATGCTGATGGCGGCCATTGAGCGCAAGCTACAAGCCAAGTGACATAGAACAGCCGGACATAAACCAACATTGCGTTATCATGCGCCACCTGTGAAACGCGCGATGTTGGTTTTTTTGTCATGACACTCCCGTCCGATCTGCCCTACGAACTCTCCCACAGCGGCGTGCGCCCGGCTGATCGGCTCGGATTTACCCTGTTCCTGGCCGCCTTGATCCACCTCGCCCTACTGCTCGGCCTGGGCTTCACCTACGTCGAGCCCAAGCAGATCAGCAAAACCCTGGAAATCACCCTCGCCACGTTCAAGAGCGAAAAAAAGCCCGAAAAGGCCGATTTTCTTGCCCAGGACAACCAGCAAGGCAGCGGCACCCTCGACAAGAAGGCCGTGCCCAAGACCACCGAAGTGGCGCCTTTCCAGGACAACAAGGTCAATAAAGTCACGCCCCCACCCGCCCCCAAGCCCGAGGTCAAGCAGGCCGCGCCCAAGGCCGCCGTGACCACCGTTGCGCCCAAACCGCAAAAAGCTGCGACCCAGCGCGAGAAAGCCAAGACCGAACCTACGCCTGAGCCGGTGAAGACTGCGCCGACGTTCGACAGTTCGCAGCTCTCTGACCAGATCTCCAGCCTCGAAGCGGAACTGGCCAATGAGCAACAGCTGTATGCCAAGCGCCCGCGCATCTACCGCCTGAATGCCGCGTCAACCATGCGCGACAAAGGCGCCTGGTATAAAGACGAGTGGCGCAAGAAGGTCGAGCGCATCGGTAACCTCAACTACCCGGATGAAGCGCGGCGTCAGCAGATTTACGGCAATTTGCGTCTTCTGGTGTCGATCAACCGCGACGGCTCGCTTTATGAAGTGCAGGTGCTGGAGTCGTCCGGCCAGCCGCTGCTGGACCAGGCCGCCCAGCGCATCGTGCGCCTGGCTGCGCCTTTCGCGCCGTTTACCGGTGACTTGAACGACATCGACCGCCTGGAAATCATCCGCACCTGGAAGTTTGCCAGGGGCGATCGGCTGTCGAGCAACTGAGGATCGTTCCCCCTCGCCACAGGTACGAAGTACATCCTTTAATGATGGATAAGGATCGTTCCCACGCTCTGCGTGGGAATGCATCTCAGGACGCTCCGCGTCCACTTTTAAGAGCGCGACGCGGAGCGATCACTAACTCCAGCTTGTCAGTTCGCCCCTCCAACGCCACACTAGTGGGCATGAAAAATGTCAGCCCGACCTACCTCAAGCACCAATTCCTGATCGCCATGCCCCATATGGCCGACCCGAACTTTGCGCAGACCTTGACCTACATCGTCGAGCACACGGCCAATGGTGCAATGGGGTTGGTGGTCAACCGCCCGCAAGAGCTGAACCTGGCCGATATCCTTGAGCAACTGCGCCCCGAGATCGACCCACCGGCGCGTTGCCAGGGCGTGCCGATCTACATCGGCGGGCCGGTGCAGACCGATCGTGGCTTTGTGCTGCACCCCACCGGGCCGAAGTTTCAGGCCACGGTAGACCTTGAAGGCGTGTCGCTGTCGACCTCCCAGGACGTGTTGTTTGCCATCGCCGACGGCGTCGGCCCCGAGCAAAGCGTGATCACCCTCGGCTATGCCGGTTGGGAAGCCGGGCAACTGGAAGCCGAACTGGCCAGCAATGCCTGGCTGACCTGCCCGTTTGACGCCGACATCCTGTTCAACACCGCCAGTGAGCTGCGCCTGGAAGCAGCTGCCGCCAAGCTTCGGGTCAACCTCAGCCTGCTGACCAGCCAGGCGGGGCACGCCTGATGGCTTTGCGCTTGATCCTCGGTTTTGACTACGGCACCAAACAGATCGGCGTAGCGGTCGGCCAGGTGATTACCGGCCAGGCCCGCGAGCTGTGTACATTGAAAGCCCAGAACGGCGTGCCGGACTGGAACCAGGTCGAAGCCCTCATTAAAGAGTGGAAGCCCGACGCCGTCGTGGTCGGCCTGCCGTTGAACATGGACGGCACCCCCAGCGACATGTGCCTGCGCGCGGAAAAATTCGCCCGCCGCCTCAATGGCCGCTACAACCTGCCCTTCTATACCCACGATGAACGCCTGACCACCTTTGAAGCCAAGGGTGAGCGCCGCGACCGTGGCGGGCAAAAAGGCAGCTACCGCGACAACCCCGTGGACGCCATTGCCGCCGCCCTGTTGCTGCAGGGCTGGCTGGATGAAAACACCGCTTTATTTGAATCCTGACTGACGCGGCTTGCCGCGTCTTTTTACGTTTGAGCCCGGACCTTGTGCGCACCTCGCTGCGCAAGGCCTAGAAGGAGCCACCATGAGCCTGCCCAATCCCACCGAACTGATCAGCCAGATGGCGACGAACCTCACCGCCCATCTGCAACACCGCGCCATCAGCGAGCCGCGTTTTATCGGCATCCGCACTGGTGGTGTGTGGGTGGCCCAGGCGCTACTGGAAGAGCTGGGCAGCGATTCGCCGCTGGGCACCCTGGACGTGTCCTTTTACCGCGACGACTTCAGCCAGAATGGCCTGCACCCGCAAGTGCAGCCCTCGGCGCTGCCGTTTGAGGTCGAAGGCCAGCATCTGGTGCTGATCGACGACGTGCTGATGAGCGGCCGCACCATCCGCGCCGCCCTTAACGAGCTGTTCGACTACGGCCGCCCGGCCAGTGTGACCCTCGTATGCCTGCTGGACCTGGACGCCGGCGAATTGCCGATCAGCCCGGACGTGGTTGGCGCAACGCTGTCGCTGCAAGCCCATCAACGGGTAAAATTGTCCGGTCCCACGCCGCTCGAACTCGAACTGCAAGACCTTGCCCTTTAAACCGCCTTGTACAGAGTCCCCGCGATGACGCCTCTAGATGCCAAGCGCCCGCTGCAGCTCAATGCTCAGGGCCAGTTGCAACACTTCTTGTCCCTCGACGGTTTGCCCCGCGAACTGCTCACCGAAATCCTCGACACCGCCGACTCGTTCCTCGAAGTCGGTGGCCGGGCGGTGAAGAAAGTCCCGCTGCTGCGTGGCAAAACCATCTGCAATGTGTTCTTCGAGAACTCCACGCGCACCCGCACCACCTTTGAACTGGCGGCCCAGCGGCTGTCGGCCGACGTGATCACACTGAACGTGTCCACCTCGTCGGCGAGCAAGGGCGAAACCCTGCTCGACACCCTGCGCAACCTGGAAGCCATGGCCGCCGACATGTTCGTGGTACGCCACGGCGACTCCGGCGCCGCGCATTTCATCGCCGAACATGTGTGCCCGCAGGTGGCAATCATCAACGGCGGCGACGGCCGCCACGCCCACCCGACCCAGGGCATGCTGGACATGCTCACTATTCGTCGGCACAAGGGCAGCTTTGAAAACCTCTCGGTGGCCATCGTCGGCGACATCCTGCACTCGCGTGTGGCGCGCTCGAACATGCTGGCCCTGAAAACCCTCGGCTGCCCGGACATTCGCGTGATCGCGCCGAAAACCCTGCTGCCGATCGGCATCGAGCAATACGGCGTGAAGGTCTACACCGACATGACCGAAGGCCTCAAGGATGTGGACGTGGTGATCATGCTGCGCCTGCAACGTGAGCGCATGTCCGGTGGCCTGCTGCCGAGCGAAGGCGAGTTCTACCGCCTGTTCGGGCTGACTACCGCGCGTTTGGCCGGCGCCAAGCCGGATGCCATCGTGATGCACCCAGGCCCGATCAACCGTGGCGTGGAGATTGAATCGGCGGTGGCCGATGGCCCGCAGTCGGTGATCCTCAACCAGGTGACTTATGGCATCGCCATCCGCATGGCCGTGTTGTCCATGGCCATGAGCGGGCAAACCGCGCAACGTCAATTCGAGCAGGAGAACGCCCAGTGAAGCTCAGCATTCTTGGCGCTCGCGTTATCGATCCGGCCAGCGGGCTGGATCAAGTCACCGACCTTCACCTGGAAGCCGGCAAGCTCATCGCCATTGGCGCCGCGCCCGCCGGCTTCAGCGCCAGCCAGAGTATCGATGCCAACGGCCTGGTGGCCGCGCCTGGCCTGGTGGACCTGAACGTCGCCCTGCGCGAGCCGGGTTACAGCCGCAAAGGCAGCATCGCCAGCGAAACCCGTGCGGCCGCAGCCGGTGGCGTCACCAGCCTGTGCTGCCCGCCACACACCAAGCCGATCCTGGACACTTCGGCGGTGACCGAGTTGATCCTCGACCGCGCCCGTGAAGCCGGTAATTGCAAAGTGTTCCCCATCGGCGCGCTGAGCAAAGGCCTGGAAGGTGAACAACTTGCCGAGCTGATCGCCCTGCGTGACGCCGGTTGCGTGGCATTCGGCAACGGCCTGGAGAGTTTTCGCAGCACCCGCACGCTGTGCCGTGCGCTGGAATACGCGGCCACGTTCGATCTGACCGTGATCTTCCACTCCCAGGACCGCGACCTGGCCGAAGGCGGCCTGGCCCATGAAGGCGCCGTGGCCAGCTTCCTCGGCCTGCCGGGCATTCCGGAAACTGCCGAGACCGTGGCCCTGGCCCGTGATCTGTTGTTGGTGGAACAAAGCGGTGTGCGTGCGCACTTCAGCCAACTCACCAGCGCACGCGGTGTGGCCTTGATCGCCCAGGCCCAGGCGCGCGGCTTGCCGGTGACGGCGGATGTGGCGTTGTATCAGCTGATTTTGACCGATGAGGCGCTGATCGACTTCTCCAGCCTGTATCACGTGCAGCCGCCGCTGCGCACGCTGGCCGACCGTGAAGGTTTGCGGGCGGCGGTGAAGTCGGGTGTGGTTTCGGCGATTTCCAGCCATCACCAGCCCCACGAACGGGATGCCAAGCTGGCACCGTTTGGCGCAACAGAGCCTGGAATCAGCAGCGTAGAGCTGTTGCTGCCATTGGCGATGACGTTGGTGGAAGACGGTTTGTTGGACTTGCCGACGCTGCTGGCGCGCCTGAGCGCTGGCCCTGCCGAGGCATTGCGCCTGCCAGCGGGCAAGTTGGCGGTGGGTTCGGCGGCGGATCTGGTGCTGTTTGACCCGGCCAGTTCCACGGTTGCCGGGGAACACTGGCTGTCCAAGGGCGAGAACTGCCCGTTCATCGGCCATAGCCTGCCGGCGACGGTGCGCTACACCTTGGTGGATGGGCGGATTACTTACCAGGCCTGACCCCAGTCTGGAGTGGCCAAAGTACATGTGGGAGCGGGCTTGCTCGCGAATACGGTGTGTCAGCCGGCAAATATGCTGACTGATCCACCGCTTTCGCGAGCAAGCCCGCTCCCACATTGGGCTCTCTAATAGGCTTGAGAGACTTATCGGCCGTTGTTGCGCTCGGCATTGCGGATCGAAATCTGCGTATTCAACGTCCAGAAGTCATACAGCACCCCGATCAGGAACAAACCGCCGGTCAACAGGTAGATCAGGCCGGTGATCCATTTGCCCTGGTACATGCGGTGCAAACCGAATACACCCAGGAACGCCAACAGAATCCAGGCCACGTTGTATTCGATCGGGCCGGCGGTAAAACGCAGGTCTGCTTCACGGTCCATGGCCGGGATCAGGAACAAGTCGATCAGCCAACCGATACCGAACAGGCCGAAGGTGAAAAACCAGATCGTCCCGGTCACGGGTTTGCCGTAATAGAAGCGATGCGCCCCGGTAAAACCAAAAATCCAAAGCAGGTAACCGATCACCTTGCTGTGGGTGTCTTGCTGCGTAACATCCTGTCGATAGGTGTTCATGGAGTACCTCTTTTGCCTCGATAGATAAATTTTTTCATTTTCTTTGTGACTTTTTTACGGGCGCCCGACGCACGGCAAATGGTATCTTCCCTCCCGCAAAGCCTTATGCCACCTGACTTCTGTAGGACAATAGCGGCAATTCGTCGCGTTTTTCCTGAGTTTGACCCCAGAGTTCAGTCGACAAACGGCCTGAGAACGACACAAAAAGCTGTTATAAAGTTGCGCGCAAACCTAAAAGAGCCACGCCTAATGCGACCATTTTTCAAGACATGGCTAACCATCTGCCTATTAATGCCACTGGCCGCCCACGCCACCAATCGTGAGCAACGTCTTCCTAACGTTAACGGTTTCACCCCTAAAGTTCACAGCACACCCAGCACTGCCAAGTCGGTAAAGCTGACCGTCAACCGCCCGACTCAAGTGAGCAAGGCCCACGGTAAAGCGATCCACACCCAACTGGCCGTCAACACCAAACAAAGCAGCAATGTCCTCAGCCGTGCCGTTAACGTGCTCGGTACCCCTTATCGTTGGGGCGGCAGCAGCCCAAGTAAAGGGTTCGACTGCAGCGGTTTGGTGAAATATGCGTTTAATGATGTAAAAGCGGTGGATTTGCCCCGCACCTCCAACGCCATGGCTGCCGGCCACGGCTTGAAGGTTGATCGCAAGGATTTAAAACCGGGCGACCTGTTGTTCTTCAAACTCAAGAGCCGCCAGGTCAACCACGTTGCTATCTACCTGGGCAACGACCGCTTTATCCACGCACCGCGCCGTGGCAAGTCGGTGAGCATCGACACACTGAAAAAGCCGTTCTGGGACAAGAACTACGTGATTGCCAAGCGTGTTCTGCCTAAAGAGCAGAATAACCTGCGGGTTGTTCAGCGCTGATCCCAGGCTGAATGCACTACAAAATGTGGGAGCTGGCTTGCCTGCGATATCGAACTGCCAGGCGACATCTCTGTCGACTGGCACACCGTCATCGCAGGCAAGCCAGCTCCCACACTGATTTCATCGGCGTTCAGATATCTGTCGGCACCCGCGCCAGCCCCCGCGCATCCTCCCGGCTGATCAGCCCTGCGCTGACCAACGCCTTCAAGCTCATATCCAGCGTTTTCATCCCCAACGCCCCGCCGGTTTGAATCGCCGAGACCATCTGCGCCACCTTGTCCTCGCGGATCAGGTTACGGATAGCTGGCGTGCCCAGCATGATCTCGTGCGCCGCCACCCGGCCGCCGCCGATTTTCTTAACCAGCACCTGGGACACCACCGCCTGCAGCGACTCCGACAGCATGGCGCGCACCATGGCTTTTTCCCCCGCAGGGAACACATCCACCAGCCGATCCACGCTCTTTGCCGCTGAAGTGGTGTGCAGCGTGCCCAATACCAAGTGCCCGGTCTCTGCCGCCGTCAGTGCCAGGCGGATGGTTTCCAGGTCACGCAGCTCGCCCACCAGAATCACATCCGGGTCTTCACGCAGGGCCGAGCGCAGCGCCGCCGAAAAACTATGAGTGTCGCGGTGTACTTGGCGCTGGTTGATCAGGGCCATTTTCGGCCTGTGGATAAATTCGATCGGGTCTTCCAGCGTGAGAATGTGCTGGCGCCGGTGCTGGTTGAGGTGGTCAATCATCGCCGCCAGGGTCGTCGACTTGCCGGAGCCGGTTGCCCCAGTCACCAGTACCAGGCCGCGCGGCAACTGCGCGATACGGCGGAAGACCTCGCCTAATCCGAGGTCTTCCAGGCTTTGCACTTCGGTCGGGATAGTGCGAAACACTGCGCCCATGCCGCGATCCTGGCGGAACACATTTGCGCGGAACCGCGCCAGGCCCGGCAGCGCGAACGCAAAATCCGTTTCAAGAGATGTTTCGAAATCCTTTTGTTGGTGCTGGTTGAGCAAAGGGCTTAATAAGTCCGCAACTTGCGTAGGCGAAAGCACCGGCCCCTCCAATGGCCAGATTTCGCCATCGACACGCAGCATTGGCGCCAGGCCAGCCGATAAATGCAGGTCGGAGGCGCCACGGCGCACGCTGGCCGTCAGCAGTTCAGTGATATCCATAGGGCTTTCCATTTCCAGTAGAATGCCGCGGACTCCATATCCACGGGTGCATCTTGAATGTCGACGATAGCAGACAACATTGGCCAGGTTAGCCAGCGCATCCGCGCCGCGGCCCACGCCGTGCAACGTGACGAAAGCAGCATCCACCTGCTGGCCGTGAGCAAGACCAAACCGGCCCAGGCCGTGCGCGAAGCCTATGCCGCCGGGATGAGAGATTTTGGCGAGAACTACCTGCAAGAAGCCTTGGGCAAACAGGCTGAATTAACCGACCTGCCCTTGAGTTGGCACTTCATCGGCCCCATTCAATCGAACAAGACTCGTGCGATCGCCGAGCACTTCGCCTGGGTGCATTCCGTGGACCGCCTGAAAATCGCGCAACGCCTGTCTGAACAACGCCCGACTGACCTGCCGCCGCTGAATATCTGCATTCAGGTCAACGTGAGTGGCGAAGCCAGCAAGTCCGGCTGTACACCCGCCGACCTGCCGGCCCTGGCCGCTGCAATCAGCGCCCTGCCCCGTTTGAAGCTGCGTGGCTTGATGGCGATCCCCGAGCCGACTGAAGATCGCGCTGCACAAGATGCAGCCTTCGCTGCGGTAAAAGACCTGCAAGCCAGCCTGAACCTGCCGCTGGACACACTTTCCATGGGCATGAGCCACGACCTTGAGTCGGCCATCGCCCAAGGGGCCACTTGGGTGCGGATCGGTACCGCCCTGTTTGGCGCCCGCGACTACGGCCAGCCGTAAAATGGCTGACATCCCTCTAAGTAAGGACCTGTCATGAGCAACACGCGTATAGCCTTTATCGGCGCCGGCAACATGGCGGCCAGCCTGATCGGCGGCCTGCGGGCCAAGGGCCTGGAAACCACGCAGATCCGCGCCAGCGACCCCGGCGCCGAGACCCGCACCCGCGTCAGCGCCGAGCACGGTATCGAAACCTTTGCCGATAACGCCGAGGCCATCCAGGGCGTCGACGTGATCGTGCTGGCGGTAAAACCGCAAGCCATGAAGGCCGTGTGCGAAAGCCTGCGCCCGAGCCTGCAACCGCACCAACTGGTGGTGTCGATCGCCGCCGGCATCACCTGCGCCAGCATGAACACCTGGCTCGGTGCCCAGCCGATCGTGCGTTGCATGCCCAACACTCCGGCACTGCTGCGCAAGGGCGTCAGCGGCTTGTACGCCACCTCCGAGGTGACTGCCGAGCAGCGCGACCAGGCTCAGGAACTGCTGTCTGCCGTGGGCCTGGCCGTGTGGCTGGAACAGGAGCAGCAGTTGGACGCGGTCACCGCCGTGTCCGGCAGCGGCCCGGCTTACTTCTTCCTGCTGATCGAAGCCATGACCGCCGCCGGCGTCAAACTCGGCCTGCCCCATGAAGTCGCCGAGCAACTGGCCGAGCAAACTGCTTTGGGCGCCGCGAACATGGCGGTCGACAGTGATGTAGACGCTGCCGAGTTGCGCCGTCGCGTGACCTCGCCAGGCGGTACCACGCAGGCCGCCATCGAATCCTTCCAGGCCGGGGGCTTTGAAGCCCTGGTGGAAAAAGCACTGGGTGCCGCAGCACACCGTTCAGCCGAGATGGCTGAGCAACTGGGCAAATAGTCATCCCTTACCAAGGTAATCAAACATGCTCGGAATCAATGACGCTGCCATTTTCATCATCCAGACCTTGGGCAGCCTGTACCTGCTGATCGTGCTGATGCGTTTTATCCTGCAACTGGTGCGGGCGAACTTCTACAACCCGCTGTGCCAATTCGTGGTCAAGGCCACCCAACCGCTGCTCAAGCCACTGCGCCGGGTAGTGCCGAGCATGTTCGGCCTGGACATGTCCTCGCTGGTGCTGGCACTGCTGCTGCAAATCCTGTTGTTTGTAGTGATCCTGATGCTCAACGGCTACCAGGCGTTCACCGTGCTGCTGTTGCCATGGGGCTTGATCGGAATCTTCTCGCTGTTTTTGAAGATCATTTTCTGGTCGATGATCATCAGCGTGATTCTGTCGTGGGTCGCACCCGGCAGCCGCAGCCCGGGTGCTGAGTTGGTAGCCCAGATCACCGAACCGGTGTTGGCACCGTTCCGTCGCCTGATCCCGAACCTGGGCGGCCTGGATATCTCGCCAATCTTCGCGTTTATCGCGATCCAGCTGCTGCAAAGCTGGGTGATTCCGCGCTTGGCCTACTATGCGTTCATGCCTAAAGAGCTGTTCGGCCTGATCTGATAGGTGGGAGCTGGCTTGCCTGCGATGCAGGCTCCTCGGTGTGTCAGTCTCACCTTGGTGATGCAATCGCAGGCAAGCCAGCTCCCACACAAGCCAGTGCTGATATCTGTATCTGCGTACTGGTGCGGGCCTTTGCTTGCCGCTGGGGTCACCGCTCTTTAGACTTACGCCTCATTTAAACGAGAGCAGGGTCGATGCCAGCTGCCTTCCCCCCCGATTCTGTTGGACTGGTCGTGCCCCAAGTGGCGCACTTCAGCGAACCGCTGGCCCTGGCCTGCGGCCGTTCGCTGCCTGCCTACGACCTGATCTATGAAACCTACGGCCAGTTGAACGCCACGGCGAGCAACGCCGTGCTGATCTGCCACGCCCTGTCCGGCCATCATCACGCCGCTGGCTTTCACAGTGCCGACGAGCGCAAGCCCGGCTGGTGGGACAGCTGCATCGGCCCCGGCAAGCCCATCGACACCAGCAAATTCTTTGTGGTCAGCCTGAACAACCTCGGCGGCTGCAATGGTTCCACCGGCCCGAGCAGCCTCAACCCGGAAACCGGCAAGCCGTTCGGCGCCGACTTCCCGGTGCTGACCGTGGAAGACTGGGTGCACAGCCAGGCGCGCCTTGCCGACTTGCTGGGCATCAACCAATGGGCCGCCGTGATCGGCGGCAGCCTGGGCGGCATGCAGGCGCTGCAATGGACCATTTCCTATCCGGATCGCGTGCGCCATTGCCTGGCCATCGCCTCGGCCCCAAAACTGTCGGCGCAGAACATCGCGTTCAACGAAGTGGCACGCCAGGCCATCCTCACCGACCCCGAGTTCCACGGCGGTTCGTTCCAGGAAGCCGGTGTGATCCCCAAGCGCGGCTTGATGCTGGCGCGGATGGTCGGGCATATCACCTACCTGTCCGATGACTCCATGGGCGAAAAATTCGGCCGTGGGCTCAAGAGCGAAAAGCTCAACTACGATTTCCACAGTGTCGAGTTCCAGGTCGAAAGCTACCTGCGTTACCAGGGCGAGGAGTTCTCGGGGCGCTTCGACGCCAACACTTACTTGCTGATGACCAAGGCGCTGGACTACTTCGACCCGGCCGCCAACCACGACGACGACCTGGCGAAAACCTTCGAGCACGCCACGGCCAAGTTCTGCGTGATGTCATTCACCACCGATTGGCGCTTCTCGCCAGCGCGTTCACGTGAACTGGTGGACGCCTTGATGGCCGCACGCAAAGACGTCTGCTACCTCGAGATCGATGCTCCGCAAGGCCATGACGCCTTCCTGATTCCGATCCCACGCTACCTGCAGGCTTTCAGCAACTACATGAACCGCATTACTTTGTGAGAACGCCATGAGAGCCGACCTGGAAATCATCCAAGACTGGATCCCCGCCGGCAGCCGCGTGCTCGACCTGGGCTGCGGTGATGGCGAACTGCTCAGCTGGCTGCGCGACAACAAGCAAGTCACCGGGTATGGCCTGGAAAACGACCCGGACAACATCGCCCAGTGCGTGGCCAAGGGCATCAACGTGATCGAGCAGGACCTGGACAAGGGCCTGGGCAACTTTGCCAGCAACAGTTTCGATATCGTGGTGATGACCCAGGCCCTGCAAGCGGTGCATTACCCGGACCGCATCCTCGACGAGATGCTGCGCGTGGGCCGTCAGTGCATCATTACCTTCCCCAACTTCGGCCACTGGCGCTGCCGCTGGTACCTGGCGACCAAGGGCCGGATGCCGGTCTCGGACTTCCTGCCATACACCTGGTACAACACGCCGAACATCCACTTCTGTACGTTTGAAGACTTCGAAGCCCTGTGCGGCGAGCGTGAAGCCAAGGTGATCAACCGCCTTGCCGTCGATCAACAGCACCGCCATGGGTGGGCGAGTAAGCTATGGCCTAATCTGTTGGGCGAAATTGGTATCTACCGGGTCAGCAGCCCTGGCCTGACCGACCACAAGATTGCCGTCTAATCATTATCAAGAGGCACGATCATGAGTCGTTTGGCTGTTTTTCTATTGACCGCCTTCCTGGGCGCCAGCGCCGTGGCAGCAGACGCCGTCGACGGTAACCGCCAGAAAGAATTTGGCGATATCACTGTGCACTACAACACCTTCACCTCGAGTTTCCTGCAACCGGAAACCGCCCAGGCAGCCGGTATCGTGCGCAGCAACGAGAAGGGCCTGATCAATGTGTCGGTGATCAAGGGCGTGACGCCAGTGGCCGCGCAGGTGACCGGCACGATCAAGGACTTGAGCGGCAAGAGCGAAGTGCTGACGTTCAAGCAGATTACTGAAAAGGGCGGCATCTCGTACCTGGCGCCCTACTCGGTCACACAGCAGGAATACCGGACGTTTACCATCAACGTTGAAACCGGTGGCAAGGCCCACGGCTTCAGCTTCGTCCAAGAACTTTTTCCGGGCACCAAATGAACCTGACACAGCTCGTACTCGCCAGCCATAACGCCGGCAAACTCAAAGAACTCCAGGCCATGCTCGGCGACTCCGTGCAGCTGCGCTCGATCGGCGAGTTCAGCCAGGTCGAACCGGAAGAGACCGGCCTGTCGTTTGTCGAAAACGCCATCCTCAAGGCCCGCAATGCCGCACGCATCTCCGGCCTGCCGGCGCTGGCGGATGACTCGGGCCTGGCCGTGGACTTCCTCGGCGGCGCACCGGGCATCTACTCGGCGCGGTATGCCGATGGCAAAGGCGACGCGGCCAACAACGCCAAACTGCTGGACGCCCTCAAGGACGTGCCGGACGCGATGCGCGGCGCACAGTTTGTCTGCGTGCTGGCGCTGGTTCGCCACGCTGATGACCCCTTACCGATTCTGTGCGAAGGCCTGTGGCACGGGCGCATCCTGCATGCCGCCAGTGGCGAGCATGGCTTTGGCTATGACCCGCTGTTCTGGGTGCCGGAGCGCAATGTCTCCAGCGCCGAACTGAGCCCGGCCGACAAGAACCAGATCAGCCACCGCGCCCGCGCAATGGATTTGCTGCGCCAACGCCTGAGCCTGAAATGACCCAAAACACCTCTGCGCAACCGCTGATCCACGGCGGCGCGCAAACGCCTCGGGCGGCATTGCCGGTGCTGCCGCCCCTGGCGCTGTACATCCACATCCCGTGGTGCGTGCGCAAATGCCCGTATTGCGACTTCAACTCCCACACCGCCAGCAAAGTGCTGCCGGAAGAAGAGTACGTAGACGCATTGCTGGCCGACCTTGATCAAGACCTGCATGCGGTTTACGGCCGTGAACTAAGCTCGATTTTCTTCGGTGGCGGCACGCCCAGCCTGTTCAGCGCCGCCGCGCTGGGGCGCCTGCTCAAAGGCGTGCAAGCCCGTATCCCGTTTGCCAACGACATCGAAATCACCCTGGAAGCCAACCCTGGCACCTTCGAGCAAGAGAAGTTCGTGGCGTACCGCAAGTTGGGGATCAATCGCCTGTCCATCGGCATCCAGAGCTTCCAGCAGCAAAAGCTTGAGGCGCTGGGCCGCATCCATAACGGCGATGAAGCTGTGCGCGCCGCCGGCATGGCACGCCAGGCCGGGTTCGATAACTTCAACCTGGACCTGATGCACGGCTTGCCCGATCAGTCACTGGACGATGCCCTGAGCGACTTGCGCCAGGCCATCGCATTGAAGCCAACGCACTTGTCCTGGTATCAGCTGACGCTGGAACCCAACACCGTATTTTGGAACCAGCCGCCCGCGCTGCCGGAAGACGACACGCTGTGGGATATTCAGGAAGCTGGCCAGGCACTGCTGGCCGAACACGGTTACGCGCAATATGAAGTGTCGGCCTATGCCCAACCGGGCCGCCCGGCACGGCACAACCTGAATTACTGGAGCTTCGGCGACTTTATCGGCATCGGCGCGGGCGCCCACGGCAAGCTCAGCCATCCGGACGGGCGCATCGTGCGCACCTGGAAAACCCGGGCGCCAAAGGACTACCTCAACCCGGCAAAAAGTTTCCAGGCCGGGGCGAAAGAACTGACCAATGAGGAGCTGCCGTTCGAGTTCCTGATGAACGCTTTGCGCCTCACCGAAGGCGTTGAATCCAAGCTGTACGCCGAACGCACCGGCCTCGACCTGGCCAGCCTCGACGAAGGCCGCCAGGAGGCAGAACAAAGTGGCTTAATGCAGGTCGAACCGTCACGCCTGGCGGCCACCGACCGTGGGCAACTCTTTCTCAATGACCTGTTGCAGAAGTTTTTGAGCTGACGCTCTAAGGAAATCACATGGATTTGGTACTCGACCTGCTCGCCACCGTGTCCCGCTGGAGCCGTAGCAACCTGTCGGAAATCTCCCTGGCCCTTGTCGGTTGTTTGCTGGTGTTGTTTGGCGCGGATATCAAAGGCTGGATCGAAGGCCGCTTGGGCAGCATCGCCGGAGCATTGCGCGTACCGTTGATGGCGCTGGTATGCATGATCGGCAGCGGCGCAGCCTTGCTGTATGCCACGCCTTGGATTGTGCGGGGGCTGAGCCAGTTTAATAACTACAGTTTGGCGCCAGTGTTGGTGGTGGTGCTGGTGTTGATTGGCGTAGTCGCCGACCGCCGCTGATTCCAAAGCCCAACACAAAACAACTGTGGGAGCTGGCTTGCCTGCGATGCAGGCACCTCGGTGTATCTGTGATACTGAGGTGATGCTATCGCAGGCAAGCCAGCTCCCACAGTTGATTGCACTCCAAGCCGGCTATTGGCTTGTCAGTCAACCTTCTCGAACTTCAAATCCCAAACCCCATGCCCCAGTCGCTCGCCGCGGCGTTCGAACTTGGTGATCGGGCGCTCGGCCGGGCGCGGCACGCATTTGCCGTCTTCGGCCAGGTTGCGGTAGCCAGGCGCTACGTCCATCACTTCCAGCATGTATTCGGCATACGGCTCCCAGTCTGTGGCCATGTGCAGAATGCCACCCACTTTCAGCTTGCTGCGCACCAGCTCCGCGAAGGAAGCCTGGACGATACGGCGTTTGTGGTGACGCGATTTGTGCCATGGGTCCGGGAAGAACAGCATCAGGCGGTCGAGGCTGTTGTCGGCGATGCAGCGGTTGAGTACTTCAATCGCGTCGCAGTCGTAGACTCGCAGGTTGGTCAGGCCTTGGGTCAGTACGCCGTTAAGCAGCGCGCCGACACCTGGGCGGTGCACTTCCACCCCGATAAAGTCCTGGTCCGGCGCGGCCGCGGCCATTTCCAGCAGGGAGTGGCCCATGCCGAAACCGATTTCCAGGGAACGCGGGGCCGAACGGCCGAACACCTGGTCGTAGTCCACCGGCGCGTCGGCCAATGGCAACACGAACAGCGGCGTACCTTGCTCCAGGCCCTTTTGCTGGCCTTCGGTCATGCGGCCGGCGCGCATCACAAAACTCTTGATGCGGCGGTGCTTGGACTCGTCGCCTTCTTCCACGGTGTTCGGCGTTTCGTTTGATTCAGTCATCAATGGCTCTTACTTGATCAGACCATCCAGCGGCGAGGAGGCGCTGGCGTACAGTTTTTTCGGCATGCGACCGGCGAGGTAGGCCAAGCGGCCCGCGACGATTGCGTGTTGCATGGCTTGGGCCATCATGACCGGCTGCTGGGCATGGGCGATGGCCGAGTTCATCAGCACCGCGTCGCAACCCAGCTCCATGGCGATGGTGGCGTCGGAGGCAGTGCCCACGCCCGCGTCCACCAGCACCGGAATCCTGGCTTCTTCGAGGATGATTTGCAGGTTGTACGGGTTGCAGATGCCCAGGCCAGAACCGATCAGGCCGGCCAGCGGCATCACGGCGATGCAGCCGATTTCGGCCAATTGGCGAGCGATGATCGGGTCATCACTGGTGTAGACCATCACGTCGAAGCCTTCCTTGACCAGGGTTTCGGCGGCCTTGAGGGTTTCGATCACGTTGGGGAACAGGGTTTTCTGATCGGCCAGCACTTCCAGTTTCACCAGGTTGTGGCCGTCAAGCAGCTCACGGGCCAGGCGGCAGGTGCGCACGGCTTCGATGGCATCGTAGCAACCGGCAGTGTTCGGCAGGAAGGTGTAGCGATCCGGCGACAACACTTCGAGCAGGTTCGGTTCGCCTTCGATCTGGCCGAGGTTGGTGCGGCGCACGGCAAACGTCACGATCTCGGCACCCGAGGCTTCGATGGCCAGACGGGTTTCTTCCATGTCGCGGTACTTGCCGGTGCCAACCAGCAGGCGGGACTGGTAGGTACGACCGGCCAGGACGAAGGGCTTGTCGCTACGAACGATGCTCATGGGAAATCCTCGAATTGGGGTGAGGTTCTGCAGAATGCGGGTTGACGCCCTTGAGCGCCGGGCGGCTAGCCGCCGCCGATGGCGTGGACCACTTCGACCTGATCACCTTCGGTGAGCGCGGTTTCGGCATGCTGGCTACGCGGGACGATATCCAGGTTGAGCTCCACTGCGACTCGGCGTCCGGTCAGGTCCAGACGGGTCAGCAGGGCCGCAACGGTTTCACCGTCGGGCAGTTCAAAGGATTCGCCGTTCAACTGAATGCGCATGCCACGGGCCGCCATCGTTTTTAGGGGCCAGCATTCTAGCCCGATCAGCGTGGCTGACCCAAGTCCCTTGGTCAGGCTACCTGTAGACGCCACGCAGTCAAACCGAGGAAGAACCAGCCGAGCAAGAAGGCCAGACCACCAAACGGCGTGATGATGCCGAGCTTGCTGATGCCGGTCAGGGTCAGCGCATACAGACTGCCCGAGAACAGCAGGATGCCGACGGTAAAGGAGATGCCCGCCCAGTTGACCAATCGGCCAGGAATATGCGCGGCCAGCAACGCCACGCCGAACAGCGCCAGGGCGTGCACCAACTGATAGGTGACGCCCGTATGGAAGATCGCCAGGTACTCGGCGCTCAGGCGGTTTTTCAGGCCGTGGGCGGCAAAGGCGCCCAGGGCGACGCCGGTAAAGCCGAAAAAGGCAGCCAGCATCAGAAAGCTACGCAGCATGAGGAACTCCAGTCAGACTCGAGGGGCAGGGTCTGTATAATGGCCCGCTCAACGGGTTCGGCCAAGCCATCTCTATGCTGCGTCTCCTCTTCAAGCGCTTTCTCAAAGTCGTTAAATGGTTTGCCATCGGCAGTGTGCTGCTGGTGCTGCTGTTTCGTGTGGTGCCGCCGCCGTTCACCGCGTTGATGGTGGAGCGCAAGATCGAATCCTGGATCGACGGCGAGCCGATCGATGTGCAGCGCACCTGGGTGCCGTGGGATGAGATATCCGACGAACTGAAAGTGGCGGTAATGGCGGGTGAAGACCAGCGTTTCCCGCAGCATTGGGGTTTTGACTTCGGCGCGATCCAGGCGGCGCTGCTGCACAACGAGCGCGGCGGTTCGATTCGCGGCGCCAGCACTCTGAGCCAGCAAGTGTCAAAGAACCTGTTTTTGTGGACCGGTCGCAGTTATCTGCGCAAAGGCCTGGAAGCCTGGTTTACCGCACTGATCGAAGTGTTGTGGCCCAAGCAGCGGATTCTTGAGGTGTACCTCAATAGCGTGGAGTGGGATGAAGGCGTGTTTGGCGCAGAGGCCGCCGCGCGGCATCACTTTGGCGTGAGTGCCAAAGCGCTTTCCCGTCAGCAGGCCAGCTATCTGGCGGCGGTTTTGCCCAACCCTCGAGTGTGGAGTGCCAGCCATCCAACAGCCTATGTGGCACGGCGAGCGGCATGGATTCGGCAGCAGATGAGCCAGTTGGGCGGGGATGGTTACTTGGTGGAGTTGAATAACTCCCGCAAAGCCCCCTGGTCCGATTGACACACTGCACTACCCATGTGGGAGCTGGCTTGCCTGCGATAGCGGTGGGTCAAACTACCCATGTGTTAGCTGATACTGCCTCATCGCAGGCAAGCCTGCTCCCACAGTAAACCGAGTTGAGCTTGAGATTTTCGACTGCAAACAAAAATGCCCCAATCTTTCAATCGGGGCATTTTTTTGTCTTATCGCAGCGTTTTAAGCGGCGATCGACAACTTCAGCTTGTTCATCGCGCTTTTCTCAAGCTGACGAATCCGCTCGGCCGACACGTTGTACTTCTGTGCCAGGTCGTGCAGCGTGGCTTTTTCTTCAGCCAGCCAGCGCTGATAGAGGATGTCACGGCTACGGTCGTCCAGCACTTCCAGCGCTTCGTGCAGGTTCTGGTTGGAGTTGTCGCTCCAGTCGGCGTCTTCCAGTTGACGCGCCGGGTCGTACCGGTGGTCTTCCAGGTAGTTGGCCGGCGATTGGAAGGCGCTGTCGTCGTCCGCTTCAGCGGCCGGGTCGAAGGCCATATCATGGCCGGTCAGGCGACTTTCCATCTCGCGCACTTCACGCGGCTCCACGCCGAGGCTTTCGGCCACGCGGTGGACTTCCTCGTTGTTCAGCCACGCCAGGCGTTTTTTCTGGCTGCGCAGGTTGAAGAACAGCTTGCGCTGGGCCTTGGTGGTCGCGACTTTCACGATGCGCCAGTTGCGCAGGATGAACTCGTGGATTTCCGCCTTGATCCAGTGCACGGCAAACGATACCAGGCGCACGCCCATCTCAGGGTTGAAGCGCTTTACAGCCTTCATCAGGCCGACGTTGCCTTCCTGGATCAGGTCAGCCTGGGCCAACCCGTAGCCGCTATAGCTACGGGCGATATGTACGACAAAACGCAGGTGGGCGAGCACCATCTGCCGAGCCGCCCCCAAATCCTGCTCATAGTAGAGACTCTCGGCCAGTTCACGCTCCTGCTCGGGCGTCAGCAATGGAATGCTGTTGACCGTGTGCACATAGGCCTCCAGGTTCGCACCCGGGACCAGAGCATAAGCAGGTTGCAAAGAAGTGGTCATACGAAAAAACCTCCGACTCACATAACTCGTGCAGTTCAGCACTGCGAAAATTGACCGGGAACCGTAGGACAAGTTCCCTAAACCACCAATACGGTCAATACAAACGAAACCACATTAATCTGACATTAACTACTTCGGTGCCAGCTCACGTAAATGACGAGCGACCGCAATCCAGGCACCGATATACCCCAACAAGACGGCACCAAGCAAGAGACTCAAGCCATCGGCGACCGGCACGCCGGCCAGGGCAAAATCGCTGCCGTACAAACCGGCCAGCCCTACTACCGCGTCGTTGAGCCAGTTCAAGCCAAAAGCCAAAACGCCCCAGGACAAAATCCCGGCACCGAAGCCATAAAGCGCGCCCATGTACAGAAAAGGCCTACGCACATAGCTGTCTGTGCCGCCGACCAGTTTAATCACTTCTATCTCGGTGCGGCGGTTTTCAATATGAAGACGAATGGTATTACCTATCACCAAAAGTAATGCAGACACCAACAACACCGTGAGACCGAACACAAAGCGGTCGCCCAGCTTGAGAATGGCCGCCAGACGCTCTACCCAGACTAGATCAAGTTGTGCCTGTTGTACCTTGGGCATCTCTGCGAGTTTTTGTCGCAGGGCCTCAAGCGCTGGCTTGTCGACTTCGTTCGGCGTCACCAGCACCACGCCCGGCAGCGGGTTCTGCGGCAGCTCTTTAAGCGCCTCACCCAGGCCGGACTGCTGCTGGAACTCTTCAAGGGCCTGATCGCGGCTGATGTATTCGGCATCCGCCACGCCCGGCAGGTTCTTGATGTCGTCGCGCAGGTTCTCGCCATCTTTGGCGCTGGTGTCGAGGTCCAGGTACAGCGAAATCTGCGCCGCGCGCTGCCAGGAACCGCCCAGGCGCTCTACATTATTAAGCAGCAGCGACAAACCCATCGGCAGGCTCAGTGCCACGGCCATTACCAGGCAGGTGAAAAAGCTGCCGATCGGCTGCTTGCCCAGGCGGCGCAGGCTGTCGACCAAGCTGGCACGATGGCTTTCGATCCAGGCGCGCAGCAGCGTGGCGAAATCCGGGCCATCATCTTCGTCGCGTTTTTTCTTCGGCGGTTGCGGGTCGGCGGCTTTTGGCGCCACACGCTCGGAAACCTTGGGGCTGCGAGTCGCACTCATACGCCAGCCTCCCCGTCGCCGATCAGGCGGCCGCGTTGCAGGGTCAGCATGCGGTGGCGCATACGGGCGATCAGTGCCAGGTCGTGACTGGCGATCAATACGCTGGTGCCCAGGCGGTTGATGTCTTCGAACACGCCCATGATCTCAGCCGCCAGACGCGGGTCGAGGTTACCGGTAGGTTCGTCCGCCAGCAGCAAGGCCGGGCGGTGGACAATGGCGCGGGCGATGCCGACGCGCTGTTGTTGGCCGGTGGACAGGTCGCCCGGGTACAGGTCGGTCTTGTCCGACAGTGCCACGCGCTCCAGGGCCGAATCCACACGCTTGACGATTTCAGCCTTGGACAAGCCGAGAATCTGCAGCGGCAAAGCAATGTTGTTGAACACCGTACGATCGAACAGCAACTGGTGGTTCTGGAACACCACGCCGATCTGGCGGCGCAGGAACGGGATCTGTGCATTGCTGATGGTGGCCAGATCCTGGCCGGCCAGCAGCAGCTTGCCGGTGGTCGGGCGCTCCATCGCCAGCAACAGCCGCAACAGCGTACTTTTACCGGCGCCCGAATGGCCGGTTACAAATAGAAACTCGCCACGCCGCACTCGAAAGCTCAGCTCATGCAAGCCCACATGCCCGTTGGCGTAGCGTTTACCGACCTGTTCGAATCGAATCATGAACGCTCCCGCTCGGCGAAAAGTGCCTGTACAAAGGGTTCGGCTTCAAAGGTGCGCAGGTCGTCGATACCTTCACCGACACCGATATAACGAATCGGCAACCCGAACTGTTTGGCCAGGGCGAAGATCACACCACCCTTGGCCGTGCCGTCGAGCTTAGTCAATGCCAGGCCGGTCAGTTGCACCGTCTGGTTGAATTGTTTGGCCTGGCTGATGGCGTTCTGGCCAGTGCCGGCGTCGAGCACCAGCAGCACTTCGTGCGGGGCGTCGGCGTCGAGCTTGCCGATTACGCGGCGCACTTTCTTCAGTTCTTCCATCAGGTTGTCTTTGGTGTGCAGGCGACCGGCGGTATCAGCGATCAACACATCGATGTTACGGGCCTTGGCAGCCTGCACGGCATCGAAAATCACCGAGGCGGAATCGGCGCCGGTGTGCTGGGCGATGACCGGGATCTTGTTGCGCTCACCCCAGACCTGCAACTGCTCCACGGCAGCGGCGCGGAAGGTGTCACCGGCGGCGAGCATGACTTTCTTGCCTTCCGACTGCAGCTTCTTGGCCAACTTGCCGATGGTGGTGGTTTTGCCGGCGCCGTTGACGCCGACGACCAGGATCACGAACGGCTTGTTCGGCGTGATCACCAGCGGCGCTTCCACCGGCTTGAGCATCGCAGCCAGTTCGGCCTGAAGGGATTTGTAGAGCGCATCGGCGTCGGTCAACTGCTTGCGCGCAACCTTCTGGGTCAGGCTCTGGATGATCACGGCAGTGGCTTCGACGCCCACGTCGGCGGTCAACAGACGGGTTTCGATGTCTTCCAGCAGCTCGTCATCAATAACCTTCTTGCCCAGGAACAGGCTGGCCATGCCTTCGCCGATACTGGCGCTGGTTTTGCTCAGGCCTTGCTTGAGGCGGGCGAAGAAGCCGGTTTTGCTGGTTTCAGCGGGAGCAACAACGGGCTCCGGGGCGACCGGCGGCTCGATAATGGCGGGGGCGGCAACCACCACAGGTGCCGGCGCTGGCTCCACAACCACCGGCGCAGGCGTTTCGATCACTGGCGGCGCTTCGACCACAACCGCCACCGGCTCAACCACGACCGGAATCGGCGGCGTCACGTGCTCAGCCTGCACGTCTTCAACCAGCGCCACAGGCTCTTCGGCCACCGGCAGTTCCAGCCACGACTTGTGCTCTGGCTCTGGCTCAACCTGTGCCGCTGGCTGCAATACGGGCTCAGCCATCGGCAACACCACCGGCGCCGGGGTTTCAGCGACCGGTTCGGCTTCTAATACAGGCTCTGGAATCGGCTCAGGCTGAACCTGTGGCTGTTCGACGACGGTTTCCTGCGGCTTTTTGCGCAGCCATCCGAACAGGCCTTTTTTCTCGCCAGCCGCAGCTGGACTCTTCTTGTCGTCGTTGGAACCAAACATGGAGGACGGCTATCTCAAAGTAGCGATGCGCCAGGGCGCCTCGGTAAATAAATTCGATGCAGAACAGACTGCTTTAACGCTCGCTTGTTCATGCGCAACATTTTGTAAGGCGTAAATAAAGGCCTCAACAAATCGTTTCAATAAAGGACTGAAGCGACAAAATCGGCGAAAAGTAGAAGATCGTCGGGGAAACCCAGCGCCAATTCCTACATTCCTACGACTGAAACCGGGACAAGATGACTGCCACAGTGGCCCTGTCCAAACCGGATCAGTATCCTAGCACCTCCTCGCCCGCCGACGCTAAGACCAAGCGGGTAGCCCAACAGGTTAAAACACGAATGATTGCTCTAGCCCGCCGCGCCGCAGGCCTGCTGCTCAGCACAGTTTGTCTGCCTCTTTCAGCCTTGGCTGCCGACCCACAACCCACCCATGAATTCACCCTCGATAACGGCCTTAAAGTGGTCGTGCGCGAAGACCATCGCGCGCCGGTGGTGGTTTCCCAGGTCTGGTACAAGGTCGGTTCGAGCTACGAAACCCCGGGCCAGACCGGTTTGTCCCATGCCCTGGAACACATGATGTTCAAGGGCAGCGCCAAAGTCGGTCCCGGCGAAGCCTCGCTGATCCTGCGTGACCTGGGCGCTGAAGAAAACGCCTTCACCAGCGATGACTACACCGCGTATTACCAGGTACTGGCGCGTGACCGCCTGGGCGTCGCTTTCGAGCTGGAAGCCGACCGCATGGCCAGCCTGCGCCTGCCGGCCGATGAGTTCAGCCGCGAAATCGAGGTGATCAAGGAAGAACGCCGCCTGCGCACCGACGACAACCCGATGTCCAAGGCCTACGAGCGCTTCAAGGCGATGGCCTACCCGGCCAGCGGCTATCACACGCCGACCATCGGCTGGATGGCCGACCTTGAGCGCATGAAGGTTGAAGAACTGCGCCACTGGTACCAGTCCTGGTATGTGCCGAACAACGCCACGCTGGTGGTGGTCGGCGACGTGACGCCGGACGAGGTCAAGAAACTCGCCGAACGTTACTTCGGCCCAATCCCCAAGCGTGATGTGCCACCCGCCAAGATCCCGCTGGAACTGGCCGAACCTGGCGAGCGCTTGCTGACCCTGCACGTGCAGACCCAACTGCCGAGCGTGATCCTCGGTTTCAACGTGCCGGGCCTGGCGACTGCCGAAGACAAGCGCTCGGTGCAAGCCCTGCGCCTGCTCTCGGCCCTGCTCGATGGCGGCTACAGCGCGCGTATCTCGGAACAGCTGGAGCGCGGTGAAGAACTGGTCTCCGGCGCGTCCACCAGCTACGACGCCTATACCCGTGGTGACAGCCTGTTCACATTGAGCGCCACGCCGAATCAGCAGAAGAAAAAGACCATTGCCCAGGCCGAAGCCGGCCTGTGGCGCCTGCTGGACGAGTTGAAAGCCAAGCCGCCGACCACCGAAGAACTGGAGCGTATCCGCGCCCAAGTAATTGCCGGCGTGGTTTACCAACGTGATTCCATCACCAGCCAGGCCACGGCCATCGGCTCGCTGGAAACCGTTGGCCTGTCCTGGAAACTCATGGACACCGAGCTTGCCGACCTGCAAAGCGTGACCCCGGAAGATATCCAGAAAGCCGCGCGTACCTACTTCACCCGCGAACGTTTGAGCGTCGCCCATGTTTTGCCCGAGGAGACCGCTCATGATTAATCGCAAAAGCAGCCGCCTGATCTTCCCCGGCCTGGTCGTCGTCACCCTGATCGCCGCCAGCGCCGTGTACTTCCTGCGCCCGAGTGAATCGGTGGCCAGCCAGGCGCTGGACAAGGCGCAATCGGCCAACAAACTGCAATCTTTGGCAGAACTGGACGGCAAGGCGCCGACCAACCGCAAGCTCGACGTGCAAACCTGGACCACCGCCGAGGGCGCCAAGGTGCTGTTCGTCGAAGCCCACGAACTGCCAATGTTCGACATGCGCATCCTGTTCGCCGCCGGCAGCAGCCAGGACGGCAATACCCCAGGCGTTGCGTTGCTGACCAACGCCATGCTCAACGAAGGCATACCGGGCAAGGATGTCAGCCAGATCGCCAGCGGCTTTGAAGGCCTGGGTGCCGACTTCGGCAACGGCGCTTATCGCGACATGGCGTTGGTGTCCCTGCGCAGTCTGAGCGACAGCGACAAGCGCGACGCGGCCCTGACGCTGTTTGACCAAGTGATCGGCAAGCCGACTTTCCCGGCCGACTCCCTGGCGCGCATCAAGAACCAGATTCTGGCCGGTTTTGAGTACCAGAAACAGAACCCAGGCAAGCTGGCCAGCCTTGAGTTGTTCAAGCGGTTGTACGGCGACCACCCTTACGCGCACTCGAGCGAAGGCACGCCTGAGAGCATTCCGGCGATTACCCTGGCGCAGTTGCAGGCGTTCCACGCCAAAGCATATGCAGCGGGCAATGCGGTGATTGCCGTGGTGGGCGATCTGACTCGCGCCGACGCTGAGGCCATGACGGCCAAGGTCTCCGCATCGCTGCCCAAAGGCCCGGCCCTGGCCAAGATCGCCCAGCCGACCGAGCCGAAAGCTGGCCTGAGCCATATCGAGTTCCCGTCCAAGCAAACCCATTTACTGTTCGCGCAACTGGGCATCGACCGCGCCGACCCGGACTACGCCGCCTTGTCCCTGGGCAACCAGATCCTCGGCGGTGGTGGTTTCGGCACCCGCTTGATGAGCGAAGTGCGTGAGAAGCGCGGCCTGACCTACGGCGTTTACTCCGGTTTCTCGCCGATGCAGGTACGTGGTCCGTTCATGATCAACCTGCAGACCCGCGCCGAAATGAGCGGCGGCACCCTGCGCCTGGTTGAAGACGTGCTGGCCGACTACCTCAAGACCGGCCCGACGCAAAAGGAACTGGACGACGCCAAGCGTGAGCTGGCCGGTAGCTTCCCGCTGTCTACCGCAAGCAACGCCGATATCGTCGGGCAGCTGGGCGCCATGGGTTTCTATAACCTGCCGCTGAGCTATCTTGAGGATTTCATGAAACAATCCCAGGCCCTGACCGTAGAGCAGGTCAAGGCTGCAATGAATAAACACTTGAGCGCCGACAAGATGGTCATCGTGACCGCCGGCCCGACGATTGCGCAAAAGCCACTACCGCCCCCCACTGATAAACCCGCCGAGCAGCCGCTCGGGGTTCCGGAGCATTAATGGCCAGTTCATCTCGCCCGAAAAAACCTGTCCACAACGTGCATAACGGTGTGGGCCAACTGCGCATCATTGGCGGTGAATGGGGCAGCCGCAAGCTGAGTTTCCCTGACGTCGTGGGCCTGCGCCCAACGCCGGATCGCGTGCGTGAAACCCTGTTCAACTGGCTCGCGCCGTATATCGGCGGCGCCAAGGTACTGGACCCGTTCGCCGGCAGCGGCGCGCTGTTCCTCGAAGCGCTGTCCCGTGGCGCCGCCCAGGGCCAGGCGCTGGATGCCAGCAATGTGGCGGTGTCCAGCCTCAAGGAACACCTGGGCACACTGCGCTGCACCACCGGCCAGGTGCAGACAGCCGATGCGCTGCGCTACCTGGAAACCCAGGCGGCCAGCGAATACGACGTGGTGTTCCTCGACCCGCCGTTCAACCAGAACCTGTTGCCGACGGTGTGTGCGCTGCTGGAAGAGCGCCAGTGGCTGGCACCCGATGCGTGGATCTACACTGAAAGCGAGACCGCGCCGTCTACCCTCGGCCTGCCGGGCAGCTGGCGCCTGCACCGGGAGCAGAAGTCCGGTCGCGTGTATTACGCGTTGTGGCATCGGTTGGTTGAAAGCGCCGCTTAACCTTAGGTAAATGTTGTAGTGAGCGGGCTTTTTGTGGCGGCCAGGATGGTTGTGGCGAGCAGGCTTGCCCTGCGTTGGGCTGCGAAGCAGCCCCTTTTAAAGGCACCGCGATCCTACAAATAGAATGCGGCGACTTTACTGGGGCCGCTTCGCAGCCCAACGCAGGGCAAGCCTGCTCGCCACAACAAGCTCGCATGCCACAGTAAGCTCGCTTGCTACCGAGAGTTTCATGATCCCGTCCTCTGAGCTGTTCAAACCCGCCTTCGGCCTCGGCAACCCCCACTTGCAAACCCTGTGGGGGCCGCTGTGGCGCCCTACCACCCATATCGAACGCCAACGCGAACGCCTGTGGCTGGACGACGGCGACTTTCTCGACCTCGACTGGCATGGGCCCCATGACGCGCAAGCGCCATTGGTGCTGGTGCTGCACGGGCTGACCGGCTCGTCCAACTCGCCTTATGTGGCCGGGCTGCAAAAAGCCCTCGCAGCTCAAGGCTGGGCCAGCGCCGCCTTGAATTGGCATGGGTGCTCGGGCGAGCCAAACCTGTTGGCACGCAGCTATCACTCCGGTGCCAGTGAAGACCTGGCGGCGGCGATTGCACATCTGCATGCCAAACGACCCTTGGCGCCGCTGTATGCGGTGGGTTATTCGTTGGGCGCAAATGTGCTGCTCAAGCACCTGGGCGAAACCGGCGAGACGTCCGGGCTGCAAGGCGCAGCGGCGGTGTCGGTGCCGTTTCGACTGGACCAGTGCGCTGACCGTATCGGGCTGGGCTTTTCGCGGGTGTACCAGAAGCACTTCATGCGCGAGATGTTGGCGTATATCCGCGTCAAGCAAAGCCGCTTTGTGAAAGATGGCCGGGCCGAAGGGCTGAAAACCCTGGAAGCCCTGGGCTCATTGGAGAAAATGCGCACGTTCTGGGACTTCGACGGCCGGGTGACCGCACCGTTGCACGGGTTCCTCAGTGCCGAGGACTATTATCGTCGCGCCTCGAGCCGTTACTACTTGGGCGAAATCCGCACGCCAACCCTGATTATCCAGGCCGCCGATGACCCGTTCGTGTTTGCTCACAGCCTGCCCGAGGCCAGTGAACTGTCGGATTGCACCGAGTTTGAGTTGTTGGCCAAGGGTGGGCATGTGGGGTTTGTGGATGGGACGTTGAAACGCCCCAGTTACTACCTGGAGCGCCGTATTCCGCAGTGGTTACTGACACAACACAGTTAGAAAATGTGGGAGCTGGTTTGTGTGGGAGCTGGCTTGCCTGCTCCCACACAAACCAGTTCCCACAGTTTTATTGTGGTTTACATGGCTATTCAATCAGTCGCCGGTTGCAATCTGCCGTGTGGGGTCGGTAATCCACTCACTCCACGACCCCGCATACAACTTGCCCAACGGGTAACCGGCCAAACTCAAGGCAAACAAGTTGTGGCACGCCGTCACGCCCGAACCGCAGTACGCCACCAGTTCATCCGGTGACCGGCCCTGCAACTGTGCGGCGAAGCGCTGCTTGAGCTGATCGGCCGGTAGAAAGCGGCCATCACTGCCCAGGTTTTCGGTGAACGCTGCACATTGCGCACCGGGAATGTGCCCGGCAATCGGATCAATCGGCTCTACCTCGCCGCGAAAACGCGCCGCTGCACGGGCGTCGATCAAGGTGAGGCCCGGCTCACCCAAGCGCTTTTGCAAATGCTCGGCGTCCAGCAGCAGGCGGTTGTCCGGCTTACCGGCGAACGCTCCCGGCTCCACCACCGGTGCATCGAGGCTCAACGGGAAACCGGCGGCGTGCCAGGCCTTGAGACCACCGTCCAGGATAAACACCCCGTCACGCTTGCCCAGCCAGGCCAGCAACCACCACGCGCGGGCGGCATAGGCGCCAGGGCCGTCGTCGTACAGGACGATGTCGGTGTTGGCATGGATGCCCCAGGCCCGCAGTTGCGCAACCAAAGTGTCCGCCGCCGGTAACGGGTGGCGGCCGGTCACGCCTTTGGTCACCGGCCCACTGAGATGACGCTCCAAGTCGGCATATTGCGCGCCTTCGATATGCCCTTCGGCATAGCTGCACAGCCCGTAGTCCGGGTCTTCGAGGGCAAAACGACAATCCAGGATCACCAGCCCCGCGGCCTTTTGGCGTTCGGCCAATTGCTGGGGGCTGATCAGTTGGGCAAGCGACATGACGGGCTCCTGTGAACAGATTCGGGAAAGGTCCTACTTCACTTCTTCCAGTGCCTGGTTCAACGGCACGTAAAACTCTTTGAACAAGGCATCCACCGCCTCTTTCGCCTGGGGCGTGACAAACCCCGCCTCCAGCACCAGCACCTGATACACACCGCGCTTGATCGCTTCGGCGCTCAAGTGCGCGGAGTTCTCATTGGTGGTGCACAGGAACCGCACCCACGAGGTGAGGATGATCCAGGCATTAAGGGTCAGTGCCTCGGTTTGCACCGGGTCCATACTGAGGATGCCAGCGTCGACAAACCCTTGGTAAATGGCCCCGCCCTGGATCAGGCAGCGCTGGGAAAACCGCCGGTAGCCGGTGGCCAGTTCCGGGTCGCTTTCCAGCAGGTGTTCGAGGTCTCGGTGCAGGAAGCGGTAGCGCCACATGCCGGCCAGCACGGCCTGCAGGTAAAAGCGCTTGTCTTCGACAGTCACCGCGCGGCCCTGTGGCGGGCGCAGGAAACTGTCCACCAGCGCTTCGTACTCACGAAACAGCACGGCGATGATCGCCTGCTTGTTGGGGAAGTGGTAGTACAGGTTGCCCGGGGAAATTTCCATATGGGCGGCGATATGGTTGGTACTGACGCTGCGCTCACCCTGCTGGTTAAAAAGCTCCAGGCTGGTTTGCACAATGCGCTCGCTGGTCTTTACTCGTGGTGCCATAGGGGATCAGCTTCTGAACACGGGATGGGGCATCTTACGGCCTATCCTTGTCAGGATAAATCCGCATGTTGCTGCAATGACATTTGACAATTTAGAGCAATGACTCTAAAAATCCAGGCAGACCTATAACAATCGGGAACTGCGCCATGTCTGCCAACGTTGCCTACCTGCAAGATTCCCAGGCGCTGGATCAACTCCAGGACCTGTTCGACGCCCAACGTCGCGCCTATGCGGCCAACCCGATGCCGCCAGCTGCACAGCGCCAGCAGTGGCTAAAGGCTTTACGCGACGTGCTCAGCGACGAACGCCAGGCGCTGATCACCGCGATCAGCCAGGACTTCAGCCACCGCAGCGCAGACGAAACCCTGTTCGCCGAGTTGATGCCCAGCCTGCATGGCATTCACTACGCCAGCAAACACCTCAAAGGCTGGATGAAACCTTCCCGGCGTGCGGTAGGCATTGCCTTCCAACCAGCGTCAGCCAAAGTCATCTACCAGCCGCTGGGTGTGGTCGGGGTGATTGTCCCCTGGAACTACCCGTTGTACCTGGCCATTGGGCCGCTGGTCGGGGCTTTGGCGGCGGGAAACCGGGTGATGCTCAAACTCAGCGAATCCACGCCCGCCACGGGCGAACTGCTGAAGGCGCTGCTGGCCAAAATCTTCCCCGAAGACCTGGTGTGCGTGGTGCTGGGCGAGGCCGAAGTGGGCATGGCATTTTCCAAATTGCGCTTCGATCACCTGCTGTTCACCGGCGCCACCAGCATCGGCAAACACGTGATGCGCGCAGCGGCCGAGCACCTGACACCGGTTACCCTGGAGCTCGGTGGCAAGTCGCCAGCCATTGTTTCCGCGGACGTGCCACTCAAAGACGCCGCCGAGCGCATTGCCTTCGGTAAATGCCTGAATGCCGGGCAAACCTGCGTGGCACCGGATTACGTGTTGGTGCCGGAAGACCGCGTTGAAGGTTTCGTCGAGGCCTACAGCAACGCCGTTCGCGGGTTTTATCCGACCCTGGCCGACAACCCGGACTACACCGCCATCATCAATGAGCGGCAACAGGCCCGGCTCAATGCCTACGTCAAAGACGCCACCGACAAGGGCGCCACCCTGATACCGCTGTATGACCAGGGCCAGGCACGGCGTATGGCCCATAGCCTGTTGCTGAATGTCAGCGACGAGATGACGGTGATGCAGGACGAAATCTTCGGCCCGGTGCTGCCGATCGTGCCTTATCGCGGCCTCGACCAAGCGTTTGCCTACATCAACCAGCGCCCTCGCCCACTGGCCCTGTATTACTTCGGCTACAACAAAGGCGAACAGAACCGCGTGCTCCACGAAACCCATTCCGGCGGTGTTTGCCTCAACGACACGCTGCTGCATGTGGCCCAGGACGATATGCCCTTTGGCGGCATCGGCCCGTCGGGCATGGGCCATTACCACGGCCATGAAGGCTTCCTCACGTTCAGCAAGGCCAAAGGGGTGCTGGTCAAACAGCGCCTGAACGCGGCGAAACTGATCTACCCGCCTTACGGCAAAGCCATCCAGAAGTTGATCCAGAAGCTGTTTATCCGCTGATTCCGCCACCCTCGGGATAACAATAACAATGAACCCTAGCCTGACTGAAACACCCGCGCTGTCACGGCGCGGCGTTCTGAAAATCGGCCTGTGCGCCAGCGCATTCCTGGCCACCGCCGGCTTGGGGGCCAGCCTCAGCGGCTGCTCCAGCAGCACCCCGGCCAGTGGCTTTGCCATGCTGCGCAGCAGCGACTTGCCGTTTTTGCGCGCAATCATCCCGGTGTTACTCGAAGGCGCGGCCAGCGCCCAGGACGTGGTCGCCGGCATCGAAGACACCCTGAAAAAACTCGACTACAGCCTGCAAAACCTGTCGCCGGAGATGTTCAAGCTCACCCAGCAACTGTTCGACGTGCTGAGCATGGGCATCACCCGTGGCCCGTTGACCGGCATTTGGGGCAGTTGGGAAAACGCCAGCAGCGATCAGATCCGCAACTTCCTGCACCGCTGGGAGAACAGCTACCTGAACCTGCTGCGCATGGGCCAGGGCTCGCTGCTCAAGCTGGTGATCATGGCCTGGTACTTCCGGCCACAATCCTGGGCGCATTGCGGCTACCCCGGCCCACCGAAGATCTAGCCCTGGCAACCCAATCAAACATGTGGGAGCTGGCTCGCCTGCGATAGCGGTGTATCAGCCAGAAATGAAAGGCAGGCAGACCGCCATCGCAGGCAAGCCAGCTCCCACACTGAATGCAACTTCGTATAAAAATAAGAGTGCACTTCTATGCCCGTACCCGATCTGTTCCGCGATGGCCTGGCCCGTGGCTGGAAAACCCACAATGGCGCCGCCCTCAGCAATGACCTGACCCTGGAAGCCGATGTGGCCATTATCGGCAGTGGCGCGGGTGGCGGCACCACTGCCGAGATCCTCAGTGCTGCGGGCTACAAAGTGCTGCTGATCGAAGAAGGCCCGCTCAAGACCAGCAGCGACTTCAAGCTGCTCGAAGACGAAGCCTACGCCAGCCTCTACCAGGAAGGCATCGGCCGCATGAGCAAGGACGGCGCGATTACTATCCTGCAGGGGCGTGCCGTCGGTGGCACCACGCTGATCAACTGGACCTCGAGCTTTCGCACACCCGATGCCACCCTCGCCCACTGGGCCAGTGAATATGCAGTCAAGGGCCACAGCAGCGCAGAAATGGCGCCGTGGTTCGAAAAAATGGAACAGCGCCTGGGCATCGCCCCTTGGGCCATTCCACCGAATGCCAACAATGATGTGATCCGCAAAGGCTGCGAAAAGCTCGGCTATAGCTGGCACGTGATCCCCCGCAACGTGCGCGGCTGCTTCAACCTGGGTTACTGCGGCATGGGGTGCCCGGTCAACGCCAAGCAATCGATGTTGGTGACCACCATTCCCTCCACCCTGGAAAAGGGCGGCGAACTGCTCTACCTCGCCCGCGCCGAACACCTGAAATACAGCGGCGACACCATCAGCAGCCTTGAATGCGTGGCCATGGATGAGCGTTGCGTGGCGCCTACCGGGCGCAAGATCACGGTCAAGGCCAAGCATTACGTGCTCGCGGGCGGTGGCATCAACAGCCCGGCACTGTTGATGCGTTCGGACGCGCCCGACCCGCATTCGCGGCTGGGCAAGCGTACCTTCCTGCATCTGGTGAATTTCTCCGCGGGGCAGTTCGACGAGGTGATCAATCCGTTCTATGGCGCTCCGCAGTCGATCTATTCCGACCACTTCCAGTGGCAGGACGGCACCACCGGCAAAATGTCTTACAAATTGGAGGCGCCGCCGCTGCATCCAGGCCTGGCCAGCACGCTGTTCGGCGGCTACGGCACCGGGAACGCGCTGGACATGAGTCAGTTGCCCCACACCCACGCCATGCTCGCCCTGCTGCGCGACGGCTTTCACCCCGACAGCCCCGGCGGCACGGTGGAATTACGTGGCGACGGCACACCGGTGCTCGACTATCAGGTCTCGGACTACGCCTGGGACGGCCTGCGCCGTGCGTTTCATACCATGGCCGAGATTCAGTTCGCGGCGGGCGCCAAGTCGGTCAAGCCGCTGCATCACGATGCACGCTACGTGAATACCCTGGCCGAGGCACGCAGCCTGATCGATGGCCTGAGCCTGGAACTGCACCGCACCACGCTGGGCAGCGCCCATGTGATGGGCGGTTGCGCCATGGGCGAGGACCCGAAAAACGCGGTGGCCGACAGCCTCGGCCGTCATCATCAATTGCGTAACCTGTCGATCCACGACGGCTCGCTGTTCCCCACCAGCATTGGCGCCAACCCACAATTATCGGTGTACGGGTTGACGGCGCAACTGGCGACAGCATTGGCCGAACGTCTGAAAACAGCATGAAAAAACCGGGTATTCACGGTATCTATCTACATAAGTCGACTTGGCCCACCGGGAATGCTGCGATACCATCCGGTTCCCCAACGGACTCCGCCAGGACGACGCGATGAACCGAGTGTTGTACCCAGGTACCTTCGACCCGATTACCAAAGGCCATGGCGATCTGGTCGAACGTGCGTCTCGCTTGTTCGACCATGTGATCATCGCGGTCGCCGCCAGCCCCAAGAAAAACCCACTGTTCCCCTTGGAACAGCGCGTAGAGCTGGCGCGTGAGGTCACCAAGCACCTGCCCAACGTGGAAGTGGTGGGCTTTTCGACGTTGCTGGCGCACTTTGCCAAAGAGCAGAACGCCAATGTGTTCCTGCGTGGCCTGCGCGCGGTGTCGGACTTCGAATACGAATTCCAGCTGGCCAACATGAACCGCCAACTGGCGCCGGACGTGGAAAGCCTGTTTCTTACGCCGTCGGAACGTTACTCGTTCATTTCCTCGACGTTGGTGCGTGAAATTGCCGCTTTGGGCGGAGATATCACCAAGTTCGTGCATCCGGCCGTAGCCGATGCGCTGACCCTGCGCTTCAAGAAGTAAGGCTCTTTGTGGCGAGGGAGCTTGCTCCCGCTGGACTGCGCAGCAGTCCCAATCGTTTCCAGCACAGCGGGGCCGCTGCGCGGCCCTACGGGAGCAAGCTCCCTCGCCACAGAGACAGCGACCGATATTCGGGCTTGCCACACGCTCGCACTGCGGGCGCCAATGCGGCACAATTGCACGCATTAGTTTTCAGATGCCCTGGCTGACAGCCCTGGCAGGAGTTTCCATGTCCCTGATCATCACCGACGATTGCATCAACTGCGACGTCTGCGAACCCGAGTGCCCGAACGCTGCGATTTCCCAGGGCGAAGAGATCTACGTGATCGACCCCAACCTGTGCACCCAGTGCGTCGGTCACTACGACGAGCCTCAGTGCCAGCAAGTGTGCCCGGTGGATTGCATTCCGCTGGATGAAGCCCATCCGGAAACGGAAGAGCAGTTGATGGCCAAGTACCGGTTGATTACCGGCAAGGCCTGAAGTTATTTATTGCCTGTAAAGGCCTCATCGCAGGCAAGCCAGCTCCCACATTTAGAGTGGTGAATACCTCCAAATGTGGGAGCTGGCTTGCCTGCGATGGCGACATCAGCCATCACCCGACACTCAGCTCTGGCACTTGGGGCAAAACACACTCGCCCGCTGCCCCAGCACCACATTGCGCAACTCGCTCCCGCAGACCTTGCACGCCTCACCGCCCCGGCCGTAGACGTACAGCTCCTGCTGGAAATACCCCGGTTGCCCATCACCGCCGATAAAGTCCCGCAACGTGGTGCCACCACGCTCGATAGCTGCCGCCAGCACGCGCTTGATCTCGATCGCCAGCTTCAAATAACGCCCGCGTGAGATACCACCCGCAGCCCGGCGCGGATCTATCCCTGCCGCAAACAACGCTTCGGTCGCGTAGATATTGCCCACGCCCACCACCACCGCGTTGTCCATGATGAACGGCTTCACCGCTATCGACTTGCCACGCGACAGCTGGAACAGACGCTCGCCATCAAACAGGTCGGTCAACGGCTCCGGCCCCAGGCGCAGCAACAGTTCGTGGTTGTGCGGGTCCTGGCTCCAGAGCATCGCGCCAAAACGCCGAGGGTCGGTATAGCGCAGCGCCAGGCCCGACTCCAGCTCAATGTCCACATGCTCATGCTTGAGCGCTGGCAAGCCGACTTCCACCAGGCGCAAATTGCCCGACATACCCAAATGGCTGATCAACGTGCCCACTTCGGCATTGATCAACAGGTACTTGGCCCGCCGCTCCACCAGCACGATGCGCTGCCCGGACAGGCGCACATCCAGGTCTTCCGGGATCGGCCAGCGCAGGCGCCGTTCACGCACCACCACAAGGCTGACGCGTTGGCCTTCCAAATGCGGCGCAATCCCGCGCCGGGTGGTTTCGACTTCGGGTAACTCGGGCATGTGTACCTCTTGATTAAAGGGTCAGTGCGCGCCCAGTTCGCGGATCGATAGCTTCAGGCTTTCAAAGTCGTAGTCCGACAGGCCCACGTAGTCCAGCACCAGATGCCCGATGGCATCCCACTCATGGTCCGCCGATTGGTTGCCCAGCACGCGGTGGGACGAGCAGATGTGCTCGGCCATCTTGAGGATCGCCAACAGGTTTTTAAGTTGCGGGTTGCGCGACGACTCATCGCTGAAAATCGCCAGGGCGTTGTGGTGGTTGGCGATGGCGTCGGTCACATGCTCCGGCAGGCGCCAGGATTTGGCGGTGTAGTAACCCACCACGGCATGGTTGGTGTTGAACGCGTTGTTCTCGGTGTCGACCACCCGGCAATCCGGGCCGGCATTGGCGTAAGCCTGCTCCAGCACCGCCATGTAATTGGGGAAGCGCTTGAGCATCAGCGGCACGCCGCAGTCGTGGAACAGGCCCAAGGCATAGGCCTCGTCGACCGTTTGCGAGCCGGTGCGCTTGGCCAGGGTCAGGCAGGTCATGGCCACGTCCTGGGCGGTGTCCCAGAAGCGGTTGAGGGTGACGATGGTGTCGTCGCTCATCTCGCCCTTGATCGACTGCGCGTTGATCAGGTTGATGATCGAGCGGCTGCCCAGCAGGTTCACCGCGCGCTGGATCGAGGCGATCTTGTTGCTCAGGCCGTAATACGGCGAGTTGACGATCTTCAGCAGCGCACCAGACAGGCCTGGATCCTGGGAGATCAGCCGCGCGATCACTTCCAGGTCCGGGTCGGGCATGTACTGCTCCATCTGCAAATCCACCATGATTTGCGGTTGAGGCGGCACGCTGATGCCTTGCAGGGCCTGCTGGATCTGCTCGGCGGAAAGCTCTGGGGACATAAATACACACTCTGGACTAGGCGCGAATTCTAACCTCTATGGGAAGCTGACCGACACCTCAAAAACCGGATTGAATGTGGGCTCTGGGCTTGTGTGGGAGCTGGCTTGCCTGCGATTGCATCACCACCGTACGTCAGATACACCGAATCGCCTGCATCGCAGGCAAGCCAGCTCCCACATGAATAACGGCGCAACAGGGTATACTCCCGCTCTTTTTTCCGGAGCGACGTCATGTCCCTGCCTAGCCTGCGTCTCAAAGCCAACGCCGATCGTCGTTTGCGCAACGGCCACCTGTGGGTCTACAGCAACGAAATCGATGTGGCCGCCACACCTCTTCACGGCTTCCAGGCAGGCGACCAGGCTATCCTGGAAGCGGCTGGCGGCAAGACCCTGGGCATCGTGGCCATGAGCCCGAACAACCTGATCTGCGCCCGCCTGCTGTCACGCGACATCAAGTTGCCGCTGGACAAATCGCTGCTGGTGCACCGCATCAACGTCGCCCTGTCCCTGCGTGACCGCCTGTTCGACAAGCCGTTCTACCGCCTGGTCTACGGTGATTCCGACCTGTTGCCGGGCCTGGTCGTCGACCGTTTCGGCGACATCCTTGTAGTACAGATCGCCTCGGCGACCATGGAAGCGCACAAAGAAGACGTGATCGCTGCCCTGACCCAAGTGCTCAAGCCAAGCGGCATCCTGTTCAAGAACGACTCCGCCGCGCGTGACGCCGAAGGCCTCAACCGCTACGTCGAAACCGTTTTCGGCCTGGTGCCGGAGTGGGTCGCGCTGGAAGAAAACGGCGTGAAATTCGAAGCCCCGGTGATCCAGGGCCAGAAAACCGGCTGGTTCTACGACCACCGCATGAACCGCGCCCGCCTGGCCCCGTACGCCAAAGGCAAACGCGTACTCGACCTGTACAGCTACATCGGCGGCTGGGGCGTGCAAGCTGCAGCGTTCGGCGCCAGTGAAGTGTTCTGCGTCGACGCCTCCGCCTTCGCCCTCGACGGCGTAGAGCGCAACGCCGCACTGAACGGTGTTGCCGAGAAGATGACCTGCATTGAAGGCGACGTGTTCGAAGCCCTCAAAGAGCTGAAAGCCAGCGAAGAACGTTTCGACGTGATCGTCGCCGACCCACCGGCCTTCATCAAACGCAAAAAAGACATGAAAAACGGCGAAGGCGCCTACCGCCGCCTGAACGAGCAAGCCATGCGCCTGCTCAGCAAGGACGGCATTCTGGTCAGCGCATCGTGCTCCATGCACCTGCCGGAAGACGACCTGCAGAACATCCTGCTGACCAGCGCCCGTCACCTGGACCGCAACATCCAGATGCTCGAACGCGGCGGCCAGGGCCCGGATCACCCGGTGCACCCGGCGATTGCCGAAACGCGCTACATCAAGAGCATTACCTGCCGGTTGCTGCCTAATAGCTAAGTAACACGCAGATCAAATGTGGGAGCTGGCTTGCCTGCGATAGCGGTGGACCTGTTGACGAGTTTGTTGACTGACACTCAGCCATCGCGGGCAAGCCCGCCCCCACATTTTTCCGACACAAACCGTCCTTCAACGGTTTTGATTGAATTCCACATTTCGCAGACTAGTATCGGTTTCTGGAATTACTCCGGAAAACAAAAACAATGTCTGGGCCCTACCTCTCCCGCTTCATCCTCATCACCTGCATTTCCCTGATCAGCTTTTTCCCTATCAACATTCTGCTGCCCTCGTTTCCCGCGCTGGCTGCCAGGTTCGACACACCTACCGCAGAAATCGCACTGTCGATCAGTCTGTTCACGCTGGTGTTTTCAATTTCCCAATTGATTGCAGGCCCGCTGTCGGATAAATGGGGCCGCAAGGAAGTGCTGATCGGCTGCATTACGCTGTCGATCCTCGGCGCGATGGGTTGCGCGTTCGCGTCCGACTACCTGACCTTCCTGCTGTTTCGCTGCGTGCAGGCCATGGGCTGCGGGTTTTTCGTACTGGGCCATGCACTGGTCGAAGACCTGTTCGAAGAACAGGACCGCGCCCGCGTACGCCTGTATTACATGACCCTTAGCGGTTCGTTTGTGGCGCTCTCGCCGCTGATCGGCTCCTGGCTGCAAACCACCTTCGACTGGCAAGGCAGCTTCTACGGCTTTGCGCTGATGGCACTGGGCATGTTGATCCATGCGCTCTGCATCCTGCCGTCCAAGGCCGCCAGCCCGCACCGCGCGCCGGTATCAATCATCGGTACGCTCAGAGCCGTCGCTGGCAACCGCGACTTCCTGCGCTACTGGTGGATCGCCGCGCTGGTGTTCGCCTGCTATTTCGCCTTGATCAGCGTGACGCCGCTGATTTTCATGGATGCGTTGAAACTGTCCGAATACCAATACGCACTGATGTTGATGGTGTACGGCGTGGCCTACCTGCTCGGTGGCGTCGCGGCATCGTACTTGCAGAAGCGCATCTCGCTGTCCCGGCAAATCAATATCGGGCTGGGATTGCTGCTGGTGGCCGGCATTTTGTTAACGCTGATTATCAGCGTTGAGGCCATCACCTCCCTGACTCTGCTGATCCCGATGCTGATCAGTGCCCTGGCCGTCACTCTTGTGCGGCCTGCCGCGATTTCGGCGGCGATGCTGCTGTTTTCCAGCAGCGCGGGCACGGCAGCGTCGGCGGGCAACAGCATCATGTTCCTGACCGCGGCCATCAGCAGCGCCGCCCTCGCGCAGACCGGCAACCATTTGCTGATGACCATCGCCGTAAGCTTCATCGTTTTCAGCCTGTGGGGTTGGGTGGCGAATGCACGTGTGGGTCGCTAGCAAGCGCCCTCGCCACAGACGGTCATTCCCTCCAGCCGCCAGCGGTGTAGAATCGGCCTTATTCATCGCCAGTCATCCCCCGGCGGGTTTATGAGCTCGAGGCCCAGGCACGCGGCGATCCCGCGACGCGAGTGGCAACGTTTGGACACACGGCCATTTTCTGAGTGCTCCATACGTCAATAGAAGCTCACTTCCCTTTAGTACTTGATTAGCCGCCCGGAGTGCTCCATGCCAGATTACCGCTCGAAAACATCCACCCACGGCCGCAATATGGCCGGCGCGCGCGCACTGTGGCGTGCCACGGGGATGAAAGATGACGACTTCAAGAAGCCGATCATCGCGATTGCCAACTCCTTTACCCAGTTCGTACCGGGCCACGTCCACCTCAAGGACCTGGGCCAGCTGGTCGCCCGCGAGATCGAACGCGCCGGTGGCGTCGCCAAGGAATTCAACACCATCGCCGTGGATGACGGCATCGCCATGGGCCATGACGGCATGCTGTATTCGCTGCCGAGCCGCGAGATCATTGCCGACTCCGTGGAATACATGGTCAACGCCCACTGCGCCGATGCCATCGTCTGCATCTCCAACTGCGACAAGATCACCCCCGGCATGCTGATGGCCGCCCTGCGCCTGAACATCCCGGTGATCTTCGTCTCCGGCGGCCCGATGGAAGCCGGCAAGACCAAGCTCGCCTCCCACGGCCTCGACCTGGTCGACGCCATGGTCATCGCCGCCGATTCCAGCGCTTCTGACGAGAAGGTCGCGGAATACGAACGCAGCGCCTGCCCGACCTGCGGTTCGTGCTCCGGCATGTTCACCGCCAACTCGATGAACTGCCTGGTCGAAGCCCTGGGCCTGGCCTTGCCGGGCAACGGTTCCACCCTGGCCACCCACAGCGACCGCGAACAGCTGTTCCTGCAGGCTGGCCGCACCATCGTCGAGCTGTGCAAGCGTTACTACACCGAGAACGATGAGTCGGTGTTGCCGCGCAATATCGCCAACTTCAAGGCGTTCGAGAACGCCATGACCCTGGACATCGCCATGGGCGGTTCCACCAACACCATCCTGCACTTGCTGGCCGCAGCGCAAGAAGCCGAGATCGACTTCGACCTGCGCGACATCGACCGTCTGTCCCGTCATGTGCCGCAACTGTGCAAAGTCGCGCCGAATATCCAGAAGTACCACATGGAAGACGTGCACCGCGCCGGCGGGATCTTCTCGATTCTTGGCTCGCTGGCCCGTGGCGGCCTGTTGCACACCGACCTGCCGACTGTGCACAGCAAATCCCTGGCCGAAGGCATCGCCAAGTGGGACATCACCCAGACTGACGACGAAGCGGTGCATCACTTCTTCAAGGCTGGCCCGGCGGGTATCCCGACCCAGACCGCGTTCAGCCAGTCGACCCGTTGGGAAACCCTGGATGACGACCGTGAAAACGGCTGCATCCGCAGTGTCGAGCACGCCTACTCGCAAGAAGGCGGCCTGGCCGTGCTGTACGGCAACATTGCCCTGGATGGCTGCGTGGTGAAAACCGCCGGTGTGGATGAATCCATCCACGTGTTCGAAGGCCGCGCCAAGATCTACGAAAGCCAGGACAGCTCGGTGCGCGGCATCCTCGCCGACGAAGTGAAAGAAGGCGACATCGTGATCATCCGCTACGAAGGCCCGAAAGGCGGCCCGGGCATGCAGGAGATGCTCTACCCGACGTCTTACCTGAAATCCAAAGGCCTGGGCAAAGCTTGCGCCTTGCTGACCGACGGCCGCTTCTCTGGCGGCACCTCGGGCCTCTCGATCGGCCACGCTTCGCCAGAAGCCGCTGCCGGTGGCGCGATTGGTCTGGTGCAGGACGGCGACAAGGTGCTGATCGACATTCCGAACCGCTCGATCAACCTGTTGATCAGCGACGAAGAACTGGCGGCACGCCGGGTTGAGCAGGACAAGAAAGGCTGGAAACCGGTGGAGAAGCGTCCGCGCAAAGTCACTACCGCGCTGAAGGCATATGCCCTGTTGGCCACCAGTGCCGACAAAGGTGCTGTGCGTAACAAGGCGATGCTCGACGGCCTGTAAGCCCGCCCATAAAAAAGCCCCGCCACGTGCGGGGCATTTTTTTGCCTGAATAAAACTCCCCAGACAACAGAGATCAACTGTGGGAGCTGGCTTGCCTGCGATGGCGGCGTGTCAGCTTGCCTCTCTGAGCCTGACCGATCGCTATCGCAGGCAAGCCAGCTCCCACACTGACCGCGTTACTGGATTTCGTCCGGCTTGACGATCACCCAGTTCTTGTCCGCCGTCACCGGCAAGCCTTCCTTGGCCTGAGCAGCCGCGTGCTTGGCCATCATGCCGTTGAGCTGGGTCATGTATTTGTCCTTGCGGTTGATCCACAAGTGAATGCCACCCTTGGCCACGTCCACATCGTGGAATAGCATGTAACCGTCGCTGGTCGGTGTGTCACCGCCGACGATCACCGGTTTTTTCCACTCGTCGATGTAGGTCAGGATCGCTGCGTGCTTGCCGGCCATCCAGGTTGCCGGGGTCCATAAGTACGGCGTCAGTTCCAGGCCGAGGTTGGCCTTCTCGTCATATTTGCCCGCAGTGATCTGCTTACGCGCAGTGGTCAGTTCGCCGGTCTTGCGATCCTTGAGCAAGGTGCTCACGCCGATGACGTTCTCGGGTTTGACGTTGTAGCCGTACTTCGGATCGGCGGCGACCATACGCACCAACTCCTCGGAGGCGGCGGTCATCACATACACCTCGATGCCGTTTTCCATCAGCTTGTTGTACAGCTCAGCCTGGCCGGTGAAGACTTTCGGCGGCTGCACCTCAGACTTCTTCACCACATCGCCTTCAAAGTAGGTGACCGGCACCGGCTTGCCGGAAGCCATCAGCTCGTCCACCTGGACCTTGAGTTCCTTGAGGGTGAAGCCCGAGAAAATCTGCGCAACCCATGGGTAGCAGACCATGTCGTCGACTTCGCAAAGGCGGTAGTAGTAGCTGAACAGGCTTTCCTTGTGGTCGGCGGTGTCCTTGAACGGCATCAGCTTCAGCGATGGGTCCATGCTCTCGCGGGTGATCAGGCCCTTGTTTTCCATGTAGGGCAGCAAGGACTCTTCGAGGTCGTAGCGGTAACTGGTGTTGTCCATGTCGAACACCGCGAAGTTACCCTTGTTGGCGTTGGCGGCGATCATCTTGTTCAGTTGCTCGGCGGCCGGCGCCGGCCAGTGTTTCAACTCTGTGGCGGCAAATGCCTGGCTGACGAGGCCGAGGCAGAAGGCGGCGGCAAGTAGTTTTGGCGCGAGCTTCATAAGCGTTTTCTCCCTGAGTGAAAGACACCGACGCTAACAAATCTGTATGACAGTTATCGCCCGAGCACGACCGCTTGCGTCGTGATAACGCCAAGGGCATGTGCCTGAGCGTCAAATGCTTATTCCAAAAACGACAGTCGCCATTCCATATTGGTATTAAATCAATATATTTCAAACTGTTAGGCTTCCCGGTTCGCAATCGCAGGCTCACGCGATTGGCTGCCTTCTCAACGGAGCTTCAATGAATCTGCCCCTGATTCTCAACTTACTGGTGTTCGTGGCCCTGTTGCTGGGCCTGGCACAAACCCGTCGCACGAACTGGAGCCTCGCCAAGAAGGTGCTGTTTGCCCTCGTATTGGGCGTGGTGTTCGGCACGGTGTTGCACACCATTTACGGCGACGGCAACCCGGTGCTGAAGGCCTCGATCAGCTGGTTTGATCTGGTCGGCAATGGTTACGTGCAACTGCTGCAAATGATCGTGATCCCGCTGGTGTTCGCCTCGATCCTCAGTGCCGTGGCGCGCCTGCATAACGCCTCGTCCCTGGGCAAGATCAGCTTTTTGACCATCGGCACGCTGCTGTTCACCACCGCGATTGCGGCGCTGATCGGTATCGGCCTGACCAATCTGTTCGGCCTTACCGCCGAAGGTCTGGTGGCGGGCACCCAGGAGATGGCACGCCTGCAAGTGATCCAGAGTGATTACGCGGGCAAGGTGGCCGACCTGAATATCCCGCAGTTGCTGCTGTCGTTCGTACCGGCCAACCCGTTTGCCGACCTGGCCCGCGCCAAGCCGACGTCGATCATCAGCGTGGTGATTTTCGCTGCATTCCTGGGGGTTGCCGCGCTGCAACTGCTCAAGGATGACGTGGAAAAAGGCCAGAAAGTGCTCAACGCCATCGACACCCTGCAAGCCTGGGTCATGCGCCTGGTGCGCCTGGTGATGAAGCTGACGCCCTACGGCGTGCTGGCGCTGATGACCAAGGTAGTCGCCGGCTCCAACCTGCAAGACATCATCAAGCTCGGCAGTTTTGTAGTGGTGTCTTATCTGGCTCTGGGGCTGATGTTTGTGGTTCACGGCCTATTGCTGTCGCTGGCCGGGATCAACCCGCTGCGGTTCTTCCGCAAGGTGTGGCCGGTACTGACGTTTGCCTTCACCAGTCGTTCCAGTGCGGCAGCCATTCCGCTGAGCATTGAAGCGCAGACCCGCCGTCTGGGGATCCCGCAGTCCATCGCCGGGTTTGCCGCCTCGTTTGGCGCGACGATCGGCCAGAACGGTTGCGCCGGTCTCTACCCAGCCATGCTGGCGGTGATGGTTGCACCGACCGTGGGCATCAACCCGCTGGACCCGCTGTGGATCGCGACGCTGGTGGCGATTGTGACCTTGAGTTCGGCCGGTGTGGCAGGCGTGGGCGGTGGTGCGACCTTTGCCGCGCTGATCGTGCTGCCGGCGATGGGCTTGCCGGTGTCACTGGTGGCGCTGCTGATTTCCGTGGAGCCGCTGATCGACATGGGCCGCACGGCGTTGAACGTGAATGGTTCGATGACAGCCGGGGCGATTACCAGCCAGATCATGGGGCAGACGGATAAAGCGCTGCTGGATGCCGATGAGCATGCTGAATTAGCGCAGGTCTGATAGACCGCTATCGCAGGCAAGCCAGCTCCCACACTTGAATCGGTTTCCTCAGGAGAAATCGGTCAACTGTGGGAGCTGGCTTGCCTGCGATGCTTTTAGGCTTTTTCCCAGACTTCGAAGTTGTAGGCAGGCTTATCGCCTTCAGCCAGGTTCTCGACGTTTGAAACCAACTTCCACTGGTTCAAATCAAACTCCGGAAACCATGCATCGCCTTCCGGGCTCAACGCCACCCGCGTCAAATACAGGCGATCCGCCTGCGCCAGCCCCTGCGCATACAGCTGCGCACCGCCGATCAGCATCAGCTCATCCACGCCCTGTTCCAGCGCCCAGGCTTCAGCCCGCTCAACCGCCGCGTCCAGTGACGGAAAAACTTCCGCACCTTCCAGCGCCAAGCCGGTCTGACGGCTGACCACAATGTTCAAGCGCCCCGGCAACGGTCGGCCCAGGGAATCCCAGGTCTTGCGCCCCATGATGATCGGCTTGCCGAGCGTGGTGGCCTTGAAATATTTAAAATCCCCCGGCAAATGCCAGGGCATGCTGTTGTCGACGCCGATCACCCGGTTTTCACCAAGGGCTGCGATCAGGCTTAAAGGGAGAGTTTTTTTCATGCCGACGAGAATACCAGAGCCACGAGTCTGCGGTTATGCTCCAAGCTCACTTGCTCAACAGGACGGCGCGTGACTGCTCTGAACCCGCTGCATACACTTTGGCTGACCGAAACCGTGCGCCTGCGCGAAGAACACGCAGGCCCTTTGGAAGACCTGGAAGCCAACCGCCTGGCCCGCACGGCCGGTGGCGACCTGGCGACGCGCATCCAGCAGCGTGCCCTGCACCTGGCCGAGCGCGATGGGCTGACCGCCGCCCTCACCCGCTGGCTGCAAGGCGCTCGTTTGGCGTTGGTGCTGCTGGCGGTGGTCGCGGTTATCAGTGGCGCCGGGCTGGCCTTTGCCGCCTTGGGCAACGGCCTGACGCCGGTGAACGTGTTCTGGGCCTTGGGCAGCCTGCTCGGCTTGAACCTGATCCTGTTAATCAGCTGGGCCTTGGGCTTGCTGTTTGCCGGTGAACACAGCGCCAGCCTCGGGCGGCTGTGGTTGTGGCTCAGCGAAAAACTTGCCCGGGATGCCAAAGCCGCGCAATTGGCGCCAGCCTTGTTGCTGTTGTTGCAGCGCCAGAAACTCAATCGTTGGGCCGTGGGTGTGCTGGTCCACAGCCTGTGGTTGTTGGCATTGCTCAGCGCCTTGGTGATTCTGCTGACACTGCTGGCCACGCGGCGCTACGGTTTTGTGTGGGAAACCACCATCCTCGGCGCCGATACCTTTGTTGCCGTCACCCAAGCCCTCGGCAGCTTGCCCGCCTTGCTGGGTTTTAATGTGCCGACGGTGGAGATGATCCGCGCCAGCGGCGACTCCGCCCTGAATATCGAAAGCGCCCGCCAGGCCTGGGCCGCATGGCTGGTAGGCGTGCTGCTGGTGTACGGCCTGCTGCCCAGATTGCTCCTCGCCCTGCTGTGCCTGTGGCGCTGGAAACGCGGGCGCGCTGCGTTGCGCCTGGACCTCAACCTGCCCGGCTACAGCCAATTACGCGAACGCCTGATGCCAAGCAGTGAACGGCTGGGCGTCAACGACGCCGCGCCCGAACAACTGCACCTCGTCACTGGCGGCATCAGCGAACTGGAAAGCGACGGCGCCCTGCTGGTGGCCATCGAACTCGACGATCAGCACCCGTGGCCGCCCAAGCTGCCAAGCAGCGTCAAGGATGCTGGCATCCTCGACAGCCGCGAATCGCGCAACAAACTGCTGGAACAACTCACGCGCTTCCCGCCCGCACGCCTGGCCATTGCCTGTGACCCGCGCCGCTCGCCGGATCGCGGCAGCCTGGCGTTGATCGCCGAGCTGGCCCGCAGCGCCACCGCCACCCGCGTATGGCTGCTGCAGGCGCCACCCGGCCAGGCGCTGGACGCCGAGCGCTTGGGCGACTGGCACGCCGCGCTGCAACAGCTGGAGCTGCCGTTCGCCGACTGTGCGCCGCTGAACTGGCTGGAGACCGGTCATGACTAAACCACTGAAACTCGCCGTGGTCGGCCACACCAATGTCGGCAAAACCTCGCTGCTGCGCACGCTGACCCGTGATGTGGGCTTTGGCGAAGTCTCCCATCGCCCCAGCACCACCCGTCATGTGGAAGGCGCGCGTTTGTCGGTCGACGGCGAAGCCTTGTTGGAGCTGTACGACACGCCCGGCCTGGAAGATGCCATCGCGTTGCTTGATTACCTGGAACGCCTGGACCGACCCGGCGAACGCCTCGATGGCCCGGCTCGCCTGGCGCGGTTCCTGGAAGGCAGCGAAGCCCGCCAGCGTTTTGAACAGGAGGCCAAAGTGCTGCGGCAACTGCTGGCCTCGGACGCCGGTTTGTACGTGATCGACGCCCGCGAACCAGTGCTGGCCAAGTACCGCGACGAGCTGCAAGTGCTGGCCAGTTGCGGCAAGCCATTGCTGCCGGTGCTCAACTTCGTCAGCAGCAACGACCACCGCGAGCCGGACTGGCGCGAAGCCCTGGCCCGCCTCGGCCTGCATGCGCTGGTGCGTTTCGACAGCGTGGCGCCGCCGGAAGACGGCGAACGCCGCTTGTATGAAAGCCTGGCACTGCTGCTGGAAAACTCACGGCCGCAATTGGAACGCCTGATCCTCGATCAGCAAGCCCAACGCCAGGCCCGTCAGCAAAGCGCTGCGCGCTTGATCGCCGAGCTGCTGATCGACTGCGCCGCATGCCGGCGCAGTGTGGTCACCGAAGATGAGCAGCAAGCCATCGCTGATTTGCGTAAAGCCGTGCGCCAGCGCGAACAGAAATGCGTAGAGGCGTTGCTCAAGCTATTCGGTTTTCGCCCACAGGACGCCGCGGCCAGCGACCTGCCCTTGCTGGATGGCCGCTGGGGCGATGACCTGTTCAACCCCGAAACCCTCAAACAACTCGGCGTTCGGGTCGGCGGCGGGATCGCCGCAGGCGCGGCAGCCGGTGCGGGTGTGGACCTGCTGGTCGGCGGTCTCACCCTCGGCGCCGCCGCCCTCGCCGGTGCCATTGCCGGTGGCGCACTGCAAACCGCACGCAGTTACGGCAGCCGCCTGCTGGGCAAGCTCAAGGGCCAGCGCGAGCTGACCGTCGACGACAGCGTGCTGCGCCTGCTCGCCCTGCGCCAACGCCAGTTGCTCAGGGCCCTGAACCTGCGTGGCCATGCGGCGATGCACAGCATCAAGGTCGACTCGCCGCAGGACAAAACCTGGCGTGAAGGCAAGTTGCCGGATGCGCTGTATAAGGCGCGCGCCCATCCGCAATGGTCGTCGCTCAACCCTCACGCCAAGCTGAGCCAAGCCGAGCGCCAAGAGCAGGTCGAAGTCTTGGCGACCAAACTCAATGAGGCTGAGGTTAAGCCGTCTTGATGGGTTGTGTATGCCAGTCGAATGCGAGGAAAGCGTTGCACAAGACCTTAATCGCAAGTTTGTCGCGGTGGTCAGCAACATCATCCCGATCCAAGTCACTGTTGGTAAATGACTCCAGAACCCCATCACTATCGCCGTCATAACCAGCCGCGCTGTACACCAGCGCGCGTTTACCCTGCAGTGAACAGCACTGGTAAAAATTCAGCTTGATCGCATTGGGCACGCCATCTTTCGCCCAGTGACTGACGTGCATCGTCAAGTAACGCCGCCAGGTATCGCCGGGGTTAAACCAGCCTTGCTTCAAAAAGGTATCGACAAAGGCCTTGAGCAACACTTTGTCTTCCGCTGATTTATAGCCATCAGCGTTGATATCGCCGGGTAGCAGGATATCGGCAGCACCGTCAGCCGTAATATCCACGGCCACGGCTTCATGCACCAGTTCGTCAGGTTCGTTGTCGGCCCGCTGAAAAAACTGCAACACCGCCATGTCGGGTTTGCCATTACCGCTTCTGTCCTGAGCGGTGGCTTTCAAGTAACGCATCACAGACTCTCGTTTCATACTGGACATCCCTCGTCGTCAGTAAACCAATTGAACTTCAAAACCGTATCGGCGAGCACTTGCACCAAGCCCTTGTCGACGTCATTGGTGACGCCGTCACGGTTAATATCGAAGTGAATATTCCACTCCAACGCCCCGTCACTATCAAAGTCATAGGCGGCGTTCCATATCAGCGGGGTGTTATCGCAAGGGTGAATAGCGCATGGAGGTTTCCTGAAAAGCTAATTCATGCCTCGTGCGCTCACCAGCGCACACAGTCGATGCCCGCTGTAAGAAGGCTCGACATGTGTCGCCCCTTAACGCCAGTTGAACTTCAGATACAGATTGGCCATTGATTGCAGTGCCTTTAGATCCATGGTGTCGAACAGCTCAAGAGGCAGCGCTTCGTCATCCAGTTGCATTACGCCCATGCCGAGGCTATCGCACGCGGTGACGCTGAACTTCAGCCGCTGTTTTTCAATCATGGGTTTTTCGTTCTGATAGAGATCCAAGCGAACTTCGGCGGGGTCGCCTGCGACGGTGAAACGGCTCACATAAAAGTTGATCGAGCGGTTGGGCATGGGTGGACGGCAGAGCCAATTCACTTTCAATACAGCATTGGCAAAATCCTTGAGTAACGCCCTGTCCCTCTCCCCCGAGACACCATTGCCGTCGATGTCACCGGTGATCTGGTAATCGACCAGGCCATCCGCAGATAAGTCGACAGCTGTGGCCTGGCGCACCAGCTCATCCGGCAGCTTTGGCGTGCGTTGAAAAAACAGAAGGTCCACGGTATCCGCCAAAGCATTAGCACTTTGATCCTTCACGGCAACTCTCAAATAACGCATCTAAATCGCTCCCTTAATCAGAGGGCGTACCTTACAGAGTGCGTGGACATTGACTCCATGCGCTGCGTCCGTGTCATCGGTCGGAATCACGCCATTCTTATGAAGGCAACGTCAGTAGCCGCCGAGCCTTGAACTTTAATACCTCCAAGTCCAGTACAGGCACGTGCATTTGCTTGGCCTGCTCATCCCAATCACGCAGGCGCAGGCTGACCTCGCAAAGCGGATCTTGCTCAAAAGCCCGAGCCTCTTCGGCCGTCATCACACCGCCCTGGTAACCCAGGGTACGGCGGCTGGCTTCACTCAAGCGCGCGCAGTAGTCCGGCTGGCTGAAGGTCAGGTAGCGTTTGGCTTGCACGTGGTACTCCACCAGTTTGGCCATGCGCTCGCTGAAGCCTGCGCGGCGCAAATAGTCCGCACCCAGGCGTTCGTGGCTGACCACGCCATAGCCGCCCATGTTCTCACCGCCCTGCCCGCAGAGATGCCCTATGTCGTGGAAAAACGCCGCCAGCACCACCTCATCGTCGAAGCCTTCGGCCATAGCGAGCTGCGCAGCCTGGGACATATGTTCGATCTGCGACACCGGCTCACCGATGTAATCGGCCGCGCCGTGCTGTTCGTATAAGCCGAAGACTTCGGCGATTGCCTGTTCCGGATTCATGATGCGTCTCCCCACAATGCTGTGATATTTCGCTCGGCCATCGCCGGGCCAACGCTCATGCCCACGCCGGAATGCATCAACGCCGCGCTCACGCCCGGCGCCGCACGCAGGAATGAAAACGGCGCCGGGCCGCGTGAGCCATACACACCCTGCCAGCGTTCCACCACCTGGATTTTGCAGCCTAACGTTTGCTCCGCCAGCTCGATCAGCCAGTCATCAACTTGCTCGGCATTGAACGGTGATGCATCGCTGCCGTAATCGTGGGAGTCGCCGATGATCAGCTCGCCCTGCGGTGTCGGACTGATCAGCAAGTGAATGCCGTGCTCTTGCAAATGCGGCGCTTCGCGCAGGATCTGCGCCTGCACTGGCGCAGCTTCCGGCAGGTCGGCAAACGCGCCGTAGTGCACGCAACTAAGGCCCGTGAGCAATGCGTGTTGCAGGTTCAGGTTGAGCGCAGGCCGGGCGCGCAGCATTTGCAGGCGACAGATGCTGGGGTTGAGCCCGGCAATCGACTCCGCCAACAAGGTTTGGTAGTCATGACCGGAGCATACGATGACCTGCTCACCGCGAAAGCTGCCCGCTGTAGTGTGTACTTGACCAGGCTCAACGTCGCGCACCAGCGTGGAGAAATAGAACTGCACCTTCAATTCCTGGGCCAGATAATTGATCAGCGCCGGGATCGCCTCGCGCGAATACAGTTGCTGATCATCCTTGCCATGCAGCGCGGCACGGTGATGGCGAAACTGACCGCCGTACAGGTCTTTCATCGCCGCGCCTTGCAACAGCTCGACGTTGTAGTCGTGTTCTTGCGCCCGGCCAGCGCAGAAGGCTTCCAGCAGATGTTCTTCGGCTTCGGTGCGGGCGAACAGGTATGAGCCGTTGCGCTTGAGCTGGATACCGGCCACCTGTGCCCAGTGCGCCCAGATATCACGGCTTTCCTGCGCCAGATCAAGCATCGGCCCGGGGGGTTGGCCGGTGACCAGTGCCTGGCCGAAGTTGCGCACGGAGGCCCCCAGCGGTGTGGCGCTGCGCTCGAAGACCTTGACCTTTAGGCCGCGTTTGGCGGCGGCGTAGGCGTGGGACAGGCCGAGGATGCCGGCGCCGATGATTAACAGATCGCTACTCATGTGTTCCTCTCGTTCCCACGCTCTGCGTGGGAATGCATCCAGTGACGCTTTGCGTCACGACTTCCAAGAGCGGACGCGGAGCGTCCAGGGCTGCATTCCCACGCGGAGCGTGGGAACGATGATCAGTTACTGCTTCTCCGACTTGCCGTCATAGCGCTTGCGCCATTCGGTCAGGATGCTGTCGCGGTTTTTCGAAGCCCAGGCGAAGTCGTTCTTGATCAAGCGTTGTTCGTAGTCAGCCGGCAATTCGGTCTGCGGCTTGGCGATACCCGGCTGGGCGAGGACGGCGAAGTTGTCCTTGTACAGCTCCATCGCAGCGGGGCTGGCGGAGAAGTCGGCAAGTTTTTTGGCCGCATCGGCGTGAGCAGTGCCCTTGATCACGGCAGTCGCTTCGATGTCCCAGCCCAAGCCTTCTTTGGGCAAGATAATGTCCAGCGGCGCGCCTTGGCGTTTGAGCTGCACGGCCGGGTACTCAAACGAAATACCAATCGGGAATTCCCCGGAAGCCGCCAGCTTGCACGGCTTGGAGCCGGAGTGAACGTACTGGCCGATGTTCTGGTGCAGGTCGTCCATGTACTGCCAGCCCTGCTTCTCGCCGAAGGTCTGCAGCCAGGCGCTCACATCCAGGAAACCGGTGCCGGACGACGCCGGGTTCGGCATCACGATCTTGCCCTTGTACTCAGGCTTGGTCAGGTCTTGCCAGCTCACCGGCTTGGTCAGGCCTTGTTTCTCGGCTTCGACAGTGTTGAAGCAGATGGTCGCAGCCCACACGTCCATGCCGACCCAGGCCGGTGGGTTGGCGGCGTCACGGTAGTTTTTGCCGATCTTGTCCAAGTCCTTGGGTGCGTAGCTATCCAGCATGCCTTGCTGATCGAGAATCGCCAGGCTGGAGGCAGCCAGCCCCCACACCACATCCGCCTGCGGGCGGGCTTTTTCGGCCAGCAGTTTGGCAGTGATGATGCCGGTGGAGTCGCGCACCCACTTGATATCGATATCCGGGTTGGCTTTTTCGAAGGCCTGTTTGTAGGTCTTCAACTGCTCGGCTTCGAGGGCCGTGTACACCGTCAACTCGGTTTTGGCGGCAAAGGCATTCAGGCTGAATGCGCTGAGTAGAGCAGCGGCCAGGGCCAAGGGCTTGAACATGGAGCACCTCCTTCAGGGACTTTTATTGGCCGGGCGCGGTTTGGCGCCAGGCTTGAGAGCGGCGTAAAGCGCCACGTGAGGCCCACGCCAGCAGCAGCGAGACGCCGGCCGATGTGAACAGGATCAGGGTCGACATGGCCGCAGCGCCGCCCACATTGCCGGCGTCGTCCATGTTCAACACGGCGACGGCGGCGAGGATGGTGTCGGGGCTGTAGAGGAAGATCGCGGCGGACACGGTGGTCATCGCCGACACAAACAAGTAGCGCACGATATCCAGCAACGCGGGCAGGCAGATCGGCACGGTGACACGCAGATAGTGGCGGTACAGCGGCGCCTTGAGGGACAGCGCAGCGGCTTCGAACTCGGCATCCAACTGGCGCAGCGCGGTGGTTGCGGTCATTTGCGCGGTGGTCAGGTAGTGCGCGATGGTGCACACCACCAGCAAGGTCATGGTGCCGTAGAACACGTGCAGCGGGTTGCCGTTGAGGTTGAAGAAGAACACGTAACCCAGGCCCAGCACCAAGCCCGGCACAGCCATCGGCACAAAGCTGAGCATGCGCAGCGCCAGGTTCAGGCCTTTCTGGCCCTTGGTCTTTTCCATCAGGTAGGCGCCGGTGAAGATCAGTACGCTGCCGATCAGCGCGGTGCACAGCGCCATGGTCAGGCTGTTGCGATACGCCAGCCAGCCGCCGCCGGCCGTGTCTTCAAACTGGTAGTGATTGAGCGATAGAGAGAGGTTGTACGGCCAGAACTTCACCAGCGAGGAATACACCGCCATGCCGAACACCAGCAGCAACACGGCGCATATCAACAACACAATCGCCAGGTAGCAGCCATCCCTCAAGCGCGATGGCGCCGGCTGGAACACCTGGGCGCGGCCGCTCATGGCATCGCCATGACGACGGCGCAGCCAGGCGTCCACAGCAAAGCTGAACAGCGCCGGCAGCAACAACACCATGCCGATCAAGGCGCCGCGACCGAACTGTTGCTGGCCGACCACCGCCTTGTAGGCTTCCAGCGCCAACACCTGATAATCGCCACCCACCACCACGGGCACGCCGAAGTCGGTGATGGTCAGGGTGAACACCAGGCAAAACGCCGCGAATACCGCCTGACGCGTGGCCGGCCAGGTAATGCTGCGAAACGCCCGGGCCGGGCTGGCGCCCATGCTGGAGGCGGCATCGAACAGGCGCGCATCCGCCAGGGACAGCGCCGACAGCAGAATCATCAGGGCATGTGGGAAGGTGTAGATCACTTCACCCAGCACAATGCCCCAGAAGCCGTAGATATTGTCCGAGAGCAAACCACGCAACATGCCCTGGTTGCCGAACAGATAGACCAGCGCAATACCCGGCAACATCGACGGGGCCATCAATGGCAGCAGCGACAGGCCGCGCCAGATCGGCTTGCCGGGGATCAGCGTGCGTTGCAGTGCGTAGGCAAACAGGTAGGCCAGCGGTACGACGATGGCCGCCACGCTGAGGGAAACTTTCAGGCTATTGCCTAACAACCAATGAAAGTTGGCGCTGGTCATCAGCTCCCGCGCCGCGACCAGCCCGCCGCCCTGCCCGGCTTCGCTGCTGAAGCCGCGCCAGAAGATCGCCAGCAACGGCAACAACACCGCAATGCCCAGCAGGAGTAACCAAAGCAGCTTGCCGCCGACCACAAAGAGGCGGTCGCCAAGCTCAGCGCGGGAAACCTGACGAGCCACGTGGTCGGGTATCGGCAGACTCATATCAGCAGCCATCTCAGGCAAACACCTGCAGGCTGCGCGGCGGCAGAGCCACCCAGATATCCTGCGCGCCCAGGCGCGGCATGGCTTCGGGGGCCAGTTCGGCCAACAGCGGGTGGCCAGGCAATTGCTCCAGCTCAAAGCTCATGCGGCAGCGGTTGCCGAGGAAAGTGATCTCGCGGACCTTGGCCGGGAACAGGTTTTCTTCATGCACCAGCGGGTTGACGCTGATGGCTTCCGGGCGGCAGAACAAGCGGCCGGACTTGGCTTTGCTGGCGCTGTCATCCAGCCGCATGTGCAAGCCGCCGACCTGGGCATGGCTGTCACTGCTGCGGCTGAACGGCAGCCAGTTGCCCTGGCCGACAAATTCCGCCACAAACGGCGTGGCCGGGCGGTCGTAGATTTCCTGGGGCGTGGCGTATTGCTCGACCTTGCCGTTGTTCATCACGGCAATACGGTCGGCCATCAGCATGGCCTCGTCCTGGTTGTGGGTGACCATCAGCGTGGTGATGCCCAGGCGCCGTTGCAATTGGCGCAGCTCGGTACACAGATGCTCACGCACGCGGGCGTCGAGGGCCGACATGGGTTCGTCCAGCAACAGCAATGACGGCGCCGGCGCCAGGGCACGGGCCAGGGCCACGCGCTGTTGTTGGCCGCCGGAGAGTTGACCGGGGTACTTTTTTTCACTGCCGACCAGGCCGACCAGTTCGAGCATCTGCCCGACGCGCTTGCGCACTTCGTCGCGACCACTGCCGGTGAGGCCGTAGCCGATGTTCGCTTCGACGGTCAGGTTGGGAAACAGCGCGTAAGACTGGAACAGAATGCCGTAGTCCCGCGCCTGCGGCGGTAGCAAGGAAACATCGCGGTTGCCCAGGTAAAGCTCACCGCTGTCCTGGCGCTCCAGGCCGGCGATACAGCGCAGCAAGGTGGTTTTGCCGCAGCCGGACGGGCCTAGCAGGCACACCAGCTCGCCGGCCGCGACCTCCAGGGACACGTTGTCCAGCGCGGTGAATGCGCCGAAGCGTTTCTGGATACCGCGCACCTTCATTGGCGCACCGGGTTGGGTCAGGGCTGTGTTCATGCAAGGCACCTCATCAAACTGATGAAGGCCATGCTAGGCGGGCAATGCGTCCCTCTTGTGGCAGAAAGGCAAAAGGCAGTGATAGTGGTATTGGTGGATTTGGGTGTAAGGCGATCGTTCCCACGCTCTGCGTGGGAATGCATCTTGTGACGCTCCGCGTCACGACATTCAAGCGCAGACGCGGAGCGTCCAGGGCGGCATTCCCACGCGGAGCGTGGGAACGATCAGAGCGGCGACATTTCCTGCGCCAACCCCAGAAACGCCGCCGGCAACCGCGCGCCTTTGCGCTCTTTGAGGCAGTACAAATACTCGGGAATCTGCGGTGCATTCTCGATAGTCAGCACCCGCAGTTGTGGGTCATGGGGCACTTCCTGGCGGGCAATGATGCTGATGCCGATGTTGCGCAGCACCGCCTCGCGAATCGACTCACGGCTGCCGATTTCCAGCAACGGCCCGTAACTCACGCCGGCGCCCTGCAACATCTCTTCAGTCAACCGCCGCGTGGTGGAACCGGCTTCGCGCATCAGCAGCGTATGCCCGGCCAGCGCACTCAGTGGCACATGTTCAAGCTTGGCCAGGGGATGATTACGATGCACCGCCAGCACCAGCGGGTCGGTGCCCAGCACGCGGCGAATCAGGCGTGGGTCTTCGAGCAGTTGCGAGGAGGCCGCGACATCGACGCGGTAATCGTCCAGTGCTTCGAGCACTTGTTGGGAATTGCCGATTTCCACCGAGACGTCCACATGGGGCAGGCGTTCGCGAAAGGCTTTGACCAGATCGAGGATGTAGTACGGCGCCGTGGCGGCAATCCTCAAAGCGCCCTGGACCTGGCCAGTATTGCGCAGGAAAAACTCGATATCGGCCTCTTGCTGCAACAGCGCCTTGACCATCGGCAGCAGGCGCGCGCCGTCGTCACTGACGGTGAGGCGCCGCCCGCCGCGGTAGAACAGTTCAACGCCGTATTGGCTTTCCAGGTTGCGAATCTGGGTGGTGACGGTGGGCTGGCTCAAGCCGAGTTTTTTCGCCGCCTGGGTAATGCTGCCCAGGCGGGCGACCATAAAAAACGCCTTTAACTCAGCACTCAGCACACCGCCCTCTCATCCTCTATTTGCGCAACAGGCGCAGACCGTTGAATACCACCAGCAGGCTCACGCCCATGTCCGCGAACACCGCCATCCACATGGTCGCCATGCCCAGGAAGGTGACTGCCAGGAAGATCGCCTTGATCACCAACGCCAGGGCGATGTTCTGCTTGAGGATACTCGACGTTTGCCGCGACAGACGAATGAATGCCGGAATCTTGCGCAGATCATCGTCCATCAGCGCCACGTCGGCAGTCTCGATTGCCGTGTCAGTGCCGGCGGCGGCCATGGCAAAGCCGATTTCGGCGCGGGCCAGGGCCGGGGCGTCGTTGATGCCGTCGCCGACCATGCCTACCCGGCGGCCTTGCCCGTAGAGGGTTTCAATGGCTTGCAGCTTGTCGGTGGGCAACAGATCGCCCTGGGCCTGATCGATGCCAACCTGCGCCGCAATCGCCTGGGCGGTGTGGGTGTTGTCGCCGGTGAGCATCAGGGTCTTGATGCCCAGCGCGTGCAGTTGCTGGATGGCTTCGCGGCTGCTGTCTTTTACCGTGTCAGCCACGGCGAACAACGCCAGCGGGCCGGACTTGTCGAGCAGCAGCACCACGGACTTGCCTTGTTTTTCCAGGGCGAACAGCTTTTCTTCCAGCGCCGGCGAGCACAGGCCCAGGTCTTCCACCAGACGGTGGTTGCCCAAGTGGTAGGTTTCGCCGTTGATGTCGCCACGTACACCGCGACCTGGCAAGGCCTCGAAGTTATCCACAACGTGGCTTGGCAAGTTTTTATCCACAGCTGCCTTGGCGATGGCCAGCGACACCGGGTGGTCGGAGCGCCCGGCCAGGCTGGCCGCCAAGGCGGGTGCGCTGTCTTCGACGTTGGGGAACAGCGCCAGGTAATCGGTTTGCACCGGTTTACCGTGGGTGATGGTGCCGGTCTTGTCGAGGGCCAGGTAGTCGAGCTTGTAACCACCCTCCAGGTACACGCCGCCCTTGATCAGGATGCCTTTGCGCGCCGCAGCCGCCAGGCCGCTGACGATGGTCACCGGGGTGGAAATCACCAGGGCGCAGGGGCACGCGACCACCAGCAATACGAGGGCGCGGTAGATCCAGTCGAACCACACGCCGGCCATGAACAACGGTGGGATAATCGCCACGCCCAAGGCAAACAGGAAGACTGCCGGGGTGTAGACCTTCGAGAAGCTGTCGACAAAGCGCTGGGTCGGCGCCCGTGCGCCCTGGGCCTGTTCCACCGCGTGAATGATGCGCGCAAGGGTGGAATTGTTGGCCGCTGCGGTGACCTTGTACTCAAGGGAACCGGCCTGGTTGATGGTGCCGGCGAAGACCTTATCGCCTACGGTTTTTTCAATCGGCAGGCTTTCGCCGGTGATCGGCGCCTGATCGATGGTGGATTGGCCGGCAGTAACTTCACCGTCCAGGCCTATGCGTTCGCCGGGTTTTACCCGCACGATCGCGCCCAATTCAATACTTTTTACCTCCTGTTCAAGCCACGAACCATCGGCATGCTGCACCGTGGCCTGTTCCGGCGTCATTTGCATCAGGCCGCTGATGGCATTACGCGCACGGTCCAGAGACTTGGCTTCGATCAACTCGGCCACCGTAAACAGGAACATCACCATGGCCGCTTCCGGCCACTGGCCGATCAGGATCGCACCAGTTACCGCGATACTCATCAGCGCGTTGATGTTCAGGTTGAGGTTTTTCAGGGCGATCCAGCCCTTTTTATAGGTGGTGAGGCCGCCGCTGAGGATCGATACCAGCGCCACCAAGGCAATTACCCAGGTCGGTGCCACGCCCGTGAAATGCAACACTTCGGCGCCCAATGCACCTACGCCCGACACCGCCAACGGCCACCAATGTTTCTTGGCAGGCGGCGCGGCAGCAGGTGTGCCCTCTTCGATAGGGTCGGCTTGCATGCCGATGGATTTGATCGCCGCGATGATCGGCGCAGTGCTCGGCAGGTCATGGGTAACGCCGAGGATGCGGTTGATCAGGTTGAATTCCAGCTGCTGCACACCGGCAAGCTTGCCCAGTTTGTTCTGGATCAGCGTCTGTTCGGTGGGGCAGTCCATGGCTTCGATGCGGAAAGTGCTCAGGCGCGAGCCGGCCGTCGGCGCTTCGCTGAGCGTAACCACAGCAGGCGCTACCTTGCTGGAACAGCAGGAATCGCCATGGCTGCCATGCTCATGCTTTTTGACCGGGGTCAGCGTGGCGCCGTGGTCGTGGCCATGTTCGTGGCTATGGTCATGATCATGGTCGTGCTTGTGATCATGTTTTTTCGGGGTGTGGATGGAATCGCTCATTCTGTCGCGTCCGTAAAGGTGCCTGTTGCCAAGTAAAGACCCTGTAGCCACTATAGGGTCAAGCACCCATTTGGAGATTGCTGCGATGAAGATCGGTGAATTGGCCAAACTGACCGATTGTCAGGTGGAAACCATCCGTTATTACGAAAAAGAAGGCCTGCTGCCGCCCCCGGCGCGCACCGATGCCAATTATCGCGTGTACACCCAGGCGCACACCGAGCGGCTGATCTTTATCCGCAACTGCCGCAGCCTGGACATGACGCTTGAAGAAATCCGCAGCCTGCTGGGGCTGCGCGACAGCCCGCAGGACCAGTGCGAGAGTGTGAATGCGTTGATCGACGAGCATATCCACCATGTGAAAGCGCGGATCGATGGGCTGTTGGCGTTGCAGGCGCAATTGCTCGACCTGCGCCAACGCTGCGGCGGTGGGCCGGATCTGGACCAGTGCGGGATTTTGCAGCGGCTGGAGGTCAGCGGCAGTGTGGCGGCCAGCGAGGCGGAGCCTTCGCATGTGGGCAGAAGCCACGGGCATTAAGGTGTATACAAAACAACTGTGGGAGCTGGCTTGCCTGCGATAGCGGTGGATCAGAGGCATTTGTATCGCCTGACACTCCGCTATCGCAGGCAAGCCAGTTGCCACATTTTTGACCGAGGCGGTCTTTAGATGGCGACGTCAGCCTTGATGCTCGGATCGGCGTCGTAGCCCACAATCTCGAAATCTTCGAACTTGTAGTCGTAAATCGACGCCGGCTTACGCTTGATTACCAGTTCCGGCAGCTTCTTCGGCGTGCGCGCCAGCTGCGTACGGATCTGTTCCATATGGTTGCTATAGGCATGGGTGTCGCCGGTGGTGACGATGATCTCGTGCGGGATCAGGTCGCATTGCTGGGCCAGCATATGGGTCAGCAACGCCAGCGCGGCGGTGTTGTACGGCAGGCCGAGGAATACGTCGGAGCTGCGGATGTACAACTGCATCGACAGATGGCCGTCATGCACAAACGCCTGGTACAGCAGGTGGCACGGCGGCAGGGCTTGCTTGCCGTTGCGCGCGTTTTCCTGCGGGCTCTTGGTTTCGTCCGGCAGGTATTCGACGTTCCAGCCGTGGAACAGGATGCGACGGCTGTTGGGGTTGTTTTTCAACGTGTCGACCATGTAGTCGATCTGGTTGATGGTGCCACCGTCCTTGGTTGGCCAGGCGGTCCACTGCTCGCCGTACACCGGGCCGAGGTCGCCGTCTTCGGTGGCCCATTCGTCCCAGATTTTCACGCCGTTTTCGTTCAGCCACTTGATGTTGGTATTGCCGCTCAACATCCAGATCAATTCGTTGGCGATGCTTTTGAAATGAAGCTTCTTGGTGGTCAGCAGCGGGAAGCCGTCGGCCAAGTTATGCCGATACTGACGGGCAAACACGGCTTTGGTGCCGGTGCCGGTGCGATCGCCCTTGGTCAATCCATTGGTCACGACGTCGTTCAGTAGTTCGAGATATTGCTTCATGTTTTTACCCGTATCAAAGAAGCCGAGGCTCGCAAAAGCCTCGGCATTCGAATTTAAAGCGCGGCGTTCTTGATGCCTTGCGGGCGATTGTACGCCCACCACAGCAGGCCCAGGCCCGCCAGGATCATCGGCATGCTGAGAATCTGCCCCATGGTCAACCAGCCCCACGCCAGGTAGCCCAGCTGTGCATCCGGCACGCGGACGAACTCGACGATGAAGCGGAAGATCCCGTAGAACAACGCAAACATGCCGGAAACCGCCATGGTTGGGCGTGGCTTGCGCGAGAAGATATAAAGAATCAGGAACAGTGCCACACCTTCCAGAGCGAACTGGTAGAGCTGCGACGGGTGGCGTGGCAGTTGCGCCGGGTCGCTGAAGGGTGGGAACACCATGGCCCACGGCACGTCGCTCGGCTTGCCCCACAACTCGGCGTTGATGAAGTTACCGATACGCCCGGCACCCAGGCCAATCGGCACGAACGGTGCGACGAAGTCCATCAGTTGGAAGAACGACTTGCCGTTGCGGCGGCCGAACCACCATGCGGCAATCATCACGCCGACAAAGCCACCGTGGAACGCCATGCCGCCCTTCCACACTTCGAAAATCAGCGTCGGGTTGGCGATATAGGCCGGAAGATCGTAGAACAGCACATACCCCAGGCGTCCGCCGACGATCACGCCCATCGACATCCAGAACACCATGTCGGAGAGCTTCTCCTTGGTCCAGGTCGGGTCAAAACGGTTCAGGCGCCGGGAAGCCAGCAGCCAGGCACCGCCGATGCCGATCAGGTACATCAACCCGTACCAATGGATTTGCAGCGGACCGATGGCCACGGCCACCGGGTTGATCTGCGGGTAAGGCAGCATTGCGACTCCTCGTTAAATCAATAGTCATGGCGCACCGGACCATGCCGGTGTGGGATTAAGCCTGCGTTACAGCCGCAATTTCAAATTAAGAAGGTTAGACACGCCCAATAGCCCGGCATGTTAACGGATGGAAGGCGCTCGGCCCAACTTCGATACGATGGATAGCCATCCGCTGTATGGGTAGAGTGAACAAAACACAAAGGGAACGCCTTATGTGCCTGATTGTTTTCGCCTGGCGGCCGGGCCACGCCCAGCCGCTGATCGTCGCGGCCAACCGTGATGAGTTCTACGCCCGCCCCAGCCTGCCGCTGGCTCAGTGGCCGGATGCGCCACATGTCTACGCTGGTCGCGACCAGGAAGCCGGTGGCACCTGGCTTGGGGTGAACGCCGAGGGGCGGTTTGCTGCCCTGACCAATATTCGCGACCCGCACCAGCCGCCTGCACGTAAGTCCCGAGGGGAGTTGGTGGCGCGATTTCTCAGTGGATCGCTGCCAATTGACGAATATTTGGCCGATGTTAACGGCCGTTCGATTGAATACTCCGGTTTTAACCTGCTGGTAGGCACGCGGGATGAGCTGTGGCATTACAACGCCAATGAGACCGAGCCGACGCGGTTGGAGGCTGGGGTTTATGGCCTGTCGAATGCCGGCCTGAATACGCCCTGGCCCAAATTGCTCAAGGCCAGGGCGGCGTTGAGTGAATTGCTGGAGCACCCACAGCCGCAGGCCTTGCTGGAAATCTTGAGCGACCCGCAGACTGCGCCATTTGCCGACTTGCCGGACACCGGCGTGGGCTTGGCGACCGAAAGCCTGCTCTCCAGCGTGTTTATCGCCAGCCCCAGTTATGGGACGCGGGCGAGTACGGCGCTGATTGTGAATGCCGATGGGTCGCGGCAGATGGTGGAGCGTAGTTTTGGGCCGTTGGGGGGACGGTTGGGTGAGGTCGAACTGAACATTTGATGGCGCTTGGGCTGCCGTCATCGCAGGCAAGCCAGCTCCCACATTTTGAACTGTGAACACAGTCAAATGTGGGAGCTGGCTTGCCTGCGATAGCGGTCTAGAGGGTTTTTGCAGAAGCCGGGTTGATCATTCGCGTCAGCCCCAGGTTCTTCAGCGCCAGTTGCAGCGAGCTGTGGATAACTTGCGGGTTGTCGATGGTCATCAACTCGGCAAGCAGGTCCTTGGCCATGCTCAGCTCAACCTGACGCAACATCCACTTCACCTTCGGCAAGTTGGTGGCGTTCATCGACAGGCTATCAAAGCCCATTGCCATCAACAGCACCGCTGCCGCCGGGTCGCCGGCCATTTCACCGCAGATACTCACCGGCTTGCCTTCGGCATGGGCGTCGCGCACCACATGCTGCAGGGCTTGCAGCACTGCCGGGTGCAGGTAATCGTAGAGGTCGGCCACCCGTGGGTTGTTGCGGTCCACGGCCAGCAGGTATTGGGTCAGGTCGTTGGAGCCGACCGAGAGGAAGTCCACTTGCCGCGCCAGTTCTTTGGCCTGGTACACCGCCGCCGGAATTTCGATCATCACGCCAATCGGTGGCATCGGCACGTCGGCGCCTTCGTCGCGTACTTCGCCCCAGGCGCGGTGGATCAGGTGCAGCGCTTCTTCCAGCTCGTGCGTGCCGGAGATCATCGGCAGCAGGATGCGCAGGTTGTTCAGGCCTTCGCTGGCCTTGAGCATGGCGCGGGTCTGGACCAGGAATATTTCAGGATGGTCGAGGGTTACACGAATACCGCGCCAGCCAAGGAAGGGGTTGTCTTCCTTGATCGGGAAATACGACAGTGACTTGTCGCCGCCGATGTCCAGGCTGCGCATCGTCACCGGCAACGGGTGGAAGGCGGACAGTTGCTCGCGATAAATCGCCAGCTGCTCCTTCTCACTCGGGAAACGTTGGTTGATCATGAACGGCACTTCGGTGCGGTACAGCCCCACGCCTTCAGCGCCACGCTGTTGCGCTCGGGCCACATCGGCCAGCAAGCCGGTGTTGACCAGCAGCGGCACACGGTGGCCATCGAGGGTGACGCATGGCAGCTCGCGCAGCGAATCGAGGCCCAGCGCCAGTTGCTTCTCTTCTTCCACCACCTCGGCGTATTGCTTGCGCAGCAGCTCGCTGGGGTTGGTAAAGACTTCGCCACGATGGCCGTCGACGATCATGTCGATGCCGTCGACCTTGGAATACGGCAGGTCCACCAGGCCCATTACCGTCGGAATACCCATGGCCCGAGCCAGGATCGCGACGTGGGAGTTACCCGAACCCAGTACCGACACCAAACCCACCAACTTGCCCTCTGGCACTTCGCCGAGCATGGTGGCGGTCAGTTCTTCACTGATCAGGATGGTGTTGTCGGGGTAGACCAGGTTGGTGGTGCGGTCTTCCTGCAAGTAGGCCAGCAGACGGCGGCCGAGGTCGCGCACATCCGAGGCGCGTTCACGCAGGTAGGCATCGTCCATCAGTTCGAAACGGTTGACGTGATCGGTGACCACCTGGCGCAACGCGCCCTGGGCCCACTGGCCGGTCTTGATCACGGTTTTGACTTCGTTACCCAGGGACGCGTCGTCGAGCATCATCTGGTACACGTCGAACAGCGCGCGCTCTTCGGGGCGCAGTTGCGTGGCCAGCTTGGTCGACAGGTTGCGCATGTCGGCGCGCACGCCTTCCAGGGCGGTCTTGAACAGTTTGATTTCAGCGTCGATGTCATCGACGGTTTTGTCCGGCACCACATCCAGGTCGGCTGGCGGCAGCATGACCACGGCCGTACCGACCGCAGCGCCCGGCGAACCTGGCACGCCGACGAACTTGGCTTCCTGGATGCCCTTGCCCTGACGGCCCAGACCACGAATCGAACCGGTCGCCTCAGCGTGGGCAATAACCCCGGCGAGCTGCGCGCTCATGGTCACGAGGAAGGCTTCTTCGCCTTCATCGAACTGGCGGCGTTCTTTTTGCTGGATGACCAACACGCCGACAACGCGGCGGTGGTGAATGATCGGTGCGCCGAGGAACGAGGCGTAGCGCTCTTCGCCGGTTTCGGCAAAGTAGCGATAACGCGGGTGATCGGCCGCGTTTTCAAGGTTCAGGGGTTCTTCACGCGTCCCCACCAGGCCCACCAGACCTTCATTGGGCGCCATGCTGACCTTGCCGATCGAGCGCTTGTTCAAGCCCTCGGTGGCCATCAGCACAAAACGGTTGGTCTCTGGGTCCAGCAGGTAAACCGAGCAGACCTGGCTGCCCATGGCTTCCTTGACGCGCAACACAATAATCCCCAACGCCGCCTTGAGATCCTTGGCGGAGTTAACTTCCTGGACGATCTTGCGCAGCGTATTGAGCATGGCTCGGGGTCGAACTCCGTCGTCAGTCGCGCGCTAAAAGGCGCGGGGCAAGCTCTTTGAGAGCGCGACGATAAACCTCGCGCTTGAATGTCACCACCTGGCCCAACGGGTACCAATAGCTGACCCAGCGCCAGCCATCGAACTCCGGTTTACCGGTCAAATCCATTCGCACCCGCTGCTCGTTGGAGATCAGGCGCAAAAGAAACCATTTTTGCTTCTGGCCGATGCACAGCGGTTGGCTGTGGGTACGCACCAGGCGTTGCGGCAAACGATAGCGCAACCAGCCACGGGTACAGGCCAGAATTTGCACATCTTCGCGCTCAAGGCCGACTTCTTCATTCAACTCACGGTACAAGGCGTCTTCAGGGGTCTCGTCGGGGTTGATTCCGCCTTGAGGAAACTGCCAGGCATCTTGGTTGATTCGGCGAGCCCATAGCACCTGTCCGGCATCATTCGTAAGAATAATCCCGACATTAGGACGGAAACCATCGGGGTCGATCACGGCAACAACCTCGCAAACGCATGTCGCCGCATTGTTCCACAAAGGTTGTTCCAGCGGCAACGAGGCTTCTTACCTTATGTGCACTCTTGTGAAAAGACCGTATTCTGGACGCCTTTTTACAGACTTTTCAGCGAGTAACTGCAATGCGCCTGGCTTTATTCGACTTGGACAACACGCTTCTCGGCGGTGACAGCGATCACGCGTGGGGCGATTACCTCTGTGAGCGTGGGATTCTTGACCCGGTGGCCTACAAAGCCCGTAACGACGAGTTTTACCAGGATTACCTGGCCGGCAAGCTGGATAACGCCGCCTACCTGAACTTCAGCCTGGAAATCCTTGGCCGCACCGAGATGGCCCAGTTGGACGAATGGCACCGCGACTTCATGCGCGACTGCATCGCCCCACTGATGCTGCCGCTCGCCCTGGAACTGCTGGCCAAACACCGCGCCGCTGGCGACAAGCTGGTGATCATCACCGCCACCAACCGCTTCGTGACCGCGCCGATCGCCGAGCTGCTGGGGGTTGAAACCCTGATCGCCACTGAATGCGAGATGGAAAACGGCCGGTATACCGGGCGCAGCACGGATATCCCGTGCTTCCGTGAAGGCAAAGTGACGCGCTTGAATCGTTGGCTGGAAGAAACCGGGTACAGCCTGGAAGACAGCTACTTCTATAGCGATTCGATGAATGATTTGCCGTTGCTGGAGCAGGTAGCGCATGCGGTGGCGGTGGACCCGGACCCGAATTTGCGTGCCGAAGCCGAGAAGCGTGGCTGGCCGGTGATTACCCTGCGTAGCTGATGACGCTATCGCAGGCAAGCCAGCTCCCACACTTTAGATGTATTCACAGATCAAAATGTGGGAGCTGGCTTGCCTGCGATGAAGCCGGCTCGGTCCCAAGCCCTAAACCGGCTTGGCCACCATCAAATAGAAAATCACCAGAAACGCCAGAAACGCCGGCCAGCCCAGGCCAAACCACCAGCGCATATAGGTCGCGGCCTTGATCGGCATCGCCGTGCCATCGCGCAGCGCCTGCTCCGCCATCTTGTGCACACGAATCTGCAGCCACACCACCGGCAGCCAGCAGACACCCGCCAGCACATACAACGCGAACGTCCACTGCAACCAGCTCTGCTGCATCGACCAGCCCGCCAAGTACATCAAGCCGATGCCACTCAACGGCTGAAAAACCGCCGTGGTCGTGGTAAATGCCCAATCCGCGAACACCAGGTGTTTGAAGGTGACCGCGATCACTTCCACCTTGCCGCTGCGCCAGGCGCGCAAGGCGTAATATGCCGAGCCCGCACCCAGGCCAAACAGGATGGTCGAGGACAGGATATGCAGGGTTTTCAACAGCAGGTAAGCGTTCATCGGCGGGGCTCGGTCGAAAAAGGTTCAGTCCAGAGAAGGTTCAGTCCAGAGGAGCCAAAGGGTCGCCACCATGAGTACCAGATTTTTGGCGACCGCCGCGTAAGGATCAAACCAGTAATGGGGCAGGACTATGCTGATAATCACGGTATAGCCGCCCATCAACAGTAATTGCAGGATCAGCGCCGACCTGCGCCAGCGCGCAACCAGCAACCCCAGGCCCAACAGGCCATCACACACCGCCCCGGCGATCACGGCCACTGTCGCCCAAGTGCCCTGCACACCGGCCTCGGCCATGATGCGCAGGCCCCAGGCGTAACCCGGCCCAACGCAAACCGCCGCCGTACCCAGCCAGATCAGCACCAATACCGCCAGCATCAGCGGGCGAATGGTGCGCTGGCTGCTTTGGGCCGCCGTGGGCCAGCCTTGCAGGCGTGAGGCTAACGGCGCGGCGGTGTAGCCGCAGACCGACGCCAGCACCTCGGGGTCGGCGACGTTATCCCGCTGAGCCAGGGCAATGCTTTGTGAGTTCAAGGCGCGCCAGCCCAGGCGATCACCCAGCCAGCCGCCCAACCCCAGCAATGGCGCTTGCAAGTATCGGCCTGCGCGCCAGCCTTGAGCGACGCGCAGGTGATCAATGACTTGAGCGAGCCGCATCGGTGCTGGCCCCACCAACGGCAGTACCAATGATTCGGCAGGCCACTGGCGCAACACGGCCAGCACCGCGCCGACCAGGTCGTCGATATGCACCGGCTGCAGTTGAGCGTTGAGGTCCAGCAATGGAATCAGCGGCCAGGGCGACAGCCCCGCCAACCAGGCACTGCTGGCGCCCCCCTCGCCCACCACCAGCGAAGGCCGCAGCACCACGGCGGGTACGCCAAGGCTCAGCAGATAGTCGTCAGCAGCGCCTTTGCTGGCCAGAAATGGCACATCCGATTGCGCTGAGGCGCCGAGGGCAGAGATCTGCAACACTCGCACACCGTGATGGGCGGCCAGATCAAACAGCGCGCGGGCGCCCTGATCCTGGACGCGGCTCAGCTCGGCCGCATCCACGCTCAGCAACCCCGCCGCATTGATGACTAAATCGACCGACTCAGGAAACACCCAGCAACCTGGGTCGGCAGCCAACCGGCCCAAATCCAGCGCCTGCCATTGCACCCCTGGCCAGCCCTGACTTCGAGGCTTGCGACACGTCGCGATCACACTGTGCCCAGCCTGCTGCAGGGCGCGCAGCAAGTGGCCACCGACAAAGCCGGTGGCGCCGACAAGCAAAATATTCATACGGTTAAACCGGCTTGGCGCCCATCAACCCGGCAATCGCTACAAACCCCACCAGGCTGACCACCGCCAGCACCAGGGTGAAATTCAGGCTACCGCCCTCGCCCTTACGCAGGCGATTAAGCCGCGCCACCAGCCAGAACCAGGCCAGTGCCGCCACGGTGTAGAGAATGCTGGAACCCAAAATCCAGGTTTGCCCCAGCGGCCAGCCGAGCAGATGCACCAGCCACCAGCCGGTGAACGGCATGCTGACCACGCAAACGCCCATCAGCAACCACACGAACGCCCACGGGCGTTGCACGGTAACCGCCGGGCCGGCGCTGCGTTTGCGCCAGGCCAGTACCGCCAGGCCGAGGCCGCTGAGCAACAGCAACACGGTGGCGGTGATGTGAATAACCTTGAGGGTGGTCAGCGTTTCCATGGTCTTGATTCCTTAAAGGCCGCTCAGTCAGCGTAGTCGCTCAACCGAGGAACAGCTGGTAAGCCGGGTTTTCGCTTTCATCCCAATACGGGTAGCCGATTTCTGCCAACGCGGCCGGCACCAGGTGGCGCTCGTCTGTCGGCACTTGCAGGCCTGCGACCACACGGCCGTCGGCTGCGCCGTGGTTGCGATAGTGGAACATCGAGATGTTCCAGCGCCCGCCTAATTTGTTAAGAAAGTTGAACAGCGCGCCCGGACGCTCGGGGAATTCGAAGCGAAACACCAGCTCGTCGCTGACTTTGGCTGCATGGCCACCCACCATATGGCGAATGTGCAACTTGGCCAGCTCGTTTTCGGTCAGGTCCAGCACCGGGAAACCCTGGCTTGTGAGGCTGGCGATCAACGCGCTGCGCGGGTCGTTTTCCGGGTGAGTCTGCACACCCACGAAGATGTGCGCCTCGCGGCCGGAGTGGTAGCGGTAGTTGAATTCGGTGATCTGGCGCTTGCCCACGGCCTCGCAGAACGCCTTGAAGCTGCCCGGTTGCTCGGGGATGGTCACGGCGATGATGGCTTCGCGGCCTTCACCCAGCTCGGCGCGCTCGGCCACATGACGCAGGCGGTCGAAGTTGACGTTGGCGCCGGAGTCGATGGCCACCAGGGTCTGCCCGGTCACGCCACGGGTTTCCACGTATTTCTTGATACCCGCCACGCCCAGCGCGCCCGCAGGCTCGGTGATGGAGCGGGTGTCGTCGTAGATGTCCTTGATGGCCGCGCAGATTTCGTCGGTGCTGACGGTGATCACTTCGTCTACATAGTCTTTGCAGATATCAAAGGTGTGCTGGCCGATCTGCGCCACCGCCACGCCATCAGCAAAGATGCCGACCGTTGGCAGCACCACGCGCTCGCCTGCGGCCATGGCGGCTTGCAGGCAGTTGGAGTCATCCGGCTCGACGCCGATGATCTTGATTTCCGGGCGCAGGTATTTCACATACGCCGCAATCCCGGCGATCAGCCCGCCGCCGCCCACGGGTACAAAAATCGCGTCCAAAGGCCCAGGGTGCTGGCGCAGAATCTCCATCGCCACGGTGCCCTGCCCGGCAATGGTGTGTGGATCATCGTAAGGGTGAATGTAAACGTAGCCTTTTTCGTCGACCAGTTTCAGCGAGTAGGCCAGGGCTTCCGGGAAGGAATCACCGTGCAGCACCACTTTGCCGCCACGCGAGCGCACGCCTTCGACCTTGATCTCCGGCGTGGTCTTGGGCATCACGATGGTGGCTTTCACCCCCAGCACCTTGGCCGCCAGGGCCAGGCCCTGGGCGTGGTTGCCCGCAGAAGCGGTGACCACGCCGCGCGCGCGTTCTTCGGCGCTCAGTTGGGTCAGCTTGTTGTAGGCACCGCGAATCTTGAACGAGAACACCGGCTGCAAGTCTTCACGCTTGAGCCAGACCTTGTTGCCCAGCCGCTCGGAGAGCTGGCGCGCGGTCTGCAAGGGGGTTTCTACGGCAACGTCGTAAACGCGCGAGGTGAGGATCTTTTTGACGTACTGTTCAAGCATCGGAAAGCATCACTGGGCGGGTTGGGCAGGGCCAAGGAGTCTAACCCAGCGTTTAGCCGGGCGACCACACGAATCCCGAGGTTTTGTTGGGTTATACTCGCCGCCCTCGATAATTCCCCGCCCGTTCCGGAGCCCGCATGACCCAGGATCAACTCAAACAGGCAGTGGCCCAGGCCGCCGTCGATTTAATCCTTCCTAAACTCGACGACAAAAGCATCGTCGGTGTCGGCACCGGCTCCACCGCCAACTGCTTTATCGATGCACTGGCCCAGCACAAGGGTGCCTTCGACGGCGCCGTAGCCAGCTCCGAAGCCACCGCCGCGCGCCTCAAGGGCCATGGCATTCCAGTGTATGAGCTCAACACCGTGAGCGACCTGGAGTTCTACGTCGACGGCGCCGATGAAAGCGACGAGCACCTGAACCTGATCAAAGGCGGCGGCGCAGCCCTGACCCGCGAGAAGATCGTTGCGGCCGTGGCCAAGACCTTTATCTGCATCGCCGACGCCAGCAAGCTGGTGCCGGTGCTCGGCGCCTTCCCGCTGCCGGTGGAAGTTATCCCCATGGCCCGCAGCCACGTGGCCCGCGAGCTGGTGAAACTGGGCGGCGACCCGGTGTACCGCGAAGGCGTGCTGACCGACAACGGCAATATCATCATTGATGTGTTCAACATGCAGATCACCAACCCGGTGGAGCTGGAGACGCAGATCAATGCGATCGTTGGCGTGGTGACCAATGGCCTGTTCGCGGCGCGCCCGGCGGATGTGTTGCTGCTGGGTACTTCCGAAGGCGTGAAAACCCTCAAGGCCTAAAACTCAAGGCCTGGCTTTATGTGGGAGCTGGCTTGCCTGCGATAGCATCACCTCGGTCTGACTTAAAGACCGAGGCGTCTGCATCGCGGGCAAGCCCGGCTCCCACACAAGCCAGCTCCCACAGGAGGCCTCATCGTTTAGAAGATCCATGTAACAAAACCGCTACTTTTCGCAGCACCCCCGCCCAAAACCGTGCGCCATGTCACGGCATCCCACGCCTTTATTGGTATCAAATCCGTTACAAATGACAGCCAGGCGACCCAAGCGTTTAACAATGCGCCACTTCGCGCTCGCCCAGGGAATGAGGCGCGCATTGTGCAAAGGGTCTGGGCTGGAAAACTTCAATCACCTCAAGGAAGACCTTGTGATAAAGCCCCTCGCCCTCGCGATCAGCGTGGTCGGCAGCCTGCTGTCGGCGCAAACCCAGGCCTACGATTACGGCCAGCACGCCAATACCACCCTGGAAAAGCTGATCAACGATTACCCCGGCCGGTATCGCGGCACGGCCAATTTCGCCGGCGCGGCAGATTGGATGCAAAGCCAGATGGGTTCGGCCTACAGCCTCAGTCGACAGAACTTCACCTGGAACAACGGCACTCGCGCTGCGCAAAACGTGGTGGCCTATGCTGCGGGCACTAAACCGCAATACGTGGTGATTGGCGCGCACTTCGACACCTACTTCGGCCGCCCGACCTTACAAGGCCTGGACGATAACGGCTCCGGCGCCAGCGTGCTGACCGAAGTGGCGAAGAACCTCGGCGGCTTGCAGCTGGAAAACGGCCTGCAAGTGGTCGCCTTCGGCGCCGAAGAGGAAGGCCTGCGCGGCTCCAAAGCCTTTGTCGATTCACTCAGCGCCAGCCAACGCGCGAATATGCTGGCGATGATCAACCTCGACAGCCTGATCACCGGCGACATGATGTACGCCCACGCAGGCCAGAACAGCACCGCCAACCCCGCTCTGGCATCGCTGCGCGAACACACCTTCCAGATCGCCAGGGAATTGAACATCCCGTTGTTCACCAACCCCGGCCTGGACCCGCAATACCCCAAGGGCACCGGCTGCTGCAGTGATGGCGAGCCGTTCGAACCGCTGAAGATCCCGATTCTGTATATCGAAGCCACCAACTGGGAGCTGGGCGATCTGGACGGCTACACCCAGACCAACAACCCGAAAATACCCGGCGGCTCCACCTGGCACGACCCGGCAGAAGACAACAAAACCGTGCTGACCAATGCCTTCGGCCAGGAACGCATCGACCAGCGCCTGCGCGATTACTCGCGCCTGCTCAGCCGCCTGGTGTTGGAACTGACCAACGCCGACCTGCTGGCCTCGACCGCCTCGGGTGGCGCCGTTGCGCGCAACATGCAGGACAACCTGCAACGCCAGCATCAGGCCATGGTGCGCCTGCATGATCGCCGTTGGTTGACCTTGCAAGCGGCCAGCCGCGAGGTCGGAAGCTTCGATGGCGAAATCGGCATGGACGGCGAATACACCCCGGACAGCGGCTTCGACAGCCCGCTCAACCGCGATGCCCGACGCCTGGGCGTACACGCCTTGGGCGACTATCAGCTCACCTCCAGCCTGAATATCGGCGCCAGCCTCAGCTACCTCAATGGTCGTGACAAGCTGCAGCAGCGCGGCAAACTCGACAGCGACACCTGGCAGGCCGCGGTCTATGCCTTGCTCAACGATGGCGGCCCAAGCTGGCTGGCGGGCGATTTGAGCATTGGCCATACGCGCTTTGAGGCCAAGCGCAACCTGTTGATCCAAGCCAATGGCGGCCCGGTGCTGCTCAATCAACAACTGAGCGGCAACACCGACGCACTGTCCCTGGGCGCACGCGTACTCGGCGGTTATGACTTCGACTTCGGCGCAATCAAAAGCGGGCCGTTTGCCGGCCTGGACTACAGCCATTCGCGTATCGACAAGTTCCACGAGAAACAGAACCTGCGCACCGCGCTGGAGTACGAAGAACAGTCTTTCGACTCCCTGGAAGCCAGCCTCGGCTGGCGCGTGCGCGGTGCCGTCGCCCTGCCCTATGGCCTGAGCCTGATGCCTTACGGCGACATCGCCTGGGTCAAGGAGCTGGCCGATGGCCGTCTCGATGACCTGCAATTGACCGCCCGCGCCGATGGCCAGGCGCGCACCGCCAAGCTGGGTTCAGTGGACAAAAGCTTTGGCCGCGCGCAAATCGGCAGCCAGCTGGCGATCACCCCGCAGCTGGGCGTTTACGCCGAGGTCAACAGCCGCCTTGGGCACGCCGAGGGCAGCCAGACCGGCTACTCCCTGGGCGTGCAATGGATGTTTTGATCAGGGCTTCTTGAACACGTAAAACAGGTTCGGCTCGCTGACCAGGTACAGCGAGCCCTCGTCATCCATGGCGATCCCTTCGGCCTGAGGCACGCGTTTTTTCAGGCCATGGCGCCCGTTGAGCAGGGAAAGACTGCTCAACGGGCGACCATCGATGTCCAGTTCCAACACCAGGAACGACTCATCCGACAGCGCCAGCAAATGCCCGCTGCGCTCGTCGTATTGCAGGCTCGACAGGTCGCGCACAAACAGCCCGGCATCGCGCTTGGGGTTGTTGATCACATGCACCGAGTAGGTTTTTTCCGGCTTGAAATGGGGAAACCCGTGCACCTCGTAAATCAGCATCGGGTCGCGCTCCTTGGCCACGAACAAGCGCTTGCCCACCGAGTCATAGGCCAGCCCTTCGAAACCCTTATTGCCGCCAAGGTGTACGCCCAGGGTCATCTGCTCCGCATCGGCGGCGTCGAGAAATTGGGTGTCGTCATTCACGTGCACCTTGATCAGCCGCTGCTGGGCTTCATCGCTGATCACATAAATGTTGTCACTGATGAACTCCACCGCCTCGGCATCGCCAAAGCCCACCAACGGAATACGCCGCAGGATCCTGCCGTCCAGGGACAACTCGATCAGCTCGGCGTTTTTATTGGTGACCGTAAACAGGCTTTTGCGTATCGGGTCGTACGTGAGGGCCGAGACATCATCGTCGAGCCCTTCGATGACCTTGGCTTCCAGGCTTACCCGGTAATCATTCAGGCCAATGGAGCGTTCATCGGCAGGATGGCGCCAGTGTTGAAGGTTGAACCAGGCCCGCTCGAACAAGCGAAAGTTCTGCGCGACCGCCCCGGCAATCACCAGGGCGAGCAGCAACAGGATAAAAAACGCGGGTTTGGGGCGGGCGAGTCGACGCATCAGGCAAGCTCAAAGTCAAAAAGTGGCGAATAAGTATCACGCCCGTCTGAATTTAAACTTAAACGCAGTCGACTGTCTGGCGAATGCCGCTGATAGCGAAGTATCCGACGTAATCGTCGGCTATTTCTGCTTCTCGAAACGATAGAACAGGTTGGGTTCGCTGACCATGTACAAGGTGCCGGCTTCGTCCATGGTGACGCCTTCGGCACGCGGGATGGTGTGTTTGAGGCCATTGAAGCCGCCGAGCAGGGTCATGAAGCTGACTTGCTCGCCCTGCGCGTCCAGCTCCAGCAGCAGGTGGGAATCGGCCGACAGCACCAGCAAATGCCCGGTGCGCGGGTCGACGGCCAGGGCTGAGAGGTTACGCATGTCCAGCTCGGTGCTGGCGATCTTCTGCTTATCGCCGGTCAGCGTGGCGCCATCGCTTTTCCAGGTGAACAACGCCGGTGGGCGCTCTTCCCCGAGCACGATCTGCTGGTTGCGCTTGTCCCAGGTCACACCTTCAAATGCCTTGTTCTGGTCCTTGGACGGGCCAAGGTCATAGTGCTTGAAGTCGGCATAGTTCAGTTGCTGGGTGCTGGCGTCGACGTTCACCACGCTCAAGGTGTGCATGCGCTCGTCGACAATGGCCATCAGGCCGTTTTCCATCACTGTCACGCCTTCCGGGTTGTTCCAGCCGTTGAGCGGCATCTTGCGCAACACATCGCCTTGCAGGTTCAGCTCAACCAGGAAAGGGTTTTTGCCCATCACGGAAAACAGGGTTTTGGTCTGCGGGTTGTAGGACAGGTCCGAAGCCTCGTCCTTTTCCATGCCGGGCAGCAATTTGCCATCGATCACCGCGTGGTAATCCGGCAGCCAGACGCTGGCCTGGCGTTCGGCCGGGGTTTCGAACCGCTCAGCGATCCACAGCACCCCACGGTCGTCCCAATGCATCGCCCAGGCAACGCCATACACAATGGCCCCGACCAGAAACAGCCAGGAATACCAGCGCAGGGCAAAACGTGAACGGGGCTTGGAAGTGAGGGTAGGCAGGGACACGGCCATTGAGCGCTTTTCCGCAGAGTCAGCTTTAGGTGATAGCACAGGATCAACAGGCCCGCGCGCAGGAGGCTGGGGATTATCCGGATGGCGTGTGAAAAAAATGCAAAACCAAGCGCGCGTAAACCAGTGTGGGAACTGATTTGTGTGGGAGCTGGCTTGCCTGCGATGCAGACGACTCGGTTTTTCAGTTAGACCGAGGCGATGCTATCGCAGGCAAGCCAGCTCCCACAGCTGATTGCATGCAGCCTTTAGCGAACGACGCTTTCGAAACGGCTACCGCCACCCAATTCCAGCACCAGCTCATCGCCCACATTCAACGGGCCTACACCGGCTGGAGTGCCGGTGAGGATCACATCACCCGCCTGCAGCGAGAAGCAGCCGGCCATGTGCTGGATCATCGGGACGATCGGGTTGAGCATCTGCGAGCTATTGCCGTCCTGGCGCACTTCGCCGTTGATGGTCAGGCGAATGCCGATGTCGGTCACGTCGGCAAAGGTGCTGCTGACCACAAAGGGGGCAATCACGGCGGCGCCGTCAAAAGACTTGGCGATTTCCCACGGCAAGCCCTTGGCTTTCAGCTCGGCTTGCTTATCGCGCAGGGTCAAATCCAGGGCCGGAGCGAAGCCGGAGATGGCATCCAGCACTTCTTCACGGCTGGGCTTGGTCGACAACGGTTTGCCGATCAACACCGCGATTTCCGCTTCGTAGTGCACCGAACCGCGCTCGGTCGGAATGGCGAAACCGCCTTCCAGCGCGACCACGCAACTGCCCGGCTTGATGAACAGCAACGGCTCGGTCGGCACCGGGTTGTCCAGTTCCTTGGCGTGTTCGGCGTAGTTACGCCCGATGCACACCACTTTGCCCAAGGGAAAGTGGATGTTGGTGCCGTCGACATACTTGTGCTGGTAGCTCATGAAACGACTCCTTCAGGGCGGTTAAACAGCGAAGATCTTGCCAGGGTTCATGATCCCGTTCGGGTCGAACACCGCTTTCACTGCTTTCATGTATTCGATTTCAACCGGGGAACGGCTGTAGGTCAGGTAATCGCGCTTGGTCATGCCCACGCCGTGTTCGGCAGAGATTGAGCCGTTGTACTTCTGGACGGTCTCGAACACCCACTTGTTCACGGTGGCGCACTTGGCGAAGAACTCATCCTTGCTCAGGTTTTCTGGCTTGAGGATGTTCAGGTGCAGGTTGCCGTCGCCGATGTGGCCGAACCAGACGATTTCGAAGTCCGGGTAGTGTTCGCCGACGATCGCATCAATTTCCTTCAAGAACGCTGGCACTTTGGAGACAGTGACCGAAATGTCGTTCTTGTACGGCGTCCAGTGGGAAATGGTCTCGGAGATGTACTCGCGCAGTTTCCACAGGTTGTGCAGTTGGGTTTCGCTCTGGCTCATCACGCCGTCCAGCACCCAGCCCTGCTCTACGCAGTGCTCGAAGGTTTCCAGGGCGTGGTTGGCAACTTCTTCGGTGGTGGCTTCGAATTCCAGCAGCGCGTAGAACGGGCACTCGGTTTCAAAGGGAGCTGGCACATCGCCACGGCCCATGACCTTGGCCAGGGCTTTGTCGGAGAAAAATTCGAAGGCGGTCAGGTCCAGCTTGCTCTGGAACGCGTGCAATACCGGCATGATCGAATCGAAATCGGTGGTACCGAGCACCATCGCGGTGAGATTTTTCGGCGCACGGTCCAGGCGCATGGTGGCTTCGACCACAAAGCCCAACGTCCCTTCGGCACCGATAAACAGCTGGCGCATGTCGTAGCCGGTGGCGTTCTTGATCAGGTCGCGGTTCAGTTCCAGCACGTCACCCTTGCCGGTGACGACTTTCATGCCGGCCACCCAGTTGCGGGTCATGCCGTAGCGAATCACCTTGATCCCGCCGGCATTGGTGCCGATGTTGCCGCCGATCTGGCTCGAACCCGACGAAGCGAAGTCCACCGGGTAGTACAGGCCTTTTTCTTCGGCGACGTTCTGCAATTGCTTGGTGACCACACCCGGCTGGCACACGGCGGTGCGGTCGGTGAGGTTCACATCGAGAATCTGGTTCATATAGTCAAACGAGACGACCACTTCGCCATTGGCCGCCACCGCAGCGGCCGACAAACCGGTACGACCACCCGATGGCACCAGCGCCACCTTGTTTTCATTGGCCCAACGGACGATGGCTTGGACCTGCTCGATGGTCTTGGGAAAGACGATAGCGGTCGGCGCGGGGGCGAAGTGCTTGGTCCAATCCTTGCCGTAAGCCTCCAGGGAGTCTGCATCGGTCAGCACTTTGCCAGGCTCAACCAGGGTCTTCAGCTCATCAATCAGGGCAGGATGGGTCATCGACGGAACTCTCGAACAATTCATGGTCATCCTGAGAACGCTTCACGTCGCAGGAATGGGTGTTTAGCGGGGCACGTATGCTAGCATACCGCCCCCGCAGGACAGAGCCCAAGGGCGTTCTGCGGTGACGGCTTTCCTGCCGTCCGGGTCAGCTCTTGTGCACTGATTCAAGGCACTAACTGCTCGATTCCCTGCCATTTTTCTCCGGGATACAGGTTTACGCAGATGAGCAAGACTTCTCTCGATAAGAGCAAGATCAAGTTCCTTCTTCTGGAAGGCGTCCACCCATCGGCTGTCGACGTACTGAAAGCCGCTGGGTACTCCAGCATTGAGTACATCACCAGTTCTCTGCCGGAAGCCCAGTTAAAGGAAAAGATCGCCGACGCGCACTTTATCGGCATTCGCTCCCGCACTCAGCTGACCGAAGAGATCTTCGACCACGCCAAGAAACTCGTGGCTGTCGGCTGTTTCTGCATCGGCACCAACCAGGTCGACCTTAACGCTGCGCGCGAGCGCGGTATCGCGGTGTTTAACGCACCGTACTCCAACACCCGTTCCGTTGCTGAGCTGGTGCTGGCCGAGGCGATCCTGCTGCTGCGCGGCATTCCTGAGAAAAACGCTTCCTGCCACCGTGGCGGCTGGATCAAAAGCGCGGCCAACTCCTTCGAAATCCGTGGCAAAAAGCTGGGTATCGTCGGTTACGGCTCGATCGGCACGCAGCTGTCGGTGCTGGCCGAAGGCTTGGGGATGCAGGTGTTCTTCTACGACACCCTGACCAAGCTGCCATTGGGCAACGCCACCCAAGTGGCGAGCCTGACCGAGCTGCTGGGCATGTCCGACATCGTCACCCTGCACGTACCGGAAACCGCTGAAACCCAGTGGATGATCGGCGAGAAGGAAATCCGCGCCATCAAGAAGGGCGGCATCCTGATCAACGCGGCACGCGGCACCGTGGTTAAGCTGGACGCCCTGGCCGACGCGATCAAGGACAAGCACCTGATCGGCGCCGCTATCGACGTGTTCCCGGTAGAGCCACGCTCTAACGACGACATCTTCGAAAGCCCGCTGCGTGGCCTGGACAACGTGATCCTGACTCCGCACATCGGCGGCTCCACCGCTGAAGCTCAGGCCAACATCGGCCTGGAAGTGTCGGAAAAGCTGGTCAAGTACAGCGACAACGGTACCTCGGTGTCTTCGGTCAACTTCCCCGAAGTGGCGCTGCCGGCTCACCCTGGCAAGCACCGTCTGCTGCACATCCACCAGAACATCCCTGGCGTGATGATGGAGATCAACAAGGTCTTCGCAGAAAACGGCATCAACATCTCAGGTCAGTTCCTGCAGACCAACGAGAAGGTTGGCTACGTGGTGATCGACGTCGACGCCGAGTACTCGGACCTGGCGCAAGAGAAGCTGCAGCACATCAACGGCACCATTCGTAGCCGCGTGTTGTTCTAACGCTTTGAACGCTGCATAAAAAAGGGAGCCTTCGGGGCTCCCTTTTTTGTCTGAACAAATCTTACTTGACGTTAACCGTGATGACTTTCGAGGCTACAGTCGGGTTGAACTGCATGTGCAGTTTGTCGCCAGCTACCAGTTGCAAGGTGTGCTTGCCTGGGGTGAGGGTCAGCTCGGTCTCGGTCTGGGCCTTGCCGTAGTGGATCACGGTGTCGGTGGCCGGGATCGGCACACTGGCGTCCGGCAGTTCTTTCTGGTCGATCAGCAGGTGGTGGTGGCCGGTGCCTGGGTCCTGGCTGGTCGCTGGCGCCAGTTTCAGGCCTTCCATACCGAACTTCACAGTGAAGGTTTTATCGACGGTGGCGCCGTCTTTTGGCGACACGATAAAGACTTTGGCGCCTTCCGGTGGTGCGCTGCGCGGGATACCGTCAGCGGCTGTGGCCAACATCGAAGCACCCAGCAAGAGGCTGGCCAGGGTTGCACGGGACAAAAGGGCTTTCATTCGCTTCTCCAGTTTTACGGTGAAATCTGTAGGGTTATGACAACTTCGCGACAAATTGCTGTCCAAGGCACTCAACACCATAGCAAGCGATGCTCAATGGCGCCTCGCACGCACAAATTCTTTAGGAGCGACCATGCGCTTTGTGCCTGGCCTTGTACTTTTACTGCCCCTGTTGAGCCCACTGGCTCACGCCGAACTGATCGATGACGTGTTTGATCGCGGCGAACTGCGCATCGCCCTGGAGGCCAACACCCCGCCGTACAACTTCAAGGACGGTGACAAGCTAACCGGTTTTGAAGTGGAGCTGGGTGAACAATTAGCCAAGGAAATGGAGGTTCGCCCCTCGTTCATCACTGTCGATGACGCCGACCTGTTGCCGGGTGTGGAAAGCGGCAAGTTCGACGTGGCCATCAACCATATCGCTATGACTGCCGCGCTGCAGGATCGGTTCGATTTCAGTGAGGCCTATAAGCAAACACCTGAGCTGGCCATTCCATTCCAAAAAGGCAACCCGGCATTCAAAAGCAGCCTGGACAATGCATTACAGCGGGTGAAGGCCGATGGTCGCTTGAAGGCGCTGACGCAGAAGTGGTTTGCACCTGAGTGAAACACCGTCGATGTGGGAGCTGGCTTGTGTGGGAGCCAGCTCCCACATTTGATCTGGGTTGAACCTCAAAGTTGTGCCAGGGCAATTGCCGCCTCAGGCAACTCCAGCTCACTGAACACCCGCACGCCATGGCGCTTGAGCAGCGCCGCCGTCACGCCCTCGCCGCTGACCTTCACGCCGCTGAAGGTGCCGTCATAGGTCAGCAGATTGCCGCAGGACGGGCTATTGGCCTTGAGAATCGCGATGCGGATGTTATGCCGCTGCGCCAACGCCAGTGCCTGGCGGGCGCCGTCGAGGAAGGCGGCGCTGAAGTCTTCGCCCTCGGCCGTCAGCACTTGCGCACGCCCTTCCCACACATCAATGCCCTGCCCGCCCGGGATCTCGGCGGAGGGACGCGGTGTCGGCAAACCGCCTGATACTTCCGGGCAAATCGCAACCACCCGGCCTTCGGCCTGCCAGGCCGCCAATTGATCGAAGGGGCCGCTGGCGCCACCGTCGTAGCGCACCTTGTGCCCGAGCAGGCAGCGGCTGATCAGAATCTTTTGCATGGTTAAAACGGCTCGTTACCGCGTCGGCGAAACCAGCCGGTCAGGGACAGGCGTTCGCGCGTGGCGGGCAGGACTTCGTGGGGCACCTCCCCGGACAGAAACACCACCAGGCTACCGCCGGTGGGCACCACATCGTATTCCACGCCGCCCTTGAGGTACATGCGCAACTGGCCGCCATGCTCAGGTAACCAGGCGTCATTCAAATAGACCACTGCCGAGACCATGCGCCGGTCATCGTCGCGAAAACGGTCCAGGTGCTTGAGGTAAAACGCCCCTGGCGGGTACATCGCGAAGTGGCTTTCGAAATCTTCCAGGCCCAGGAACAGGCTGCGGTTCATGGCCAGGCGCAGGCTGTCCATCACGCTCATGTAGCTCTCGCAGACAGCGGCGTCGCCCTCCTCCAGCCACTGGATATGGTCGCCGCGAATACCCTCGCGTATCTCCTGCGCCGGGCCGCGTCCTACAGCCGCCGGGGCCAATTCACCCTCAGCCGCACGTTTACGGCACTCAGCCGCCAACTCCAGGGTCAGAGCCTGGGGCAGGAAGCCGTTCTGCTGCGACCAACCTTTTTCGGCCAGGTCGTCGACAATGCGTTGCAGCAGCGGATGATCGAGGGGTATTTGCATGGCGCGCATAGTATCCATACGCCTATGAATCCGACAGAGCCGCCGAGCGTCTGAACACACTTTAGTCAGGTGACTGATAGGATTTCTCGACAAATCCTACGCCCGACACGGACAATAGTGGCCGACTGACAGGAGTCCCTATGCGTCGTTTGTTTTTTTCCTTGCTGATGTTCTGCGTTTTGCCCGCCTGGGCAGACGGCCATGACCAGTTGTACAAGGTCGCCGGCTGGGCCGAACAACGTGCGCATTTTAATGACGCCCTGAGTGCCGCACAGCAACGCTATCGCAATAGCCTGCCGCCGGCGGTGTACCAGGCGCTGGTGGATAACAGCAATAAACGCTTCGCCGCCCAGGCCGTGGATCAGCGGGCCGAGGCGCAATTGCGCAAAAACCTGGCGGACCCGAAACCTGCCCTGGCGTTTTTCCAGTCGCCGTTGGGTCGCAAAATCGTTGCAGCTGAATTGCTGGCCACGCGCCGCGACCAGTTGGCAAAAAATGCCAAGGGCCTGCCGCACATCGAAGCCGACGCCACCCGCAGCCTGATCATCGGCCACCTGGCCCAGGCGCTGCCGGCCCGTGAAGCCGGCGCAGAAGTCAGCCTGGCGATTGCCGGCGTAGCAGCCGACAGTTTGAGCCAGATGATTCCCGGCCTGTTGGGCGGCGGTCAGGCGCAAGGCATGTTGAACGGCCAACGTGAGCGGCTGATGCAGCAGATCGGCAATGACTTGAACAACACGCTGTTGTACGTCTATCGAGATTTGTCCGACCCGGAACTGGAAGAATTCGCCACGTTTGCGGAGTCGCCGGACGGTCGGGCGTATTACAAGGCGGCGCTGGCCGCGATTCGCGCCGGACTTGCAGTAGGTCAAAGCACTTCCAGCCTGACGCAATAAGTAATGTGGAAACAGGCTTGTGTGGGAGCTGGCTTGCCTGCGATGGCATCAACCCGGTGTGCCTGATACAGCTAGGTGTCTGCATCGCAGCGATGCGGCGACCCGACAAGCCAGCTCCCACATTTGAACGGTGTTACTTCAGATGATCCGTCAGGAATTTGAAGTACTCTTCGCGAATCTCGGGAATCTCATTGGCCAAGTGATGTCGACCACGCGGCAACATCAACACCAGCGGCTGATCGAACTTGCCCCGCAGCACCTGCAAGTTGTGCTGCCAGTCCACCGTCATATCTTCCTCTCCCTGCACGATCACCGGCCGCCGTGGGCTTTGCGGCGCAGCTTCGATGCGTTTGATCCAACGCGCCAGCGCACCCACCCACGCGGTCGGCAGTTGGCGCGGCTGTAGCGGGTCAGCTTCCAGGAAGGGTTTGAACTTGGGATCGTGGGTGTTCTCGCTGAACCGCCGCGCAATGCCTTTGACGAACGGGCGCAGCAGGTAATAGCTGACCTGCGACCAACCCCATGCACGCGGCCGTACCAGGGGCGAGAGCAGGAAGGTCTTGCCCTGGGCCGGGCTGTCGGCGCCGTGGTTGAGCAAATGGTCCACCACCACCGCACCGCCAGTGCTTTGCCCGAACAGGTGCCACGGTTGCGGCAGTTGCAAGCTGTGGGCCTGCGCAAACAGCGCCTGCACCACGTCCTGGTACACCACAAAATCGTCAATGCTGGCGCGCTCGCCACTGGAAAGACCGTGGCCCGGCAAGTCGCAGGCGATCACCACAAAACCTTGATCCAGCGCCCAGTCCACCACATGCCGGTACAGGCCCATATGGTCGTAGAAGCCGTGGTACATGAACATTGTCGCCACCGGCGCAGACGGCCACCACACCTGCGCTACCACCTGGAAGCCATCCACTTCAAAACGGCCCAAACGGCTCACGACGGGTACTTTGCGCGCCGCCAGGTCCAGCCCATAGAAACGCTGGTAGACCCGTGCCTCGGCGCTGAGCGGTTGCGCATCCACCAGTGGCCGCAAGCTCTCGCGCAGATGATCGGGGTCAAAACTCACAGGCATAAAGGCTTCCAGACTGACGGTGAAGATGAATATCGAGCTGCGATATTCATCTGTCAGGGCAAGCATGGCAAGCTACGCGACCTTCGAGGATAGTTCCGAATGCGACAACCCTACCGCTCCGCCTTGTTTGCCGGCCTGCTGTTGGTCATCTGCGCCGGCGTGCTGTGGGCGGCTTATGACTGGTTCCAGGGCCGCTATTTGCGCGCATTCAGCGAACACACCGCGGTGTTTTCCGGTGATGCCCTGCGCCTGCCCGCCGAACTGGCAGGCCCAGGCCCGATTCGCCTGGTGCACTTCTGGGACCCGGCCTGCCCCTGCAACGTCGGCAACCAGCAGCACCTGGGCGAACTGATCGAGCAATACGCGCCCCAGGGCGTCGAGTTCTATGCCCTGCAAAAGGCCGGCAGCCACGGCCAACTGCCCGACAATTTGCGCAAAATGAAACCGCTCAATGCCCTGCTCGGCGCCGACCAAGTGCCGGCGACTCCGGCCGTAGGCATTTGGGATCGCAGCGGCAAACTCGCGTACTTCGGGCCGTACAGCGAAGGGCTGACGTGCAATTCGAGCAACAGCTTTATCGAGCCTATCCTCAAAGCCCTGGAGGCCGGGCGCGAAGTCGATGCCACCCACACCCTGGCGGTGGGCTGCTATTGCCAGTGGAGCAAGGCGTCAAACTGAACGCCGGCTGTTCGACCGGCAAACTCCAGTCACCCCGCCGGCAGGCTCCTGTATTGTAAGCGTCCAGCGACATTGCAAGCAGACGCGAGACTCCATGAGCCAGTTAACCATCATCCTCTGGATGCTCAACGTTATCGTCGATACGTCCGGCCAACTGGCGTTCAAAGCCGCCGCCTCGGCCAGCGCCGAGCATGACGGCCTCGCCCACTGGAAACACATGCTCAAGCGCCCGTGGATCTGGCTGGGGGTGATCTGCTATGTCTTCGAATTCGTGTTGTGGCTGGCGTTCCTGACGCTGGTGCCGTTGTCGGTCGGCGTGATGCTGGGTTCGATCAACATCGTGGTGATCATGATTGCCGGGCGTTTCCTGTTCAAGGAAAGTCTGAGCAAATGGCGGTTGATCGGCATCATGCTGATCGCCTGTGGCGTGACCGTCGTAGGGTTTGAATGATGAAACGTTTTTATATCCTGGGTTTTCTCGCGCTGATCATTTTCGACACCTTGGCGCAGGTCAGTTTCAAATTTGCCTCGGTGCATGCCGAACCGTTGACCATGGACGTCGCGTGGCTGGCCCGGGTGTTTGGCGCACCGTGGATCTACGGCGCCTTTGTCGGCTATATCGGCGCGTTTTTTACCTGGATGACCTTGCTCAAATACGCCCCGGTAGGCCCGGCGTTTGCGGCCTCGCACCTGGAGTTGATCAGCGTGACGCTGATCTCGGTCTGGCTGTTCGATGACACCCTGACCTGGCCGAAAATCATCGGCGGCGCGCTGATCATCGCGGGCATCCTGTGCCTGGCGCGCAGTGAAGACAAAGAGAGCAAAACCGTCGAGGCCGAACCTTCGCAGCCACTGGTGTCATGAACAAAGAAATCCCGCCCACCGCCGGCCTGCCCTTGCGCGGGCGGGATTTGCTCAGTTTATCGGGCGACCTCGCCCAGTCGCTGGCCCGCCAGTTTTCAATTCCACTGCCTGCACTGCCCTGCTCCGGCACCGCCGCGCTGATCATCGCCCTGCGCGTGTTGCAGCAGCGCATGCCTGGCCGCACCCGGCTGATTGTGCCTGCGTACACCTGCCCATTGGTGGCATTGGCCGCGCATTACTGCCCGCCGTTGCGGGTGGCGCCCTGTGATTTGCAGCCCGCCAGCATTGACCTCGACGAGCAACACCTCAAGCAACTGTGCGACGACAGTACCCTGGCCGTGGTGGTCACCCACCTCGCCGGGCGCGTGGCGGATGTGGACGCCGCCAAGCGTATTGCCGAGTCAGTCGGCGCCGTGGTGATCGAAGACGCCGCCCAAGCCCTCGGCGCCCTCGACGATGGCCGCAGCGTCGGGCTCAAAGGCGATGTGGGGTTTTTCAGCCTGGCGCTGGGCAAAGGCCTGACCACAGCCGAAGGCGGCGTGCTGTTCAGCCGCGACCCGGTGCTGCATCAGGCATTGCACCGCCAGTGCGCGCAAGACCTGCCCTTCAGCCTGCGCTGGGAGCTGCAACGCAGTGCCGAACTCTGGGGTTACGCGCTACTTTACCAACCGCGCGGCTTGCACTACGTGTATGGCAAGGCGTTGCGCACGGCGCTGGCACAGGGTGATGAAGTGGCCGCCGTGGGTGATGATTTTTCGGTCAACGATATCCCGCTGCACCGCCTCGGCGGTTATCGGCAGAAGGTCGGTGCTGCCGCACTGGCGCGCTTGCCTGACTACTTGCAACAAGGCCGTACCCGCGCCTTACGCCGGGCGGCGCGCTTGAATGACTTGCCCGGCGTCGCGGTGATCATGGACCGACTGGGGCAGCAAGGCACCTGGCCGTTTTTGATGGTGCTGATGCCGTCTGCACAGGCGCGTGATGCCGCCATGGCGCAACTGTGGACATCCGGGCTCGGCGTGACCCGCCTGTTTATCCACACCTTGCCGGACTACCCCGCCGTCGTCCCGCTGTTGCAACCGGGCGGCGACATTAGCCAGGCCCAGGCATTTGCCAGCCGCACACTGTCGATCAGCAACAGCCATTGGCTGACGGACGAACACTTCGAAAGCGTATTCGCCCAGCTAAAAGTTATTGTCGCCAACCCTGATTGATACGCGCCACCAGCCGGCCATTCAGCTCGTTCTGCTGCTGCTGCCAGATCTGCACCTGCGCCGGCGGCAGTTCTTCCTGGCCATCGGAGGCACTCAACCAGCGTTTGAACTTGCTCTCATAGTGGTAAGCCGAGACATCGCCGGTGATGTCCGCTCCGATGATCCGGCCCTGGCAAGCGTCGATCAGATCGTTCAAATGCTGCTCCAGAAACTCGCCCTGGTCCCAATTGGTGTTGACCACTTCGGGGCTCAGCACGTCTTTGTCGATGGACAGGTAAACCGGCAGTGAATGGTCGAACTGCGCGAGGAACGCACGCATCAGCTCATCGGCGTTGCCGAACGCACGGTTGCTGCGCCCGGCACCGATCCAGTTCATCCAGCGCGTGTCGACGTTGACGTTCCAGTAAGTCAGCTTGCGCTTGAGCAGCGGCGACCAGTGATTCTCCCAGGCATGGCCCAGGCCGATATCCTGGGAACCGATGCCCAACACATGCACATGCTCGACCTGCGGCAAACGGCTGGCCCAGTAAACCCATGAGCCACAATGGATGCCGAACGGGTAGCGCATGTTGTCAGGGTGGTTGTCGCAAATGATCAGTTGGAATTTCTGCTGCGTCGGCAGGCGGTTCAACAGCAGCTGGCTGAGGTGGTGATAATCGCCGCTGCCGGTGAACACACAGCCGTAATCGCTGGGCATCTGCGCGTGCAGGGCGGTTTCCAGCTCCTTGAACTGCGCCCAGCGGCAACCGAAGCGGATTTTTTCCTGCCAGGCCTGCATGGGCAAGGTGATCGCGCCGGGAATATCACTCACGGCACTGTCGAAATCGAGGATCAGCGGCGCGCGGTCCTGGCTCATTCGGGTTTCTCCTGCTGCCACTGTGCATCGCTTTCGAAGTGATGGCGGAAACGGTTGCCGAGCTTGCGCAGCAGCGGGTTGCGGATCCAGACCAGATGACGGGTGAAGGTAAAGTCGGCGCCGAGGCTGGCCTTGACCTGCGGGTCGGTCCAACCCGCCACATAAAATTTCAGCCCATTGGCCACGGCGTATTCCAGGTTCACAAACCAGCTGACGAAGTACAGGTTGAATTCCAACGCTTGTGGGTAGTTGAGCCCGATGTACTTGTCGAGCAGCTTGTCGCCCTCTACGTAGCACAGGTTGTAGCCGATCAGTTCGTCGCAGTGCCAGTAGCAGAACACCCGCCCGTTGCTGGCGGCGTCCTGCAACAAGCTGCGGAAAAACGCCGGGGTCAGCAGGTCAAAGTGAATCTCGCTCTGGTCGTACACCGCCTTGTACAGGCCGTACAACTGCGCAAGCCACGCCTCATCGTTGAAGCGCGCATCGCCAGTGTCCAGGACTTCCACCCGCAACGCCTCGCGGCTGCGCAGTTTGCGTCGGATATTGCGTCGACGGCTGTGGGACAAACGCGCCAGGTACTCGTCGATGCTGCTGAAGTTGATCGGCACATAGGCCAGCGCCTGGCCTTCGAGGCAGATAAAGCCGCGCCGGGTACAGTCCTCGATCAAGGCTTGGGCGTAGCGGTTGTCTGCATCGCTGAGCAGCGGCGAGTCACAGGGCAGATCTTTGACGACTGTGAGTTTGCGCTGCGGCGCGCACTCTTCTTGCAGCCACTGCGCGAGGTCCTGGGGTGGCACGTTGCGGGGCAATGGCGAATATTCGCTGACCGTGGTGCCGACAAAGCAGCTGTCGATACGCAGCCACGCATTCCAAAGACCAAACCCGGGCCAGCCGCGCACACGGTTCACGAACTCGTCTTCAGCCGTCGTCAGCAGGTCAAATGGCGTGAAGAAGTACGGCAGGCCCTGGGCGGACAGCCGGGCGTCAAAGCCCTGTGGCGGGTGCTGCAAAAACCGGCCGATCAACGAGGGCGCTTCCAGGCAGCACGCGTAGGCAACCTCGGGGCGGCTGGAGTCTGGGGTAGGTTGCGTGGCGCAAGTCATGGAAAAAAGCTCAAAGATGACCGGCGCAATAGTAGCGTACTCGACACATTCGGCACTTGAACCTCGGCTGTCGCTGCGGCATATCAGCATTTCCCGCAGTTCTCGCCAAACCGATTAGACTCCGTTGACCTTCAAGGTGACTGACTCAAGGACCGTCCATGAAACGCAGCCTGACCGTGCTCGCTATCCTGATTGCCGCCCTCTTGGCCGGCGCCGGCTGGTATGTGTACAGCAAGCAACCGACCCGCCAGGGCACCGAGACACTGGCCAACCTGCAAGGCGCGGTCACGGTGCGCTATGACGACCGTGGCGTGCCGCACATTCGCGCCGAGAACGAGACCGACCTGTACCGCGCCCTGGGCTATGTGCATGCCCAGGACCGGCTGTTCCAGATGGAAATCATGCGGCGCCTGGCCCGTGGCGAGCTGGCCGAGGTGCTGGGGCCGAAGGTGCTGGAGACCGACAAGCTGTTTCGCAGCCTGCGCATTCGCGAGCGCGCCTTGAGTTACGTCGAGCACATGGACCACGACTCGGCAGCCTGGAAGGCCTTGCAAGCCTACCTGGATGGCATCAACCAATATCAGGACAGCCACGCCAGCCCCGTGGAGTTTGACGTGCTGGGCATTCCTAAACGACGGTTTACCGCCGAGGACACCATCAGTGTTGCCGGGTATATGGCCTACAGCTTTGCTGCCGCGTTTCGTACCGAGCCGCTGCTGACTTACGTGCGCGACCAGCTCGGCAGCGACTACCTGAAAGTCTTCGACCTCGACTGGCAACCCAAGGGCGCCCTCAACCTGGCCGCCAGTGACTGGAAATCCCTCGGCGCCCTCGCCGCCTTGAGCGACAAGGCCCTGGCCGACAATGGCTTGCCGCAGTTCGAAGGCAGCAACGCCTGGGCCATCAGCGGCAGCCGCACCAAAAGCGGCAAACCGTTGCTGGCCGGTGACCCGCATATCCGTTTCTCGGTGCCGTCGGTGTGGTACGAGGCGCAATTGTCGGCGCCGGGTTTTGAGCTGTACGGCTATCACAACGCACTGGTGCCGGTGGCGTTTTTGGGACACAACCTGGATTTCGGCTGGAGCCTGACCATGTTCCAGAACGATGACCTCGACCTGATCGCCGAAAAGGTCAACCCGGACAACCCCAACCAGGTCTGGTACCACGGCCAATGGGTCAACATGACCAGCAGCGAACAGCAGATTGCGGTCAAGGGCCAGGCGCCGGTGACGCTCACCCTGCGTCAGTCGCCCCACGGCCCGATCATCAATGACGTGCTGGGCGAGAATGCCGGCAGCACGCCGATTGCCATGTGGTGGGCGTTCCTCGACACCGAAAACCCTATCCTCGAAGGCTTCTACGAACTCAACCGCGCCGACACCCTGGCCAAGGTGCGCGCCGCCGCCGCGAAGGTTTCGGCGCCGGGCCTGAATATCGTGTGGGCGAATGCCAAGGGCGATATCGGCTGGTGGGCGGCGGCGCAGTTGCCGATCCGCCCGGCCGGCGTCAACCCGGCATTCATTCTCGACGGCAGCACCGCCCAGGCCGACAAGCTGGGCTTCTACCCCTTCAGCGCCAACCCACAGGAAGAAAACCCGGCCCGTGGTTATGTGGTGTCAGCCAACGCCCAGCCGGCCTCGCCCACTGGCATGGAGATCCCCGGTTACTACAACCTCGCCGACCGCGGCCAGCAGTTGAACACGCAGCTGAGCGACAAAAGCGTGAAGTGGGACGTGAACAACAGCCAGGCCTTGCAATTGGGTACCACCACCGCCTACGGCCCACGCCTGTTGGCGCCGCTGTTGCCGGTGCTGCGTGAAGTGGTCAAGGACCCGGCGCAGTTGAAACTGGTGGAACAGCTCGCAAGCTGGAAAGGCGACTACCCGCTGGACTCCACCAGTGCCACGCTGTTCAACCAGTTTCTGTTCAACCTCACCGACGCGGCCTTCCACCCGAAACTGGGCGACGCGATGTTCAAAACCCTGATCACCACGCGGGTGATCGACGCCGCACTGCCACGCCTGGCCGCCTCGGCGGACTCGCCATGGTGGAACGGCAAGCGCGCGGACACGGTAAAACTCGCCTGGGACAACAGCCTCGCGCACCTCAAGGCCACCTTTGGCGATGACCCGTCGCAATGGCAGTGGGGCAAGGCCCATACCTTGACCCATGGGCATCCGTTGGGCATGCAGAAGCCACTGGACAAGATTTTCAACGTCGGCCCATTCCCGGCGCCGGGCACCCACGAAGTGCCGAATAACCAATCGGCCATGATCGGCCCTGCGCCGTGGCCCGTGACCTATGGCCCGTCGACCCGGCGCCTGATCGACTTTGCCGACCCGGCCCATGCATTGACCATCAACCCCGTGGGGCAAAGCGGGGTGCCGTTTGACTCGCACTATGGCGACCAGGCAGAAACCTATATCGAGGGTGGGTACGAGCAGGCACATTTCAGTGAGGAAGAGGTGACGGCGAATACCCGTGGCACGCTGAAGCTGTTGCCTGCCCGGTAACAGCCTGTAAACCCGATCAATGTGGGAGCTGGCTTGTGTGGGAGCTGGCTTGCCTGCGATAGCATCAACTCGGTCCATCAGGCAGACCGAGTTGATGCTATCGCAGTTAGTCTGTGTTCGCCCGCATCCGCCCCGGCGCCTCGCCATAGGTTTCCTTGAACTTCTTGCTGAACGCCGCCTGGGACTGGTAACCCACCTGCGCCGCGATATCCAGCAGGCTCAGGCGTGATTGGCGCAGCAGGTTGAACGCCAGCTCCATGCGCAGTTGGGTCAGCAGCACCCACGGCGACACGCCCGCGACTTTCACAAACGCCCGCATGAAGGTGGCCCGCGACATGGTGGCGGCCGCCGCCAGGCTGTCGATGGTCCACTCATGGCCGGGCTCGGCCAGCATCGCCTGCCAGGCTTTGCTCAGGCGCTTGTCGGCGAGCAAAGCGAAGGTGCCCGCCACCGGCGCCTGGCGGGTCAGCCAGGTGCGCAGGATCAGAGTGAACAAGGCCGACGACAGCGCGTCGATAAACGAGCGTGCGCCCAGTTGCTGGCCGTCCGCTTCGCTGCGCAACAAGGCAATCAGCGCTGCCAATTGCCCATCGCCCTGCCACTCACGGCTGGACACCACCAGGTAGTTCGGCAACGCACTGAACAACAACGACTGGCGGTTGTAGTGAAAGTTGCCGCAGAGCATATCCACGTCCGGCTGCTCTCCTCCCAGGCGGTGGATCGGCAACAGGCCGCCCTCGATGACGGTCTGCGCCACTGGCTTGACCCGCGCGCCCTGGCTGCGTACCAGGTGCGTCGCGCCACCGGGCATCAACAGGATGTCGCCCTCCTCCAGCGTCACCTGCTGGCCGCCCGACAACTCGGCGTGGCAGGTGCCCGCCAGCACAATGTGATACGGCGCCACGCCCAGCGGCTCAGGCCCGTGGTCCATGGCCCACGCGCCCTGGAACTGGCAGCGCAGATCCAGACTGCCGCGCAGGTTGGCCAACGCAATCAGGGTGTCGATAGAGTTCATTTGCGAGCATCGGTCAAAAAGGTGAGTGGATCGAACAAAAGCGCCAAACCTGAACCGCGCAGACTGGCTTCACACCCAACCCGTTCAGGAGTTACCGCAATGTTCAATAACTGGTCCAACTTGCTTGCTAACGTAAACAAAACCTTTGGCGCGCTGGGCAAGAGCAACCCGAAGATCGTCAAAGCCTACATGGCGCTGGGCGAGGCTGCCGAGGAAAACCAAGTACTCGACGCCAAGACCCGTGAGCTGATTTCCATCGCCGTGGCCATCACCACGCGCTGCGACGGCTGTATCGCCGCGCATGCCGACGCGGCGATCAAGGCCGGTGCGACCCGAGAAGAAGTTGCCGCCACCCTGGCCACCGCCATCTCGCTGAATGCCGGTGCTGCGTACATCTATTCGCTGCGCGCGCTGGAAGCCTACGACACGCTCACACCGGCGCCGCAAAGTTAAGCCGGAACTGTTGCGGCGTCACGCCCAGCCGGCGGTTGAACACACTGCGCATGTGCTGGGCGTCACGGAAACCGCATTGATAGGCCACAGTCTTGAGCGGTGCGGGGCTGCTTTCGAGCATCACCCGCGCCGCGTCCACTCGCGCCCGCTCGACAAACTCGGCAGGCGTTATGCGCGCCTCACGAGCAAATACCCGAGAGAAATTACGCGCACTCATGTTGGCCGCCTTGGCCAGATCGGCAATGGTCAAATCCCCGGTCAAGTTCGCCAGTACGTAAAGCTGCACCAACGCCACCGCCGAGGTGCTTTCGGCGTGAGGCGTGAGGAACGGGCTGAACTGTGACTGCCCGCCCGAGCGCTGGGTGAACACCACCAGGCGCTTGGCCACGCTCAGCGCGACTTCCGGGCCGTGGTCCTGGGCCAGCAGGTACAGCGACAGGTCGATGCCGGCCGTGACGCCCGCCGAGGTGTAGAGATTACCGTCCTGCACGTAGAGACGGTCGGCATCCACCTGGGCCGAGGGGCACAGGCGCGCCAGGTCGGCGGCATCGTTCCAGTGCGTGGTGACGGTTTTGCCATCGAGCAACCCGGCGCGCGCCAGCATGAAGGCGCCATTGCAGATCGAGCCAAAGCGCTGTGCGCGGGCGGCGGCACCGCGCAGCCAATCATCAAACTGGGCGCCGAAATCCTCGAAGGGCAGCTGAGGGCCACCAGCGACCAGCAGCAAGTCGTAGGCTTGCAGGGCTTCGGGGTAATGCCGATGGGCCTGCAATGAAAGGCCGTTAGAGGCGGCCATCGTACCGTGGCCCAGGCCGATCACTTCAAGCTGATAATGGTCTTCGGGCAGCAGGAAACGGTTGGCCTCGCAGAACACATCCATGGGGCCGGTCACGTCCAGTGACTGGACGCCGGGGAAGATCAGGATGGCGACGGTTTTGCCCATGAACAACACACCTTCTACTGGAGGAACATAACCCCCTGTGGGAGCTGGCTTGCCTGCGATGGCCTCCCCTCAGTCTAACTGACAGACCGAGTCGTCAGCATCGCAGGCAAGCCAGCTCCCACATTTGACCGCATGTGGCTTGATATCGAGCCACATTGGCCGACATCGCACCCTCGCCGCGATAGCCCCATCGCGGGCACGCGACCAGACTTCACTCATCGGCGCCGCCCCCGGCGCTTTGTTGAGGAGAACGACCATGAGCAACTCCATCGCCGGCATCCAGATCCCGGACAGCGCCCTGGCCAAGGCCACTACCGAATACATCCGCGACGTCGAGTCCGACCTGCTGTACCACCACTCGCGCCGGGTGTTTCTGTTCGGTGCGTTGAGCGGTGAGCGCAAGCAACTGGCCTACAACCCGGAGCTGCTTTACGTCGGCGCGATGTTCCATGACCTGGGCCTGGTCGAAGGCCATCGCAGTGACAACGAGCGTTTCGAAGTGGACGGCGCCAATGCAGCGGCCGCGTTCCTCAAGCCTTACGGGCTGAGCGATGACGATATCGAACAAGTCTGGTTGTCGATCGCCCTGCACACCACGCCGGGTGTACCGCAGCACTTGCGCCCGACCGTGGCGCTGGTGACCGCTGGTGTCGAGATGGACGTACTGGGCATGGACTACGCCACCTTTTCCAGCATGCAGCGCGAAGCCGTGGTGCATGCGCATCCACGCGGCGCAGGGTTCAAGGAATGCATCATCTGCGCGTTTGCCGACGGCTTGCGTCATCGCCCGCAGACCACGTTTGGCAACGTGAAGACCGATGTGTTGGTGGATCAGGAGCCGGGGTTCAAGCCGATGAATTTTGTCGAGGTGATTCGCAAGTCGCCGTGGGCTGCATAGTTGACTTGAAATGCAATCAAATGTGGGAGCTGGCTTGCCTGCGATAAGGCCATGTCAGTCGACTCATCCTTCGACTGACACACCGCTATCGCAGGCAAGCCAGCTCCCACATTGTTTACGTGTTGCGCCAGTTAGACCGGCGCAGGCGCCCGGCGCTTGTCCGGTTGCTGCCAACCGTCCGCCGCCGCTTCTTCGATGGCTTGTTGGATCGCCTTCTTGCGCATCTCTTCGGCCCGACGGCTGAAGAACCACACCAGGAAGGTCACCAGCGACACCGCCAGCAGAATCAAACTGGCCACGGCGTTGATCTCGGGTTTAACCCCCAGACGTACTGCCGAGAACACTTCCATCGGCAACGTAGTCGAACCCGGCCCCGACACGAAGCTGGCCAGTACCAGGTCGTCCAGCGACAGCGCGAACGACATCATGCCGCCCGCTGCCAGGGACGGCGCGATCATCGGGATGGTGATCAGGAAGAACACCTTCCATGGCCGTGCACCCAAGTCCATCGCCGCTTCTTCGATCGACAGGTCCAGCTCACGCAAGCGCGCCGACACCACGACCGCCACATACGCCGCACAGAACGTGGTGTGGGCGATCCAGATGGTGACGATGCCACGTTCCTGGGGCCAGCCGATCATCTGCGCCATCGCCACGAACAGCAGCAACAGCGACAGACCGGTGATCACTTCGGGCATCACCAATGGCGCAGTCACCAGGCCGCCGAACAGCGTGCGGCCCTTGAAGTGGCTGATACGGGTCAGCACGAACGCCGCCAGCGTACCCAATGCCACCGCCGCAACGGCGGTGTAGCAGGCGATTTCCAGAGAGCGTGCCACCGAGCCCATCAACTGGGTGTTGTCCAGCAAGCCCACGTACCACTTGATCGACCAACCGCCCCACACCGTCACCAGTTTGGATTCGTTGAACGAGTAGATCACCAGGATCAGCATCGGCAGGTAGATAAACAGCAACCCCGCTACCAGCATGAAACTCGAGAAACTGAAGCGCTTCATATCTTGCCCTCCATCTCTTTGGCTTGGCTGCGGTTAAACAGGATGATCGGCACGATCAGGATCGCCAGCATCACCACCGCCAGGGCAGACGCCACCGGCCAGTCACGGTTGTTGAAGAATTCTTGCCACAGCACTTTACCGATCATCAGGGTTTCCGGGCCGCCGAGCAGTTCAGGAATCACGAACTCGCCCACCACCGGGATAAACACCAGCATGCAACCGGCGATGATGCCGTTCTTGGACAGCGGCACGGTGATTTTCCAGAAGCTGTTGAAGGTGCTCGAACCCAGGTCCGATGCGGCTTCCAGCAGGCTCTGGTCGTGTTTGACCAGGTTGGCGTACAGCGGCAGGATCATGAACGGCAGGTACGAATAGACCACGCCGATATACACCGCAATGTTGGTGTTGAGGATCTGCAGCGGCTCGTTGATCAGCCCGATGGACATCAGGAAGCCGTTGAGCAACCCGTTGTTGCTGAGGATGCCCATCCACGCATACACGCGGATCAGGATCGCGGTCCAGGTCGGCATCATGATCAGCAGCACCAGCACGGTCTGCATCTCTTTGCGCGCGCTGGCAATGGCGTAGGCCATCGGGTAGCCGATCAACAGGCACAAAATCGTGCTGAAAAACGCCATCTTCAGCGAGCCCAGGTAGGCGGCGATGTACAACTCATCGTCGCCGAGCATCGCGTAGTTGCCCAGGTTGAGCACCAATTGCAGCTTTTGCTCAACGAAGGTGTAGATCTCGGTGTAAGGCGGGATCGCCACGTCGGCTTCGGCAAAGCTGATCTTCAGGACGATGAAGAACGGCAGCGCAAAAAACAGGAACAGCCAGAGGAAAGGGATCCCGATGACCACATGCCGGCCACCGGGTGTTATTCGTTGCAGCTGGCGTTTGAACTTCTTCATGTTCATGAGCGAAGTACCACGCCGCTGTCGTCTTCCCACCACACGTACACCTGGTCACCCCAGGTTGGGCGCTGGCCACGGCGTTCGGCGTTGGCCACGAAAGACTGCACCAGCTTGCCGCTCGGCAGTTCCACGTAGAACACCGAGTGGCCGCCCAGGTAGGCGATGTCGTGCACCTTGCCGCTGGACCAGTTGTGCTCGCAGGTCGGCATTTCGGTGGTGACCAACAGCTTTTCCGGGCGGATGGCGTAGGTCACCGACTTGTCTTCCACCGAGGTGGCGATGCCGTAGCCCACGTAGATGTCGCGGTCCAGGTCCGGGCACTTGAGCACCGCGTGGCCTTCGGCGTCGTCCACCACTTGGGTGTCGAAAATGTTCACGTTGCCGATGAACTCGCACACCAGGCGGCTGGTTGGGGTTTCGTAGATGTCGATCGGGCTGCCGATCTGCGCGATCCAGCCCAGGTGCATGATCGCGATGCGCTCGGCCATGGTCATGGCCTCTTCCTGGTCGTGGGTCACCATCACGCAGGTCACGCCCACGCGCTCGATGATTTCCACCAGTTCCAGCTGCATCTGCGAACGCAGCTTTTTGTCCAATGCGCCCATCGGCTCATCGAGCAGCAGCAGTTTCGGGCGCTTGGCCAGGGAACGTGCCAACGCCACACGCTGGCGCTGGCCACCGGACAGCTGGTGCGGCTTGCGCTTGGCGTACTGGCTCATCTGCACCAGCTTGAGCATCTCGGCCACGCGGGCGTCGACTTCAGCCTTGGGGATCTTGTCCTGTTGCAGGCCGAAGGCGATGTTCTGCGCCACGGTCATGTGTGGGAACAAGGCGTAGGACTGGAACATCATGTTGATCGGCCGCTCGTAGGGCGGCATGTCGGTGATGTCCACACCGTCGAGGTAGATGCGACCTTCCGTTGGGCGCTCGAAGCCTGCGAGCATGCGCAGCAGGGTGGATTTGCCCGAACCCGAGCCGCCGAGCAAGGCGAAGATCTCGCCTTTTTTGATTTCCAGGGACACATCGTCCACGGCAATCGTCTCGTCGAACTTCTTCGTGACCCGGTCGATTTTGACCAACACCTTTTTCGGTGTCTGGTCGCCCTCGAGGGCTTTCTTATAGGCGCCGGAGGCAACTGCCATTTACGAAACTCCCAACAAAATTTGAGGTTCGCCCAAGACGGGCAAAACCTTGGATAGTTTGAGCTTTACTTGCCCGTCTTGACCTTGGTCCAGCTACGGGTCATTAAACGTTGCACTTTCGGGGGTAGCTCGAAGTTGACGAACGTCCGGTCGAGAACCGCCTGCGGTGGGTAAACCGCTGCGTCAGTGCGTATCGATTGCTCCATCAGTTTGTCCGCGCCTGGGTTAGGGTTGGCGTAACCGACTTGATCACTGACCTGAGCGATCACCTCAGGTTGCAGTAAATAGTTGATGAAGGCGTGGGCCTCTTTGACGTTGGTGGCGTCCTTGGGAATCGCCAGCACGTCAAACCACAAATTGCCGCCTTCTTTGGGAATCGTGTAGGCGATGTTCACGCCTTTGCCAGCCTCGGCCGCACGGGCCTTGGCCTGGAACACATCACCGGAGAAACCGGCCGCCACGCAAATGTTGCCGTTGGCCAGGTCCGAGATGTATTTGGAAGAATGGAAATAGGTCACGTAGGGCCGCACTTTGAGCAGCTTCTCTTCGGCCTTCTTGTAGTCTTCAGGGTTGGTGCTGTTGGGGTTCAGGCCCATGTAGTTGAGCACCGCCGGCAGCATTTCATCGGCCGAGTCCATGAACGAAACGCCACAGGTGGCGAGTTTCTTCATGTTCTCCGGCTCGAACAGCACGGCCCAGGAGTCGATATGGTCGACGCCCAGCACTTCTTTGACTTTATCGACGTTGTAGCCAATGCCGTTGGTACCCCACAGGTACGGCACGGAATACTGGTTACCTGGATCGTTCTTTTCCAGGCGCTTCAGCAGCGCCGGGTCGAGGTTGGCATAGTTTGTCAGCAATGACTTATCGAGCTTCTGGAACGCGCCAGCCTTGATCTGCTTGCCGAGAAAATGGTTGGACGGCACCACCACGTCGTAACCGGTACGACCGGCGAGCAACTTGCCTTCCAGGGTTTCGTTGGAATCAAACACGTCATACACGGGCTTGATGCCTGTCGCCTTTTCAAAGTTGGCCAGGGTGTCCGGGCCAATGTAGTCCGACCAGTTATAAATATGCACCGTCGGTGCGGCCTGCACGCTCACAGCCAGCGTGATACCTGCACCCACCAGCATGGCTTTGCGAAATAAAGAAATTGGCAAGTGGAGGTCCTCTTAAATAGTTGGGCCTTAAAGTTGTTGCCCGGCAACAAAACCGGCGCGCAACTTACCCTCGATAAACCGATCCGGCAAAACTTTCTGTCATTTAATTTTTGTGAACGGGTTTGTGCAGGAGCGGGCAAGCCCGCTCCCACAGGTTTCAACGTTTATTTACCCGATTTGATCTTGGTCCAGCTGCGTGTCATTTCACGCTGGGTTGCAGCCGGCAAGTCAGCAATGGCGTAGAGCTTGGCCTGCACATCGGCTGGCGGGTAGATGCCCGGGTCGCTGGTGATGTCTTTGTCGACCAGTGCGGTAGCCTTCTCGTTACCGTTCGGGAAACGCACGCTGTTGGTGATCGAGGCCATGACTTCCGGCTTGAGCAGGTAGTTCATGAACTTGTAGGCGGCGTCGACGTTTTCGGCATCTTTAGGGATGGCGACCATGTCGAAGAAGCTGCCGGCGCCTTCTTTCGGAATGTCGTAGGCCACTTTGACCTTGCCACCGGCTTCAGCCGCGCGGGACTTGGCCTGCTGGATGTCACCCGAGTAACCCACGGCTACGCAGATGTTGCCGTTGGCCAGGTCCGAGATGTACTTGGACGAGTGGAAGTAGCCGATCGATGGGCGCAGCTTGAGGAACAGGTCTTCAGCTTGCTTGAGGTCAGCTTTCTTCTGGGTGTCGGTCGGCAGGCCCAGGTAGTGCAGTGCCACCGGGAGCATTTCGGTTGGCGAATCAAGGAAGCTCACACCACAGCTTTTCAGCTTGGCGATGTTTTCAGGCTTGAGCAGCACATCCCACGAGTCGATCTTGTCGATACCCAGTGCAGCCTTGACCTTCTCCGGGTTGTAGCCGATGCCGATCGAGCCCCACATGTACGGGAAGGCGTGCTTGTTGTCCGGGTCGCTGATCGACACGGCTTTAAGCAGGGATTTGTTCAGGTTGTCGTAGTTAGGCAGCTTGGACTTGTCCAGCTCCTGATAGACACCGGCCTTGATCTGCTTGGCGAGGAAGTTGTTCGACGGCACGACGATGTCGTAACCGGACTTGCCTGCCAGCAACTTGGCTTCGAGGGTCTCGTTGCTGTCAAAAACGTCGTACACCACCTTGATGCCCGACTCTTTTTCAAAGTTGGCGATGGTGTCCGGTGCAATGTAGTCGGACCAGTTGTACACATGCAGGACTTTATCGTCTGCCTGGGCCGCGCCCGCCATTGCGCCCAACAGGGACAAGGCGAGGAGGGTCTTGCCAGCGTTCTTCAAACCTAATGCCTTCATTTGGTGATGCTCCAATTTTTCTTTTTTGGGCCACGTTCTTAGAGTGTTAAGCGGCCCGTCTAAAGGGCAACAAAACAGGGCGACAGTCTGGCAAGTTCCGAGGCCGGCTTTCAACCAAAGCCTCATTTATAGCTGCTCAGAATGCAGCGCCCGAAAGCCGCTGCGTTCTGAGCCTAGCACTTAGCCCTGCAATGCCGCCAAAGTCAGGTCCAGGCAGTGGCGAGCCTTGGTCACCAGCTCGTCGATTTCCGCGTTGCTGATTACCAGCGGCGGCGAAATGATCATGGTGTCGCCCACGGCGCGCATGATCAGGCCATTCTCGAAGCAGAACGTGCGGCAGATCATGCCCACACCACGGCCTTCGTAACGTTTGCGCGTGGCCTTGTCCTGCACCAGCTCAATCGCCCCGAGCATGCCCACACCGCGCACTTCACCCACCAGCGGGTGATCAGCCAGTTCCCTCAGACGTTTCTGCAAATACGGTGCCGCTTCTTCGTGCACCCGCTTAATGATTTTTTCATCACGCATGATGCGGATGTTTTCCAGGGCCACGGCGGCGGCCACCGGGTGACCGGAATAGGTGAAGCCGTGGTTGAAATCGCCGCCTTCATTGAGCACGGCAACCACGTCGTCATGCACGATCAAGCCGCCCATGGGGATGTAACCCGAGGTCAGGCCTTTGGCGATGGTCATCATGTGGGGCTTGAGGTCGTAGAAATCACTGCCAAACCACTCACCGGTGCGGCCAAAACCGCAGATCACTTCGTCGGCGACGAACAGGATGTCGTACTTGGCGAGGATTTCCTTGATGCGCGGCCAATAGGTCTCAGGCGGCACGATCACGCCACCGGCACCCTGGATCGGCTCGGCAATAAAGGCACCGACGTTGTCCACGCCCAGTTCCAGAATCTTTTCTTCCAACTGATTGGCAGCCCAGATCCCGAACTCTTCCGGGCTCATGTCGCCGCCTTCGCCATACCAGTACGGCTGGGCGATGTGGGTGATGCCCGGAATCGGCAGGTCGCCCTGTTCATGCATATAGGTCATGCCGCCCAGGCTCGCGCCGGCCACGGTGGAACCGTGGTAGCCATTCTTGCGGCTGATGATGGTTTTCTTGTTCGGCTGGCCCTTGACCGCCCAGTAGTGGCGGACCATGCGCAGCATGGTGTCGTTGCCTTCGGAGCCGGAACCGGTAAAGAACACGTGGTTCATGCCGGCAGGCGCGACATCGGCAATGACTTTGGCCAACTCCAGCACCGGCGGGTGCGCGGTCTGGAAGAACAGGTTGTAGTACGGCAGTTCTTTCATCTGCTTGGCGGCGGCGTCAGCCAGTTCATCGCGACCGTAACCGATCGCCACGCACCACAGCCCGGCCATGCCGTCGAGGATCTTGTTGCCTTCGCTGTCCCACAGGTAAACGCCGTGGGCTTTGGTGATGATCCGTGGGCCTTTCTCTTTCAATTGCTTGAAGTCGCTGAACGGCGCCAGGTGGTGATCATTGCTCAAGGCTTGCCATTCACGGGTTTGCGGGTTGTTGCTGGACATACCGGTCTCCTAGACTTTTTCGGTGAAGGGCGCGCGGGTTGCCCTGCGCGCCCGGCGCATCAGACGGCGAAGAGCAGGAATTCCCGCTCCCACGAACTGATCACGCGCTTGAAGTTTTCATGCTCGGCCCGCTTGACCGCGACGTAGCCTGTGATGAATTTCTGCCCCAGGTACTTCTCGATGGTCTTGCTGTTTTCCATGCGCTCCAGGGCGTCTTCGATGGTCAACGGCAGGCGCAGGTTGCGGCGCTCGTAACCACGCCCCACTACAGGTGCGCTGGGGTTATGGCCTTCGACCATGCCGATGTAGCCACACAGCAAGCTGGCGGCAATCGCCAGGTACGGGTTGGCATCGGCGCCTGGCAGGCGGTTTTCGACACGGCGGTTCTGCGGGCCGGCATCCGGTACACGCAGGCCCACAGTGCGGTTCTCTTCACCCCACTCCACGTTAACCGGCGCCGAGGTGTCGGGCAGGAAGCGACGGAACGAATTCACATTGGGGGCAAACAGCGGCAGCAATTCAGGGATGAACTTCTGCAGGCCGCCAATGTGATTGAGGAACAGCTGGCTCATGGTCCCGTCTTCATTAGAGAAGACGTTTTTGCCGGTGGCGATGTCGATGATGCTCTGGTGCAAGTGCATCGCGCTGCCCGGCTCGCCGGTCATCGGCTTGGCCATAAAGGTGGCGGCCACGTTGTGCTTGAGCGCGGCTTCACGCATGGTGCGCTTGAACACCAGAATCTGGTCGGCCAGGGACAAAGCATCGCCGTGACGGAAGTTGATTTCCATCTGCGCCGTGCCGTCCTCGTGAATCAGCGTGTCGAGGTCCAGCTCCTGCAGTTCGCACCAGTCGTAGACGTCTTCGAACAACGGGTCGAATTCGTTGGCGGCTTCTATAGAGAAGGACTGACGGCCCGTCTCCGGGCGACCGGAACGGCCAATCGGCGGTTGCAACGGGAAGTCCGGGTCTTCGCAGCGCTTGGTCAGGTAGAACTCCATCTCCGGCGCCACGATCGGCTGCCAACCCCGGTCGGAATAGAGCTTGAGTACCTTCTTGAGCACGTTGCGCGGCGACAGCTCGATGGGGTTGCCTTGTTTGTCGTAGGTGTCGTGGATCACCTGGGCGGTGGGCTCGATGGCCCAAGGCACCAGGAATACCGCGTTCTGGTCGGGGCGGCAGATCATGTCGATGTCGGCCGGGTCGAGCAATTCGTAATAGATGTCGTCTTCGACATAGTCGCCGGTCACGGTCTGCAACAGAACGCTCTCGGGCAGGCGCATGCCTTTTTCGGCGATGAACTTGTTGGTCGGCGAGATCTTGCCCCGGGTGATGCCCGTGAGGTCGCCAATCATGCATTCGACTTCTGTGATCTTGTGGTCTTTCAACCAATCGGTGAGCTGGTCGAGGTTGTTACTCATAAATGCCTCTGGGCTGTGTTTCCTGACATCCATTAAAGGTCAGGCGTTGGTTGACGCAGCATCCGCGTCGCGTTGCATCGCCCGCTTTCGACAAGCCGAGCCAAAGGCCTGGAAGATCGCGAGGTAGTGCGGGTTAGAGCTTACCTGCCATTCGGGGTGCCATTGCACTCCTAAAGCAAAAGCCTTGCCCGACGTGTAAGAAAAAGCTTCGATCAACCCATCGGGTGCGGTCGCTTCGACCTGCATACCCGGCGCCAGGCGATCAACGCCCTGGCTATGAATCGAGTTGACCTGGATCGTCGGCGGCAAACCCAGGCCTGCCAATACCCCATTGGGGGTAATCGCCACGGCGTGCGCCGGGCCGTACTGGACTTCCAGCGGCTGGGTCTCGTCTTCGCGGTGATCCATCATGCCCGGTACTTCATGAACCTTCTGGTGCAGGCTGCCGCCGAACGCCACGTTCATTTCCTGAAAGCCACGGCAGATGCCCAGCACCGGCACGCCGGCCGCAATCGCGGCGCGCAGCAACGGCAGGGTGGTCTGGTCGCGTGCAGAATCATGAGCAGTCCCGGGCGCGCTGGCCGGACCATCGTAGTGAAAGGGTTCGATATTGGACGGGGAGCCGGTAAAGAGAATGCCATCCAGGCCGTCAAGAATATTGGCCGGGTCGAGCAGATCACCCAAGGATGGAATGATCAATGGCAAGCCCTTGGCAGCGACTGCGACTGCACGGACGTATTTGTCGCCACTGATGTGATAAGCATGCAAACCGACCTGTTTGGAGCAGGCGGTGACGCCGATTAACGGCAGGCGAGACATGAAGCACCCCGGTATTATTGCTGTTATGGGTTTGAATCGAGCTTAGCCTTGTTCATTTTTTTACACAACACCCCCGTAAAAAATACAACACGGCCCGCTTTAGCCTGCTAGTCCCAAGCCCTTCAAACCCAAAAAACCGCCCCAAAAAGCCCCAAAAAAGGCCTCAAGGCGCTTTTTTAGGGCAAAAAAGGCCTCGCTTGACTTCGGCATGCCGTTCGGGTTGACTGAAACCAGAAAAGATCAATGATTGATATTTTTAACAACAAAGGTGTTGCATCATGTCGGTACCCCCGCGTGCCGTTCAGCTTAACGAAGCGAACGCGTTCCTTAAGGATCATCCTGAGGTTCTGTACGTAGACCTTCTAATTGCGGATATGAATGGTGTGGTGCGCGGTAAGCGCATCGAACGCACCAGCCTCCACAAGGTTTACGAGAAGGGCATTAACCTGCCTGCCTCTTTATTTGCCCTGGATATCAACGGCTCGACGGTGGAAAGCACCGGCCTGGGTCTGGACATCGGTGATGCTGACCGAATCTGTTATCCAATCCCCGACACCCTGTGCAATGAACCCTGGCAAAAGCGCCCAACCGCGCAACTGCTGATGACCATGCACGAACTTGAAGGTGAACCTTTCTTCGCCGATCCTCGCGAAGTGCTCCGCCAAGTTGTAAGCAAATTTGACGACCTCGGTCTGACCATCTGCGCCGCCTTCGAGCTTGAGTTCTACCTGATCGACCAGGAGAACGTGAACGGCCGCCCACAACCGCCCCGCTCGCCGATCTCCGGCAAACGCCCGCACTCGACACAGGTGTACCTGATCGACGACCTCGACGAATACGTCGACTGCCTCCAGGACATTCTGGAAGGTGCCAAAGAGCAAGGCATCCCGGCTGACGCCATCGTCAAGGAAAGTGCCCCGGCGCAGTTCGAAGTGAACCTGCACCACGTCGCCGACCCGATCAAGGCCTGCGACTACGCGGTACTGCTCAAGCGCCTGATCAAGAACATCGCCTACGACCATGAGATGGACACCACCTTCATGGCCAAGCCTTACCCAGGCCAGGCAGGCAACGGTTTGCACGTACACATCTCCATTTTGGACAAGGACGGCAAGAATATTTTTGCCAGCGAGGATCCCGAGCAGAACGCCGCATTGCGTCACGCGATCGGCGGTGTGCTCGAGACCCTGCCCGCCCAAATGGCGTTCCTGTGCCCCAACGTCAACTCCTACCGTCGTTTCGGCGCACAGTTCTACGTGCCGAACTCGCCGTGCTGGGGCCTGGATAACCGCACTGTGGCCATTCGCGTACCCACCGGCTCGTCCGATGCCGTGCGTATCGAACACCGCGTGGCCGGTGCCGACGCCAACCCGTACCTGCTGATGGCTTCGGTCTTGGCGGGCGTGCACCACGGTCTTACCAACAAGATCGAGCCTGGCGCTCCAGTGGAAGGCAACAGCTACGAGCAGAACGAACAGAGCCTGCCGAACAACCTGCGCGATGCATTGCGTGAGTTGGACGACAGCGAGGTGATGGCCAAGTACATCGATCCTAAATACATCGATATCTTCGTCGCCTGTAAGGAAAGTGAGCTGGAAGAGTTTGAACACTCCATCTCCGACCTTGAGTACAACTGGTATCTGCATACGGTGTAAGCCGTTGCTGCTTTAAAAAATGCCGCAGGCTTTATGGCCTGCGGCATTTTTTTGAGTTTATTCCGGTAGACCGCGTTGTATTCATCGCAGGCAAGCCAGCTCCCACACTTGAATGCGTTCACAGATCAAAGTGTGGGAGCTGGCTTGCCTGCGATGAGGCCCTGGCAGACAACACACCCTCCTGCTCATACAATGCGCTCTGCCTTGTAGGAGACTTCCATGCCCACCCGCCCCGCCGCCACTCGCAAACCCCGCGCCCGCAGCCAGGCCCGGATCGATGCGATCCTCGACGCCGCCCGCACCTTGCTGGCGAGCGAAGGCGTGGCGAGCTTGTCGATCTACAGCGTGGCCGAACGGGCGCAGATCCCACCGTCGTCGGTGTATCACTTTTTCGCCAGCGTGCCGGCGCTGCTGGAGGCATTGACCGCCGATGTCCATGCCGCTTTCCGCGCGGCGATCCAGGCCCCCATCGAGCATGATTCACTCAAGGTGTGGCGCGACCTGTCCTCTATCGTCGAGCAACGCATGCTCAGCATCTACAGCAACGACGCGGCCGCACGCCAGTTGATCCTGGCGCAACACGGGCTTGCCGAAGTGACCCAGGCGGACCGTCAGCATGATTTGGAGCTGGGGGATTTAATGCTTGACGTGTTCAACCGCCACTTCGAAGTGCCGACCTTGCCCACCGACGTGGACGTGTTCGCGCTGGCGCTGGAGTTGAGCGACCGCGTGTACGCGCGCTCGGTGCATCAGCATGGGCAGATTACGCCGCGCATGGCCGAGGAAGGGATGCGGGTGTTTGATGCGTATGTGGGGCTTTATTTGCCGGCGTATTTGCCCAAGCGCTGATCGTTCCCACGCTCTGCGTGGGAATGCCGCCTGGGACGCTCCGCGTCCCGCCTGCATTGCGGTGACGCAGAGCGTCACGGGATGCATTACCACGCAGAGCGTGGGAACGATCAGTGGAGTGATCACAACTTGGCGATCGACACCTCGGTGGACTTCACAAAGGCAATCACTTCGCTGCCAATCACCAGTTCCAGCTCTTTGACCGAGCGGGTAGTGATCACCGAAGTCACGATGCCGGACGCGGTCTGCACGTCGATTTCCGACAGCACGTCGCCTTCGACGATTTCCTTGATGGTGCCTTTGAACTGGTTACGTACGTTGATGGCTTTGATAGTCATGATGGTTTTCCTCTATGCGTTATTGAGCCCAACGCAATTGCGTAGGCAGCGGTGAAACAGGTTCAGGTTCCGGCGGCGAGCCTGGCAGCGACAGCACCCGGTTAAGCACTTCAGCTTCCAGCGCGGCCAGGCGATGTGAGCCACGGGCACGCGGGCGTGGCAGGTCGACGATCAGGTCGAGGCCGATTTCGCCGTCTTCAATCAGAATCACGCGGTCAGCAATCGCCACGGCTTCGCTGACATCATGGGTGACCAGCAACACGGTGAAGCCGTGCTTCTGCCAAAGATTTTCGATCAGTTGCTGCATCTCGATGCGGGTCAGGGCGTCCAGCGCCCCCAACGGCTCATCGAGCAGCAACAGGCGCGGCTGGTGAATCAACGCGCGAGCCAGGGCCACGCGTTGCTTCTGGCCACCGGACAAGGCCGCCGGCCACTCATTGGCGCGCTCGGCCAAACCCACTGCCTCCAACGCTTCCAATGCCTTGGGACGCCAGTTGCCTTTAAGGCCCAGGCCCACGTTGTCGATGATTTTTTTCCACGGCAGCAAACGCGCTTCCTGGAACATCAACCGCGTGTCTTCAATCGCCTCGCTCAACGGCGCGGAGCCGGCCAGCAGCTCGCCGCCACTGGCTTTATCCAGGCCTGCGAGCAGACGCAGCAAGGTACTTTTGCCGCAGCCGCTGCGGCCGACCACGGCCACGAACTGACCGGCCGGAATGTGCAGATCAATCTCTTTGAGTACTTCCCGCGCACCAAAGGCCTTGCGCAATTTGCGCACCGCCAGCGGGATGCCCTTGAGCAGGCGCGGAGGTTGTTGAGCGGTCATGCCGCACCTCCTTTATTCACTTGGTAAGCCGGATGCCAGCGCAGCCACACACGTTCCAGGCCACGCGCCGCGAGGTCGGCGAGCTTGCCGAGGATGGCGTAGAGCACAATCGCCAGTACCACCACGTCGGTTTGCAGGAATTCGCGGGCGTTCATCGCCAGGTAACCGATGCCGGAACTGGCCGAGATGGTTTCCGCCACGATCAGCGTCAGCCACATAAAGCCCAGGGCGAAGCGCACGCCCACCAGAATCGAAGGCAACGCGCCCGGCAGGATCACTTGCCAGAACAGGCTGAAACCGGACAAACCGTAGCTGCGCGACATCTCCACCAGCGCCGGGTCGACGTTGCGGATGCCGTGGTAGGTATTCAGGTAAATCGGGAACAGCGTGCCGAGGGCGACCAGGAAAATCTTCGCGGTCTCGTCAATGCCGAACCACAAAATCACCAGCGGAATCAACGCCAGGTGCGGCACGTTGCGGATCATCTGCACCGAGCTGTCCAGCAGGCGCTCGCCCCACTTCGACAGGCCGGTGATAAAGCCCAGGGCCAAACCGATGCTGCCACCGATCACAAAGCCCAGCCCGGCACGCCAGCCGCTGATGGCCAGGTGCGTCCAGATTTCGCCGCTGCGTACCAGGTTGACGCCCGCTTCGATCACGGCGCTGGGCGCCGGCAGAATGCGCGTCGACAACCAGCCCGCCGACACCGACAACTGCCACACCGCCAGCAGTAAAATCGGCAGCACCCAGGGCGCAACACGATGACTTAATTTTTCAAAATCCATAATGGCGCCTCAGCTCTGCGACGCAGCTTTGGGAAGGATGTCGTTGGCGACCATTTCGCCGAACGGGCTGACGTAACCGGCGCTTTTTGGCAGCTCGGGACGCTCGATATCCAGGTGCGGGAACAACAACTCGGCAACCCGATACGACTCTTCCAGGTGTGGGTAACCGGAGAAGATAAAAGTGTCGATGCCCAGCGCCGCGTATTCCTTGACCCGCGCCGCAACGGTTGGGCCGTCACCCACCAGTGCGGTGCCGGCACCGCCGCGCACTAGGCCGACACCGGCCCACAGGTTGGGGCTGACTTCGAGGTTGTCGCGGTTGCCACCGTGCAAAGCGGCCATACGCTGCTGGCCAACCGAGTCGAAACGCGCCAGGGATGCCTGGGCGCGGGCGATGGTTTCGTCATCCAGATGGGAAATCAGTTTGTCGGCGGCTTTCCACGCTTCATCGTTGGTTTCGCGCACGATGACATGCAGGCGAATACCGAAGCGCACGGTGCGCCCAAGTTTTGCTGCCTTGGCCCGCACCTGCTCGATCTTTTCCGCGACGGCGGCCGGTGGTTCGCCCCAGGTCAACACCATTTCCACCTGTTCGGCTGCCAGGTCCTGGGCGGCTTCAGAGGAGCCGCCGAAGTACAGCGGCGGACGTGGCTGCTGGATCGGCGGATAGAGCAATTTGGCGCCTTTGACGCTGATGTGCTCGCCGTCGTAATCCACGGTTTCGCCTTCGAGCACGCGGCGCCAGATGCGGGTGAATTCCACCGAGGCCTGGTAGCGCTCTTCGTGGCTGAGGAACAAGCCATCGCCGGCCAGCTCTTCCGGATCACCGCCGGTGACCAGGTTGAACAAAGCGCGCCCGCCGGACAACCGGTCCAGGGTCGCGGCCTGACGCGCCGCCACCGTCGGGGAGATGATGCCGGGGCGCAGCGCGACAAGGAATTTCAGTCGCTGGGTTACCGGGATCAGCGAGGCGGCGACCAGCCACGAGTCTTCACAGGAGCGGCCGGTAGGAATCAGCACCCCACCGAACCCCAGGCGGTCAGCCGCCTGGGCCACTTGCTGCAGATAACCGTGATCGACGGCGCGGGCGCCTTCGGCGGTGCCAAGGTAATGGCCGTCGCCGTGGGTAGGCAGGAACCAGAAAATATTGAGGCTCATGGAGTTGTCTCCTGAAGAAGTCGGATTACGGCGCTTTGGCGACGGCGGCGGATGGAGTCCAGATCACGTCCTTGATGCTCAAGGGTTTGGGGATCAATTTGAGCTGGTAGAAGGTGTCGGCGATTTTCTGCTGGGCGGCGACCACTTCCGGGGTCAGGAACAGCGCGCCGTAGCCTTGGCGCTTGACCGAGGTCAGGGTGATGTCCGCCGGCAAGCCGAGCAGTGGCGCGACTTGTTCGGTTACTTCCTGAGGGTTGGCCTTGGACCATTCGCCCACTGCGCGCACTTCTTCCACCAGCGCCTTGATCACGTCCGGGTGCTGCGTGGCGTAGGGCTTGGTGGCCAGGTAGAACTGGTGGTTGTCGGCAATGCCGGTGCCGTCACGCAGGGTGCGCGCTTGCAGTTGTTTCTCGGCGGCTGCCTGGTACGGGTCCCAGATCACCCAGGCATCGACGCTGCCACGCTCGAACGCGGCGCGGGCATCGGCGGGTGGCAGGAAGATGGTGTGCACGTCGGTGTATTTGAGGCCGGCATCTTCCAGGGCACGTACCAACAGGTAGTGCACGTTGGAGCCTTTGTTGAGCACGATTTTCTTGCCCTTGAGCTCGGCCACCGATTTGATCGTCGAATCCTTGGGCACCAGGATCGCTTCACTGGTCGGCGCGGGTGGCTCATAGGCGACGTAGAGCAAATCTGCACCCGCCGCCTGGGCGAACACGGGCGGCGTTTCGCCGGTGACACCAAAGTCGATCGCACCGACGTTCAGGCCTTCGAGCAACTGCGGGCCACCGGGGAATTCGGTCCATTGCACTTGCACGCCCTGGGCGGCCAGGCGTTTTTCCAGCGAGCCCTTGGCTTTGAGCAGCACCAGCGTGCCGTACTTCTGATAACCGATCCGCAACGTCTCGGCGGCCTGGGCTTGAACAATGGCGCCGAAGGACACAGCCGCAGCAAACAGTGCGACCAGACCACGACGCAAGATGACAGTGCGCATGGCGCTCTCTCCAAATAATGCGATGAGGGGGTTGGCTGCACCTGCTTGGCCGTTGGCGGCTGAGTAAGGTGAGTACTACAAAATCCGGTACGGCTTAAATGCTCCAGCGAGCACTCAACAAACGTTCATTCAACACATTGGGGTCCAGCGGTTTGGGGCGACGGGCCATGGCGCCATACAGCGTCTCCAGGGCTTCGTGCAGACGCTGTTCAAGCACCGGCACCAGTTGCGCCTGGGCACTGCCTTCGGCGTAAGCGATCTGGCTGTCTTCGGCGAAAATACCGTGGAGCAATTCCTGGGCCTTGAGGGCCGACAGCACCGGCTTCAAGGCGTAGTCCACCGCCAGCATGTGGGCAATGCTGCCGCCGGTGGCCATTGGCAACACGATCTTGTGGGCCAGGGCGCGCTCGGGCAGCAGGTCGAGTACGGTTTTCAGCGCGCCGGAAAACGAGGCCTTGTACACCGGCGTGGCGATGACCAGGCCGTCGGCATTGGCGATTTGCTGCAACAGATCGATGACTTTGGGGCTGTCGAAGCGGGCGTGCAGCAAGTCTTCGGCGGGGAAGTCCCGTATCTGATAACTCACCACTTCCACGCCTTTGTCTTGCAGCCACTGACGGGTTTTTTCCAGCAAGACCCCGGAGCGCGAACGCTGGCTGGGGCTGCCTCCAAGTGTTACGACCAGCATGCAGGTATTCCTTGGGCAAGTGTCGGCGGTTCGCTGGGTGGCGATGTCGCCAAGATGGAACAGACCCTATCAGCATATTTATATATCTTAAAATCTTATTTTTTCATTTGTTTATTCTATAAATGCATATGCCGTCGAATAATCTCAAGGCGAAAAAAAAGGCCGTCGAAACGGCCTGAAAACCCCTGCTATGTGAGACTGGAAATACCGACAAATGTGGGAGCAACTGTCTT